>JAJPRD010000006.1 GCA_023700255.1 Candidatus Thalassarchaeaceae archaeon | reverse complement strand
CTGCACTACCTTCTCCTGCAAACATTCTGACAGGTAATTCATCCTGTCTCTTGAATGGGAAAACTCCTCCCGTATAGGGGAATGAGCCTGGCATATTCTCTTTTCTAATCCACTCTAGAGTATCGCCCCAGTCACTATAATCGGGTAGAGCGACTCTTGGCATATCTAAGCCTGAAAGTGTTGTTCTGGTAGTTTTCACGGGAATCTCTTTGTTTCGAACCGTGTAACTTGTTGATCCTGAGCGATATTCTTCAGCTTTGGTTCTGAAAAGTTCTAAATTTTCCCAAGCACTCTTAGGTATTTCAGAGCGAACAGCATCAGCTTCTTGCTTGAGCCCTTCTGCTACCATTTTTTTATTCTTTGATTTCATTTGTTCAGCAGCAGCTTCCAGTTGTTGTACTAGTCGTATTTTGGAAGTGATTTCTTCAGTTCTTGAATGATAATTTCTGATTGAACTTGATACTTCAGCGAGATATCCTTGCCTCTCTGGTGGTATTGGTGATGATCTATGTGGGAGCCCATCAGGCCCCATTCTTGCTTCTGCTGCAATGAATGATTGAGTAAATTTATCATTTAGCTGCGAACATAATTTTTGCCAAAGTTGGTCCACACCTGCATCAGCGAATTGACTAGCAATAGTAGGTACTACAGGTAATTCTTCATTGGTTGCCTCCCACATCTCTCTATTTCTTTTGAATTGTTTACGAATTTCTGCCAATGCATCTTCAGCACCGGGCCTATCGAATTTATTCAAAACTACAATATCTGCTGAATCTAACATCTCCAGTTTTTCTAACTGACTCGGAGCCCCATATTCTCTTGTTGTAACATATAATGAAATATCCGCAACTTCAGTTATTGCATCATTACCTTGACCTATTCCGCTAGTTTCAACAACTACAAGATCAAATCCAACTGCCTTGCAAGCTTTAATGGAGCGACCAATACAATCTGCAATTTCTCTGCCACTATCTCTACTAGCAAATGAACGCATGAATAAGTTTTCATCAGATAATGAATTCATTCTAATTCTATCACCTAGTAATGCTCCACCAGTTCTTTTACGAGTAGGGTCAGTAGCAAGTAATGCAATCTTGGTTCCAGGGTTATCTCTTTGTATCCTTAACATCAATTCGTCAGTAAGACTTGATTTCCCAGCACCACCTGTGCCTGTCAAACCAACTACTGGACAAGATGAACCATCTGTTGAACGAACTTTATCTAGGATTTGATTAAACATTTTCTCATCTGCGTTTTCTGCTAATGTGAGTAATTTTGAGACAGATCCATGATTGTCTGCAGTTATTGGTTCATTTAACGAATCAAACCTTGATGGGTCGAGTAGATTATTTTGTGAGGCTCTCTCAATTGCGTCTGAAACCATTCCTGTAAGGCCTAATTCTCTTCCATCTTCTGGAGAATATATTTTAGCAATATTTGAATCAAGTAAGTGTTTTATTTCACTTGGAAGAATAGTTCCGCCACCACCTCCAACTAGTTTGACATGACCAAAACCCGCAGAATCTAGGATTTGTTTAGTATGAGTGAACATTTCAACGGCTCCACCTTGATATGAAGTAATAGCAACACAGTGCGCATCTTCCTGAATTGCAGCTTTAGCAACTTCATCCGCTCCTCTATCGTGTCCTAGATGAATTACCTCGCATCCCATTGACTGAAAAATACGTCTAAATATCCCGATAGCGGCATCATGGCCATCAAAAATTGCTGCTGCAGTAATGATTCTTAGTGGAGATTTACGGTTCACGCCCTTCTTCTCCATGAAGTTCCGAAAGCATCGCTACACAAGAAGAATCCTATAAAATAATGTCACATGCCGGGTAAGTATTGAATACATATGAATCCTCAGGATGCATGATGGTGGACTCAAAGATGCTATGTCCTCGCGATAATTCAATTCTTGTAATGCCTAATGAAAGTGATAAATCAGTATTTTCTCGAAATGGAATCTCGCATTGTCCTAGTTGCGCTGGTCTTGCAATAAATTCTCATTCTGCAACCTCTGAATTTTGTAGTGATAAGTTAGAGGTTATGCATGATGGTTTCAAAGATGAGGGTACTCCCGTATCTCTTTGCTGTCCATTTTGTCAGTCTGATATGAAAGTTAGAGACTTTGCCTTTAGGAAGATGGATGGAAGTCTAACTGAATTAATTGAGATTGATGGTTGTCCTAATTGTTCATCATTCTGGCTGGATGCTGGTGAACTTCAACGTTTATCTCCTCCAAGTGGTGATGCCGATACGAGCCCATCTTCCGAAGCAGGAACTCTTGCAATAGTATTCGATCTATTATTCCATTTACCATTTGTTTTGATATAAAATGACCCTCGAATTAGTATTCAATCTAAAGGTTAGATAATTATGAATGACAAATCTTCGGATTGGTGGAAGGATAATGCTCAAGGGAATTTATTCACTGGCGATGTAAGTAGTGTCTCGAGTCCATCCTCTATACCTATTGCACCTGTAGACCCGAATAATTTCATATGGTCGCAATTTTTAATAGGATTACTCCTTATTCCTATTTTCACAGGATTTCTCATGTCTTTTTCTGCTTTTTCTGCTGAAAATATGATAGACGACTATTATCATGACGATAGTGCCCTCGATTCATTTGATCAAGACATTATCAATATCTCTGGAGAAGAATATCAGACTATAGATGTTTTTTTTGATATCCCTCCAGTAGACTTTTTTGAGATACAAGAAAACGATTTTTGGTTTCATACTGTTGTTGACAATGGCTGGTATGATGACTGGGGGTACTGTCGCCTAGATACGGACTATATGGATAATCCTAGTTACCTTGTAGTTCAGTCTGATAATCATGGGATATGGTATCCTATGGATTGTGAAGGTAGTATGAATGATTATAATATGTTATTACAGGTGAACGGTCAAACATTTACTTATGCTATAGATCAAGAAATAGAACTAGATTCTACGACACTTCATGCTGACGTTGAAGGCGATAATGGTGTTAATCCTTCAGGA
The DNA here is from genome assembly GCA_023700255.1 of Candidatus Thalassarchaeaceae archaeon. Classification (GTDB taxonomy): domain Archaea; phylum Thermoplasmatota; class Poseidoniia; order Poseidoniales; family Thalassarchaeaceae; genus MGIIb-O2. Next base: position 58,371 of record JAJPRD010000006.1, on the reverse strand, counting down.
TTATTCTTAGCATTCGCCCCTTATCTACTGATTTTACTCTATATTGGGATGATATTTTGGAGTTTCATAACTAAGAAGCGTTCTCTAGGTTTTGGTCTTTTAGGAGGGATTTTTGTAGCTCCGGTATCTTTTTGCTTTTCGATGATTATTCTTTTCATATTATCGGATTTGTAGTCAAATAACTCCACCAATCATAAGTCCTGCGAATACAAACATCAATACACCCATTGCTCCATCTATGAGATGTGAGATAGATTTCAATTTCTCAACTCTACCTCCAGTAGTTAGTACCAATGCCACAGTCACATACCAAGTTCCATCTATTGTCATCCCCAGAGCCCCCATGCCAAGAAGAGTTTCGAGACTTACATTTTCTTCGATAAATGGTGTGTAAAGTGCTAACATCCAGGCCAGAATTTTTGGATTCAAAAGTGCAATTGAAAAACCTTGTACGAAACCTTGTCTATTCAGTGGGCCATGATTATTTTCATCTGAAGATTCCGAAGGTCCTTTTCTTGCATGATTAAGGAAAACGTATCCTAACCAAACAAGAATACTAACTCCTGCCCACTTTAATCCTGTTTCAGCGGTTTCATGTATTGAAATAGCAGTTGCAAATGCTCCTGCTGCGAGGAATGCATAGACTCCAAAACCGATTCCATGACCAATGCCAGTCATTACTCCTTGTTTTCTTCCTCCTGATAAGGTATTACGTAGAACTACTGCTAAAGAGGGTCCAGGACTCATTGCTCCTAGACAGAACACTGTCGCCAGAGCAATCCATGCCTCAGGTGTCATAGATTCACCGCTTTTCAAGCGTCTTCATACATTGCTTCAATTTCAGCAGCCCAATTTTCTCTAATCTGTATTCTTCTAATTTTCAGAGTAGGAGTTAACTCTCCAAAATCTACATTTAAGTCTCTAGGTAGGATCTTAAATTTCTTAATTTGTTCAGGGTTACTAAATCGACCATTCAATTCAGTTACCGATTTCAACATTTCATTGTGTATTTCTTCACTATCTGTATAGTCTGATAATTTTTTCCCAAAATCTTCCAAAGTTGTAATTTGTACAGTTGGGTCTTTCGGAATTTTTGCTGGGTCCATTCCATGTTTATCTCTTAATATTGCACCAACATCTAATGTGAATAACGCACTACAATATTTTCTTCCATCGCCAATCAACATGCATTGCGACACCATAGGTATTGACTTCATTGTTTCTTCAATAACTAATGGTGCGATATTTTTACCGCCAGAACTTACGTATAATTCTTTGATCCTGCCGGTAATTTTCACATACCCATCTGAATCCAGTTCTCCTTTATCACCTGAATGTAGCCATCCTTCCGAATCTATTGTGTCAGCAGTTGCTTCAGGATTTTTATAGTACCCTTTCATGACATGCCTTCCTCTGAAGAGGATTTCACCTGAGTCCGAAATCATTAGTTCAGTTCCACTAAATGGTTTCCCTACAGTTCCAATTTTATTGTTATTTTTGTAACCAAGACTTGCTCCAGCAGTAGTTTCTGTCATCCCATATCCCTCATACAATGGGATGTCAAGGTTGTGGAATAGTTTGAGAATATCTGGATTAATCGGTGCTGCTCCAGTTATTGCATAAACACAATTAGACATTCCAATAGCCTCCTTAGCCTTTTTCTTAATGATTCCACCAAGTATTGGAATACCTACTAGTTTCATCTTACTTCCTAGCTTTGCAACTAGATTACTGTAAACTTTCTCATAGATTCTAGGTACTCCTATGAATAAGTGGGGTTGTACTTCTTTGGCATAATCTATAACGTTTAATGGCGCATCGACAACAGTCATATGAAGACCCCATCTAATATGTGCATGGCAATCTACTAATTGTCCGAACACATGTGCACAAGGTAACCAAGAAACATAGCCCCAACCTCTTTCAAATTCTTGTAATTTCCAGACCTCTGCAAGTTCAAAATCAATGTTGTCATGACTCAATTCCACTCCTTTTGGATTGCCTGTTGTACCTGAAGTATAAATCAAAGAAAATGTGTCTTCGGGTGTTATGTTAGCTACTCTTTTTTCAATCTCTGAGTAATCTACATCTGCTCCTTTCTCTATGAAGTCTGACCAAGACATACATTTTTCATGTTCTGGCATATCGACACCATCCATTACAACTACAGTCTCCACTTTTTCTAATTTATCCATTATATCATGCAATCGATGTGCACACATTTTTGCAGGGTTTCCTCCATCCATTGGATTGTCTCCAACAAATATGAATTTCGAGTCAGAATTACCTACAACCCATTCAACTTCTTCTGGAGAGCAAGTATGGTAAACTCCAACTGCTGCTCCATTACACATATTTGCAGCGTGGTAGGATGTATACCATTCGATTCGATTGTAAGAATAAATACTTAATTTATCTCCCTCTTCAAAACCCATAGCAATTAATGATTTAGCTACTGATGCGGTTTGATCGTGAAAATTGCTCCAACTGACATGATTCCATGCTCCATTAGAATTCTTTGTAGAAATTGCTTTTTCATTCCCATAATTCTTTGCGTTCGCCATCAGGTATTCGGGGGTAGTCATTGCAGACATGAGACTTGACACTCGATGTTTCGCCTTAATTGTTTACTAGTGTAAGAATTGAAACTTAGTGTGATAGAACTTACTTTATTTCTAGATTTATGGTAAAACTGACCTAATATTATCTCTCCAATCCTTACCTTTATTACGATTAGCTAATGGTGATGCAGGAGATGGATGCCAACAACTTGTAATTTCGACATTAGTGCCTTTAAGTGCTATATTGGCTCTTTTCTCAGCATATTTTCCTACACCTATTATTTTCTTTATACCCATTATATCGACTAATTCTCTTAAATGTTGGTCACATCTTTCAATTAATTCCTTTGCATTTTTTCCAGAGATTTTATCCGGTGTGATATTTGTAGCCCTCTCTCCTTTAAACAGCATTAGTGGACAATGATTTAAGATGAATACATTAGAAAATATATTCTCAACAGTTCCATAATGTTCTTCTAATAAATTCCAAAGTCGTGTGCCAGATATTTCTTCTTTATGCCAATCTAATCCTGTAACTTCTCTCTTAGGGTGCGGGTTACGTGGCTTTTTCACCTCTAAATTTCTTATTCCTAATAACTCTCTGACAACTTTTGTTGCAGAGAATGGAATTCCCATTTGACCCATACCATGAGGTCCAGGATTCATTCCAAGAAGTAGAGTGTCTGCCCCTTTATCTCCTCCTAATTTTATGAAAGCCTTGTGTATATCCCAGGCGTACATCAGAGGATTGTATACACAATCTACTGAACCTTCAATGACTAATTTATCTCCTATCGGATCAACATCATCTCTAAGTCTTGATGCAGCCTCTATAAGTGCATTTATTTCCATAATAATCACTATTGTTTTACATCTTTAACTGAAGCACCGCTAATTTTTAGTAATTCTTCTGGAGTAATCGGAAACACCGTATCTGCAGTGCCACTTGCTCCCCAAATTAATTCATAATTAAACAAATCTTCATCCATTATTATCTCAGTTTCTTTTAGATGACCAAAAGGTGGTACTCCTCCTATTGCATATCCAGTGCTTTCTAATACATATTCAGGTGATGCTTGACTTGGTTTATACCCTAGTATTTTCTTCAATTTCTTTTTTCTATCTACTCTATTAGATCCCGAAGTAATCACAATGATGGCGCACTTTTCTCCCATAAAAACAATCGATTTAGCAATATGTGAAATATCGCACCCTAATTGGTTAGCTGCATCCTCTGAAGTTCTTGTGCCTTCTTCATAACGCCTTGGTTCTGCTGCATAATACATTTTTTTACATTCGGCCATCCATATTTCATGACCGCCCATATTTGTTGGTGTGAGGTTTCTGAATAAAAGTTGTTTCTCCTTCCGCATGATTGATGACCCATAGTCGAGCGCGAAAGACATGATGGATTGGCCGATTGGTCCCTATGGGACATCTATGGGTGCTTTGTTGCTGATGACATTACCGATTCATTTCTTTTTGACTAGAGATGAAAAAGATAGAAGAGTCTCATTGAGAGACCTCCCTAGTGAAATTAGGCAAAAGGGCTACTGGTGGCACATTCTATTGTATATCCTTATGTTCATTTTCAAGGGGATTATTGACCACCATAATGAACCTATGAAGGATAGAGTGGGTGGTTTTACTCATTGGATTTATGCTATAGAGGGTGACTGGACAAACAATCTGCAAGAGTTCTTTTTAAACGATACTTTGACAAATCTTCTATCTGGGCATTATTTATTCATGTATTTATTTATGATTTGGTTTTCTCCGATGTATTATATTCTGTGCCGTGATGAAGTAATGGCCGATAAAGCGGCTATCAATTATTTTGTAATTTATCTACTCAGTGTGCCATTATACTTATTTTTCAATGTTGAAGTGACCTCTACATATCTCGCAGATATGGATGCACTTCTTTATCATGACACATTCACTCTAGCATTTTTTACAAATAATGATCCAATGGATAATGCAATTCCCAGTTTGCATGTGGGCTTACCAATTAGTTTACTAATAATTAATCGGTTACATTGTAGGAAATTAGGGATAAATTTGAAAGATTGGCGGCATAGAGAATTTGATATTTTTGTATCAGTCAACGTAATGATTTATTTATTCTCAATACAATATTTGGGGATACATTGGTTGATTGATATAGTTCCAGGTATTTTACTAGCAATAATCACCTCTTCTTTCGTTCATTCAGTACAACCAATAGTTCGTGCGAGGAATGAAAATGGGTTGAGTTCATTATTACCTAATAGGAATCAGTTAATTGCATCTATATTGACCGTCTTAATTTGTTCAACATGGTTAATTAATGGTGTTGTTGATGGACCCGGTACTGATGAAGAAGAAGCAAATATGCGGGTAGGTATTGGCGATATTAATTTAGATACAATTGAAGTTCATACTCTATGGGATCCTGTTTATGTAGATGTTTCAAATGTTGGTGAATATGATCTTGATGTGCTGCTAATACAGAGAGATAATGTCGAGCAATATGTCGAAAAAGGAATTTTTGAGTGGGATTCTTTTGTTTCTGAAGGCGATTTATTCTTACTAGGGAGCAATAATTCAACACAGTTTGAAGTCACACCAGATAACTTGTTTGATGTTTACATAATTTTAGTCAGGTTATCAGATACATCCAATCTTGAATCGGGGGTTTTGGGAGAAATCCGCATAACTCCTCATTATGTAGATGATGAATTGTTGTGGACAGGTTTCCTAGTCAGTTTACCTGCTTTCATTATTACAGGCATAGTTATTGAAGGAATTATTAATTATCGTCGTTATCAAAACAAATTATAGGCCATTATCCCGCCTATGTACAACCCTGAAATAGAACCTAATGATATCCATATACCAATTCTAAATGGTGGGAAATTATACTGCCACATATATGTTGATTGCCCCATCCAAACAAGGACTACAACGACAATTCCATAAAATCCAAAGAAGATTCTGAAAATATAGGATGCTGAAAGCCCGACGACATATCCAAGATACAGCTCAAATTTATTTCCAAATTTATTAGGTAATAACGTTAAAAAAAGCCCTAATGTTATTAAAATTAATACAGGTGCTAAAAGATTCCTTTTACTAAAGTATTCGAATTCGAAAAAATAAGGAATAAGTGATAGTAAGAAACCAGTTATCGATGGTAAAGCAACCGGCCATAGTGGAGCAGACTCCCACTTCATGCACTATCCGTGCGGTATCTAGCATATAATACTCTGAATTGCTCCATGCGTCTCATTCATCAATAAGGAGAGTCTCCGGTATACTATGAAGAAAGGCGAAATTGTACTTGGTTGTCTAGCTCCACACCCACCACATCTTGTTTATGCTGATAATCCTCCTCAAAATGAAGCCTTTAGTGAAGGTGGCTGGGAAACACTGCGTTGGGGCTATGCTAAGCTTGCTAGGAAGTTGAAAACAATTGATTATGATGCAATAGTAATTTTCACTCCTCATTGGCAGACTTATATCGGTACACATTTCCTTGGGCTTCCAGAATTCAAATCTAAATCAGTGGACCCAGTATTCCCTAATTTGTTTAGATATAATTACGATCTTAAGGTCGATGTCGAATTAGCTGAAGCAATGCATGAAGAGACTGCTAAGGCAGGGATTATTACTAAAATGATGAGGAACCCTGATTTTAGAGTTGATTATGGTACAATTACTTCTTGCCATCTTCTAAATCCTTCATGGGACAAACCAATAGTTACGATTTCAAGTAACCGTAATGCACATTACTATTCTAACGAAGTTATGATTGAACAAGCTAAAGCGTTGGGTGAAGCTTGTATGAAAGCAATTGAAAAGAGTGGCAAGAAAGTTGTTCTAATTAGTAGTAATAGTCTAAGCCATCGTCATTTCGTTACTGAGGCTCCTCTTCCCGAAGATATGAGCAGGGAACATATCTATAATCACAGTCAATATGTCTGGGATATGAAAATAATCGATATGTTCAGAAAAGGTCAGATGCAAGAAGTAGTTGATATTATGCCCGAATATACTGAACAAACAATAGCTGAAACTGAAGCTGGTGGATTAATCTGGATGATGGCTGCAATGGGTATTCCAAGTTATCCTGCTGAGATTTATGGTTACCAATCAGTGATTGGTACTGGTAACTGTATCGCATGTTGGGATCCCAATACAAATACTAGGGAGTTAGTTCTTTGAGGTGTTTAAATGACTGATGAATCTCCTATTTTATTCGGACTTTATGTCCCACCACACCCACAGCCTCTTCTTAGCCCAGATGCTAATCAAGGTTATGCTAATTTACGTGCTGCTTTTGAAACATGTAGGAAAAGAATTGAAGAAAGTGATGCAGATTTAATATTAGTCTATTCTACAACCTGGCCAAGCGTTGTAGGTCACCAAATCCAAGCTCTAAAAGAATCAATCTGGACTCATGTCGATGATGATTTCCATTATCTTGGAAGTATGCCATATAACTTCCAAATTGATGATGAGTTTGCTCATGAGCACTGTGCTGCAGCAAAAAAAAGAGGACTACATGCTCGTACAGTGGATTATGAAGGATTTCCTATAGATACTGGTTCAGTAGTCGCACTTAGTTTGTTAAATCCGGATAATCGTATACCTGCATGTATTGTTTCTAGCAATATGTATGCGAACCGTTCTGAAACTATCGTTCTAGGTAAATCCGCTCGTGATGCTTTAATTACTCAAGGTAAAAAGGCAGTCATAGTAGTTGTTTCAAGTCTATCGAATAGAATGTTTACTGAACATATTGATCCTGTTGATGATAGAATTCACAGTTCTAAGGATAACGAATGGAATGAGAAAATTTTAGAATTTTTTGCAGATGGTCGATTAGAAGATTTGAGCCAACTAAGTCGCGAGATACATGGACAGATTAGAGTTCAGAAAGTAGTTGCTTACAAGCCCGCTTGGTGGTTAGCAGCGGCAATGGGACAGCATAATAATTACGATGGTGAAGTATTGGCTTACGAAGCATTACACGGTTCAGGTGGCGCTGTGATTCAACTTACTCCTTCTACCGGATCTTTCGGCGACAAAGAGTTTGATGAAGATGATGTAGAATACTATCAAGGTGATCGTAATGTACTCAATAAGGGGAACTTATGATGACTGACAATGATGAGTTAACGGATTTTGAAAGACGCCGTAAACTCATCGAAGGCATTGTTTTCGCTCCAGATGAATTTATTGAGAAAATATATGATGATTATGGTAAATCCATACTTAGTTCTGCTGGAGGCGCATTAGGAGCAGCAGCAGGAATAGCAGTTGGTGGACCTGTAGGCGGAATTGTTGGCGGCGTTGTAGGTAAGAAAACTGCTGGGAAATTAGTTCTAGAGAATGGACCCTTTATTTCTACAGAGGGACCGTCAGCAGTAGGGGCTTATCCTCATTTACATCGAGTAGGTAATCTTATTTTTGTTAGTGGAATAGGTCCAAGGAAACCTGTTACAAATGAAATCCCGGGAGGACCTATCAAAGATGAATCTGGTAATCCTCTAGATTATGATATCAGAGCCCAAACTCGTTCAGTCATTGATAATATTAGGATAATCCTTGAAGAATATGGTTCTAGTCTAGAAAAAGTAGTAGATGTTTATTCAATGCTTGTAGATATGGATAGAGACTTTGCGGGATATAATGAAGTATATGCTGAGTATTTTTCAGAAATAATGCCATCTCGTACTACATGTTCAGTTAGTGCTTTACCTACTCCCATTGCAGTCGAATTGAAAGTAATTGCCAAAGTTTAGTTATTTTCTTTTTATAGTGATTCTATTCTTTCAGAGGTACAATCAATTGGTGCTGAAATTGGATTACATGCTACTGGGTTTCCATTGGGTATATCTACCCAATAATCAATTCCTTCCACTTTAGATGGATAATCTGTGGAAATCGAATGTGCACCTACTGATATTGCTGCATTCAAACGACTTGTATCATTGTTATCTGCTTCACCATCCTCTGCGTTATCTGCTCTTGAACGGACAATATAGCCATCTTTGATTAGTCCAATTATTTCATCACCATTTCCTATTGGATCGGTGTTTGAAAATATTGCTGCTTCCGAACTACCTGGATCATTTGACATAGTAAACATCCTTGAATTAATAAGTCCAGGGTATTTTTCATGATAATTTTCTCTCAAATCGCCACTTGATAGAAGAATAAATATTGCTTTCCCTCTTGACTCATCTAGCAATGGCCAACCTTCTTCCATTATTGCTTGAGAAAGTGTTTCCGATTCACCTCTGACATCATCAGGAGTTATTGTTTTATTACGTGGCCAAAATTGAGTGATCTCTTCCTCAATTTGATCTAACATATTTTGTAATTCAACCACGATGGTACTGTCTGTACTCTGCTCAACCCATTCTTTTGGTTCAATCCAAATCATTAGAGGTACATGTTCTGTATTTTCATTAGACCAATTAAGCAGTGTGTTGAGACATTCTTCAAAGGTGGTACAAGTAGTACGTAAATCATATTGGTTATGATATACGTAGAGTTGTCCTCTTGCATCCCACCAAACGTCAATTTCAAATTGCCTTACTCCTTGCTCTTCAGCCTGTACGTCTAATGGCTGATGAGAGTAATCATATGCCCTAATTGTAGGTATTAAAGGAGCTAAATGATACGAATTATGAGTTCCTTTCATCTGAATATGATTAATCCTTAGAGGGGTAGGTTCTTCATCATCAAGATTCAGATCTATGTCATTTTTCCCAATACATCCACTTACAGTGCTGGTTAGTAATATGAGAACAGTGATGGCCAACATGGTTCTCATATTGCTCCTGAGGCCATCTATGAAAATTAACAATTGGGGTTGCCAAACCTTCAACAAGTCGTATTCTATCCCAGATTTATGAATCGACTTTCACCGAGTCAAGTAATTGGTATAGTTCTTCAGCCACTTGAGAAGGTATCTAATGCATTAGAGCGTAAATTAGGATTGTTTTCAGTAATTATACTTTCATTATCTGCAATGTTAGGTAGTGGATTATTCGTCCTCCCATCTCTCGCCATGATGGAGCTTGGAGGTGGAGGGGATGCATTAGGTGGGATTTGGTTAGCCTATTTATTTGCAGCATTAATTGTTCTTCCAGGTGCAATATCTAAATCAGAACTTTCGTCAGCAATGCCATCCTCTGGTGGTTCTTATGTCTATATCGAAAATACATTCGGTCCACTTATTGGTACCATTTCTGGATTAGGTCTATGGGCTAACTTCATGTTAAAATCTGCATTTGCATTAATAGGTTTTAAGGCTTATTTATGGGTTATTGAAGGTATTGTAGGTGTTACAATTAATCTAGATTATGCAGCAATGGCTATGTTAGTAGTCATTGTGATGATTAATATTCTGGGAGTTAAAAGTATTAAGAAAGTTCAAACCCCTATAGTCTTAATATCTATTTCATATTTATTATTGATTTGTGTTTGGGCTTTGATTACAATGGATCTAAATTGGGATGCGGCTTTATCCAGAGAGGCATTCGGTCCTGATTGGCAATCTTTCTCCTCAACAGCAGCACTGGTCTTCGTTTCCTATGCAGGGGTTACAAAAATTGCAGCAGTTGGTGGAGAAGTTAAAAATCCTGGTAAAAATATGCCCTATGGTATTTTGATTTCATTATTATTTAGTACAGTGTTATATGTATTTGTAACATTGATTATGGCAGTCTCAGTTGATCCGTCTAACTATGTAGATGGAACTCATGGCAGAGAAGATCCAGTTTACATTTTCGCACTAGCAGTCGGAGGTGAAACCGTTGCTGCCATAGCTGCAATTTTAGCAGTATTCACTATGATTTCTATGTCTCTTGCAGGAATCATGGCATCATCTCGTTTTCCTTTCGCTATGTCTCGTGATAATTTATTACCAAGCTTTTTAGAAGACGTTCATGGTAGATTTGAGACACCTCATTGGGCAATAATTGGTACAGGTTTATCGATGGCAGCAGCCATTCTTTTCTTACCAGTACATGATGTTGCTGAGTTGGCCTCAGGGTTCAAAATAATGGTATTTATTGTAATAAATGCTTGTGTATTAGTTCTACGAAGGTCCTCTAATTCTCATTGGTATGATCCTAAATGGAGGTCTCCTTTATTCCCCTTCTTCCAAATATTTGGGATAGTTGGTGGGCTACTTTTAATCTATGTAATGGGTATGAAAGCGGTTATTGGAGGTTCATCTGCAATAATATTGGGTACTATAATTTATCTCTCCTATGGTAAAAAACATGTTAATAAAAAAATTACTCCTTGGAATACATTCCGTTTAATGTTTACAAATCCATCTGAGGTCGAACATCGTCGTCGTTGGGCTGCATTCCATGCAGCCGATACTGAACGTAATAATCATCTGAATTTACAAGAATTTATTTCAGCAATGGAGTCACTTGGCTTTTCAGGCGATGATCATGAATCAGATTTACCGTATGGTGCTTTGAGAGAATATTTCCATGCTGCTGATGAAAATGAAGATGGGATTTTAGAAATTGATGAATTTTTATTAGGTATCGAAGAATTAGAATTCGATTAGTGACTGAATAGGCGTTTAATTGAAGGCATGTATGTTACTCGGAGATTACCGGGAGTGAGTAAATGGCCATATCCAGTCGAGTCAAAAAAGTAACAACTCATACACTCCAAGAGATGAAAAGCTCTGGTGAAAAAATAACTATGTTAACCTCATATGATTATTCATTAGCAAGGCTTGTTGATGCTGCAGGTATCGATGTAATTTTAGTAGGAGATTCTGCATCTAATGTAATGGCTGGTAATGAGACGACAGTTCCAATTACTCTTGAGCATATGATCTACCATGCTCAATGTGTGGTTAACGGTGTAGATAGGGCACTAGTAGTAGTAGACATGCCATTTGGAACTTATCAAGGTGATTCTAAAACGGCACTTGATTCTGCAATTCGTATTATGAAAGAGTCCGGAGGTCATGCAGTTAAACTTGAAGGAGGTTCGGAAATTGTTGAATCAGTAAAACGTATTCAACAAGCAGGTATTCCAGTGATGGGTCATCTTGGATTAACCCCACAATCAATATACAAATTTGGTACTTACAGTGTTAGGGCTAAGGGGCAAGATGAAGCCGCTAAATTACTTGAAGATGCGAAGATATTAGAAGAGGCTGGTTGCTTCTCTATTGTATTCGAAAAAATACCCGCTGAGTTAGCTAAGAAAGTAAGTGAATCTTTGACAATTCCTACGATTGGCATCGGCGCAGGAGCGGATTGCGATGGTCAAGTTTTAGTTCTACACGACATGCTCGGAATAACAAAAGATTTCAGCCCTAGATTCTTAAGACGATATGCAGATTTAGGTGAAATTATTGATGGAGCAGTCAAGCAGTACATCGAAGATGTGCGTAGTAAAGAATTTCCAAATGATGATGAAGCGTACTAATTATTTAGAATTCATCACTCCAAAACTTCAAGGACAGCCCTCTGCATAGGTGAGATTACTATGAGTGAACTTTGGGTCGAGCGCCATCGCCCGCGCACAGTTGGTGACATCAAAGGCCAGCGCGCAGTTGTTGAGAGACTCAAAGCATATGCACAGAAAAAAACCTTCCCTCATCTATTGTTTGCTGGCCCTCCGGGGACGGGAAAAACTACTGCTGCGATAGCTCTAGCCAGAGATGTATTTGGAGAGGGTTATCGGACTAATATGCTTGAGATGAATGCTAGTGATGAAAGAAAATTAGAATCAATTCGAACTAAAGTCAAGTCTTTTGCGCGGACTGCACCAGTTCCTGGAACTAAATTCAAAGTTATTTTCTTAGACGAAGCGGATGCCTTAACTCCAGATGCTCAAGGTGCGCTTAGGAGGATCATGGAACAATATTCTGAAACTTGTAGGTTCATACTTTCTTGTAATTATTCCTCTAAAATCATTGAACCTATTCAATCACGTTGTGCTGTATTCCGATTCCGCCCATTGGCTGAAGATCAAGTTAGAGAAATGATAGTTAATGTCGCTAATGGCGAAAATATTCAACTTCATCCAGAAGCCGCTGATGCTATTGTTCACGTATCACTTGGAGATTTGAGAAAAGCCATTACTTCTTTACAGGTTGCGGCATCATTAGACACCAATGTTACTCGCGAGTTAATCTACGAAACTACTGCGACTGCTCCTCCTGAAGAATTGCATGGCTATTTTCTTGCTTGTCAACAAGATGGTTTTCAACCAGCCCGAAGAAGATTAAGAGAACTCTTGGATAGATTCGGTCTAGCCGGGACAGATTTAGTGAATCAATTACATAGGGAATTAGGTAGCGTGACATTTTTTGATGAGAATCAAAAACTCAAGGTCACTGAAGTAATGGCTGAAACTGATTTTAGAATGGTTGAAGGAGGAGGCGAGTCACTTCAGTTAGATGCTATGACTGCAAAAATTTGTTTCCAAATCAAAGAACAGTAGTTTGCATAATTAAAATCTTATACTCCAATTCTGAAGTATTTTCCCAAGGATCTCCTTGTTCAGTCATTGTAATCTGAAGAGTATACTCCCCTGGCTCGAGAGTTCCTAAGTCCCAAGCCATCCCAACATCGCTTCCATGTGGCCCTATTGAATTCCCTCTCGTCCAATTAGTAACAGATTCAAACATTTCTATATCTTCGGTATGTGAAATTGCAGTCCCATTCGCTAACTCTTTTATCATATCTCCTCGATAATAAATAGCAGCATTTATTTGAACAGAATCTGCATCTACATTATCTCTTACAGCCATTCCCAAGACTACATCTACAGTATCTTGATTAAGATTTATTGTATATACTCCATTCTTCCAAGTAGTATCCTCAATTCCTTCTGTTTGTTCTATATCTATTCCTCCTGCAAGTGTAGGGGGTGCGATATCAGCAAGGGGGGGATTCGATAATATGAATGATAATGCTAGCCAAGTAAATATGAATAAGAAAATTCCTCTAAACCAATTTCCATTGGTATAAAGATCATTATATTTTTTAGGAATTAATATTTTGTGTAGTGGGACTACAGTTGCACCCAATAATAATGGTAAAAGGTATAATATTGCGCCTGGTTCTTCCATTTCAGGCATTAACACATAACGTATTGCTGCCGCTACTAATGTCCCATAGAGAATAACTAGCCACATTGAGTAAGCATCTGCCAACTCCTTTATTGCATGAGCAACTGGATCGAATGCTTCAATCTTTTTGGGTGTGGATTTCCCACTCTCTTTTTCACTACTTGACTTACGCTTACGATCATTGTAAGCACTAGCACGCAGGGCAGTATCTACGTCAACCACGTATTGCCGATGACGAACTGCACATCAAGGGTGCGGAACAATAAGTTTGCCCAAAACCCTCGTTTGCAGGATGGTTATACTCAAATGGTTGTTGTTAGTCGAGCGGCTTACTGCCGGGGTGGCGTAGTTGGTAGCGCGTCGGACTCATAGGGTATTTTTTTGTGGAAATTTAATTTCTACTGAAACTAGTCGTGAGCGCAACAGCCTGCTTTGAGTGTCTGAGACATCCGAAGGTCGCGGGTTCAAGTCCCGCTCCCGGCACCACCATTTCCAAATACTTCACCCGTTACACCTAGGTCATGCATAAGGGTAGGGCGTTGCTTGTCGTCATTCTTTTCATGAGTATGCCTTTGTCGGGATGTTTTGGTAATGATGAGTCATCAGTATCTCCAATGCTTGACATATCTGAAGATGATAATCCATCTATTGCTACTAGAGGTCAAATTTACACTTTAACTGTTAATTCCAATGTTGAATGGACAGTTCATAGGACTGATGGAGTATTCTTCATTGATGAATTTGGCGTATTTCGTGATGCTATAAATATGACCTTGCCACCTGAACAAACCTCTGTTGAATTATTAATTTTAGATACTGAATCAGAAAGTGTTGGACTAACTGTAAAGGCAGGCGATGAAGTATGGAATACTACTCTAATACTTCAAGACAGTCAAGAAATGATGTTAGTTGATGGCCGTCGAGCTTTTGATACAATTGATATGTTAACAACAAGTTACAACAATCGATGGTGTGCATCTGCTTCAATTCATGATGGTGGTTCAAGCTATGAATCAGCTGCTGAGGCTATGAAAACTAAATGGGATGATTATGGTTTTGATCTTGTTGAAGTAACCCGATATGATGATGATCCTGATCAACTTAACGTTGTAGGTTACAAATATGGTCGTCTTTATCCTGAACAATATATTGTAATTGGTGGCCATTTTGATGTTGCTTATGCCTTCACTCCTCCAGGTGGCGGTACTAGTGAAGGTGCTAACGATGATACTAGTGGTTCAACAGTAAGTATGGAAATGGCACAAGCATTAGCTAGTCGAGAATGGGATCATACTGTTGTTGCTGGCCTGTGGGCTTGTGAAGAAGAAGGACTTCTTGGAAGTGCTGCTTTCGTAAATCATATGCCTGAAGGTCACTCAGTTAAGGCATACATGAATTTTGACATGGTGTCTCTTAATTATCCAGTCATGCCTCCTGCTGGATATGGACCGTATGATCTTTCCATAGCTACAGCAGGTGCATATGAAGAAAATCTGACAATCATGAATGAATGGCTTAGACTTTCGGTAGATGATGAACTATCTATGAATTATATAGATGATAATCGGATATACTGGCAATCTGCTGAATCTTGTGCATCAGATCATTGTTCATTCTTTAGTAATGATTATGCTACTTTCAATTTCTTTTCTGCTGGTGGAGATATCTCGTTCTGGCAGGAATGGCATTCAGGTACAGACAATCTTGATTTTATGGTGACTAAAGCTGGTGGGGAAGATGAATTGGGTAAAGGTTTCAATACCTTAGTATGGATATCTCTGAACTTATTTGTCCATATTGATAATACAGGTAATGAATGGCAAGGTCGTTGGTACAGTTCTTGAATGGTAAAACCATGTATGATATTCCACTTTCTAACTGGTCAGAACTTAGTATTTATTTTTCTAAAGTATTCAACGGTCTTGGTAGTATTAAATTAGATGATAATTCTTTAAAATTCACCTCAAATCCTCCCGATGTTAAGACCGAATTGATAATTCATCGAAGTGGTCAATTAATAGCTAATATGCCATTACATAATGTAGACACATTTGTTAATCTTATTCGAATAGATGATAAGATGGAAATAATTGAATTAATTGGACCAAATATGGAGTATAAGTACCGTATACCTCCACAGTTACTTCTTAGAAGATAAGTGTCAATTAAGCAGAATGGTCATTAATTTTAGTTACAGTCGCCATCACAGGCGTCATATATTTCTCCATTTAGGATGAATCTAAATGCAATTTCAGCAGGTTCGGTTGGTGTCCATAAATATCCATGTGCACTGTTTCCAGGTCCGAAGATATTCTCTTCAGGTGCTGTATAATTACCATCGAAATATACTGCTACTGATGATGAATTATCGCTTTCAACCCATATGGAGATCCCATGTGGGTGATGAACTGAACTATTCATAACTAATGCACCTGAGCTTCTAGCCATTCTATCTGCAGATAAAACTGGAACTACTTGATCACCCATTGAACTCAAAGAAATAAATTGATGTTCATATAATCCTGAGTTTTCACTATTTAGGTATGCAGAATATACGTCCGGATCTACAATGTCCCAGAGTTGCTGAATTACTGCAGACATAATCACCGCTCTATCCATTTGATTCTCGTATGATATACTCAGAGAGAATGCATAGTATAGCCCTTCCACTGCTCCTGATCTTTCTGCAATCAGAGTATATGGCCCACCGCCTGCGAATAATGCTCCACGATGAATATCTGGGGATAGTGACATCACCGGAATTCCTACTATTCCTCCTAAGGAATATCCGCTCCAGGCTATTTCATCTGTATCTACTATCTTCACGCCTGAATCATAGAATTCAGTTAAGTTAGAGCAAGCATCTGAAAATGTTCTAGCTAATACTACATGATTAATCATTCCTTGTTCTAAACTTGCAGAGTGATGTGTGAAATAATTTGGATCTAATAATGCAAAGGATATTTGATCATAGTCAACACTTGAAAATCCAGTGATATCAGTTGTAAGCATCACAGTCTGGTATGTATGAGCCCATCCTCTAGGTCCTCCATCACTTTGTCCCAAGAAGCCATGTCCCCAGATTGTAATTGGCATATTTTCCGTACCATCTTCAATATTTGGAATAATCATCGTGAATGGTACTTCTCTATTTTCTACGAAGACAGGAATACGATTTTCATCTCTCTCAATCAATGTAGGAGTATATTCTGAAACGGTATATTGAGGTGTTGTAAATGTACCAGTTATTCTTCTTAAAGTGAGGTTGTCATCTCCATAATTTTCATCGACGGAATCTATAGTACAGCCAATACCTCCTCCAATTCTCTCTAATGCATCATTTCTCATGTGTATTATTGGACCCAATGCAGATTCTGCTGAGTTAGTAGTGAAACTCCAAATTGCTTGTATTCCAGATTTTTCAACATTCTTCTCTTCTGTGAAATAGTCAATTAGAAGCGAGATTTCTCCTCTTCTATCTTCAATATCTGATGAGTCAGTGGCATTTCCATCCATTATTGCGCTAAGAGCTTGTGAGGGCTCAATTAATTCACCTAATCCATCACTTAAACCATGTACTAAAACACCATATTCAGTATTGAATTCTAAATGTTTAATTGTTCTTATATGGAGAATTACTGCCTCTCCTTCTTCAGCCCTAGCATCTAATTCAACCCAGTGTTCAACAAGATCTCCTGTATCCATATTCACTAGCATTGTTTGATGCCCCGAATTCATACTTAGTGCGATATTATTCTGACTTGCAAGTATGTCTATTATTGGTATTGATGAAAAGGCGGTTATTATCTGAGTAGATGTACTAAATCCATCCATTTGATTGATTAGTGGTATTTCTATAACTGACTTTGATCCTGAACCGGGTAAACTGTCAGCTGCATAATTGATCCTTTTTCCAGTAACAGTAGTAGAATCATCTACCAAAAAAGCATTGGATGGAAATGGTAACATGCAATGGATTGGATTGATATTATCACATCCATCTGAGTGAGGGATTTCTAATATTTCGTTTCCCCCATCATTGCCGACCGTATCATCAATACAACTATTATCTAATTCACAATCAGGTAAAGGCATGTTATCATCGATTTCATCAGTAGCCTCATTTGATGCTTCAGTACAGCCTGAGAGTAACATTGAGATCACAATTAATACTGTAAAGATAGTTTTTTTAGAGCGATTCATCAGTTGTCCGAGACTAATAACTGATAAAAATCATTGTTTATCGAGTTGATGAATATTTGGTGGGAATAAAGTGCTCCTTTTTTCTTGGTTGTTGACATATGTCTCTTTCATATAGCTTCGTCGAACATCTTAATTTTCGATCTCCAATTTACATAAGCAAATGAGGGTATTGACCATAGTATTATTGAACCGAACCAGGCAATTAATGAACCAATTGCTAAACCATATTCAATCATTGACCACATTGCAATAATTGAGTATGCAGCAACTGATGCACCACCCATCATCATTGGGCCTGCTGCTCCTAATGGTACCGAAGGTCCTTGTGCCATCCATAAAGCCACCATACTTGTAAGGAATATTGCAGGGAATACAGATGCTAATCCCGCTAATAGAGGCATTCCTAATCCTGATATTAAAACTGCAATTCCTATGGCGATAGCTGCCACAAATCCTCTAGAAAAAAGGATGATTTTATTCACCTGATTTTTTCCTTTAGGTGCTGGTTTCAGATTCCAACACATGATTGTTCCAAGAGTTCCTACTAATAAAAATCCAATTATAGATATTTGATAGGCAGAATAATTATTTTTAATTGCTAAATCAACAGCCTGAATTGCGACTATACCAGCGCTAGTCCAAATTATCAAAGAACTAATACAGGTAACAATCAATTTCTTATTACTACTCCATGTCATTGGTAGTTTATTTGGTAAAATTGCCCATGTTGAAAGAAATATTGCATTAATTAACATCCCAGTTGGAACTATTGCTAAACTAAGCTGCAATGCTTCATCTCCTCCTTCCGATGCCATTCCAATTGCTGCTGGAATAATTGTAGTGGGTATAGTTCCTAAAATCCCTCCTAGAACTCCTCCGTATTTTTCAATAAGTACGGTTACAGTGGTTGCAACAATGCCCGCCATTAGTGCTGCAAGTAACGCGGTCTGCCCCTCCATGTTGGCTCGTACGGCTAACCACCCATGAAGGCATCAGCAGAGTCTTCCGAGGCGTGTGTTTGATGTGGGGGCAGTATTCCACCCCCATCGTGGTAGATTGGCCTGAGGCGGGAACCGCTGTTCGTTTAGTAGTCAAGACATGGGCTGGTGAAGCATCTCACGAGGGTCTTTCTCTACCTTCTGCTGGACCTAAATTGGTGACTATGAAACTAGTTAATGGATACAATATTTCATATCCTGAATCCATGGTTCAAAATATTGAGATACTTGATTCTGTAGATATAGATGAAGTTGAGATAATCCCTCCTAAACCTCAAGATGAATCTTTACCTCTTGTTCATTTAATTCACACAGGTGGTACAATTGCATCTAAAGTAGATTACAAGACTGGAGCAGTTTCTGCACGGTTTGAACCAGACGAATTACTAGATGCTGTTCCCGAATTACGATCAATAGCTCGAATTAATGCAGTGAAGTTGGGTAATATGTGGTCTGATGATATAAGACCAAGGCATTGGAATCGTATGTTGAAGGCAACAGAAGAGGCATTTGCAGAGGGTGCAGTTGGTGTAGTAATAACTCATGGTACAGATACTCTCCACTACACTGCTGCAGCAATGTCTTATGGTTGGGCTGGTCAAGGTGGTAGACCTTCAGGAAGAATTGCATTAACAGGTTCTCAGCGTTCTCCAGATAGAGGTTCTTCTGATGCTGCTGAGAATCTCATAGCAGCAGTACATTGGGCAGCGCATGGTCCAGAACCTAGCGGAGATGGAGATGCCGCAGTAGTAGTATTACATGCAGACTCTTCTGATGGTCGTTGTGCAGTACTTCCTGGCTGTGCATCTAGGAAATATCATTCGTCAAGACGTGGTGCTTTCAAATCAATCAACCAAAATCCAATTGCCCATATTCTTGTAAACAAGGATGTAGCAACAATAGAATTTGTTGAGCCAAGAGGGCATGATGCTAGAGTTGAAACAGAGACTCCAACTTACTTTGATGAATCTATTCGTATTGCTGAATTTTCTGCAGGCCCTCATCTACATTCTGATTTAGTTCAGGCAGCAATTGATTCTGGTTATGATGCTTTATATTTCCATGGTACAGGACTTGGACATTTACCTATACAAGACTCTGAGAATGACAGTCCAGAGAATATTAAATTAAAATTCACAATAGAGGATTACTGTAAATCAGGAGGGGTTGCCGTCCTAACAACTCAGACAATACATGGTCCTATTCATCTTGATGTTTATTCTAAAGGTCGTGCCCAACAAGATATGGGGATGATTGGACACGGTTCTCTTTGCCCACCAAGCTCTGGTTTAGTTAAGTTACATCATCTTCTTTCAGTAGGTGGTGGAAGAGATGCTATTGCCAATGGTTGGCTAGATGATTTGTGTGGAGAAAATCCATATGATTCTCAATCTTAATTGATGTTTGAGCCGACTCTGTCAATAACCGTCTGTTAGTTCGAAACGTTATGGTAAGGGCCTCGCCGAGTGAGACTCTTGATAATTTACGTCAAATAGCGAATAATCCTGGTGACCGAATTTCTGTTCAAAATTTGAGAAAATCTGGGCGAATGACAGCTAGAGAACGAATCAATGCTTTGCTTGATTCAGATTCATTCGTTGAGGTTGATGCCTTTGTCCAGCACCGTTCAGGTGATCATAATTTGCATCTTCATCGCCCACTAGGAGATGGTGTTGTTGCAGGCCACGGGATGCTTGATGGTAGGAGAATCGTTTGTTTTGCTCAAGATTACTCAATTTTTGAAGGTACAATGGGTGAAATGCATGCTAAAAAAATTGCTAAGGTCGCAGAATTCGCAGAGAAGTCTCAATTACCAATCATAGGGATATGGGATGGTGACGGTCAACGTGCTTACGAAGGCGTTCCTGCTTTGGGAGCTACTGGTGAATTACTTGACATCCTTGTAGCATGCTCAGGGCGCATACCAATAATTTCTCTTGTTCTTGGAACTGTTTCAGGAGTGAGTGCTTTAGCGGCAGGTTTGTCAGACTTTGTAATACTCGGCTCCGAACATGGTCAAATGTTTATGAGAAGTCCATATTTTATTCCTGAGGTTATTTCTGGTGAAATAGATGAAAAAACACTTGGAGGGGCAGAGTCTCATGCAAGTCGTAGTGGAGTTGCATGCCTAGTTGCTCATGATGAGCACGATGCAATTAATATTGCAGCAGAAATTTTAGGATATTTACCAGACCATACACTTGCAGAGTCATTTAATGTTAATTCAGGTGATCCGTGGAATCGTTCTTGTAAAGAGTTGGAAAAAATTGTACCATCTGACTCAAACAAACCATATGATATGGTGAAAGTAATCAGAGAAGTTGTCGACGAGAGTAGATTTTTAGAATTATTTCCAACATATGCAGATAATATTCTAGTTGGTTTTGCACGTCTAGATGGTCAATCTGTTGGGATTGTAGCTAATCAACCTAAAGTTTTAGCAGGATGTTTGGATATTGATGCTTCAGTAAAAGCAGCGAGATTTATTCGTACCTGTGATATATTCAATATACCTGTGATTACTTTTGTTGATGTTCCGGGGTTTTTACCTGGAACAGTACAAGAATGGGGAGGTATTATTCGACATGGTGCCAAGATGCTCTATGCGTATGCTGAGGCAACAGTTCCCAAACTTACGGTTGTAACTAGGAAGGCGTATGGCGGTGCTTATTTGGCTATGTCATGTAAACATCTTGGTTCTGATTACAATATATCTTGGCCCACTGGAGAATTAGCAGTAATGGGTGCAGATGGTGCTGTAAATATCATTCATCGCCGTGAACTTGAACAATCCGATAATCGTGTTGAAACACACTCAGATTTAGTCGAAAAGTATCGCCAAAAGTTTGGAGATCCATATGTTGCTGCAAAGAATGGTTGGTTGGATGATGTTATTGAACCAGCGGAGACACGAAAAAAGTTAGTCCAAGCATTACGTCCTCTCAGAACTAAGAGAGAATGGGTTCCCCCTAAGAAACATGGAAATATTCCTCTCTAATCAAATAGTTGTTCTAGAACATATTCAAGGCTCGGAAGAGATTTTGATTTATCCTCAGCAAACAATATTCTCCAAGCCTCTAAGTGCTGTGATACGAGCATTATTATTGCGAAATCATCGATACTAGACTCCTCATTATAAGATATTGAAACTAACTTTTTAGCATTAATTTTCTGGCCGATATCTCCACCTGGTTCAGCATCTAAATCTACTGCAATATCTGCTTTACAATCTTTAACGATTGATTGACCCCATGGTCCATTAACTAATTTTCTTCTACCTTGAATTGGAATTATTTGTCCACCCGAATCAGACCAAGCTGCGGCGATCGATCGAGCAGTAGACCCCCCACCTCTAATTTTTAAAACCGAATTATTTGCATCTATCCCAATATATTTTGCAGCAGCGACAAATCCATAGCCGTCAGTATCAGCTCCAAACCATTCGCCTTCAATCCTCATTAATTGATTAATTGAATTGGCAATTGTTGTTTCTGGTAGTTTTAGTATATCTCTAATCGCATGTTTCAATGGTGAAGTTATTGATATCCACAAATCTCCTTCTAAGTCAGATATGTTTTGTTCAAACTCTTCGGTACTTTTTGCTTCCAGAAATAATTGTTTAATCTCTCCAAGATTTAATTTTTCTCCAACTATCGCAAATAGTCTAGGAGTCAATGAATGAGATATAGGGTAACCAGCTATGCCCCAGTAGTCGGGTGTCTTCACATGCCCTCCTACGAATTGTTAGCAATGAAGGTTTCAAGTGAGTAGTTCGACCGGAAAGAACGATGGACAGTGATTTGGATATCGCCCGAAGGGCAGAACCTAGGCCTATAGAAGAGATTGCTGCAAAGCTTGGACTTTCTAGTAGTGACTTGATTATGCAAGGCCCAACTATTGCTAAAATTAAGTGGGAAACTATGAAATCTAAGTCATCTGGTAAGCAGGGATTCTTAATTCTTGTAACTTCGGTTAATCCGACTCCTTTCGGAGAAGGAAAGACTGTTACAACAATCGGACTTAACCAAGGTCTTAATCGTCTAGGGCACAATGCAACCTGTGTAGTTCGCGAGCCATCAATGGGTCCTGTTTTTGGAATTAAAGGAGGTGCTGCAGGGGGTGGTTTTTCACAAGTAATTCCTATGGAGCAAATTAATTTACATTTCACAGGAGATTTGCATGCTGTTACTTCAGCTCACAACCTTTGTTCTGCAATTCTGGATAATCATCTCCATAGGGACAATGAATTAAATATCGATACTAATCGTATTTTCTGGCCACGAGTTATCGATATGAATGATCGATCATTAAGAGAAGTAACTATTGGTTTAGGTGGTAAAATGAATGGTTTAGTTAGAAGCGATAGATTCGACATTACAGCTGCTAGCGAAGTTATGGCAATACTTTCACTATCGAGTAATTACGCAGATTTACGTGCTCGTTTAGGCCGAATTGTAATTGCAGAGTCTAAAACTGGAAATCCGGTAACTGCTGAAGACCTTGGAGCAGCAGGTTCTATGGCTCTCCTTCTAAGGGATGCATTGTTACCAAACTTAGTACAAACTCTTGAAGGAGATCCTGCCTTCGTTCATTGTGGCCCGTTTGCAAACATTGCTCATGGTAATTCTTCGATCATTGCTGATTCTTTAGCACTTTCATGTTCAGAATATGTAGTCACTGAAGCCGGCTTTGGAGCTGAAATGGGTGCCGAAAAAGCCTTGCATATCAAGGCATTAGCGTCTGGTAAAACTCCTGATTGTGTGGTGATTAATGTTACAGTAAGGAGTATGAAATTACATGGTGGAGGGTTTTCAACGGGTGGGGGCAAAAGACCACCTAAGGAAGAACTTGAATCCGAAAATGTCGCTGCAACACGTCAAGGTGCGAGTAGTAATCTCCGTCGACATGTGAGAAATATCTCTACAACCGGTCTCCCTGTAATCGTTTCAATTAATAAATTTGCAACTGATACTGATGCAGAGATTCAGGCGATTAGTGATGAGGCTAAGTTAGCGGGTGCTAAAGATGTCGTTATTTTTGAAGGACATGCTCATGGTGGAATAGGTGCTAGTGAACTTGCGAAAGCGGTTGTTAATGCGTGTGCTGATCATGATGCTGCAGGAAGGCCATACACACCTATTATCGAACCAGGGATGCCTGCTAGCGAAACAATTCTAAAAATTGCAACCAATGTCTATGGAGCTCATACTGTTGATTTTAGTCCAGAGGCACATCATGCATTCGAAGTTCTAAAAAAATGGGGGATGGATACTCTTCCGATATGTATGGCAAAAACTCAATATTCATTCAGTCATGAGTCCTCAGAACTAGGTGCACCAACTGGATTTACATTACCAATAAGAGAAATAAGAATTAATGCAGGTGCGGGATTCTTAGTTGTGATTTGTGGTTCAATGATGACCATGCCTGGTTTACCTAAGAGACCAGCAGCAATGGACATGGATATGGATGAAGACGGCAACCTACTCGGAGTTTTTGGTTGAGGTTGTGGTTTTGTGCGACAGATTAAGAAGCTTGAAGAAGGTGTTCGTCTAAGGATTGAATCTGAAGATGATCTCTGGGTTCTTTCTCAATTATGTCGTCCACGTTCAATCCTTGGTATGCTATCTCACCGTAGAGACTCAACAACTGGGACGCAACAAGATGGCCGTGCCAAAAATGCTGAAAGAAAACCTATGTGGATAGTTCTTGATATTGAGAAAACTGAATTCCAAGGATTTACTGATAATCTTAGAGCACACGGGATAATAATGGAAGCTAAGATAGACATAGGTTCTCATCACACTCATATTATATCACCTGGTGATGAAATTGAATTGACATTTCCTGGGGGATTGGTCAATTCAGATTCTGCCCTTCTTAAAGAGACAATTAAGGCAGGTTCTAGAGCGAAATCTGCTTTAATCGTAGTTGAAAATGATGAAATTATGCTTTTTGAAGTTGCATCTCATGGAATTAGGGATGTATCCCAATTTAGTATGCGAGGTGGTGGGAAAAGGGTGTCTGACTCCACAAGTGTTCGTAGAGGTTTTTTCGAACGAGTAGCAAAAGAAACAGTATTAGTATTTCATAATAATATCCCCTTAGTGGTATGTGGACCAGGTCTCGCTCGAGAGCAATTCGAATCAATGTTAAGGGAAGTTGGTGCTAAAAATCAGATTCTTAATGCTGCAACTTCAATAGGTGGAAGACCTGCTGCAAACGAAGTACTTGCTGAAGGTTTGGCTGATGCTGTTTTAGGTGAACATGCTCTTGTTTCCCAAATTAAAGCTATAGAAGAGGGATTAAAGAGAATTTCTGTAAATGGAGCCGTGGCTTATGGTGCAAAGATTATTTCTGAAGCAGCAGATGCTGGTGCGGTTGATGTTCTGGCAATTGATGCTGCTCTTTTACGTAGTTTAGATCCAAAAATCAGGAAATTATGGGAATCTATTTCTGAAAAAATTGAATCCTCAAAAGGAAATATTATTCAAGTATCTCAAGATCATGATTCAGCGCAACAACTTCTGGGATTAGGCGGGGCTATAGCTCTACTTAGATGGAAAATGGATTGATTTTCATGTCTATATCTGATATTCGTATTGTTGCTTTCGGTCATCCTCTGAAAAATGACAACGCATATGCAGTATTATCTCATTCAGAATCTTTAGGTGCTAAGGTGCATTTTTCAACCTGTAAGGATAATGAATCATTTGCAAATTTCGATCATGGGGCTATAAATTGGCGTGAATTAACAAACGGTATACATTGGCTGATAAATTCTGCTGAGACAATGCTTATTGGAGACTCTCCTAAGTCTGCTTTAGGTGCAGGAATGACATTTGGAGAACTAGAAGGCTCTCGAATGGTCATGATAGTTGATGTGCCTGATGTGTCGAGTGATATTAGTGAATCATGGGGTTTTGTGATAAATAGAATACGTCAAATTCATGTTCTATTTCTAACTCCTAATGCTTTACATGCAATATCTAAATTGGAAGGAGTTACTATTGAAAATGTGTTGAAAGAAATCAGAAACAAAGGGTTAGTGCCGCATGTTTGTAGTTATATTGATTCTCAAAATAGAGTCCTAGTTGAGCATTCATTGGGTTCAATCGATCTAGTGACTGAAAAAACTCTCGAACCATTAGAATGGTTAGCCAGGTATATTTGTAATCTTCCTTTTTCAGAATCGGGTAATTCAGGTGTGAAAAAGGCTTGTTTGAGTTAATATTGATGTTTCATAATTTAAATTCCACAGTTGCTTTAGATTTTTAAAGGGACGATTAGCAACAATGCCTTTTGAAGGGTGACCCTTTCGGCCAACCCTCGGAGGATGAAAGTATGCCACTACGATTAGGTCCAGCCGGTGTGCCATTATCATGCAAAGGCCGAACTATTGTTGAAGGGATGGATGATATTACTGTCCTTGGTTTAGATGCTATGGAGATACAAACTGTTCGTACAGTACAACCAAAACATTTCGATCAATATTGGCAAGCAGGAATTCTTTCATGGGATTCAGATATTGAAATGAACATGCACGGTCCTTACTATGCAGAACTTCTTGGAAATAGGAGAGAACGTAATCGTAGTTTATTAAAAATGGAATCAAGCATGCAAGCAGGCAAAATCCTCAATGCTCGTCATTTGACATATCACGTAGGACCCTATGGTGAATATGAACCCGGTACAAAAGCAAATGAGCAAGTAGCAAATGTTTTCTCAGGAGTTGTAGAAAGAGTACAATCTATTTGGGGTGTCGCGAAAGAAGAGTTAGATTACGCTGCTTTCCCATGGATACATGAATCTGAACCATCCTTAGTTGGTATTGAAACATCTGGCCGTCAAGAACTATGGGGTACAATTGAAGAGGTTCTTGAGGTTTGTAATCATGTAGAAGGTACAGTTCCTGTGATTAACATGGCTCACATACATGCAAGAGGGCATGGGAAAATGAAAACTAGTGAAGACTATGCTGAATTATTCGACTTAGTTAGAGAGAGTTACGGTGGTAAGAAATTTTATTGTCACTTTGCAGGTGTCGAACATAGAATGGGCAATGCTCTCCACTATACTCAAATTAAGAAATCTGATCTTAAGTTTGAACCATTTGCAGAATATTTAGCAGAAGAAGGAGATTGGTTGGATATAACGATTATTTCAGACTCTCCTCTTCTTGAACACGATGCTATGTACATGCTACAACATTATGATAAAGCACGGCAGAGATTATTAGAAATTCGTGCTCGTGATGAAAGAATTGTGAAGTTAGCTAGAGTCTCAGGTATGTCTGCTGAAGAGTTAGCAGAATTTGAAAACCAAGCAGCAGAAAAGAAGGCTGAGTCTGAGAAATTAGAAGTCGAGTCAAAAGAATCTGCTGGAAAAGTGACTCCAAAGAAAGCAGCAGCCTCGAGTTCTATGATTTCTTTCGATGATACCGATGATGATGACGACATATTCTGATTCTTGTCAATTATTCGATATGGCTTCTTACCAATACTGATGATGGCATCTTCGGTGGGTCACTAAAACCGAAGTTGGCCTTTGGATAAAATGAAGTAAATTCTCCAATATCTTCTCCATTGATATACGCTTTAGCCGAAATTAATTTAGATAATCGATCTACTGCATACCATTCTTTTTTTCCATTTTTCGTTTTCCCATGTGTTTTCGTTCCAAATATTAACCATCCGAATAAATATTCTACGCTAGAAACAAACCATAATGGTCTTTTTTTAGTTAAGAATGAAATTCCATTCCCCCATTCAAAATGGCAACTGATATCTTTAGTTTCTATTTTTATTTGATTAATATCTTCTTCAACTTTAATCTCCTCGATTTTGACAATATCAAATTCATACATTGAGGAAATATAATCACCTATTTCTTGATTAGGGGCTATGAGTATTTTTTTACCATCAGGTGTTGCCCACATTATATCAGAAAAACTACCAAATGGTGAGTCTTTCCAATAACCAAGAACTAATCTATCTCCTGATATGAAACCACATGATGTAATGCGTCCCTCAAAGATATCCATGCTCATTCGAGTAATCTTTAGTTAATCAAATACTGTATAACACTACACGTGAATTCAGTAGTTGCTGGTGGGACTGGCCGGACTTGAACCGGCGGCCTCCGCATCTTCAGTGCGGCGCTCTCCCAGCTGAGCTACAGTCCCGTTAGCGTCCACGCCACTGCTCTTTCCTCTTCAATTGTTCCGAGAACTCAATTAGCATCTTTGAGTACTTCAATTTGCATTTCATGTAGCTCTGAATTGCCTTTTTCGGCCATATTGAGCAAAGCATCGAGTTGTTTACGAGTATATGTTGATTCCTCACCAGTACCTTGAACTTCTACGAACTCTCCATTACTAGTCATTACAACATTCATATCTACATCTGCATTACTATCTAGGATATAATCGAGGTCGAGATATATTTCATCCCCCATTAATCCAACACTAATTGCTGCTACATTGTTGCTAATAACTGAATTTTCATGTGACATTTTTTGTTCTTCGCTTAACGTAGGTGCTTTCCAACCATTTTTCAGATCCTCCCTACTCGGTCTCATTCCCTTAGGTAGACATTCACCACTGGTGATTAATCTTCTAACCGCTAATCTAAGCGCTATACATGCAGCAGTAATTGATGCACATCTTGTGCCTCCATCGGCATTAAGAACATCACAATCAACAGTCAGAGCAATAGGTCCGAGTTGTTCTAAATCGATTGCTCCTCTTAGAGAACGAGCGACTAGTCTCTCAATCTCTTGGGTTCTTCCCTTTGCGCCTCCTCTCTCTCGACGGAATCTACTATCTGTTGAAGCAGGAAGTAGTGAATATTCTGCATGTACCCAACCTCTATCCGAATCTCTAGGGAACCATCTAGGTAAACCATCCGCTTTTGTCACACATGCCATGATAACTGTGTTTCCTTGACGATATAATATTGATGCTAGAGCATTGGGTGTGAAATCTAGAGTTACCTCAATTTCTCTCAATTCATCCTGTTCTCGGTCGGTTTCGAAATCGCCACTCTTCATCTTAGCCATGATTGGCCGGCGAACCTCCCTCTCATGAATCATTCTCTTCGAGCATGAACTGGTCTGAATGATTCTACTACCTCTGAATGTGTGGTGATATAAGGCCCTCCTATCAAGTCTACACAATATGGAACTGCTGCAAAAACTTCATCCAAAATTTCCCTAATGGATCTAGGTGAGCCTGGTAAATTAATTATCAAAGACTTTCCTCTTATTCCTGCAGTTTGCCTCGATAGTGTCGCTGTAGGCACATATTTTAGAGATATGTTACGCATTTGTTCACCAAATCCTGGTAGCATCCTATCGCATACTGTTTCAGTCGCTTCAGGAGTGACATCTCTAGGAGCAGGTCCAGTTCCCCCAGTTGTAACAATGACGGAGCATTCTTGTTTGTCAGCTAAGTCGCATAATGCCTTCTCTATTTCTGATTTTTCATCAGGTACAATTACTCTAATTACTTCCCATTGTGATGCTAAGGCTTCATTGATGAAATTTTCAATAGCAGGGCCGCTTAAGTCTTCATAATCTCCTGAACTTGCTCTATCTGATGCAGTTAAGACACCAAACCTGCAGAACTCCCCGCCTACCATTGACCTTCGATAAAAGGCATCGAATGAAAACGCCATCGGTCTGAATCTTTGAATAATCAAGGGGCATGTTCAAAGACCTCCACGCTAGCAAAACCTTCCGGAGGTCTGCAAGTGTTGAGTCTACCCAAATATACACGCCGTTGTTATACCCCATTTTTCCATCAAGATTCGTACTTGTTGGAACCTGCATCGGTTGTAAAAGTAGTCTTGGCATTTCAATCTTAAATGTAGGTGAATATCATGAATGAAAATGAGAAATATGCAACGCAAGTTGCTTTAGTTAAAGAAGAGTGTAAAGATGCTAATGAAGGAGAAATAGCAGAAGAGTTTAGGCGTTATGAAAATGAGTTCTTGATTCCGCCTAATGATGCTTTAAGATCTGTTATTCGTAAATTCCAGGCTGCTTCAGGCCAAGATGTGACGACTATATCTCCCACGCAATCTCGTGTAGAGAAGAAAGTAGACCGATTTGCAGATCTAGGTTCTGACGATAAAAATGTGACTATCGAAGTCGCAGTTGTAACTTATGTCCCTCGAGTTCAGATGGTACGTGGAGAAGAAAAACAAATTGCATTTGGTTGGATTGAAGATAATCCATGGGAATCTAACGACAAAAGAGAAAGGTGGGATTTCAAAGATTGGGGGGCTCACTCGGAAAATCTTGCACCTAACTCTGTAGTTAGGTTGGAAGGTGTATCTGTAAATGAATGGAATGATAAACGTTCGATTAATATCAATAGGGCCAGCAGAGTAACAGTTCTTCGAGAAGGAGGCCCAGCGGTTCCAACTCTGAGTGATGAACCAATATCTATAGAAAAAGCTTCAGAGAATGAGGGCTATGTCAATCTTCTTGCTAGAATTATATCTCTAAAACCAGATGTCATCATAAAGAAAGATGGAAGTGGTTCTCTAGATATATTCAGAGGGACTTTTGCGGATTCATCAGGGAAAATAAGTTTTCTTTCATGGGTCCCAATCGGTCATGAAGTTGGTGATTTAGTAAGGATTGAAGGGGCTATGATTCGGAAATTTAGAGAAACACCTGAAGTAAACATCAATGATAGAACTAAAATTGAGAAATATCATGATGCTAATTTTGCTAGCACTGAAGAATTATCTCAAGCTACAACCTCAAAGATTGGCGAGTTAAGGAATGGAATGAAAGATATAATCACAACAGTCCAAGTAGAGTCTTGGCAATCACGTACATTTACGAATTCTAATGGTGAAGAGAAAATAGTTCGAAGTGGAGATGTAATGGACCCAACTGGGCGTTGCCGTCTTACAGCTTGGTGTGATATAAATCCAAAACCTGGTGATTTCCTTCATTTGACTGGCGCTCGTGTTCAGTTCTGGCAAGGTTCACCAGATCTTGTTGTTGATGATATCGATCAAGTGAATAATTTAACAGATGCACCATGGGAGGCAATTGATCCTGAGCAACACTGGGTGCAAATTGAACTATCAGATTTATTAAACGGGGGTTCTAGAAGAGGTATCAAAACAAGAGGTACAATAGTAGCAGTAAGGCCAGATTCTGGAATTATAGAACGGTGCCCTGAATGTCGAAGAATTCTTAGAGATAGTAATTGTTTAGATCATGGTGCACAACACGGAGTGGAAGACCTCAGGTTGAAATTTGTTATCGATAACGGGATTCATAACGCATCTTTAATAATGGCTAAAGATCCATCTGAAAAATTATTAGGGATATCTCAAGATATGGTTAAAGAGCAAATTTCAAAAAGAGGGAAAGAAGATTTTATCTCTGAAATACGTGGCAAGTTTTTAGCCAGGAAAGTCATGATTAATGGACGCGCGATGGTTGATGAACAAGGAGCTATGATTCTTGCAGAAGAAGTCATTTTTGACTCAATATCTAACGAAGATACTGCGAATCTAGTGATAAAAGAATGGGGGGTGCTTCTATGATGAATCAGACAAGAGCAAAGAGACAAAGCGCAATTCGTATATTTGCACAAGAGTATTCTGATGCGAATTTACCTCTGGAAGGTGTAGGTGAATACGATCCTTCATTTATTATAACAAAATTAGGCGCTAAAGTTAATCGTGCAATATTTGGTGGTGTGATTGATAGATTTGAAAGAAGAGAGGGTGACAATGGTCCTAACTATAACGGACATCTAAGGGATGCTACTGGAGGAGTTCATCGATTTCAAATAGCTCAATTCCAGCCTGAGTTGCACGCGGATGCTGAAGAGCTACTTGCAAGATTTGAATCAGGTGATCGGTATCTGATGATGATGGTCGGTCGAGCAAGGTGGTTTGAAAGTGACGATGGTGGAATTTTTACCTCATTCCGTGCTGAAGAATTTTGTATAGTTGAAAGGCCAGTTTATGTTAACTGGCTAGTTGAAACATCAGAAGCAACTTTGAGAAGATTAGCAGCATATTCTGCATCTCAGGGTTCTGACAATAACCCCCAAGCATTAGAATCAGCAGGCGTTCCTTCTGATTTAATCGAAGGGATGATCCTTGCTAAAGATCACTATAGCGACTTTGATCCTGAAAGTTACAAGGTAGGGGTTTTACAAGGACTTTCAATGGCACTAAGTTCCAATAGTGATATTGAGGAAATGATTTCATCTTCTGAGCAAGAATCTCAAAAGAATGATTCATTGGATACATCCCCTCCGACTGATTCTGTGGCTAAATCTGATGTGTCAACATCAGAGCCTCAAGGTGATGTAGAAGATGTTATTCTTAATGCCGTAAGGAATTCATCTAGTGTCGATGGAATGCCATATGATTCCATCGTTCTTGCATGCGTAGAGGCGGGATTCTCAAGGGAATTATCTGAAGATGCCATTGAAGATTTGAGGGATGTTAAGTGTCAAATAATCGAACCTAGATTTGGATTCTTCCAAGTACTAGACTGATTTTTTTTCATTTTTTGAGATCACAGTATCTACTATTGATAATTTCTCCCTGACTCTTTTCAGAGTATCTAAATCATGAATTACCTGACCATTAGAGTCTCTCATTTCAGCACCTTTTATTTCCGCAATGTTAGTTGCTACCGATGCAAGCTTTTCCCTGACTCTCTCATTAGATAATGGCCAACCTCTTCTTATCGCTATTCTAAGGAGTAAATCTACTTCTTTATCCCCCCATAATCCTCTATGACTCTTTATGATAGTTCCAATCATTCTATCTAAATCTTCTACTCTCGCTTGGATAGTTAGGATGTCCCCTTGGGTGTTGAAATCTTCTTCTTCAAAACCAATCAATAGAGAGTCATGAGCATCTTCCAAAGCCGCATTAGAAACTTCATCAAACATAATTTCGTTTTCTAAATTATTTTCTTTCAAACCTACCGTATCAATTGTTATGTTTTTTTTCTCCAAATGTTCTTGATGTTTTGTTTCCTTTATTATATTTGGAATCCCTCTTCTTCTCAGGCTTCTTTTTATTCTACCCCAGCCATTTCCCTGACTCGTCAAAACTCCTGCAACTCGTCCCATTAATACAGTCCTATTGCCCGTTAGTGGTAGCTCTAAATAAAGACACATTTGATGAAGTTTTTCACGATCTAATTCAGCTAGTCTTTCAATGGTCATTCTTCTTGAATCGAAATTTAAATGTAGCCATAATCTCTGTCTTCTTTCTTTGTGAGAACCTGAAGATTTAATCCCAAAAGTTTTCAAAATCCCTCCAATTTCTTTATGAGGCATACCTTGTATACCATCCCATGATAAATCTAAATCATTGAGGATTTTATGCTGGATTAATCTCGCTCTTAGGACCTCTACTGAGCCAGACTTACCTAATTTAGCTTCTTCTGCTTTTTGGCGAAGTGGCATCAAACGTGATCTGTAGAGTTCATCTAACAGTACTTGGTCAACCCGCAAATTACCTCTCCCTCATATGGTCGAGAGTTATACTGTATGATATCGGTTGCGTATAAATCAGCGATTCGGGATGTATTTTGACCCTCAATTAAGAAAGCCGGAACTAATTATTGAAAAAATCGATGCCATCAGTTTGCGACCTTTCAATTACCATTCGCCAGTCCTTCTCAGTTGCAACCATCGCGATTTCATATTTTGAGTAGGGGACTACTCGATCTACTGCAATCGTTCTTCTGCCATCATTGGATATGGTTTCGATTCTGAATTCTACTAGAACTTCATTTGTAGTTGATTCACCCTCTGAATTATGGAATGCTTGTTCCATAGTTAGATCTTTATGCTTTTCAGCTAACGTCATAAGTGTGCTCATTTGTCGATGCCTAGTTAGCATCCCTATGTTCTCTAAACTTGCCTCATCTATTTCTCCTAGGAAATAATTTTGTATTTTCCACATAGTTTCTCCTTCAATTTCTGAGAATAGACTGCTGATTTTCTTAGGGTATTTTTTCCTACCTAAAATCACTAATAAGTCCGAATATGGGCTTGGTAAGAAGTGGTCATCTCCTAAATTTTGAGGATCAGGAAGTAATGTATGTCTTCTTTCACTAATGTTTAATGTTGAATAAATAACTCTCGGAATGATATAGCCGTCAATTTCTTTATTTTCCCTTAGAGTTTCCATCCATGAATACATCTCTAATTCATTCTCATACGTTTTTTCTCTTTTTTCAATCTCTATGAATGCATTTGGGGATAAAACTCGAAGTCCTCTACGTGACCTTCTTAGTTGTCTTCTTACCAGTTTTGATTGTGACAATATGATGCCTGATTTTGGTTGATATTGTATTTTATTTTCTGAAACTAGAACCATATTTGGTGTTCTTGGTGTTCTCGCACCTAGAACTTCACAGTTTGCTTCACTCATCTCTAATTGTTTTCCATGCAGAAGTTTTGCAGGCATTGCCAGCAAGTCTAAATTTCCTTTTTGTAGATTTTCTAGCGCTGTTTTTAAAGAGTCATATTCCTTAGAAAGTATAGGTATTTCT
The DNA here is from genome assembly GCA_023700255.1 of Candidatus Thalassarchaeaceae archaeon. Taxonomy (GTDB): domain Archaea; phylum Thermoplasmatota; class Poseidoniia; order Poseidoniales; family Thalassarchaeaceae; genus MGIIb-O2. The sequence continues at coordinate 23,938 of JAJPRD010000006.1, read as the reverse complement.
GGTGCTTCACTCGATTCAAAGAATTTTTCCATGTAAGAATCGACAGGGCATGATGGTATAGATAGGGTTCCAAAATTTATTGTTTCCATAATCGCGTCCACCTCGGGGGAGGGAGCACGTATCGTACTCAAGCCAACCGGCTAGACACTTATTGATATAGGCGACCCCTTCTAACGTGTGCTGAAGTCACATGGTCTCTCTCAGATCTACTCAGCAACAACTAGGTAAAAGGAGAGATATTGTTGAAGAAGCTTTAGAAGATTTTGTACAAGAAAAAATGGCCAGTATTCAGGCTCCTGCTATGACTCTGGCGCGTGAAGTATTACTCGCTGGTGGGAAAAGATATCGCCCAGTTCTTACATTGTTAGCTTTCGAATCCGCTGGCGGAAAAGATATATCGAAAGTAATGGATCTTGCTCTAGCTGCGGAACTCATACATACAGCTACTTTAGTTCATGATGATATCTATGATTTCTCTAAAACTCGTAGAGGGAAACCAACTTTGCACGCCTCGCATGGTTTAGCTCATGGTATAATTGGTGGAGATTATCTCTTTGTATTGGGCTTTGGCTTAGGGGGTAAGTATGAGGCTAAAATTGTTGAAAAAATGGCTGATACTTGTGCTAATATAGCTTCTGGGGAGTTACTTCAACACGAACATATTGGCGATCTTGCAACAACTCCTGAAGATTACTATTCTATTATTGATGGCAAAACTGCAGGTCCTTTCGCAACGGCATGTGCTTGTGCTGCAATTGTAGCGAATGCACCCGAAGAGGTCATTAATTCTCTTGAAGAATTTGGATGGGAAATCGGTCGCGCTTTCCAACTTGTTGATGATTTACTTGATTTGACAGGGGATGAAAATATGGGTAAACCTCGCGGAGGAGACGTACATGAAGGTAAGATGACGCTTCCAATTATTCATGCATTAACTATGTTGCATGGGGTAGAAAGAGAGCAATTAGCGGATATTTTACAAAATTTTTCTGACGATAGGTGGGGCGAATTAGTTTCTTTACTTTCATCAGCAGGTTCTTTTGACTATTCTGAACAATTAATTGAAAATCATATAAACAGAGCTTTAATTCAATTAAATAAATTACCTCGAAGTATTGCTAGAGATTTAATGTCAGAAGTTGCTAAGAGATCTCGTTCAAGAAAAAAATAATATTTAATTAGACACTCTAAGGTGAATGAATGGGTGAAAAGGAGAGTTGGGAAGTCATTGTGATCGGTGGAGGTCCTGCTGGTTCAACAGTTGCACGATATATCGCTGAAGGAGGGTGTGAGGTATTGGTCATTGATGGGCGAGATCCTATCGGAACTCCCCTGCAATGTGGAGAGCTAGTCCCTACTAATGAAGAAATGAATCGTTTGTGTCCAGATGTCCCTGATATTGATGATTTATTACAAACACCTCCTTCAGCAATATCTCGTAGAACTTCTGAAATGTATCTAGTGCCTCCTTCTGGTAAACCTCTTCGATATCCATTTGAGGGATTTATGCTTAATCGCGTAGTTCATGATGAGGCACTTGTCGAGTTAGCTAAATTAAAAGGTGCAGAATATTTAGTTGATTCAAGAGTGGACTCGATTGAAGGTAATTCTGTTAAGTTAAGAGATGGTAGAATATTTAATGCTAAGGTAATAGTTGGTGCTGGAGGACATAATGATCCTCTCAGGAAATCATTTTGGGATGAATCAGGCTTGAAAATCCCAGTTAAGTTTGTCTTAATGGATGGTGATTTTGGTGATGCTGTAGAATTGCATTTTGGTTCAATGGCACCAGGCGGTTATGCATGGATGTTCCCGAAAAATGAGGGGGCAAATATTGGGGTCGGCATTCAGAATAAATTTTCTAAGGGTAAAAATTTGAATGATTTGACTACTGATTTTGTTAGTCGTTATGAGGGGGAAATAGCATTCACCGGGGCGGGTTCATTACCAATGTCTGGAACGATTAAGACTTTCGTTAAAGGGAATTACGTACTTGTTGGTGATTCAGCGGGGATGGTTTTACCCTCAAATGGAGCAGGTATTACAATTGCTATGATTGGTGGAAGGATAGCGGGGCAAGTGATTTCAGAACATTTGAAGAATGGAGTCGCCTTATCGGAATATGAAACGCGATGGAATAAACAAATGGGTAAAGTGATGCGTAATTCAAAAAGATCTTTTATCTTAGGTAGTTATATTCTAAGGTTACCCGATTGGATAATTAATTTAGTGTTCAATAGATTCACTAAACCTTTTGTTTGGAGAGCAATAACTTGTAGGAATTTATTCTTTTTATTTTGAATTATATTTATTCTTGCGGTTTCTCTGCTTGCCATATAGTTGCCATTCCAGGAAATATCACTTTAGCACGGGGATTTTCAAATCCAACTTCTTCTAACATCCTTAGGTAATCTTTGGTAGTTCCAAAATGGACATATGTCTTAGTTAGCCATTTCCATGGGTGGTCATCTTGTTTACAGACTATTTTGGCATAACTACCTACCCAAGTTCTCATCCATAACCATCCAAGTAATCCGTGTAACTTGTTTATCTTTGCAGGATCAACGATAACTATCGATGAGCCTGGTTTTAAAACACGATATACTTCACTCAATCCTTTCCTTTTATCAAACCAATCTCTGAATGAGAAAAGAGTGCATACTGCATCAAATATATTTTCATCGAATGGTAATGATTCAGCTTTACCTTCCACAAACTCGGCCTTAGAAAATCCTCTTTCTTCCCTAATTATATTGACTCTTGGTTCAGCAACTCGAAGCATTTCAGGGATAGGGTCAAGGCATGTAAGTTCAGTCCCTTCAACTTCTTCAGCGAAGCTCCCTGGCCCGCAACCTACTTCCAATAATTTTCCTTCTTTTGGCAACCGTTCTCTAACCATTCTTCTCCATTTTGAGACTTGACCAAGAGTTGCAAAACGATTTATTTTATCATAAACTGGTATCGTTGCCTCTAGGTTTTTTTGTAGTTCTTCCCAATCCTTTTCACCGATGGTCTCGGTATCCATATTATGTCGCGAAAGATACAGGTATTTGGTAAGTACTGATGTTAATGTCAGAAGTATTGTCTTGATGCAGTTTAGGCCGCCCATCGGTTATTATCATATACTTATTTTAGGTCGACAATAATATTCAGGTGCTGATTATGGCTAGGGAAGATGTTCTACGTGCAATAAAAAATGCAGAGATTGCGGCAACTGAGACTCTATCGGATGCCAAAAAAGAAGCATCGTCAATAATTTCACAATCTAGACAAAATGCATCTGAAATTTTAGTATCCGGCCGTTCAAATTCTGATTCAGAGTCTCAAGGATTGATCTCAGATGCTCGTACAATTGCTGGCTCCGAAGCAGATACGGTTTCAAGCGATGGTCATCTAGCCCAAAAAAACATTCACAAATCCGGTAATAAAAACCGTGACAAGGCTGTCAAAGCCGTATTAGATGCATTTAGAAATTAATTTTAATTGGGGGTTAAAATCATGTCTCAAATTAATACACAGCAGATGGGTCGTTTACTCGCTGCTGGCAGTAAAGACATGATCGATGGAGTAATCGACACTTTAGCTGCACTGAATGCCTTGCATTTTATTGAATACGATGGCTCAGATGATGGATTTAGTTTAGGTACTCCCAAAGAAGAGGCAGAAACTGTAGGTAAGAGTTTGTCGAAACTACGTTCTGCTGCATCTCTTGTTGATGTTTCTGGTCCTCAAAAACCTGTGTCTGCTAGTAAGGTTCGCTCAGAGCTCGATGGTTCATTACCAGGTGCAGTAGAATCTTTACTTGAGAAAAGTACGCAACTTGATACTGTAGAAAATCGTTTGTCATCTTTGTCAGAGGAAGCAGATGTTCTTGAATTACTTTCATCTCTTACTTTGGATGTAGAGTTATTGTTCGGTTACTCCGAACTTTCTTCATTCGTTGGAACCGTTACTGATTTAGATATAGCCGAAAAGATAACCTCTGACAGTCTTTTCTTTGATGGGTTATCCAATAAAACAAAAGTAATCGCAGTCTTTGTAAGAAATAGTGATTCTAATGACACTCAATCTCTACTGAATGAATCTGGTTTCCAAGCGATTAATGTCCCAACTAACCTCCAAGGAAATGCTATTCAGTTATTATCTGAAGTCCGTGAGCAAATAAGTTCTTTATCGGCTGAAAAATCATCATTATCTATGGAAATAGATTCGTGGACTAGTGAATTCGGGTCATCTCTAGTATGTGGTTTAGAATTATTAGAAAGGGAGCATGATGTCTTAACTGCGCCAGTTAAAGTTGCAGTTTCTGAACATGCATTCTTTATCGATGGTTGGATTGAAATGTCTCGTTCAGAGGAGATACAATCTGCGCTTTCAGAATCTTGCCTGTATACCGAGGTATCCCCGTTCGTAATGAAGGCAGGTGGTGGAGGTCATGGACATTCTGACCATTCTCACCATCAAGAAATGCCTCCTATTTCATATCAAAATAGAAAAATCAGCAAACCAATGGAATTGCTGACTGATGCAGTAGGAAGACCAGCATACGGTAGAATTGATCCTACTTTATTCATGTTTGTGACATATCCAATATTCTTTGGAATGATGCTTGGAGATATGGCGTATGGTCTGATTACTATATCTCTTGGCGCGCTTATTATGAGCCGTGCAGGTTCGAATGAAATGATGAACTTAGGTGGGAAATTCCTCATCTACATAGGAATAGGGACCTTTGGATTTGGTTATCTTTACGCTGAATTCGCAGGGTGGGAGATAATTCATCCTCATCACCATAATCCTGCTGAAGCTCTTTCTTTCTTGTATCCTGATGCCGCTTTATCCTCATCTAATAATTATCATGCTTGGCATAAATCACTACCATTCGGTATTGAATTGGCTTATCCTTTCCATCGCGTTACAACTAATCTCGAAGATTTAATAATACTGACAATCTATCTAGGATTTATCCATATTATATTCGGTAGATTAATTGGATTTAGGGATGTTTTGTTCTATGGTACTGATCATGGCCACGTTGGTTTATTAGCAGCATTTTTTGAGCATGGTGTATGGATTGTATTACTCATCGGCGGATTCATGTTCTCATACGGTTATCTTGGTCCAGATGAGGCTGAATCAATGATGCTACCGGGTGCAATAATCGCTTTATCAGCAGTAGTCCTTCTAATATGGACTCTGTATAACTATCATGGCATACCTCTCGCTATAAGTTTAATTTTGGCCCCAATCGAGGCTATTGGAATGATGCCTTCAGTAATTTCTTACGTGCGTCTTTTCGCAGTTGGTATTGTGGGAGTTAAGATAGCTGAAACAGGAAATATGTTGTGGGATCCTATGAAAGATACTCTTGCAGATACTGGTAGTGTGGATATTTTATTATTCCCAGTTTTCTTTGTTGGTTGGTTACTAGTTCAATTATTTGCATGGGGTCTTGGAGTATTTAGCCCCAATATTCATGCAGCAAGGCTTCATTTCGTAGAATGGATGAGGCAATATTACGATTCTAGCGGAGAGGTATTCTTACCTTTTGGTTTCCGCACTCGCCACGTGGAGGTTGAGTGATATCACATTCCAAGCTATAATGCTTAGAAAAAAAATTGGAGGAAAAAAATATGAATAACAGAAATAAAATGAGTGGACTAAGTATGTTGCTAGCATTATCATCAGTTGTAATGATCGCTAGTAGCGTGCAGGCAGAAGCAAACGAACAAACAGTAGAAGCATACGCAAAAATAGGTGCAGGTATCGCCCTAGGTTTAGCAGGAATCGGAACTGGCCTGAGCCAAGGACCGATTGGTGCAGCAGCTGTAGGAATGATCGCAGAAGATAGTAGTAAGTTCGTTAACGGACTAATCTTCACAGCTTTACCTGAGACCATCGTACTTTTCGGATTCCTTGCACTATTCTTGCTCTGAGCAGAATTTTGTAGGTTTTCTATAAATTATTAATTGAAATACGAGGTGTAATGAAATGACATTGGATGCATTAGCAAACGAAATCGCGGCCCAAGCGAAAGCTGAAGCCGAAGCGATTATCGCTACCGCTAAGCAACAAGCAAAGCAAATTGAGGATGAGGCGACAGCAGAAGCTTCCTCTTTATCCTCTAAAGCTAAAGCTCGTGCTAAGCGAGAGAGCGCCCAGTTGTCAGTAGAAGTAGTTGCATCAGCTAAACAGGCTAACCAGAAACATCTTTTAATTGCTAAACGCGAGGAATTAGATGAAACTTGGGAGTCAATACGTGCATCAGTATCAGCGTCCGACCTTGATGGTCGTTCAGATATTTTGAATACACTTTTAGCTGAAGCAAGTAAATCTGGGAAGGACATGATTCTCCGCCCAGTTTCGACTGACCGCAAAGCGCTTGACAACGGGAGTTTTACTCTCGGTGATGACGTTGATGGGTTGGGGGGATTTGTCCTCGAATCTAAAGACGGTTCAATAGTACTTGACTATCGTTTTGATAGTCGTTTAGAAGAAGCTTGGAAATCTAATCTTGGCACTGTAAATAAAACATTATTTGGTAATTAAAAGGTGAATATATGTCAGGGGTAGTAAGTGGTCGTTCGAATATTTACAATGCTTCAGCTCGCGCTAAAGCTCGTAAGGCCTCCCTGATCGATTCAACTCGTATGCGGCAATTATTGCAATTAGGTCCGGAATCTATAGGTGCAAGTATCAGTGAGTTAGGATATCGAAATGAGATGGATATTTATTCAGCTCGTATGAGTGGAGCTGATGCTGTAGAAGCAGCTCTTTTCCACAATCTTGATAATGACTTATCTGAAGTAATGAGGTTCTGCCAAGGGCCACTTAAATCGATAGTTTCGGTTTATGTTGATCGTTTCGCTTATGAGAAGGCTAAGACAGTTCTTCGAGCAGTGAATGGAGGTTGTTCTGATGAATTAATCGAATCTCAGATACTTCCTTCAGAGAATCCTATGAATTCAATATGGCTTGAAATTGTTAGAACTACTGAGACAGTAGCTGAGGCTGCTAATGCTATGTCAGGTACTCCTTGGGGTAAGGAATTAGCAAAATTAGAAGGTTCTGAAGCTACACTTGAAGAGATGGAAGATGCATTAGACAGACAATATTACGGTCATGCGTTGAAAGTATCTAAAGGAAGAGATTCTAGTATCCATCTGATGAAGTATATCAGAACTGAAATCGATCATCGTAATATAATTAATCAATTCCGTGAACTACGTCAGAATATTTCTCCAGACAAACGTTTACAGACGGTTATTCAGGGTGGAAGAATTCAAGATTCAGTGATGGCACAGGTATCTCAAGCAACATCTCAAGAAGCAATAATCGATTCTCTTCGACGTAGTAATTCATTTGATGATGAAGGATTTGATGAAGCACTAGAACAGTCGAATATAACTGGCTCACTAGATCCTATAGCATCTTTACTGACTCATAAAAGGCACGCAATGTTAAGGCGTTTCGCGTATCTCAACCCAGTTTCATCATTCCCCGTAATTTACTATATCGAGCGAAAAGTGCTTGAAATTCAAAATCTACGTCTTCTTGTGCGCGGGAAGACGATTGGCCTCACTTCAGAGGTTTTAGAAGCGCATATGGATTTTTGAGGTGAATAATATGGAAATAGCTGTAGTAGGTTCTCTTGATTTCACCCTCGGTTTCCAACTTGCAGGAATTTTGAGATTACATAATCCAGAAAACCTAGAAGAATTAACTTCAACAATGAAGTCTCTATTAAATGAAAAAGAAGTTGGAGTTATTGTAATTGATAATTCTGATCTATTAAGTCTACCAGAAAGATTGCGAACACAACTTTCTGAAAGTATCACGCCCACAGTATTGGGTATTGGGACCGAAGAGGATAATACCCTCCGAGAGTCCATCAAGTCGGCACTAGGAGTCGATTTGTGGAAGTAAATCCTAGAAAAAAATAAAAGGAAGTGAATTAAATATGAGTGAAGAAAATGGAGTGATTTATCGCATCTCTGGACCAGTTGTAACCGCAGTAGGCATATCGCCACGAATGTATGAAGTTGTACGAGTTGGTGACGAAGGTTTGATGGGAGAAGTCATTGAATTACACGGCGACCAATCTGTTATACAGGTATATGAAGAAACTTCAGGAGTTAGACCTGGTGAACCAGTTATTAGAACTGGGCAGACTTTGTCTGTTCAACTAGGCCCTGGTCTTTTGACAAAAATCTATGATGGTATTCAGAGACCTTTACCTGAACTTGAGAAGACTATGGGAGTTTTCATCAAAAGAGGAGTTGATGCTGACGGACTTGATTTAGAAAAAATTTGGGCCTTTAATGCAACAGCTAAGGTAGGGGATTCAGTATCTTCTGGTAATATTCTTGGGACAGTCCAAGAAACCAAAACTATTGAACATAGAGTTATGGTTCCTCCTGGGACTTCCGGCGTGATTAAGAGTATTAATTCTGGGGAATTTAATGTAACTCAAACTGTTTGTACATTCGAAGATGGTACTGAAGTTCAGATGATGCAAAAATGGCCCGTCCGAACACCTCGTCCATTCACGAAGAAGCATGCTCCAGAGGTTCCTTTGCAAACAGGTCAACGGATTTTAGATTTCCTTTTCCCACTTGCTAAGGGTGGAACTGCTGGAATTCCTGGTCCATTCGGCTCAGGGAAAACAGTAACTCAGCAGCAACTGGCTAAATGGTCAGATGCAGATATTGTTGTTTACATTGGATGCGGTGAGCGTGGTAATGAAATGACTGAAGTTCTCGATGAATTCCCTCATCTTATGGATCCTAAAACAGGAGAGGCTTTGATGAATCGAACTACTATGATTGCTAACACCTCAAATATGCCTGTTGCAGCAAGAGAAGCTTCAGTATATACTGGGATTACAATTGCTGAATATTTCAGAGATATGGGCTATGATGTGGCTCTAATGGCAGATTCAACTAGTCGCTGGGCTGAAGCAATGAGAGAAATATCCTCTCGTCTAGAAGAGATGCCAGGTGAGGAAGGTTATCCAGCATATCTTTCCAGCCGTCTTGCAGAATTCTATGAAAGAGCAGGTCGTGTTGAAACTCTTGCAGGAGGCGATGGTTCAGTATCAGTAATTGGTGCAGTATCACCACCCGGTGGGGATATTTCAGAACCAGTTAGTCAAGGAACTTTACGTATCGTTAAAGTATTCTGGGGTCTAGATGCAGGTCTTGCAAGACAAAGGCATTTCCCAGCAATTAATTGGCTAAACTCTTATTCACTTTATCCTCCTTCGCTTGATCAATGGTATAGGGATAACATCAATAGTAATTTCCCTGAAATCAGAACTGAGATTAGTGCTTTACTTCAAGTCGAAGCAGAGTTACAAGAGATTGTTCAATTAGTTGGTTCAGATGCTTTGCCAGTTGACCAACAGCTGACTCTAGAAGTAGCTCGTATGATTAGAGAATTTTTCCTCCAACAAAATGCATTCCATGATGTAGATACGTATACTGACTTAAAACTCCAGTACACTATGGCTAATGCTATTCTTACATTCCAGGAAGAATCAAAGAAAGCCCTTGCAGGAGGCGCTTCTCTTGAGGATGTAGTTAACGTGCCAGCACGTACTGATCTCATGAGAGGAAGGTTCGAATCGGGTTATGATGGTAAAATCGATAAAATGGTAGAAACTATGAAAAAACAAATTGCCGAGACTATGGAGGATAACTGAGAGGTGGTATAAATGACTGGAAAAGAATATAGAACAATCACTGACGTAAAGGGACCTCTTGTGTTCCTTAATAAAACCGAACCTGTTGCTTTTGGAGAAATCGTAGAATTACGACTTACTGATGGTACTTTGAAGAATGGACAAGTCCTAGATACATCTGATGATCAGGTTATTGTCCAGGTTTTCGAAGGTACTGCTTCAATAGATAGGCAAACAGGGATAAAATTCCTTGGGGATGTATTCAAATTACCTGTTAGCACAGATATGATTGGACGAATTCTTGATGGCGCAGGCCGTCCAAGAGACGGTGGACCTGCTATTGTGGCAGATGAAATGGCTGACATCATTGGTGCAGCTATTAACCCTTATTCGCGCCAGAGCCCTGATACATTTATTCAAACCGGGATATCTGCAATTGATGCTTGTACATCATTAGTTAGAGGACAGAAATTACCTATCTTTAGTGCTTCAGGACTTCCTCACAATGACATTGCATTACAAATCGCTAGGCAAGCTAAACTAGTTGACAGCGATGATGACTTCGTAGTAGTTTTCTGTGCAATGGGTATTACAGCTGAAGAATATAATTTCTTCGTGCATGATTTAGAGAGAACTGGCGCTCTAGAGAACGCTTGTCTTTTCGTTAACCTTGCAGATGACCCAGCGGTTGAGAGATTAATTACTCCACGATTAGCTCTTACTGCTGCTGAATATCTTGCATTTGAGAAAGATTATCACGTATTGGTTATCTATACGGACATGACTAACTATTGTGAATCATTACGTCAAATTGGTGCTGCTCGTGAAGAAGTACCAGGTCGTAGAGGTTATCCAGGATACATGTATACGGATTTAGCAATGTTATATGAGCGCGCAGGGATAATAAAAGGAAAGAAAGGTTCTATCACTCAATTCCCGATATTGACAATGCCTGGTGATGATATTACTCATCCTATTCCTGATCTTTCAGGATACATCACTGAAGGACAGATAGTAATTTCTCGTGAGCTTCATCAGAAAGGAATTTATCCTCCGATTAATGTACTACCATCTCTATCTAGGCTTATGAATGCAGGTATTGGTGATGGTAAAACCCGTGAAGACCATAAATCAGTATCGGATCAACTTTACGCAGCATATGCTCAGGGAAGAGAATTACGTGGTTTAGTGGCGATTGTGGGTGAAGATGCTCTAAATGAACGTGATTTACAGCTGCTTAAATTCTCTGATATATTTGAGGATAAGTTCCTGAGACAAAGTCGTGATGAAGATCGTCCAGTTCAAGAAGGAACTCTTGATTTAGCATGGGAACTACTCTCAAATATCGATACAAAATATCTTGTACGTTTAGATCAGAAGTGGATTGATAAATATCATCCAACTGATAAAAAAGAATGAGTCAATTTAGGGAATTATAGTTAGGAGGTGAGAAATATGGCACTAGATATCAAGCCTACCCGCTCAGAACTAATTAATCTGAAACGTAGGATTAAACAAACATCAAGTGGTTATAATCTTCTAAAAATGAAAAGAGATGGTTTATTTTTCGAATTCCGTACATTATTAGCAGAGATGATTAAAGCTAGAGAGGAGCTTGTAGGGACATATCGTGATGCAGTTAAGTCAATTGCTTTAGCATCATCTATAGAAGGTGGGTTAGCGGTTAAAAGTGCAGCAATTGCAGCAACCTCTGGTCCAGAAGTAATGGTATCTAGAAGGAATATCATGGGTGTAGTGGTTCCGAAAGTAGATGGTACAAATCTTACAACAACTGTTGAAACGAGGCCGACTGGAATAATCGGCGGTTCACCTTATATTGATGAATCAGCTGATTCATATTCTGTATTAATTTCTAAAATCGTGAAAGCCGCAGAAATGGAAGCTACTTTGAAGCGACTTCTTGAAGAGATTGAAGCGACTAAAAGGCGTGTAAATGCTCTCGAATTTGTTGTTATCCCAGAAATGAAGGAAGCCCAATCATTTATTCAACTAAGATTGGAAGAGATGGAAAGAGAAGAAACCTTCCGTCTCAAGAGATTCAAAAACAAGTAACTTATGCAAACCTTAGTCGCATAGCGACACACACGGTTTGATAGGGGGTAATCTATGTTCAGTAATCAAATACGAAGGAGGGGTGGCGATGTCTGAGATAAAATCAATTGTAATTGATAAGGAAACTTGGAATCAGCGAGAGTTACTTGAAACCATATGTGGTCGGTATTTCGTTATAGGTAATCAGTCTAGTATTAGTGATATGTCTTGGGAAATAAATAGCCGTGATAATGAAAATATTAGTTCATGTCTTATCCGATTAAATAAACATCTAAAGCCACTAAGTATGTTAGGGCTATTAGATGAAGGAAATCCTCCTATTTTAACCGTGATCAGTTATCCTGTAGATCCTGTAAATGTCCCTCTTTGGCAACAGTCGTTAATTTGGCTAACTATGTTTTCATTCACAACATTAGCCGGTAGTTATTGGATATCTCAATTCCAGATAAGTGACTCATTGATCACATATGATTTAATTCAAGAGTCATTAATCTATTTTAGTATACCAATTTTCTTAGTTGCTTTATTTGCCAATATTCTTCGTAAATACTCTGCCTCATTTTTTGAAGTTGATGTAGGTAATCTCGTGCCGATCGCATTCCCATTAATTTCTCCTTTTTGGCCATTTGGAATTGTTGGAATTTTTGGCCAAAAGAGAGTTGATGCAATTCCCTACCCTAATCGTCGTTCATTAGGTATAATCGAATCATCATCGCCATTTGTGTTCTTGATATCGGGGGCAATATTATCACTAATTGGACTTAACTTAACTTCTTCCTCTCCTCCTGAATCAGTTTCCGAACCGCTGTCACTAACTCTGAATATTATAGCGGATTTAATAGCTAACCTGTTTATTGGTTCAGATATTTCAGTAAAGCTCCAATGGGTTCATCCATTAGCCCTTGCAGGTATGGGATTATCTACGATTGGTTGGATTCTATTTTTACCAATACCCGGTTTTCCAGGTGATCGCATATTACATTCACTAATAGGCCCCAAGGATTTAGATTCTAGTGAAAATGAAACTTCAATATTCTTAGTGACTCTTGGTATGATGTGCATAGTATTCTTGAAAACTACATTTTGGCCTTGGTTAATTCTTGCATCCTTAGCCTCCTGGAGGAGGTTCAGTGGCGAGCATATACCTATGGCTTTAGTAGTTGATGAAGCATCTGGTATTGATACTAAATTTCGTAATATATTTGCTACTATTGTTGTTGCATCCCTGCTATTCGGGTTTCCTGGATTACATCCTGTCAAGGAAATTTCAGAATGGGATGGAGGATTAGATGTTACAAGTTGGGATGTTGAGTTATCGAGTGATGAATGGAATGGTAGTTCTAATCTCTTTAATTTAGAACCGTTGGGAGTAATTCCAATATCTGGTTCAATACAGGTTTTAATTGATGGTAATAATGAAAGATGGAGTGTTGATTCTGAATGTTTTATTACGGGACTAATTTGTAACTTCGAAGATATTAGTCAGAGTAATACGGGGGTATTTAATTTCTCAATTTATGACAATGAACCAGGTGATATGACACCGGTCCAAATGAGATTTATTGTAGAATCTCAAGGTATTCGTTTAGAGCACATATTGGCTGTTAAATATGATGGAGTGACATCTCCGGGACCAGTTTGGTATAGGGATGCAGATATGCCTAATTCTAGAATCTGTAATACAGTTGAAGTAATTGGCAATCAATCGGGAAACTTATCAGTTAGTGAGAATCCTTTTTGGTCGTTTGAAGAATCAAATTTTATTTCACAGGGGGTAAATGAATTATGCTTAATCTCAGAGAAAGGTGGCTGGGAGTCATTAGAAATCGGTAATTCAGGAATTAGTGGTTATCGAATGGCTCCTGTGGTTGAATTCAATCAAGATGATGGAACCAAAAAATTTTGGAACTTACCAATTAATGACTCTTATGTTGGAATTTATGTCTCACCTGATGATGGTATACCCCTAGGGATTCAAGCGGGCGAAATATTTTTTTCAGACACATATGGTTCTCCAGTATGTCCATCAAATAACATGATTCCAACACTTGATTCTAATTCCGATGAAAATTTCACTTTAGCAAGCGGTTATCCACTTATTGTTGATGGGGATTATAATGGCCGGAGTATATTACTCCCAGAGAATGGTTGGTTAGTGAATTGCAATACTGTCAATTCATTCTCCAGAGTTATTATATCGGGTCTAGATTTAGATATTGGTGGTTCAGTTTTAACTGACTCTGGTTTATCATTCTCTGATTTAACCATTAATTCAAGAGTTGAAAATGACATAACTTTGATTCTTGATGTATCCAGTAATTTAAGGGATGATGATTCTCTAAACATATCTGTCCCGAATTTAATTCTTGCAAATGGTTCAGCAGATATTAATATTGATTTGAACGATAATACTGATGCCTGGAGAGTGTTCTGGATCTCACAAGAATCTGATAGTTTGACTCTTCATTTTGTTTCAAAGTGTCCTATAGGTGGTTGCTTAAATTGAGAGTTGCGATTATTGGAGTGGGTTCAATTGGAGGGATCCTTCTAGGCGCCTTAGCTGATACAAATGCAGATATCATATGCGTATCTCGAGGTCGTACTGCCTCCAATCTTTCAGATATGGGTTTAGTTCTTCATACTCCTGAAGGTAGTATAGAAGTCGTTCCATCTGAAAGATATTTAGTAGTTGACAGCGAATCTGGTTCTCTTTCAGAGCAAATAAGGGGAACTTGTGATGTTGCAATAATTTGTGGTAAAACACTCGATACTCCTGCATTAACTCAGATAGCATCTGAGGTTCTTACTCCCGAGGGTTATGCTTTGACGATTCAAAATGGATTAGGGAATGCAGAGATATTAGCTCATCGAATAGGGAGAGATCGTGTATTTGTTGGTTCTATAACTCATGCTGCTTGGCGAAATAGTGAGGGTGTAGTTCACTGGGTAGGCAGAGGTTGTATAACTTTCGGAGCATTGGATGGTTCTGAAAATAACAAAGCAGAGTATCTGCTTAACATGCTCAACGATGCTGATTTGAACGCAGTATTAAGTGACGATATCCAACAGATTATTTGGAAAAAATTACTAATAAATGTCGCTATTAATCCAGTTTGTGCTATTGCAGGGGTTCGAAACGGGGCCCTTTTAGAGATTAATTCTCTTTGGCAGCAATCTATGCAGGCGATGCGTGAAGCCGCAATAGTTGCACGTGCTAGTGGGGTTGATCTTGGAGATATTGAATTAGAGACATACCTTCGAGATGTCGTGGTGATATCTCCTGAAAATAGGTGTTCGATGCTTCAAGATATAATGGCAGGTCGACCAACAGAAATTGATGCTTTATGTGGGGCAGTTGTTCTTCGAGGCGAAGCTGAAGGGATACCTACTCCCTGTAATGCAATATTACATGGTTTAATTAAAGGAATTGAGAATTCATCTAAATTTGATTAATTATTATAATCTTTATTATAGTGTAAACCGACGTTTTCTTTCCTCTCTAAAGATGCGCTTACTACAATTTTTGCCACATGGATGAGGTTCCTTAATTCCACTAAATCTTGGGTGGGTTTACAACTTTCCCAGATTATTTCAACTTCATTTTCTAAATGAATAATTCTTCTCTGAGCTCTCTTTAGTCTAGCATTACTTTTCACTATCCCTACATCCATGGTCATAGTTGTCCTTAAAGCATCTAAATCTGCACGTAGAGGTGCATGTTCTATTAACGTAACGAGATTATCTGCACGCCATAGAGGGATTACTTCTGGCAATTGCTGTAATTCATTTTTCTTGGCATTTTGAATCAAGTCAGCAGCTGCTCTTTCTGAATATACTACTGCTTCAAGTAGGCTATTTGATGCTAGCCGATTAGCCCCATGTAAGCCAGTTCTGGCAACTTCCCCTATTGCATAAAGTCCTGGCATTTTTTCACCATCAACTAACGCATGCCCATGTTCATTTACAGTGACTCCTCCTACCATGTAATGTGCCGCAGGTATGACAGGGATAGGGTCTGGACCTAGATTAATCCCATAAGAAAATAGTTTTTTATTTATATTAGGGAATTTTTCTATTAGTTTATTTCTTTTCAAATGCTCAGTGATTAAGAGGACATGTTCGTCTCCATTTTTCTTAAGTTCAGCATCGATAGCTCTAGCAACAATATCTCTTGTCCCTAGTGACCCCATTTCAGAGTAATTCTTCATAAAAGAGTAATCTTGAGGTTTCGTACTCTCTGATTTTTTCCAATGATTATAATTTTCATTCGTCATTAATACTGCGCCATGGCCTCTCATAGCTTCTGTGATTAAGAAAGGTCTCGAGTCATTCACCGCTAAGGATGTAGGGTGAAATTGTATGAATTCTATGTCTTTGATATCTGCTCCTGAACGTAGTGCCATCCCTACTCCATCTCCTGTCGCAATAGATGGATTAGTTGTGGATCGATGAAGATATCCAACTCCTCCGGTTGCTAGAACTATTGTTTTTGCAGGTAAAGTATGGACTACTCCAGATGGTGATAGGCACCATAAACCAACTACTCCCTCCCTCGGATCACCATGTTTTCTTTGAATGAGGTCAATCGCCATCCAGTTTTCTAATATTGTAAATCTTTCATCAATTTCACCAGATGTTGATTTCGTCAAAGCCCTTTCAATTTCAGCTCCGGTCGCATCTTTTGAATGCAATATTCTTTGGTCAGAGTGACCACCCTCTCTAACAGTATCATAATCTCCCCTTTCATTTTTATCGAAACGAACTCCATGTTTTACTAGGTCTCTTATCCGATCTGCTGCTTCTAGTACAACTGATCTAACTACTTTTTCATCACATAATCCTGCACCAGCAGATAATGTATCGGCAACATGCGCTTCTATCGCCTCTTCATTTTCATGATCCAATACTCCGGCAATACCTCCTTGCGCCCAATTCGTATTTGATGTGGATATGCTTTTTTTTGTGATTAATGCTACACTCAAACCTTTCTGAGCACAACGATGCGCTAAGAATAAACCTGCAATGCCTGATCCGACTACTGCAATATCTACAGCGGGCATTAATTCATCCCTGACTGTGGTGCTCATATTAATGTCCATAGGACGTTTGTGAATTAATCTTCGCTTAATGTAAGTAAATAACGGCATAAATAAATAGGTTCATTTTTCGCATTGCTGCGCTCTATTTATCCTCAAGGTTCATAGACGGAAATGCGGCAGCCAATTAATGATGTCAGCGAGAAATTGCTGATATTATATGGTGATGGGATGCATCTAGTAAGGATTGAACTTGAAAATTTTAAATCATTTGGTGGAGAAATCACTATCCCTTTTGAAGAAGGATTCACTGCAATAACAGGCCCTAATGGGTCAGGGAAGTCTAATTGTGGAGATGCTATACAATTTGTCCTTGGTCCTAAATCAACTCGTTCACTAAGAGCATCTAACGTTTCTGAGTTAATTTTCAATGGAGGCGGTGGGGGGAAAGCTGCTAGAAATATGTCTGCAACACTTGTTTTCAAGAATTCCCCCGAGATTGATGGAAGGCGTAGATTAAGAATTGATACCGAGGAAGTCAAATTTACTCGTTCAGTAAGATTAAATCGTAAAAATGATACTGTGTCATCTTATTACATTAATGATAATCCATCTACTGCTACAGAAATGAGAAGGGTTTTGGCCGAAGCAGGCTTACATGGTGATGGCTACAATATTGTATTACAAGGAGATGTCACTAATCTTGCATCAATGACTCCTCATAAGAGAAGAGGGGTCTTGGAAGAGGTAGCTGGAGTCACTGCTTATGATGATGAAATACGTCGAGCGAATAACCAACGAAAAGTAGTAGAGAATAATGTTGAAACAATAGATTTGTTTGAAGAGGAACAAAAGCATCGTCTCAAAGGTTTAGGCAAAGAGCGCCAACAGGCATTAAAATTTAAAGAGTTGAAAGATGAGTTAGATGTGAATAAAATTGTACTCCATCAATCTAGATACAGGAATAGATTAGATGAGGTCAGGCTTCTTGGTGAAGAGCGTTCAAGCTATTCGGTACAAATCAAAGGTCTTACCGAAAATATCCGATCAGGTAACCTCAATCTTGGTAAGTTTGATGAAGAACTTGTCCAAATAGGGAACGATTTAGACGATATAATGAGTGGCGACGCTAAAGAATTATTAGATACAATTCGAAAACATGAGATTGATATTGAAACCAATTCCGATAGGGTGGGCGACCAATTAAAAATCATTGAAGATGCTGATGAAGATATTGAGATTATTCGTGACGATTACCAGGGAGCAGAATCGGCTATACTCAAGGGCAGAGAAGAGTTGAATTTGGCTACAGCATCATTGTCTGCTGCTGAAGATGATTTGGATAGAGCCGCGTTAGATGAGAAACAAGCTAGGGAGGCAATTCAGTCAGGAGATAGGCATGGTCGCGACTTAAATCGCGCACTTGGCCAAGCGACCGATTTAGTTTCAGAAAAGCATCAGAATTATTCAGTAGCCAAACTAGAATCTGATAGGGCTGAACAAACTGCTCAGATAGCCTCCGAAAAGTTAGCTGATTTCGAAGATGAATATGAGCAGGCAACACTAAATCGTGACGATCTGGAGTTAGTTGGTGAAGAATTACAAGATGGTGGTAAAAAATTAGATAGAACTGGTCTTGCAAATGAACTTCAAAGATTGACTAAACAAGAAATTGCATTAAGAGAAGATCGTGACCGAGCAGAAGTCAGAGCACGAGATTCAGAAGTTGAGCTGGCTAAAGCACGAGCCCGTCAAGAAACGAAGGCGAATAGGCCAGGTTCTGCAAGTACTATCGCGGCTCTCACAAAATTACGTCAAAGCGGGGATATCAAAGGAATTCTTGGGACACTGGGGGAACTGTGTTCCCCTAAAGACCCAGTTAACGAAGAAGCGTTGGCACTAGCTCTTGGAAATGGTCTTAGAAGTATTGTTGTGATGAATGATGAGGTTGCAGCGTCTTGTATAAAGTGGTTGAGACTCAATGGCGGCGGAAGGGCAACTTTCCTCCCTCTCAACAAGCTAAACATTTCAAGGCCTCAAGGAAGGACTCTAATTGTTGCTCGAAACCCAGGGATTCTTGGTTTCGCTCATGATTTGTTAGATTATGATTTAGAGATTGATATTGCTGTAAGGTATGCATCTAGGAACACGCTTATTGTGCAATCTATGGAAATAGCGCGTAAGAATATGGGCGGTGTTCGAATGGTCACCCTAAAGGGAGATATTATCGAAGGTTCTGGCGCTATGACTGGAGGCTCACCAGTTGGTTCATCAAGACCTAGTTTCGGAGGAGGTAATCCAGGGCAATTAGGTAATGAAAGACTTGAGAGGGCGGTTGAAGAAGCAAATCTACTTTATTCAACAGTGGAAGCTGCATTAAGGGAATTAAGAACTAATCAGCAGATACTTCGTGACCAAATCCATGGTCTTGACGATAGTGATCAATCAGTGAAAATACGTGAATGGAAATCTGATTTGTCGCGCGCTCAGAAACATGTTGAAGATATAGGTAAAAAAATATTATCTGCGAGAGAAGAATTCACTCTTGCTGAGCGGTCTTTTGTCAGCGCAAAGGAGGCAGCAGAAGTTTCAAATCAAAAACATCTTGATTCACTCGAGGAAAGGGTAAATGCAGCTACTGCATTACAAAATCACACTCCCGACCATTTATCAGAAATATTACGGAATGCTGAGAAAACCAGGACAGATGCTGAGCGTACAAGACTTATTTCTGATGCCGCAATACTTAGTGGGAATGAACGAATGAATATTCTCTCAGATAGATTATCTGAACTTGCGAGGCAAATCCAAAAGAAAGAATCATTAGTGTCAGACACTAAGAGTTTCATTAATACCTTAAAATCGTCTATAACTAAATCAAGAGAATTATTAGTTGATTTGAAAGGTCAAGCCTCACAATTTAATGAAGAACAACAGATCCTTACACAGCGTAGAGAGGTTATAGTAGAAGAAAGAGCAATTTTGAGGGCTAACTTAGAGTCGAGTTCTCAGAAACGCGAGACATTCGGTTCTCGAGTCGAGGACCTAAACATTCAGATTAATCAGAAAAGAGAAACAGTCAATGAAATTATTTCTGAATTAGCAGCAGAACATATTGAGGTTCCATCTGCAGATATCCAATTACCTACAGTGGCCGAGGCGGAGAGAGTAGTGCAGGGACTCGAACGTCGCCTCGGTCATCTAGGTGATGTCAATATGTTAGCAATTGAACAATATGATGTTGCTGTAGAGCGTATTGCAGGCCTTGTAGAGGATGGTAAAACACTCCGACAAAGGCGTGATGACCTTGTTAGTATTGCAGATAGATTAGAGTCTGAAAGGAAAAAGAGACTCCTATTAGTCTTCGAGCATGTCAACAGAAACTTTAGCCGTGTTTATCAGCTTCTCCAACCTGGTGGGATTGGTAGTCTTAGATTAGAGAATATGAAGAATCCATTTGATGGGGGTTTAGAGATGGATTGTGTTCCTCCAGGTAAGAGTAGCAAAACTCGTAGAAACTTACTCTCAGGTGGTGAAAAATCAATGGCAGCCCTGGCATTAATATTCGCTATACAAGATTATGAACCAAGTCCATTCTATTATTTCGATGAGGTCGATCAAAACTTAGATCCATTTAATTCTGAATTAATAGCTACTCTATGTTTGATGCGTTCTCAGAGAGCCCAATTTATCATGGTGACATTAAGAAAAGTTAGTTTGAATCTTGCAAATCATCACATTGGAATTACTCATGCTGGTGATGGTTGTAGTCGAAGAATTACTGATTTCGACCGTGCTGCTGCATTACAAATGAGTGAAGAGATAGAAAAAGAAGAAGCAGCCAGAAAGCAATCTGATGATGAGCGCTCCGAATTAGTATTACCAGATCCAGAAAAAATGCCTAGGGTTCCTGAACCTTTGGGTGCACCTAAGTCTCTAGGCGGCCTTGCCGAAAGAGCAGGACTAGATGTAGATGATATGGAGGTGCCTGATGAAATTTCAAATCTCCCGAACAATGGAGATTTAGAAGCATTAAGGGAGCGGACTGAGGATTGGACCGAAGATATTGAAGAAGCTAATCTTCTCCATAATACGTTAGTAGATGAGGATAATGCAGAGAGTAATAGTGACGAGGTTAAATCGTCTGAGATAGAAATTGAATGAGGTAATTTTGTGTCTGTTTTTGATGGTTCTACTATGAGGGATGATATAGTCTCTCGATTACTTGGTGGCGAGGCAGATCTTGAAACTAGTCAATATTTAGATCGTTTAGTGGAGTTGTCGTTGGTTGAAGAAGCCGAGCATCAATTTTTGATAGACCCATTCGATAGGTCTGTAGCTCTAGTTTTTCAAATGTTTCAAAATAGTGACCTTGACCCCTGGGATGTAGATCTTTCAGTATTTTTGGAATTATTTAACCAAAGAATAAGTCACTCTGAAAATATAGACCTACCCACTTGTGGAAGGTTAGTTCGAATGGCATGGACAATACTTCGGGGCCAAGCAAGTACTCTTCTTGAAAGACAAGAACGTTCTCTTATTGATGAAGAAGTTGAAGAATCGTGGGATTTTGAAGATTCTTGGGAAACTGAATTTTCAGATGAAGATTATAATTTTTCAATAGGAGTACTTACTGGTGCTGCCAGTGATGTTCTTCCAAGTATGTTTGAAGGGAGAATACACCGTGAAGAAGGTCGACCTGTGACTTTAGGTGAATTATTAATGGGGCTTCAAGCAGCAGGTAGGCTTTCAGAAGAACAAAAAATGAGGGAGCAAATCGCCAAAGAACGTCGTGAGGCAAATGAAAAAGCTCGTGCTCGATTCGGAGGTAGCTTACATGTTGAAAATCTTGAAGATGATTTAAAAAGAACTTGGGATGCATTGCGTAGCCGTACCGTAGAAGAAAAAACTACAACTAATCTTAGTGATATAGTCGAAGTCTTAAAGCAAAATTCAATCCAGTCAGGATTAAGTTTAGAGGAAGCAGAATCAGAAGCTCAAGTGACTGCTTTAGTTTCTTCTCTTTTCTTGACTCATAGGGGATATGCTGAAGTATCTCAAGATCTTGATGGTCAAATTAAATTGAAGAATCTACATTTTGAAGATGATGATTTTTCTACTCTAACTAACCGTATTAATCCGAAAGCATCAATTTATGAAGGAGCGATAATGAATGAGTGATGCTAGTCTTTCAATTATTCTCGAAGCAATAATGTTTACCTCTGGTCGCTCCATGTCTACAGATGAACTTTCTAAAACGGTTGATAAATCTTCAGAGGATGTTAAGTTAGCCCTATCTGAGTTACAGGCACGAATCAAAAGGAGGCAAGATTCTGCATTGCAATTGACAGAAGTATCTGGAAGATGGATATTTGAAGTTCGCCCTAGTCTTTCCCCTCATTTACCAGAATCTTTCCGTCCAGATACTCCTCAGAGGCTTCTTCCGGCTGCTGCATTAATTGCTTACCACCAGCCGATGGCTCAATCTCAGTTAGTGGAAATGCTTGGACAAAGGGCATACGATCACGTGAGGGATTTAGCAAACTTAGGTCTAATCGATAGACGCCGTGATGGTTTGACTCGTCGTCTAACTACTACTCGCAGATTCGCTGAATATTTCGGATGCCCAGAGGTTGACTATCGTGCAGTGCGCTCCTGGTTCCGTTCTGAAGCTGCTAAAGCAGGACTTACCAGTGCTCAACTTGCAGCATCTCTCGCTCCGGATGAGCAAATGACGATAACTGAATTTACAGAAGAGGGGAATGTCTCTGAAACTTAAAACAAAAATTAGAATTTTACTTTTCCCTAATTTCTAGTATTGCAGTTTCTACTATTGCCATAGTGATTCTTTCACCACTTTGTTTTACCATGTTTGCGACTATGTCGATCTCATGATCCATTGCTCCTGCTGCACTAATCATATTTTTTAGATGTAGTTTCATATGTCCTGCCTGTATTCCTACAGTGGCTAATGCTCTGAGTGCTCCTAAGTTTTGTGCCATACCAGCAGCAGCCATTACTTTAGCTAAATCATTAGCACTTTTTATTCCCAAGAGTGCGACATTTGCTTGAGCCCCAGGATGTATTCTTACTGCACCTCCGACTAGTCCGACGGCCATAGGACATTCAATTGAACCAACTAAATTACCTTCTGAGTCTTTTTCCCAGTGTGTCATTGAACTATACTGTTTTTCATGGGCACAATACGAGTGAGCACCTGATTCAATTGCTCTCCAATCTTGTCCACATGCGATTGCTATCGGTGAAATAGCATTCATGATTCCTTTGTTGTGAGTGGTTGCTCTAAATGGGTCTGCTGCAGCAAAATGGTATGCTTGTATTACTCCATCGATGACTTCAGAGCCTTGTGCCGGGTCTCCTTTATCAGACATTTCTTCAGCAGTGAATATAGCGCTAACTCTTGCCAGTCTATGTATGGCTAAATTGCTGATGATCCTCAGGATGACAGTCCCTCCTGACAATGATTCCACTTTAGGGGCAATGGTTTCAGCCATTGTGTTGACTGCATTAGCTCCCATAGCATCTCTACAATCTACAAGTATGTGGACAATAACCATAGGTCCAGACATGGTTTCTATTATTCGGACTTCTACGTCTTTGCATCCTCCTCCGAATTTAACTAATATCGGGTCAACCTCATTACATGACTGAATCAATTGATCTTTGGCTGCTAGTATTGAATCTCTCGATGCCTCAGGATCTTCGCAATCTACAATTTGAATTTGACCTATCATTATGGGGTCAGTATTGTTTGACCTAAAGCCCCCTTTAGCGTGGCATCTTTTTGCCATGTTGGATGCAGCAGCAACTACGCTTGCTTCTTCAACAACGAATGGTACTAAGTAATGTTCATCATCAATGATGAAGTTAGTAGCGACCCCTATTGGTAGTGAATATCTCCCTACTACGTTCTCTATCATACGGTCCGCAGCTTCTTCTGATAATTCTGCATTAGCCCATGCTTGAACTTGTTCGTCAGTTAAACCTGCTATCTCTGCTAATTTATCTCTTCTTTCAGGGACGGATAGTTTGTAAAATCCTTTCAATCGGCTATTGTCTACTGCCATGTTATCACTATTCTTTGCCAAGACCTATTACTTGTAATCTCTTTGCTTTAGTTAGAATA
>JAJPRD010000016.1 GCA_023700255.1 Candidatus Thalassarchaeaceae archaeon | reverse complement strand
ACCTAATTATTGGCCTTGGCCACAACAAGAAAGATGGACTGATCGTGAGGTGGCTCTGCAGGTTAAGGCCGCTATGGAGGCCGCAAGATCAAAGGATACAGCCCAAGCAACTGTTTTGCTTGATGAAGTTGGACCACATCTTGGCAATCGTTCAAAACTAATTTATCCAATCGGTGCATTATTGCAACGAATAGGGCGCGCCCAAGCAGTAGATAAGATGTTTAATAGTGCTCAAAAAATAATTCCAGGTGACGAAAGTTTCCTCACTGCTAAGAGGAAATTAAGGCCTTGATAGCCAAGACCACATTCCGTAGGACTGATGGATTAGATGGGTCTCCGGTAACTGTGTTGAGACGCGCAACCTCATCTATTCGGGTCGATGAAGGACTAGTTCTTCGTCCAGCAAATTTAGTTTATAGTTCAGAGCTTTTAGAAGCATTTGAAGAAACATGGCCAGAAGTAAGCCGAGCGATGCCTTGGATAAATCCCGATAACCCTTTTCTCGAGCAAATAGAATCATTTTTAGAAGAAACTGAAAAAATGGGAAGAAGTGGACTAATGCATCATTGGGTAATGATTAGGCCTTGGGATAATAGTTTATTGGGGTTAATTGGTTTTGATAATGTAACTCGAACGGTTCAAGCCCAATGGAATTTAGGATACTGGGTCAGAAGTTCTGCGCAAAGGCATGGTTTAGCTAAAAAGTCAATTAATGCAACTTTAAAATGGCTAGGAGAGGTTGATGAAGTCGTAGTTGAATTAAAAGTAGACCCACTTAATTTAGCTGGTGTAAAAACTGTTTTACAAACAGCTAACCATTGGAATGGTGAGCGAAGTATTTCAGGAGATTCAGCGGTCACGGTCGCAGGAATACGTACTTTACATCATTGTCATTTGATTCAAACCGGGCCGAAAAGTTCCCAAATTAAGTGAGAACATTTCTTGAAGATTCAAAACCTCCAGTGCACTCGCCAAACTGCCCCTTAGGGGCAGGTGATGAAATGGGCAGTAATAATTACCATCAGCGATTACCTGATATTGATCCCGAAGAAACAGATGAATGGCTGGAGTCATTACGTTCGGTTGTAGATTCTGCTGGGCTCGAGAGAGCCAGATTATTATTACACGAAGTCCTTTCTGAAGCACAGGACTTAGGTATCGAGATTCCGGCAGCGTCTAGAACCCCCTATGTCAATACAATTCCATGGGACAATCAAATTCCTTATCCTGGTGACCTTCTAGTGGAAAAAGAAATACAAAATACAATTTTGTGGAATTCTGCATTAATAGTCTCTGATGCTAATAGGAGAGTAGACGGTATCGGGGGGCATATCTCGACTTATGCATCATCATCAACGTTATATGAAGTAGGTTTTAATCATGTATTCAAAGGTAAAGAAAGCAATGGTATTGGTGATGCCTTATACATCCAAGGACATGGTAGCCCAGGAATATATGCTCGAGCATTTTTAGAGGGCCGAATAACTCGTGATCAGTTAACAAATTTTAGACAAGAGGCTTTTTCAGATGGTCTTTCATCTTATCCTCATCCACGCTTAATGAAAGATTTTTGGGAATATCCTACCGTATCCATGGGTCTCGGACCTTTAGCCGCGGTCATGCAAGCTAGGTTTTGGAAATATCTAACAGATCGAGAATTAGTAGATACTTCTCAAAGTACTGTATATTCTTTTTTGGGAGATGGAGAGATGGATGAACCGGAATCAATCGCAGCAATTGCTGTGGCAGGTAGAGAAAAACTCGATAATTTAATCACCATAGTTAATTGTAATCTTCAGAGGTTAGATGGCCCAGTACGTGGTAATTCTAAGATAATACAAGAATTAGAAGGGCTTTATCGTGGAGCTGGATGGAATGTATTCAAGGTTCTCTGGGATACCAACTGGGACCGCCTTTTCGCTCAAGATAGAAATGGTGAATTACTTTCTAGATTAGAAGAAATAACAGATGGTGATTTTCAGCGAATGAGCACATTATCTCCCACTGAATTCCGAACTGAATTATTCTCTGGTTCTGAAGTTCTAGTATCTATGGGTAATCGTCTCTCAGATGATGAGATAGTAAATTTACGGCGTGGTGGACACGACCCACTAAAGGTATACGCAGCCTATCATGCCGCTTTGCAGTCTGATAGGCCTGCAGTCATATTGGCACATACTGTCAAAGGCTGGGGAATTGATTCTTTTGCAGGTAAAAACACTACTCATCAAAAAAAGAAAATGAGTCTTGATGATTTGATCGCCTATCGTGATCGTCTCCAAATTCCAATCTCAGATGAGAACTTACAAGAAAATCCATTTTATTCATTAGATAATGAATCTGATGCTTTGTCGTATATTCATTCATGTCGGGAGAAGCTCGGGGGGTATCTTCCATCTCGTAAATCTCCTAAAATAGATTTTGAATTACCTAAAAAAGAAACTTATTCAGAGTTTGATGGAGGCACACCTAAGGGCCAAAAAGTATCAACTACCATGGCTTTTGTTAGATTATTAAGAAATTTAATGAAATCAGAAATAGGGTCAAAAATTGTTCCAATTATTCCAGACGAAGGACGAACCTTCGGGATGGATCCTTTATTCAGCGAATTTGGAATTTACTCTCAATCAGGGCAAAAATATAAGCCAGTCGATCATAAAATGATAATGAAATATAGAGAATCTAAAAATGGCCAAATACTTGAAGAAGGAATTTCAGAAGCGAATTCTATAGCTTCTTGGATAGCCTCGGCAACATCATATTCTCATGCAATGACTCCAACAATGCCTTTCTATATATTTTATTCAATGTTCGGATTTCAACGTGTAAATGATCAAATTTGGCAAGCAGCAGATGCCAGAGCTAGAGGATTCTTAATGGGCGCAACAGCAGGTAGAACCACTCTGAATGGAGAAGGACTTCAACATCAAGATGGGCATTCTTTACTTCATGCCAGTACTGTCCCTTATTGTCGCTCTTGGGACCCAGCATATGCATATGAGCTAGCAACGATTATCAGGCATGGAATTAATGAAATGTGGGGTGATAATCTTGATGTTTTCCACTATATAATGCTATATAATCAAAATGAACAACAGCCTTCTAAACCAGAAGGTGTAGATGAAAATATAATTAAAGGAGCATATGAATTAATCCAATCAAAGGATAATGATGATCCATTAGTGAGGCTTTTAGGATCAGGTCCTATACTTTCTCATGTCATAGAAGCATCTGAGATTTTATCTAATTATAATATTAATTCAGAGGTATGGTCAGTGACCTCATACGGCGAACTAAGGAGAGAAGGGCTCGAATCTCAAAGAACCAATCGCCTCTATCCGGATAAAGAAAATTCCTCTTATGTTTCACAATGTTTTGGCGATAAAATCACTACAATTGCTGTATCAGATTATATAATTGCAGTTCCAGAAATGATTCAACGCTGGGTTGGTGGGAATTATGTGGTATTAGGAACCGATGGTTTCGGTCGTTCAGACGATCGTTCTAAATTACGAAGATTCTTCGAAATTGATACTGAAAGTATAGTTTTAGCAACAATTTCTGCATTAGAAAGGGAAGGACAAGTAAAGAAAGGCCTGACAGAAGAGATAATTGACAAATTTAAAATTTCTAGAGATAGAATAGATAAGACCAATTAATCATTGAATTTTATATCAATTTCCATAGATTCACTTACTGAATGACATACTGGGCAATCACATCCCTCTGTAATTAGCCATTCTCGATCACTAATATCGTTATTATTTGGCAGTGTTATTCTTATTTCCAATCTACTAATTCTACGAGGATTGGAAGTCATTATTTTTTCCACACTACCATACATTCCTTCTATTTGCATATTCTTTTTTTCTGCTTTTATTCCAATAATAGTCATTATGCAAGTCAACATCGAGGTAGCCAATAAATCAGTTGGAGAGAAAGATTCTCCTTTCCCATGATTATCGATAGGTGCATCAGTGATTAATTTTTTACCAGATGGAATATGTGTTGCAGTACAACGTAAATCTCCTTCATATTTCACTTCAATTCTAACGATTTAATCACCACCTAAGCTTTCTAATACAGATGAGTTGAGAGAGAAGTTATGTTTCAAAGCCTCTTCAATACTTACCCAATCAGGAGTTGTTCCATCTATCCAATCATATCTGTGCCCAGGTATGAGTCTCCATTCTTTAGGGAGAGTTCTAAGTAAATTACGTGCATATAGAACACTACTCCATTGTGCCATAGGGTCACTTCCTGGTAAATCTACTCTGCCACTATGAGCAGTGAAAAGAAGATCTCCTGCATGATATACGCCATGTCCATGAATAGTAACATGACCTGGTGCATGCCCTGGTGAGTGAGTTATTCCTAACTTAATTCCTCCTTCTGACCATCCCACGGTAGTATTAGCATCATTATTCCATATATTTGTAAAATCAACATTCTTGAAAACAGCATGTGCCAGAAGTCCTGACATGCCTGCTTCTCTATGTCCCCATACTTTAATTTCAGGAATGAGTTTAATCATATCTGCATATCCCTCTACATGGTCCCGATGAGTGTGTGTATAGAGTAAATGAGTAGGCCGTAAACCCTCACTTTCCAATGCTTCAATCCATCTTTTTGAATCAAATGGGTCAACTATAGCCACGGTTCCAGTAGAACGATTTACCCATGCCGTATTCATATTCATATAATTGCCCATTTGAGTAATCCAAACCTCAACACCATCTCCATCATCATAGATATCAAACTCCCCTTCTGCAAGCATAATGACATATCCAATTGAACCTACTGCATAGGCATACCGGCTTACATTCAAAGGAGAGGTTTCATAGCGAACTCTGTAAGTCGAAGCGTGTGAATCAAGTGCTGACTCCATTCACTCAAGAAAAGGCTATTACAGCAGTTATCCAACATCGTAGAGTATTATTATCAGTTCAAGAGTAAATAATGGAGGTGCTTCAATGGAATATGATATACAACGAATAGAATCCCATTGGCAAAAACAATGGAAAGAAAATAAGGTATTTTCTGTTGATATAGATCACTCTAAACCTAAATTTTACTGTCTTGAGATGTTTCCTTATCCCTCTGGTAATATGCATATGGGACATGTTAGAAATTATTCTATTGGTGATGCGATGGCAAGATTTCAACGATTAATGGGTAAAAATGTACTATATCCAATGGGTTATGATTCATTTGGTATGCCTGCAGAAAATGCAGCTAAGAAAGAAGGAGGTCACCCTCATAATGTCACTGAAAGAAATATCGCAATGATTAGAACAGATCAGGAACGAATGGGCTATTCTTATGATTGGAGTCGTACTTTTGCCACCTCAACTCCTGAATATTATCGTTGGAATCAAGAAATTTTTATTAAATTCTATGAAGCAGGACTTGTTGAAAGACGTTTTGCTCCAGTAAATTGGTGTAATGATTGTGATACTGTACTTGCTAATGAGCAAGTTAAGAATAATAGATGCTGGCGTTGTGGTTTAGAAGTCGTTCAGAAGGATATGGCTCAATGGTTTCTACGTATGACTGAATATGCTGATGAATTACTTGATGACTTAGATCATATTGATTTTCCAGAGAACGTTAAAGCAATGCAACGTAATTGGATAGGCCGTTCTCATGGGGCTCATATTGATTTTCCGATTGTTGGTGATGATTCTGTAATTGGTGCATTCACTACTAGGCCTGATACTATTTTTGGAGTAACTTTTGTCACATTATCTCCCGAACATCCTCTTTGCGAACTACTTGTTGCAGGTTCAGAATATGAAGCAGGTTGGCGAGATCTTCGCGATGAGTGCTCAAAAATGTCAGAGTTTGAGAGAATTAATATGCTTAAAGAAAAGAAAGGTGTGCCTTTAGGGAGATTTGCAGTAAATCCTTTGAGTGGCGAGAAGGTTCCAATATATGCAGGTAACTTTGTAGTTGCTAGTTACGGTACAGGTGCGGTAATGGCAGTTCCAGGGCATGATCAAAGAGATTATGATTTTGCTAAGAAGTATGGTCTTCCAATTAAGCCAGTTCTTTCTAGAATTGATGGCGAGGAAGCGATTGAAGAGAACCCTGTATTAGATTCTCTGGGATATATGACAAATTCTTCTCGTGAAGGATTCGATGGATTATTTGGAGATGATGCCAAAGCGGCAGTAATCGAGATTCTTGAGTCAGAAGGGGCAGGTCATGGTACTGTTCAATATAGATTGAAAGATTGGCTATTAAGTCGTCAGAGATTTTGGGGGACTCCAATCCCTATGCTTCATTGTGACAATTGTGGAGTTGTTCCAGTCCCATCTCAGAATCTTCCTGTTGAATTACCTCTAGATGTGAAGTTTAGTTGGGGTGAGAGTGGTAATCCACTTGCATCTAACGATAATTTCCTTTTCACGGATTGCCCCAAATGTGGAGGTCCTGCGAGGCGTGAGACTGATACCATGGATACATTTTATGATTCATCATGGTATTTCCTAAGGTACGGTGATTCTAATAATAAAAGCACTCCATTTGATCGTGAAGTAATCGATTATTGGATGGAAGGAGGTATCGATTTGTATATTGGTGGGATTGAGCATGCCGTTATGCACCTTCTTTATGCACGATTTTTTACTAAAGCAACTAGGGATCTTGGAATGAATACTGTAGGTGAACCATTCGGTCAACTAGTATGTCAAGGAATGTTAAATGCCCCTGCTCCATTCTGTATTGAATGTAATACCGAATATCATATTGATAATTTTGATGGAGAATGCCCATCTTGCAGCAAGGCCCTTGGAACTAGACAAGCCAAAATGAGTAAATCACTAGGGAATACCGTTAGTCCAGGGGTTATGGTAGATAGATATGGGGCAGATACGGTACGTCTATTCATTCTATTTGGAGCTAATCCTGAAGCCGGTATGGATTGGTCAGATAATGCAATAGTATCAAATGCTCGTCAAATGCAATCATTAATCGAAGCATTTGAGTCGTCTCAAAATTTCAGTAATTCCCCTAATCAAATTGATGACTGGGTATTAGCACGAATGCGCCTCAACCATTCAAAATGGAAAATTGCAATGGAAAATGTCAGTCTACGTGAAGGTGTGATGATTAGTCATTTTGACATGCTCTCAGATTGGCAATGGTATAGACGAAGAGGTGGTTCTGACGCAAATACTAGGAACATTTTCTTCACTAATTGGATACCAATGCTCGCACCTGCAACCCCCCATATCGCCGAAGAATTTTGGTCAAAAATTGGTGGTCAAGAAATGGTAAGTGAACTTATAATCAGAGATGTAGCAACATTTGATGATGATATTACTCACCTTTCCAAAGAAACTTATCTTAGAAATTTAATAGACAGTTCAAGAAACATCAAAGGTCTTGCACAGAGACATTCTGAGACGCCAATATCTAGTTGTATAATACAAACTGCACCTGATTGGAAGAATGCACTTGCGTCTTCTGCTATTTCTCTAAAATCAACAGATTTCGATTTCAAGAAGAACGGACAAGATTATGTTAAATCTTTAGATATATTTAGTATGACTGAATTACGTGGTGAGATATTCCAAACATGGCAATCATTAATATTGGGGAATAAGAAAAATAGAGGGAAAATATACACTTGGTCAGAAGGTGAAAAATCACTAATCTCTTCTAAATTTGATGAAACAGAATTGATAAATAATAATGCTGAATTTATTGCAAAAGCACTTTCTGTAGATTCAGTTACATCATATAAAGTAGGCGATGGTGACGATATTGCAGGTAAGGCAAGAGTATCCTCTCCACTAGATCCAGGGATTTCATTTCTCTAAATAATTTCGAGACCTCTCACCAACTTCACACGGTGGGTTCATGTTGTTGCTTCTCTTCGACGTTCCGTTGAGCGAACAAGATGATGGTAAAAAGCGGCAAAAGCACCGCTCCCGTCCCCGCCGTAAAAGTGGACAAAAGAATAGTTTACAAACTAATTCAGGTGGAGATGATGAGGCGATACAGCGTGCTTTATTGCGATTTACAGTAGATCCTCCTCCTATGGGTTTTTCTCAGGACATAGATCCCCCTGCTAGAATTGTTAATATTAAATGGAAATTAAATGCCGTTAAGAAATCAGTTCAAACTAAAGCAAGTCCTTTGGTTTGTTCACCCGGTGAATTTGGCTTTCTTCCGGAAGAAAGAGTACAGCAAATCGCTGATAAAATCAAAAATTTAGAGATATCTCTTGAACAGTCACTTTCATTACGCAGTGCTCTAAATCAAGAAAAAAGTGTATATTCACATGGTCGATTAATGAGTCGTGCTAATGAATTGAAAAGAAGATATGATGGAGGAGATAGCGTCCTTTCCCTTTCTACTCGATTTGATGCACCACCCGTAAATGTGTTCCGAGCAATCTTGACCGGTCGAGGTTGGTCTAAAAATAAAATAAAAGAGACTCTGAAAGCTCCTAGTAAGATGAATGAGAAAGATCGCGAACAATTCCAACTCGCTGAATCTGCTGATCGAGTAAGTTCTGTAAATCAATCTGAAACACAAAATGCTGCTGAAGTTTTTGAAGATATATTATGCGATTATTTTACTTCCCTTAATATTAGATTCCGGCGTCAAGAGGATTTACTCGATGAGCAGAAAAAATCTGAAGGGAGGGCAATAATAACTCCTGATTTATTATTGTTAGATGATGTCAGAATCAATGGAATACCTTGTGCTTGGATTGATGCAAAACATTTTTTTGGTGCAGATTTAAGATTCCCTAAGAAAAAAACTCAGAAGCAAGTTGACAGATATGTGAATGAATATGGTCAAGGTGCAATTGTTTACAGACATGGTTTTTGTGATACTTTAAAGTTGAAAGGTGCGATTTTACTTGATTCGAGTCCTTTAGATTTAGAACCATTAGCTACATTCCACGAGAGTATTAGGATTAAGTTAGAATAATTTTTTAACTCTTGTTTTTTGAGTCATAAATCCAATATCATTTAGCGCATAGATTATTTCTGAGATCTCAAGGTCATTTTTTCTTCCAATTTCTTTTGGCACAATGACTAAACTTTCTCCAAGCATACATAATAATGGTTTAAATTCTAATGCTAATAAATCAATAATATTTTCAGCATCTTTAACTAACTCAAATCTTCGAGAATCAGAAAGCAAACCACTTTCTTTGGCAAAAGCTTCGGATCTTTCTAGCAATTCGCCCCACCTGCCTTTATGCCAATCATTTTTACTCAACTCATTCATTTGCTTTATTCCAGCCTTACTGATTGCATCTTTCCATGCAGGGGAGTCAATATACGATGAAGTATGTTTTCCCGAATCATTTTTCCAAGCTAAAATGACTTCTATATCTTCAACCCATCCTTCTGATATACCTGGTCCTTTACTCAGTAAATTACTACTAAATGGCGAACCGGGTGAAATTCTTCTCTCAACACCACCTGCTGCTAAAGCGGTGACATCTCCTAATCCAGTTGATCGACTTCTTTCAACTCTATGCGCAATCGCCAAAGCACGTCTCAAACTTTTTTCATGAGGCTCACCAATTGCTCTTTGAAATGCCATAGCTGCAGCCACAGCTCCTGCTGCAGACATTCCAAATCCTTGTGAAATTGGTAATTTTAACTTTACAGCTAAATCCCAATTATAATTTTTGATATTACTAATATCTTTAGATAATAATCTTAATACTTTTTCATATAATTCTGAATTTCCATTTCCTTGGATAAATTCAACATTGATTCCGAAATCTCCTTCAATTCCCCTAGCAATCGTCTCAACACCATGCTCTAGGCATAACCCTGCTCCCAAGCTTCCTTGCTCATCTAAGTTTGTAGAATCATCATTCACTGTGAAAATAAGAGTTACATGTGAACCAGATTCACCACGTCCCAGTAGAACGGTCATGCTAATGCGTCCAATATCTAGGTGAATAAATGCTTGTTAACTGAATCAGAATACTGCATCAGAATCTTGTTCAATTACATTGAACCTTCCAGCTAATTCTTTTGCAGCCATATTGAATGCAGTTCTTGGAGTCATAGAACCATCTGTCTCAAAGCTCAAAACAAATTCCCTAGGTACTTCTTCAAGAGAAATTGCATCTTTGAAGGTTTTTGATTCTTCTGTTCCTTCGCCAACATGATGTAGTTGTTTCTTTAATTCTTCTACTTTATGATAATCTTCTAACTTTCCATCAGTAAAATCCTTTGCTGTGAGTCCTAGTTTCAGATCCCACAAGATTTTTGCCTTTGTTTTGTTATTAATTACAGCAACATGATTTGCTGCAAATGTTACACCGCAAGCAGGCGACCACTTCGCATGTTCTCTACCTCTACCCATAATTGCAGTAGCATAGAATTCAATCATTTGGCCACGGAAAAGTTTTGTAATTGGGATTGATTTGTATATTTCAGGAATCTCTAAACTAGCGTCTCCAAGATAATTTAAATCTCTTGCAGTGACCCATGTACCTTCTTCACTTCCAAATGCTTTACATGTGTAAATCATAGTGCACATTGGGCAACCTCGATCTTCTTCCACAAGTTCAGCGCAGTTAGGGCATTCATCTTGAAAATGAAACTCTTCATGGCGTGTTGGGATTGGAATCATTGCAAGTCTTTGTGCTATCATTTCGTCAGGAAGCGGGCCATTAGTTTCCCAAATCACATCTTCTTGTTCAATTGTTCCCATTTCAAAGCGAACAGTCTCTATAGCCATTTTAGGAGTATCAGAAATTAGTGATCTCCTAATTGAATTAACAAAGGCTCTATCAGTATCAGCTAAGAGGATCTTGATTTTTTCATCAGTTTCTTCAATAATTGTAACATTAACCATATTTCACACCTCAAACTCTTCGGCCACGACGGCCGCCCTTTGCTTTCGTCCCATCTGTAGGGATTGGAGTAACGTCCTCAATTCTTGTTATTTGAACACCAGCTCTAGTGAGAGCACGTATAGCAGAAGTTGCTCCAGGTGCGTTATGGTTTCTATTTCCACCAGCTCCTCGATATTTTACAATAACTTGGTCGAATTCTTTCTCAGAAAGCATTTCTGCGATTCTCTCAGCAGCTCTTGTAGATGCGAACTGCCCGCCTGAATCACTTCCTCCCTTAGTTACCATTCCGCCAGATACTTTGCAGATTGTTTCTGCACCAGTCAAATCAGTTGCGGTGATAAGCACATTGTTACTTGTACTGTAAATATGTAAGATCGCTTTATGTCCCATCAGTTACCCTCCTTAGGAATAGTTTCTTCAATTTTTGGAGCATCTTCAGCATCCTTCTTTATCTGCTCAACAAAGTCCGTAGTAGCAGCTTTACCTCCAACTTCTTCAGTAGCAGCTTTAGGTCCTCCAACTTCTTCAGGTTCTTCATTTACCATAGTTAGTCTTAGTTTTTCCATATCTACTCTGAATGGATGGTTAGGATCGTTATATACAGAATTAGATGAATAACGTAATACCTCTTCTTCATGTTTTCGGATATGGTATCCTGGAACCGTCATGCGTTGTTCATCTATCGATACGTGACCATGAACAATCATGTTTCTTGCAGCACGCATAGATGGTGCTAGACCTCTGTAATAAACAACTGATTGTAGTCTTCTAGAAAGCATATGTTCTACATTTATTTGTAGTACGTCGTCAATGCTTGCTCCATCTGGAAGCAAACCTTGTTTACATAATGAATTTATTAAATCAGTTTTTTCTCTAGCGAAATGTCCTTCAGTAGTATCTACTCTTCCGATTAACTTCATTGCTTGATTTCGATGTCTACGAAGTGAAGATTTTTCTCTCCAGATTTCTTTCATTCCACCTACTTTCTTTAGGCCATATTTCTCTTTCAGAGCATGCTCTTCATCAATACGAGCTTGCTTCCATGGATGAGTTGGTGTTTGCGTCTTTGATCTTGCGAATTTAGGATCTCCCATAATTACACCTCACTTCTTCCTCTGCACACCGAGTGCAGTACCACTTCTTCCGTTACTTCGTAATCTTTGTCCACGGACTTTATGCCCGCTTCTATGTCTTAGACCACGGTATGTTTTCATACCAGCTAAACGTGAAATATCGTCATCTCGAGTCATTTTAACATCCATTGCAACAAGATGTGCATCTTCGTTTGATTCTAAGTCTCTCTGCCTGTTAACTAACCACCATGGTACGTTAGTCGCATATCCATCAATTGTGGTTCTGAGTCTATCTTGCTCAGCGTCATCTAAGTGACCTCCGAGTTTTGTTCCATCGACATCTGATAATCTGCAGAGTTGCTGTGATGTACGCACTCCTATGCCTTTAACCGATGCCAAACCAATAGCAATTGGTTTCAATCCGTCGATGTCGCTGTCAGCCATTCTGATAATATAGGAGAAGTCATCTCCAATCTCTTGTTTTTCTTTACTCATAGTACGGTCCTCCCGTGTTCACTGTTTCCAGTGGCCTTTACGGCAACCTCGCGACTTACCAACCCTATTTCAACCCACCCGCTGATATTTTGAGGACAAATTAGTCTAAATCTTATGATTCCTTACAAATAATGTATAGTTTATGGCTGCCAGTCCCTCGTTCTAAATCAACATCTATCATGAAAGACTTTGAGCCATCTATATCGCGAAGTGCTTTATCTAATCGGCGTTGTAGGGTTGGCTGAATTTCTGGATCTAAAGTACACCTTAGAGTTATTTTCCCAATGTCGTTTCTTGATGCCGAACTTGCAACCTGTTCAATTGAATGTAATTCAGGAGGAGTTAGTCTATGTTGTACAACTTCTCCAGTACTAACTACGAATCCCCCTATCTCTTCGCTGTTGTTCAGTGGTTCGGTATGAATTAGTAATGGCCTTCTTCCTTCAATTCTTAACCATGAATGCCCACTATCTTGCTTCACTGCCTTGGCTAACCATTCTTCTTGCAGTCCACTTTGAATCAAAGCAGGATCAATTATGGAGATAAATGCTCCAAAAGGAGGGGGCTTACTCAGACTCTGGACTTGAGATCCCATTTTATCTCCCTCGATTTTTGCTAGAACATTTTTTTTCCCCATCCTGATACAACGTCGTGCCTTTTTTGAAGAAATTGATCCAATCCAGAGCGACAATCTATCTACTCTCCCTCCTCCTTGACTTAACCACTCCCAAGTTCTTGGAATACCGGGAAAAATCGTTTCAACGATTGCTTCAACCATTGCCTGCTGGTCATCTCCTAGACGCGGAGATAAATCTAGTAAAACGGCAGGCCCATTTGGTCCATTTTGTAAGTATTCATTCCATGATTTAAGAACTGATGTTAATGATGGTTTCATTTCATCAATATGATGATTTTGAGCATCTCTTGGTCTTGCAGGATCTAAATGTAACATTGCAATAGGAGGATGTGCTCTTGTTCCAGAATCTCTTAAACTATTCCAGTAAGCAGTAATTGCACCTTCTGCATCACTTCCATCTCCTATTATTACTCTATCCAATGTTCGTTGGATTTCTTCTCCATCTGAAGCTATGTGCATATTTGCTGCACACAGTACTGCGATATTTCCATCTAATTCTACTCCCAAAGCAGGTCGTTTTAATTCAGTTGCTAAAGCTATCAATTGTGCACCAGAGCCAGCAGCAGCATCGAGGATAACTCCAGCAGGTAGGTCCAAACCTTCGATTTGCTTAGCCCTCATTATAGAGATCGACCAAGGTGTGGATAATCTTCTCATCTCTTCTGTCATATGTAGAATAGGCTCTCCTTTCCGCATTGATTTAGCTTCATTGCGCTTACTCGCTTCTTCTACTATTTTCCCCGAAGGTATCAATGCAATATGTTTTTTACCCTCAGACAAATTCCCATCTCCTTGTTTTATCACTATTAAACTAACATTCTATCTATTCTTACTTCAAATCTTAGCCATGTATTTTCTAACTCATGACCATCGCTATTGCCGTATGCTATAGGTGGTGGTAATAATACCGTATGCGTGGTTCCAGGGCCTGTAATCCAACCTCTATCGTCTGCAATATCTAAGCCAATAACAGCCCAACCAAATCCTTTAATGTATCTGGCATCATCTCCACCAGTTACTGGTAAATCTCCCTCATCTAATTGTTCTCCAGTATCTGCATCCCATAATATGTAGTGAACTTCAATATTATCTCCATCCGTTACATGTATTGACTTATCTTCAGTTCCTTTGAATAAATGAACATCTAGAGTTACCATTGAGCTTGGATTAAATTCTACATGTGTTGCAGTAATACTGAAATCTTTTTCAGTGACATCTTCAGTTAAAGAAATTTCAATGATCTCAACACTATCGCCTTCCAAACCATTCAACAGTAGGTTTGTGCTACCTTCATTAGTAAATTCCACCCCTCCGCCTATGATTTCTAGAATCAAATCAACTGTGGAATTTCCCCTATTATATATTACAAAACTCGCTCTGTCTCCATTGCCCTGATGTTCCCAATCGCATCTTAATTCCCCCGGGTATAGGAAATATTCGTCTTGTTCGGCTAAAGATTCTGGCCAATCCCAGTCACCTAGCCTTGAATCACAGGTATCGAATAATAAGTCAGTTTCCCATGTCCACCTACCTTCTTCCTTCAAATCTGCTTCAGTTGCTCCATCTTTTGGAAACAAATCATTTAACTCATCTTGAAAAGATAAAGCTGCAAGTGCCAACCATATAGATGAAAATATAATCAATAGAACTGTAATGAATGATAGTATCATCATGGTTCTAGGTACAGTCATTTTGTTCAATCCAATAGGTATAGGAGGATGTTCAATTTCCTCCGATGTATCGGCTATCCAAGACCTCGTCACAGTTCTTTGTCGGGCCCGCCCATCATCAAGGTTAGCATATCACGTTACTAAATAATATTTGATATAAATTGATAAAACAAGCCTTAGTAAAGCGATTTTTAGATGCTAAATCAATCTTTTACAATTTCATCTTCATTTGAAAGGCCAAGCCAAGCAACTAGCCCTAATTCCATTGCCAAAACAATTAACGAGATCAGTAAAATCGAAGGTTCAAGTATTTCTGAACCGAGTAACATTAGAGATGCTAATATGGCAATTATAAGATCAAATAACCCCCAAATCCTTAAGATCTTTCTAAGCTGAAGAATCCCAATAATCCAGATGATTGTTGATAGACTTATTAGAATAATTGGAAGATAAATTGTGCTGAACAAACCAGTCAACAGCAGCCCCGAATAGATGAGTAAATGAGAATTTATTGCCAATGTCATCGTCCATATTTCTTTTTTGAAAGGGACAGTCGATGCACAAAGTAATAGTGTAGTTATTCCAATTATTAAGGTCAAATAATCAATTGTTCCTTTCAATGGTTCAATCCAATTAGAAAGAGAAATCATAGCGAATATTATTGCGGGTATAAGTAATCCTAATTCTACGGTTTGCTGATTTTTGATTGTATGATAAATTACTATTATCAATGCTAAAATTCCAGCAGGACCGGTGGAAATGAATACTATTGCTAACGCTCTCAATGAATTATTTTTTGTAGCATCTCGTCCAATCGAGATTCTTTTCATTTCAATCCATGACATAGTTATTATCATTAATAGAAGTAAAATTTCTAAAATATTCCAGGGAAGAATCCATTCTAAAATTTCACCTTCGATTGGATTAACTGTAAACGGTGCTGGTAAAGATTCATACAATATCACCCCAACTAATCGACCAATAAATATCGGGAATATAAACCAATCAATTGCAATGGGGATTCTATCTATGAGATTTTTCTGATTCATTAATGAAATAATGCATAAGAACATTACAAGAAAAAACATTATTGCCATATCAAATAGTTCAGTGTTCCTACTTGCAGCCGCTAAATGGCCGGACACCTGTATCATTATAATCCCTCCAATTGCGATTGCAATCGGCATCTCAATACCTAGAAAATGAGGTAATTCTAATTCCAGTTCTTTTGTACGTTCCCGGGCTACAATTCCTAGTATTGATATAAAAATCCCAGTAGTCAGAAGAACTAAGTGATTTGTACCTCCTATGAAACTAATCATTGTGGAAGTAGTGATAACTAATCCTAGTACTAGTAATATTATCACCGGTCTATGAGTTGCATCAGTAAGATAAAGTTCTTCAATATCTTCGGCCGATCCCATTTCTCTTTTCTTCATTCTTTTATTTGTTAGTTCTACTATTTGTGGATTAAAACTACTTACATTTCCTATCGATGAATAATTGTTATCGATTGATTCTTTTTTTGCCAACTCTTTCAAAGCATTTCTTTTTGATATGCTTTTTAGTTCTCTTCTTACTTCTCCATTACCTACTAACCAAAGAGTACTCAAAGCAAAAATAGTCACTGCTGCTAAAACTTCATAAAATTCTCCTTCAGAGTATACTAGTACAATGTTGATTACTAACAGCCATAGTGAAGCAATTGCAGGATTCAACAACTTCTCCATTTTCTTTGCTTTAGATAGATATACTAAAATTAATCCAGCCGTACAAAATAATGATACTTTGGCAATGCCCAAACTTGGGATTATATTAGAATCGATTAGTTCGTTCGAGTTTCTTGAAACTAAACTAATTAACATAGGGACAGCCATTAGAGTCATTCCAATAGAAAAAATAGATTCATCAGTAGCGTCATTTCTAATGAACAAGGTAATCGCAACAATACAATATATTATCATTAAAATTTCTTCAAGTCCATATTGCCATTGTATTACGAGATAGCCCAAAGAAAGAGTAATCAACATAATCGAAGAATTTCCAATTCTTTTCCCTGCTAGTTCTGAAATTAAATGTAGTAAAGTAACTATGGCAAAAGTCCCTAAGAGAGTTAAAGCAGTGAATCCACCGAACTTAGCCATGAAAATAATTGTGATAATTGGCAACCACAATCCAATACTCCAAAGTTGAAGCGCTCCTGAATCCCTAATTGATGCAGACATTTCAGTTAATCCTAGGAACTTTGAGGCTAGATTCACTCCATTTTTACCCAGTTTGATATTTACGATTGCCATTAGTAAGGAAGAAATCGCCAAGTATCCGAAAAGAGGCGCCGGCTCGATTTGAATTATTGCACCAGGATCTAATCCACCATTAGCGATAACGAGTGTTCTAATCGTTTCTTCAATTAATTCCTCAATTATCAGCCATGACCACGGTAAAATAACTGTAATTCCCGCTAGGGATGGCGAGTTTCTTTTGATTGCTAAAAAAGCAGTTCCAATATGGACTAAAGATAATCCTGCTAGAAGTAAAAATCCTCCATCGCCATACGATCCAGGATTTACAATTTTTTCAGATGACTCTGCTGGTATCATTATTACAAGTAATATTAGAATAGCAACTGAACCCGTCCAAAGTACTCTGTCTGTAACTGAATTTTGATCTCTTAGCATTACAAAACCAGTAACTAAAACTCCACTTATTGCAAAAAATTCATATGAATCAAATGGTAGAATATTCGATGATTCAAAAACTATTAAAAGAATTGAAAGTAGTATTCCAGAAATCAGTAAAGGTTCGAGAACTCTCCGCGTATCTACTCCCCTTACTACTAAGTAAGAACCTCCAAATGATGCAGCTAATATTGAAATTAAACCGATAGCATATCCCAAATCTTGTCTATTTGCTCCCACAGCCATTAGGGCACCAATCATCCCCAAAGAAATGGAAACACCCCATAATCCAGGTTCTCCCAAACCTAGTACTTTGAATGCTTTTGAAAACCAGTTCTCATCC
This sequence comes from Candidatus Thalassarchaeaceae archaeon, assembly GCA_023700255.1. Classification (GTDB taxonomy): domain Archaea; phylum Thermoplasmatota; class Poseidoniia; order Poseidoniales; family Thalassarchaeaceae; genus MGIIb-O2. The sequence continues at coordinate 6,046 of JAJPRD010000016.1, read as the reverse complement.
TTAGCAAACTTCGCAGCCATACTTGCATTTATTCCCGTTACTATCAAGATTAATATGAATAAAAGTAAGGGTGTATCTATTTGAAGAATGGTTAATGGACCAATACTAAAGCCATTGGTCAATGCATGCATCCCTACCCAAAGATTAGTTGAAGCTATACCAAGTGCCGCAAGATTTCCTGATTTTCTATGAATTGCTAATCCATGAACTAAAATAGTCGCTATTAGAATCATTACTGCGATTCCAATTTCTCCAAATCCATACCCAGTTGCCGAACCAATTACTAGTAGAATAAGAGTTGATTGTGCTGCAATGGCATCATGTTTATGCCTATAAGAAAGATACACATTCAGTGTAACAAGTGATAGTAAAAGTGTACCAAGTACTTCAATAGAAATCAAATCCCATCTTTGTAGCTCTATTGCTAAACCATAGAGTATTTTCATTGAAATTATAACCCAAGTAATTCCAAGTAAATTTAAGTTTCTTTTGGGGACCCATAGTTCACCCAGCGACAAACCAAATAATGCTAAAATCATTAATAGAATAGTTGCATACAATGGATCTAGTGCGATTCCAGCTACAATACTTATTCCCGAAAATATTAGAATCATTGAAGCCATTAATATCCAATTTACTTTCCTCTCACCTTCCTGAGCAAGGTCAGTTATAATATCAATTTCTGGAGGACTATTTACAGTCCCATCATCTTGAATATTACCCGGTGAATTTTTATCAATTTGAGCGAATGGATCAAATATATCTCCTAAAGCTTCATCGATTTCTTCTTCAACATGATTTTTTACCTCTACAGTATTATCTTGAATTAAAATATCCTCTAATTCTATGGAATCACTTATTTTAAACGCCCTTTTTCGGATGAGTTCATCATCCGAGTTGTCGGTATCCACGACACCTCTGGCGGGTGTTTATGACATAATTACATCGCTACTTCAAATAAAAATCCATATGTCTATTTCCTCTACTCTTCCGTAATCATTGAAAGGCGGTTTACTTTGTCGAAGTACATGGAGACGACGTCGAGGGGTCCCACCTCTTCTGAATTTGCAACGCCTTTAGCGACTCATGGGCTCAACCCAAGTGGCGCAGTGCATTGGAATTTAGGCTGGCAAGAGTTACACCATATGGCAGTGGAAAGAGGTGAAGCATCTCTCACAACTCATGGAGTATTATTAGCAACAACTGGTGAAAGGACCGGTCGTTCACCTAATGACAGATTCATAGTCAAAGAATCAGGTTTAGCAGATGATGTATGGTGGGGTGAAGTGAATAAATCAACCACCCCTGCAGTATTTGATAAATTACTTACTAAGGTTCAAAATTATCTCGATAATAAGGATGTACTATTTGTTAAAGACGCTCATTGTGGAGCTGATGAGAAATATTCTATGCCAGTTCGTTTGATAACAGAAAAAGCGTGGCATGCCTCTTTTTTCCATAATATGTTTGTAAGAAGTAAACCTAGTGAATTAGTGAATCATATCCCCGAATATACTATTCTCCATGCTCCTGAACTTTTAGCAGACCCACGAGAAGATGGAATAAACTCAGGTGTATTCGTAATTTTAGCACTTGATAGAGGGCTTGTTATTATTGGAGGAACTCAATATGCAGGTGAGATTAAGAAGGCAATATTTACTATAATGAATCATATATTACCCGCTCAAGATTTACTTCCAATGCATTGTTCAGCAAATACTGACTACAGTAATTCAGCATTATTTTTTGGGCTATCAGGAACTGGGAAAACTACTCTTTCGGCAGACCCTGGACGTGCATTGATTGGTGATGATGAACACGGTTGGTCTGATGACGGGGTATTCAACTTTGAAGGCGGATGTTATGCTAAATTAATAGGTCTTTCAGAAGATGATGAACCGGCAATATTTGCCACAACTAGAATGCCTGGTTCAGTTTTAGAAAATGTAATCTTGGATGCTAATGGGGTGCCTAATTTTGAAGATGGGACTCTAACTCAAAACACAAGGGGGTCTTATCCTATTGAGTCAATTGCAAATCGTACACCTGATTCTATGGCGGGACATCCAAAAGATGTTGTATTCCTAACTTGTGATGCCTTTGGTGTACTTCCCCCATTGTCTCGACTGACACCCGAACAAGCAGCATATCATTTCATATCAGGATATACTGCTAAAGTCGCAGGTACTGAAGTAGGGATAACTGAACCACAAGCAACATTTTCTACTTGTTTTGGAGCACCATTCATGCCAAGGCATCCTAGTGTTTATGCAGATTTACTTTCAAATAAAATTCGTGATCATAGTGCTAATTGTTGGTTAATCAATACTGGATGGGTGGCTGGAGGATATGGTGATTCTAGCCGAATCAGGATTAAATGGACCCGTGCACTTCTCAATGCGGCATTAGATGGTTCTCTTGATGATGTGATATTTGTAGAAGATGAAAGATTTGGTTTCCACATTCCAACCTCCTGTGAAGGCGTTCCTGATGAGATACTTCAACCAAGAGATACTTGGTCAGATAAGACTCGATATGATAATGTAGCAAATTTATTAGCTCAAATGTTTATTGAGAACTTCGAACAATATTCTGAAGGTTGCAGTGCAGAAGTTCTATCCGCATCTCCCAAAGTATTAGGTTAGAAATAAATCTTATTTCACAATTTCTGAGTAGAGTGCCTTTGCGCATCAACAGCACATATTGCGGCCATATGAACTACTTCTCTAACACTATCATCTCTCTGAAGTACGTGTGCAGGTTTAGCTAATCCCTCCAAGATAGGGCCAGTCATTTCAGCCCCAGCTATCCTTTGTAGTAATTTATAGGCAATGTTCGCAGATGCTAGATTCGGACAAATAAGGACATTAGCCGCTCCTTCAAATTCCATAAATGGATAATTTCCTTGTATCTCTTCAATCAATGCAGTATCTGCTTGCATAGGTCCATCAATTATTATTCCCGGGTCCAACTCTCTAGCAATTTGTACCGCTTCTTCTATACGGTCAGTTCTCATTTCGCCACTTGTTCCGAAATTTGAAAATGAAAGCATTGCAACTTTTGGTTTAACTCCAAATCTTCTAGCCACTTTAGCGGTTTGAACAGCAATTTCAGCAAGTGTTCTAGAATCAGGGTAAATATTTATTGTAGCATCCCCAATAAACATTAACTGACCGTTAACTGTCATCATATACATACCAACGATTCGATGCGTGTCTATCGCGGGTCCAATTGTCTGTAGACAAGGTTTTACAATATCTGGATAATTATGAGAGATTCCTCCTAAGTATCCATCAGCATCCTCCATATGTACCATCATAGGACCGAAATACGTGGTGGTTTTGAGCAATCTAACAGCATCCTCCATAGTGAGGCCCTTCCTTCCTCTTAGTTTATGGAATTCTTTTGCATAAGCTCCTCTTCTTCGAGGGTCATATCTTACATCTATAGTTTCACACTCAAATTCAAGACCTAATTCCTCTTTTACAGCATTAATTCTTTTTGTATGCCCTAGTAAAATGGGTTCACAAATATTCTCTGAAATACATTGTGCTGCTGCTTTTATTATAGTTGGATGTTCTCCTTCTGCGAAAACAATTCTCTTTTTATCTCTCCGCGCTCTGTTAATTACTCGACGCATTATAGATCTAGTAAGGCCTAGTCTTGCCTCTAATTCTTCACGATATTTTTCTATATCAAACTCTTCGATAGTAAATTTTGAAATGCCTTCATCAACAGCAGCCTGAGCTACAGCACTTGCTTCCCAAATCAGAACTCTAGCATCGAATGGTTTCGGTATAATATATTCTGGTCCAAATTGAATTTGTTCGCCATTATAAGCTGCAGCTACATCATCTGGAACCGGTTCTTTAGCCAGTGCAGCGATCGCTTTTGTCGCTGCCATTTTCATATTTTCAGTAATTTCTGTTGCCCTAACATCTAAAGCCCCACGGAATATATATGGGAATCCTAATACGTTATTGATTTGATTAGGATAATCTGATCTCCCAGTTGCAACAATAGCATCCTCTCTTACCTCATAAACATCATCAGGTAATATTTCAGGGTCAGGATTTGCCAAAGCAAAAATCAATGGTCTTGCAGCCATTGAAATAACCATCTCTTTACTAACGATTCCTCCCTTAGAGAGTCCTAGGAATACATCTGCATCAATCATTGCATCTTTTATTCCCCCTTCTTTAACATCTCTTGCAAACTCATCTTTATATTTATTTAATTCCCCATTCTTAGAACGTTTATTTGTTAAAATTCCTTTGGAGTCAACCATTAATAAATTTTCTTTTTTGACTCCTAAACGGACATAGTGACGCGCACAAGAAATTGCCGATGCACCCGCACCAGAAACTACAACTTTTATCTCTGTAATTTCTTTCTCAACTACCTCTAAACCATTCAACAAGGCAGCTCCTGATATTATCGCAGTTCCATGCTGATCATCGTGCATAACTGGAATATCTAATTCTTTGATTAATCTTCTTTCTATTTCAAAGCATTCTGGAGCTTTAATATCCTCTAAATTAATACCTCCAAATGTAGGTGAAATCGCCTTGACTGCTTCAACAAATTCATCAACATCTGTACGATCAATTTCAATATCGAAAACATCTATATCTGCAAATGCTTTGAACAATAAACCCTTGCCTTCCATAACCGGTTTACCTGCCAGTGCTCCTATATTTCCAAGTCCTAGTACAGCGGTTCCATTACTGATTACAGCAACTAAATTACCTTTTGAAGTATACTTAAATGCAGCATCCGGATCTTTCTCAATTTCTTTACAAGGATAGGCAACACCAGGGGAATAGGCTAGGGACAAATCTCTCTGTGTACCGTGTGGTTTAGTTGGCACTACTGTGATTTTTCCAGCCGGTTTGGACGAGTGGTAATCCAATGCGTCTTTTCGAAGTTGCTTATCTGTCAGGATTCCATCCCCTTTATTTATCGGGCAGACCACTTACCTATGATGCTATCCGATATATAAGATTCGTATTATCAGCCTTCTGTACATTCTTTTTTTAATTTTTTAAAACTAAAAATCAGATTTTATTTTAGGAGCATGTAAAACACATTAACCCAATTCTTTGATAATGTATAAAATCACGCGGTTAGTCAATGACCTCTGGTTATCATTCGGATTCTGGCTCGCAGAAAAGAATGGCAATCCTATTAGTTGCATTAATGATATTCCTTCCATGGTCTGCATATTCATCCTCTGATCTAGATACTGATATCGATACTCGATATTCTGTACCAGGTGCTTGGGGGGCTAGTGGAAGTAATGACACAGGTTGGCTAGATCTATCGGCAACAGGAGCAAATCCTTCGAATGGAACCTATGCTTATGGTGATTTATTTTTTGATTTCGCACCCGGTGCTGTAATCGATAATATGACTTTTGAAGTTAAGGTAAATGGGTCAATCGGAGAATGGGCTTATGAACCGCAAATCACTCTATTAGACTCTCAAACCTCAATACTTGATTGGACTGATTTAGGCGGTTTTGGCATACAAGAATCATTTGTTGAAAACCAGCCTGATGTTAATTCAAATGGTGTTTTAGATACACGGTTACAACCTAATTCAGTCAGTGACACTAGTTGGCAGTTACCTACAGGTATTTCAATTACTGATATTGTTATGGAAGCACTTCGTCCAGCAGATCCTAAGGTTTCTTTTTCTTCATTAGATATTGAAATATATGATAGTGCAGTAAATCCAATAGATGGTCGATTGTATATTTTACTCGGCGATGATTTATTACATCTTGATGCTCAATCTTCTACGTTAATAATTGATATTGAAGCAGGTATTCAGGGGAGGAGTCTTGCTATTGATGCGCCAAATAACCGTCTACTAGTAGGTACATCCAATGGTACAATATTACAACGTAGTCTTTCCGATTCATCATTAATGGAAACTTTCAATCTTGTTGATGGGGATTCTTCGGAATCAATTACTGCTATAACAGTAGATGATTATGGGACAATTTGGGCAGTTGCTGGCTGTAATATTTACTACAATGATG
>JAJPRD010000052.1 GCA_023700255.1 Candidatus Thalassarchaeaceae archaeon | reverse complement strand
CTATGGGATTATTAGAGAAAGCTGGAAATATCAAAACAATCGAGAAAGAACCTGTACAGACTAAGTCTGCTATGAACAAAGAAGCTGCAGCATATGATGCTAAAGTAGCTAAGTCAATACCTACACCGAAAGCAGCAAAAGTTGCTAAACCTGCAAAAGTTAAGAAAGTTAAGAAGGCTAAAGCAGCTAAGGCACCTAAGACAGCTAGAGTAAGAAAAGAGCGAATTAGTAAAGAATTCCCTGAAGGTTTTGATCAGGTGAATAGTGCACGTTCTTGGTTCCGTTCATTAGTTGATTTGTTTGTTAACTTCTCAATGTTCTCATTCTATCTCGCAACTAATATCGTAGCTGGGGGTTCTTCTGATCTTACATATGTATTGATAGTCAGTCTACTATTACCGATAGGGAATCTAATATTTATGCCATATAAAACAGGACGAACGATTGGTCAATGGATAACTACAACTCGATACGTCAACTCCCGTGGAAATAATCCTCCATTCCTTTTCCATCTTTTGAAAAGTTCACCTGTTGTATCATATCTTGCTGGTGCTGGCGCCTTTATACTTGCAATATCAGCAGCAACAGAATGGACTACTGGAATGATTGGAGTTGTAGTGACTCTAGTCTTAATTTTCCTTCTAGTTCCTGGTGACTGGTTATTCAAGAAATTTCATCATCAATCTTTTGGCATATGGGAGTTCCTATTTGGTGGAGTTTGGAATGCTCGAGCACAAAAAGAAGAAACTGGTAGTGGAAATAAATTTTTCCAAAGACTGGAATCTCTTAGTGAATATACCGAGTCTAAAGGTTGGCTTGAAGATAAAGATGAAGATGCTTAATTAAAAGAATCCTTTGTTTCTTTTCAATTCATTCATAAGCCTCGGTATTTACGCTGAGTCATGAAAAGAAATAAAACTTTGATTATCTGTATAATGATGGTAACTGTCACATTATCAGGATGCCTCAGTAGTGAACCAACAGACGGAATAAATGGCAATGATGGTTCAGATGGAATCACAGGATCTCAAGGCCCATCTGGCTTAGATGGCACCAATGGAATAGATGGTACAAACGGAGCAGATGGTACCAATGGAATAGATGGTCAAATAGGACCACAGGGGATACCTGGTGAATCAGGTTCTAATGGTCAAGATGCAATTGAACTGAATTTGACTCCTTTTTCTAATGAGATTAACATATTACAGAATAGGATAATCCAATTAGAAGCACAACTTCTTAGTGCGACAACTTGTCAATTAGTTCCTTGGGGTAATTGTCCTCGAGCGGATCTCAGTGGAATGAATTTGTCTGGAATGGATTTAACTGGAATTAATCTTCGAGGTGCAACTCTTATTGGAACAGATCTTTCAGGTGCATTATTAGATAAATCAATATTATCTGATGTAGATGCTTGGAACTCTTCATTTGCACAGGCTAGTATCGATAACGCTGATTTGAGTGACTCTAGATTCTGGAAGAATGAGTGGAATGATGAATGCCAATACTGTCATGCTGCTGCTGTTTTATCTGGTACTTCAATAATCGATTCTGATATGACCAATATTTACTTGCGTTATGCTGATTTAACAACAACCTTCTTCCGAGGCTCAGATTTTGACGGTTCTGATCTTTCGTGGACTGATCTTTCAAACCAATATTTACTACAAACAGATATGACAAATGTAATACTTAATTATGCTAATCTAACTAATACTCAATTCTTTGATATGAATTTAGAGGGTTCTAATCTCATTTTGGCGGAATTTAATAACACATTTTTCTCTAATGTTAATTTAGAAGATACCAGTTTCTTATATTCTGAATTAATATCGTCAACATTCCAATTTTGTAAGATGGAAGATACTTCTTTTCTAGGAGCAAATATGGATTCTGCTTTGATATACAATTCTAAATTAAGATTTACTGATTTTACTAATTCCATAACTACTAATATGCAGTACAATGATTCTATGATGAATGATTGGCTTTTAGTCAAATGGAGCGATGGTTTAGTCTACTCAACAACTCCAGTTTAGATACTTGAATTATCAGTTAAATTCTACTTGGCAACTATAATTAGATACTAATAATCTATTTATTGAGAGCCAATAATAAACATAGTACTATTAGTCAGTCATTCTGGTAAATTGATAAGGTGAACAATAATGAGTGGACAATTAGCAAGATTTGGATTAATAGCAAGTATGGCATCAGTAGTAGGATCTTTGTATCTTTACTTCATAGGTGATGATGAGATGCTAGGAATATTTGTGGGTCTTTGGGCTCCAACTTTAATTCTAGCTACTAAAGAAATTGAAGAATGGCTTGAAAACTAATCTTCAATCTTTTTTTAGATTTAAGATATACAGTTAAACGAATCTAAAATTAATGTTCAACCATTGAACATTAATTTATGGGTGATGGATGGTATCCTTGCAATAGTGTGAACATAGTTATCGCGAGTGGTGTTCGTCAAACTAATTTGCTTTTATTGAAATCTCATGCCCTAAATTTATTCAAAGAATAGTTGTTGGGTTGTGGTGTGAAGATCGCCACTGAAGTCACAATCGAGTCAAGATTAGTAAATTCTCGAAGTATACATATTCTTGGAGCAGGGCTAAATAAGGAACGAACTGCACATACAGCGGTAGGTGAGTTATCTGAAAGAGGTTGGCGAGTAGTTCCAATTCATCCACGAGATGCTGGAGCAACTATCTCAGGCGTACCAATCAGATCAGGAATAGAGGACGGTGTGGAGCTAGATGTTGTGGTTCTGTTTCTTGCTCCTGAGCGTGCCCAAGCTGTTGTCAGAAATTTACTTCATAGAGACTTCGAAAATCCTCCATTAGTTTGGTTCCAACCTGGTGCAGAGGATGAAACCGCAATTTCTTGGTTAAATGATGCTGGATGGCAAACAGTTTACGATGATTGTATTGTTAGATTTTCGGAAAGAAATAATTTAATTCGTTCAACATCACCTATACCATGGTTTCTCCAAGTGCAGGATACTGATGATTCAGGATGCTCAGTCTGGTCAGTTCACGAAGATAAGGTAGACTCTGATTCACTAACAACTGACTTAGAATGGGTTGGTGATCTTATAGATTTGGAACTTTCAAATCATGTAGTTCCAAAGTATATTCGTAGTTTAGTGGCAGATGATGAAAGCATCGAAGATTGTGCTCGAAGGTTAGCACAATAGGGATATTCGAGTTTGTTGTTCCGAGGCAGTTATACATGGACTGCCCTCCGATACGATTTATGTCACTTGCACCAACAGAATATGATTTTGGAAAACCAGCAAATTACTTTTTTGCTACAACGATAACTTGCGCTAATGATGAAGCTAGGGAAATGTATGTTCGCGCCTTTGGGCACATGCTAAATTACAATCACGAAGAAGCGATTGCATGTTTCAGTAAATGTGCTGCACTAGATCCTACTTGCGCTATGGCATGGTGGGGAATTGCATATTGTGTTTCTTCAAATTACAACTGGGCACCTGGTCTGGGTTCCGGCCATGATTCTATCCAAACAGCAATCACTCTCAAAGATGGATGTTCAGAACTAGAAAAAGATCTCATTGATGCATTAGCAGAGCGCCATTCTGCAGAAGCACGTGACGCAGCAGACCCAGCCGTCCTTAACATGGGAAATAGCCCAGAATTAAACGTTGCATTCGCTCATGCTATGGCACCTCTTTACGTGAAATATAGTGGGAACTTGGATGTTACTGCAATTTATGTAGAAGCGCTCATGAATCTAAAAGCATGGCAATTATGGGATAAGAATACAACAACTGGAGAAATTACTCCTGCAGATGATAATACTTTACTTTTGGTTAAGATTCTAGAAGATGCTTTCGAAAGTAGTGAAGAAGCAAAGACTCATGTAGCACTTTGTCATTTGTATTGTCATGCTTTGGAACTTTCACCATTCCCAGAGAGAGCTTTACCTCAGGCTGATGTACTACGCACTCTAATGCCAGGATTAGGCCATTTAGTTCACATGCCATCACATATCGATGCTTGGGTAGGACAGTGGAAAGAAGCTATGGATTGCAATATTGCAGCCGTAGACGCAGATGATCGTTATGTTGAAATCACTGGTAATGAATCTCAATTCTATAAATTTTACAGAATGCACAATCACCACTTCGTGGTTTGGTGTGCTATGTTCGAGGGTCAATACGAAACTGCACTAAAGTATGCACGTAAAGCGGTTAGTACACTTCCAGCAGGAGATGCTGAATCTGGTGTACAATTCATGTTAGCAGGAATAATCCCAATGGGGGCAATTTTCCTTGAATCATATGTTACAATGCCTTGGCATGTTATGATTAGATTCGGTAAGTGGGATGAAATTCTAAATGAACCTCTTCATACAGATGCAGCAGTATTCCCAGCAGCAATCGCAACACAACATTATGCTAGAGGAGTTGCTTATGCTTCTAAGGGCATGGTGCCAGAAGCAGAAGCAGAACAAGTTTTATTCAAGGAAGCAATAAAAAATCCTGCTCTTGCTGGACGAGTACTTCACAACAATTTGATGTATCAAGATCCAAGTGATGGACCTTGTATTCTTTTGGTAAATGATGCTATACTTGACGGTGAAATAGAATACCGCAGACAATTCCTAGCAAAGGAAAACGGAAATTCTTCTGACTTCACTGTAGCATTTGATCATCTACGCCGTGGAGTAGATCTTTCACTTAATCTTGCATATAACGAACCTTGGGGGCAAATGCAACCAGTACGTCATATTCTCGGTGCACTTCTTCATGAACAAGGAGAAATCGAAGAAGCAGAAGCAGTTTACCGAGCTGACATCGAACTATGGAAAGATAATATGTGGGGATTATTGGGTCTCAAACTCTGTCTAGAAGATCGTGGTGATGCACCTGAAGAACTCGCTGAAGTGACTGCTTTGTTCAATGAACGCAGTTCTCGTGCTGATATTAAACCAGCAAAAACTTGCTTCTGTGCTCAAGATAGCATCGATGAAAGTTGCTGCTAATATCAGATGATGATTAAATATGTTTTTATTAGAAAAATCTATTCTTTCTCCTAAAGATT
>JAJPRD010000051.1 GCA_023700255.1 Candidatus Thalassarchaeaceae archaeon | reverse complement strand
CCCTAAACCTCCCCAGCCACCTAGCAAAGCTCCTTCTCCCCCTAAACCACCCCAGCCACCTAGCAAACCTCCTCCTAAGAAAAAACCTCCTCCGAAAAGTAAACCCAAGGGAAAGCCTAAGGGAAAGCCCGCAGCTAAAAAGAAAAGGCGTGGACGTAAGATCAACATAAAACTCGGCTTAAGACAAAAGAAAATAATTGATGAAAAAGATACCTATACTGATCAAATTGGCTGGACATCTACTACAGCAGAATCGTTTGAAGAATTAGAAGACCCCACTCCAAAAGAGCCTGAGATAGTGACGCACCAATGCTCTATGTGCGGCTCCACAATGCGTATACCAAGGCCAAAAAGAGAGCGCTACAAGGTTATTTGTGCGTATCCAGAGTGCGGCCATTCAGATACAATCGGGATATAATTTAGAACAAATGGAGCGCCAATATTCTTTTTATTGATGCAATCAACAACACGGTGATTAATAAATATCTTATTCCAGATTGAGGCGCAATTTGCGACCCATACTTGGAACCGAGGAAACCACCCAATAATACAGCCAAAACAAAAGGTAAAATCACAGCAAAATCAATTTCTAATTGTCCCGACAAACCAGATCCAACTAGCCCCGCCATCGAATTTACCCATATGAAAAGTGAAGCAGTTGCCGCCGCGCTTTTCGGTGTCGCCCAACCCTTTAATAGAAGAATAGGTGAAAGAAAAATTCCTCCTCCTACACCAATAACTCCACTCATTAAACCAATTCCGCCTCCTATGGGCAAAGCCCTGAAAACTTCGGGTGTAGTAACTGCCTCCTCGCTAAGATATTCTTTAGTTTGAAATAATCTATAAGCCGCCCATATCAAAGTTATTGAAAGAAGAACGTCATAAAACTCACCATCTATTCTCATATATCCACCAATTATAGCGAAAGGAACGCTTGCATAAATAAACGGCAAAGTAAGTTTAGGTACATGAAACCCAGCTTTCCGATAATGATAAAAAGCAATAGCGGCCACCACTAAATTCAAGCACCAAGCATGTTGTTTTAACCAACCACTGTCATATTCTCCATAAACAGTTAATGATAATACGGCCAAATATCCTGAAGCCCCACCATGGCCCACACTGGAGTAGAGTAACGCAACAAAAAACAAAGCTAGAAGAATTAAAAACTCAGCTCCCGCCACCATAATAACCCCTAATTAATAATAATATTTGAATAAAACGCCCCTCTATTCAAACACACTGTTGATGTGCCTGAACATACTCCAGAAGAATATGGAGAGGGGCATAAGTCTGGAACGCGCCATTACTCTTGTTAAAATAGAAAAACTCAACCTCTCTCTCGAGCCAGTAAATTTAGAGAATGCATACGGGCGAATTTTAGGAAATGGACTAAAATCGAAAGTAGATGACCCCCGTTTCGATAATTCCGCTATGGATGGTTGGGCCGTGCGCAAAGAGGATTGCTCCCCAAAAGAAAACACATCTTTAGAGATAGTCGGAACCAGTCAAGCAGGATCATCAAAAACATTCACGATTAGTTCTGGGCAAGCATGTAAGATAATGACAGGAGCTCAAATACCGAAAGGTGCAAATGCCATAGTAATGATAGAAGAGAGCGAAATAGATGGAGATAATGTAATTATTTCAGGACCAGCCCGAGACACATATATCAGGCACAAAGGAGAAAATTTGTTGAAAGGCAAAAAAGCCCTATCTATTGGGAATTTTATGGATCCCGCATCAATCTCTCTTGCGGCGACAATGGGTTATGAATCGATAGAAGTTTTCCGTAAACCAGTAATCGGAATAATTAGTACCGGGGATGAATTAGTTATGCCCGGCTCTAAAATAAAAGATTGGGAAATATATGAATCAAATTCATTTGGTATTGCCGCCTTAGTACAAAAAATGGGTGGCGAAGCAATTCGTTATGATGTAGTGGCAGATTCTTTAGATGGATTAAGGGAATCTTTGAATCATGCTGTAAAAAATTGCGACGCAATAATAACCAGCGGGGGTGTTTCCATGGGGGATTGGGACATTGTTCGTAAATTAATGGAATTGGAAGGCGAAATAATATTTTGGGGAGTCGATATGAGACCCGGGGGCCCTCCTATATTTGGCAAATGGAGTGGGATTCCAATTTTTGGATTACCGGGGAATCCAGTCAGTAGCCACGTAGTATTTTCTATGCTTATTTGCCCCTGGTTTTCAGCATCTTTCGGGACAAGTAAGAATCAAAGTCCAAATTTAGGCAAGCAGGTCCGGGTCAAGATGTTGGATAATGTGAAAGGAGCGAAGGGGAAACTTTGTCTAAGAAGAATCCGAATAACAAGCGACCTAAATGGCTTAGTTGCCACTACTCACACCCATCAAGGAAGTGGCAATATAAACAGTATTGTAGTCCATAATGGACTGACATTATTACCGCCCGGTACCGATGCAAACGTTGGCGAAATAATTGATGCATTTTGGTTTAATTGATGGGAAAAAGAATACATGTCTTCAAGGGCGGTCAATATTTCGGTAGGTCCAGTAAGGGGGTGAAAAGATGTCGGTGAAGGAAAAAAAGCATATCCTCGATCAAGGATGGATTGAAGTTAAAGGTGCTCGAACACATAATCTTCAAGACATTGACGTAAACATCCCTCGAGGTAAATTTGTAGTGATATCTGGAGTATCTGGTTCTGGGAAATCTAGCCTTGCATTCGATACATTGTACGCAGAAGGCCAAAGAAGGTATGTAGAGAGTTTGAGCTCATATGCCAGGCAATTTCTTGGCCAGATGAAGAAACCAGATTGTGATTCGATAGAAGGCCTCTCCCCTGCAATAAGCATCGATCAAAAGCAAGGGAGCCATAATCCAAGATCGACAGTTGCAACCGTTACTGAAATTATGGATTACATGCGATTGCTTTGGGCGAGAGTAGGCATACCACATTGTCCAGAATGCGACCGTGAAGTTGCTAGGCGTACGGTGCAAGAAATCGTAGATGATGCAATGTGGCGATTCGAAGAGCACGGAATAGCAATATGGAGTCCAACAATTCGTAACCGTAAGGGAACGCATGCGGATCTATTCAAAGGCCTTGTAGAACAAGGATATCTAGAGGGTAAAATAAACGGCCGCGAAGCTAGTTTTGACAATCCTCCCGAATTAGAGAAAAACCTAAGGCACGATATTGATGTTAGAGTTGATAGGCTAAAATTAAATCGTGCAAACAGGCAAAGATTGACTGAAGCAATAGAGTCTGGATTACGACTTGGTGGTGGTACGATTGCTATCGAAAGTTTAGACAAATCAAAAAGTAGTAAAGTGGTTAGAAATGAACAAGCAGAAAAAACAGAAAAAGGCCAAATAATCCCCTACTCTGAAGAATTTGCATGCCCCGAACATGGTGCATTTTTACCAGAAATGTCACCAAGAGTGTTTTCTTTCAACAATCCGTTGGGAGCTTGCCCAAATTGTCAAGGACTAGGGGTTCAAAGAGAATTCTCTGCAGATTTAGTTATTGATAGAACATCTACGGTAGAAGAAGGATGCATTCGACCATTTAGATCATCGATGATGTCTAATTGGTATAAAAGTCAAATGACACAAGTATGTGAGCACTATGGTATACCTTCAAATATCAACTTTAGTGACTTGAATGATGACGATAAAGATATACTTCTTTATGGCTCTGGGGGGACTATGATTTCCTTCGAATTTACTTCTGAAAAAGGGTCATCGTATAACATGCTAAGGCCTTGGGAGGGGGTATTCAATAGAATTCGTAGAACTTATAATGAAACATCATCTGATAGAACTAGGTCACGAATGACCTCTTTTATGAACGACGAACCTTGTCCAGATTGCGAAGGTCGAAAATTAAATAATGCAGTCAGTAAAGTAATAGTGGGAGGCGTTTCTTTACCCGCAATTTCTTCCTGTAGTGTTTTAGAAGCTCTAGCAGTAGTCCAATATTGGAGAGCAGGAGAGTTAGACAATACTTGGGAAAAATTAGGTAGAGACAAACCAGATAGTGAAATAATATCCGCAACTGGTCAACTTTCCGAGAGGTCAATATTTATCGGGACCGAAATAATTAAAGAAATTGAAGCACGCTTGAGATTCCTTGCATTAGTGGGTCTAGATTACCTCACATTAGATAGGCGAGCAAGTACACTTTCTGGCGGAGAATCTCAAAGAATCAGATTGGCAACTCAGATTGGTACAAGGCTGACCGGGGTAATGTACGTTCTTGATGAACCTAGTATAGGTCTACATCCACGCGACAATAACCGCCTTTTACAAACACTCAGGGAATTAACATCTTTGGGCAATACATTGCTAGTAGTTGAGCACGATGAAGCAACTCTTAGGCAAGCAGATTGGCTAGTTGATATTGGCCCAGGTGCTGGAAAAGAAGGTGGTAGAGTGCTAGTTAGTGGTGAACTAAATGAATTATTATCCAATGAAGAAAGTATTACTGGCGCGTACTTATCCGGAAAAAGAAAGATACCAATCCCTGAAGATAGGAAAAAACCTGATACTAAAAAATGGTTGCATATACTAGGAGCAAGAGAAAACAATTTACAGAATATAGATATTTCAATACCTTTAGGATGCTTCGTAGCAGTTACAGGGGTTTCGGGCTCTGGTAAATCATCATTGATAGCTTCAACATTAGCTCCCGCATTACTCCGGGAGATACACGGTAGCGACACATCCCCTGGGCGCCATGACAAAATCGAAGGATTTCAAGAGATAGACAAAACGATTGTAATAGATCAATCACCAATTGGAAGGACTCCTCGTTCAAATGCGGCAACCTATACTGGTGCTTTCGGGCATATTAGAACACTTTTCGCTGAAACAACGATGTCGAAAGAAAGAGGGTATCTACCTGGTCAATTTTCATTCAACGTCAAAGGCGGGCGTTGCGAATCATGTAAAGGAGCGGGGTCAATAAAACTGGAAATGAATTTTTTACCAGATGTGTGGGTGACTTGCGATATATGCAAAGGTAAGCGGTACACTCGCGAATCGTTAGAGGTCGAATGGAAAGGAAAAAATATTCAAGATATTTTGGAAATGTCTGTAGAAGAGGCAGCATTATTTTTCAAGAATCAAAGATCACTAAACCGAATTCTAACTACTCTGAAAGATGTGGGTCTAGGATATATTCGATTAGGTCAACCAGCAACCACTCTTTCTGGCGGTGAGGCGCAAAGGGTGAAGTTAGCATCAGAACTTCATAGGCCAACTAAGAGCCATACTGTTTACATCTTAGATGAACCAACAACAGGTCTTTCACTATTCGATGTTCACCAATTAACTGAAGTTTTACTTCGTTTACGTAGAAATGGCCATACTGTTATTGTCATAGAACATCACCTTGATGTGATTAAATGTGCCGATTGGATTATTGATTTGGGTCCTGAAGGTGGAGAGTTAGGCGGATTTATTGTGGCAGAAGGACCACCAGAAGAAGTAGTAAAAGTAAAAGCCAGTTATACAGGATTGCATCT
>JAJPRD010000050.1 GCA_023700255.1 Candidatus Thalassarchaeaceae archaeon | reverse complement strand
GTGTAACTCCTGATTTTGTAGCATGTGTTGATGCTCCACCTAGATCTTCAAAAGAGACTTCTTCATTTGTAACCGTCTTAATAACTTCAGGACCTGTAATAAACATGTGAGATGTTTTATCCACCATGATTACAAAATCAGTAATTGCAGGTGAGTAAACCGCCCCTCCAGCACATGGTCCCATAATGACTGAGATTTGAGGGATGACACCACTAGCTCTAACGTTTCTAAAAAATATTTCAGCATAGGAACCTAAACTAGCAACTCCTTCTTGTATTCTAGCTCCACCACTATCATTTAATCCAATAACTGGGGATCCAGTCTTTAGAGCCATATCTAATATTTTACAGATTTTTAATCCATGCATCTCCCCAAGAGATCCTCCATATACAGTGAAATCTTGAGCGAAGCAATAAACGGTTTTTCCATTAATAGTCCCATGTCCGCAAACTACCCCATCTCCAGGGATTACATTCTTGTCCATTTCAAAATCTCTACACCTATGTTCCACGAGTGAATCTACTTCCATAAATGAATTTTCGTCAAGTAGTAACTCAATTCGTTCTCTAGCAGTCAACTTACCTTTTGAATGCTGAGCAGCAATCCTATTTTGGCCCCCTCCAGCCTCTGATTGTGCTTTTCTTCGACGAAGGTCGTCGATACGTTCCTTTACGCCTGACATCTGATAATATGGCAATGGAGAGAGTCACCCAATTAGCATTACCCATGAGCGAACTCTCAATAATTAGTAAATCGGTTGTTTGAAATTGTTTGACCTCTCCGATAAGTTTGCTATGAGTATGCGCATTGTCATCGCGAAGCCGGGTCTTGATGGTCATGACCGAGGTGCTAAAGTCATTGCACGGGCATTACGAGACGCTGGTCATGAAGTTATTTACACTGGTTTAAGGCGTAAACCTTCAGAAATAGTACGTGTTGTAATGGATGAAGATGCAGCTGCAGTAGGCCTTTCAACTTTATCTGGTGCTCATAATGTTCTTATTCCAAAGGTTTGTGAAGAATTAATAGCTAATGGCATGAGTGATGTCATCGTATTTGCAGGTGGTATAATTCCTGAATCAGATAGAGAATATTTGTATTCTTTAGGTGTGAGGGCTATTTTTGGACCTGGTACTCAAACAAGTTCAATAATCGAATTTTTAGAAACAATTTCTAAACGTAAGGGAAGTGACTTAGAAGTAGGAGTCGGAGATAATCCTGGGTGGAGATGGGATTGACCATAATAAAGCGAATTGAATTGGCCAAAGAGGGCAATAGAAGAGAATTAGGAAAACTCCTTTCCTTGATTGAATCAGGTGTGAAATTACCAATTAATAACTCTAATTCATGGGTATTAGGTGTTACTGGCCCACCAGGTGTGGGTAAATCCACATTGATTGGTGTAATGGTTGAAGAGTGGGTGAATAGAGGTGAGAGAGTTGCTGTGTTAGCAGTAGATCCATCCTCTCCAAGAAGCGGAGGTGCATTGCTTGCAGATAGAATGAGAATGTCATCTGCTGACTCTAGTGAATCAGTATTTGTACGAAGTCTAGCTACTAGAAATCATCCAGGTGGCTTGATACCATTTTTAGATCCTATGATTAATTTATTGGGATTTTGTGGCTGGTCAAGAATTATTATTGAAACTGTTGGAGGCGGACAGTCTGAGATAAGAATAGTTGCATTTGCAGATAGAGTGATGTTGGTTGACGGGCCAGATAGAGGAGATATAGTCCAGGCAGAAAAAGCAGGGATTATTGAATTAGCAGATCTAGTTGTAATCAATAAATCTGATTTACCCAATGCTCAGAATGCTGCGAATTCAATAAAAACCTCATTTGATTATTCGAATAATAATGATAAATTAGTTATTTTAACATCTGCATTGAACAAAACGGGGATATCTGAATTAATAGATGTGGTTGAAATGTTAGAAATAGATAATGAAAGAAACTCACTACGTATCAAAGAAAGATTACTTTCGGCATGGGATTTTTTACTGCTTTCTAACCCAGCGCTCAATGATATATTATTAGACCTAGAGTCAGGAAGAATAAACCTTGATGAGGCGCTGAATAGGCTCTAAATAATTAATTCTAAGATGTGATGAGATGAGTGAGGATAATATTCCAATAGATATTGATCATGCAAAGCACTCTGTAGGGGGATTAGGTGGGCATTTCTTCAGAAGATTTACTCATGTGATTATGGCTTTAATTCCAGTATTATACTTCACAAAAGGTGAACAGATTTCTGATCTGTTCTCATTAACTTCCAGTCAATTTGTAATGTTTGCCTGTTTTATTTTAATTCTTCTTGAAATGATAAGATTATATTTTGGGATAATTATTGTAGGGCAGAGGGAATACGAAGCAAAGCAAATCTCCGCTCTCGCTTGGGGTGCATTTGCTGTTTGTCTTGCACTATTGTTGTCTCCCGAGTCAAACTCCTCAGAAGGTATGAAATCTGGTATTTATGCTGCTCCGTTAATTTGGGGTTTAACTTTTGTTGATCCAATCATGGGTGAAATAAAACGCTCGAAAAAGGGCATTAAAGCGGCAATAATTGGTGGTTTAATAACTTCTTATTTTATTTGGTTAGGTAGTTCTTATCTTTTAGGTACACCAATATTAGCTTCAATAATCTTAGCTCCTTTGACTGTTCTAGGAGAATTGCCTAGTGTCAAATGGATAGATGATAATGCAACAATGGTGCTTCTTCCATTAACTATTTTATTAATCATTGAACCAATTCTTTAGTCACTATAGCGTCATCTTTACATCCTTATTGTCCCTCGAAGGAATGATAAACATGGTTGAAGAAGAAGAAAATGGACTCATAGAATCGTCACTTTCTCAGAATACATATGTAATGATCTGGGTTATTGCATCTATTGTATCTTTAGGGATTATGGTAGTGTATTTCTAGTTCTATCTATTGAATTACTAGTATTTAAATAGCATAATATGCAGGAGATATTATGTGTGGTATTACTGGTATTTTAGGTAATGGTGACACATCTATTGTCACTTCCATGGTATCTCGTTTATCTCATAGAGGGCCTGATGGTTTTGGTAATTTTGAATCTGATGCAGGTAATGGAAGTATTTGTTTCGGTCAATCTAGGTTAGCGATAGTAGATCTCAATGGTTCATGGCAACCAATTAAGTCTGATCATGGTTGTGTTCTAATTCAAAATGGAGAAATTTATAATCATAATTCTATCAAAAAATCGATATCTAATTATCCTTGGCAAACATCAGGAGACGGTGAATCAATCCTTGCCTTACATCGAATGCATGCATATAATAATAAAAAACTATTATCTATTCCAGAAGGTCAACAAATCGGAGAACTATTCCGTACTAAAAATCTAAATTGTGCAGATAAACATAAGTCATGGGTATCTAAATTAGATGGAGTATGGGGTTTTGCAATTTGGGATCCTTCTTCTCGTGAATTGATACTTTGTAGAGACCCAATGGGTGTGAAACCACTTTTTAGAACCTTATTGCCTAATGGAACTCTCTTATTTGGGTCTGAAATCAAATCCTTTTATGGACATCCTGATTTTGTTGCTAAACCTGATATTAATGCTCTTGCAGTAAGGTTAGCATATGAGTATCCTCTTGACTATACTACCTTATTTTCAGGTGTTACATCCGTTGCTCAAGGAACAATAGAAACTTGGTCACTAGATTTAGAAGGTCGTGCTGTTCTCACAGGAGTCTGCCGATATAATACCGATAAGATAGCGCCTGGAAGTCATTGGGACCCGAAATCAGGTGCTAAACTCCTCTTAGATGGTCTTTATTCTAGTGTCGAAGATAGGATGATGTCAGATGCTCCAATAGGTATTGTCCTTTCAGGGGGCTTAGATTCCAGCTTACTAGCAGTTCTCGCACAAGATGCTGCAAATTCAAGTGGTCATCCAGTTCCTGAGTGTTGGACCGTTGCAGGTGATGAAGAAAACCCTGATATGGTTGCAGCGATTGATTTAGCATCGCATAATGAGTTAAATCATCATACTATGATAATTAATCAAGAAAAATTCTGGAAAACACTCCCTAATTTCGTATGGAGTGGTGAAGATCTAGATGTATCAGTTTTATTTTGGCAACCATTATTTGAGAAAATGTCTGAGAAAGTAAAAGTAGGTATTTGTGGTCAAGGTGCTGATGAATTACATGCAGGTTACTCGAGATACAGGGACTTATCACAACATGCAAAATCAATTGATCAAAGGTTATCCTTGGTTGATGATATTCTTATTGATGAAAATAGTATTGGATTAGGACAACCATGGGTTAATGATGATTTTTCTGCAAAGAAAAATTTCTCTAGTCTTAGAAAAACTCTACAATTTGAACTTGATAGAGGTCAATTATCTAATTTTCAACTTAGATTAGGAGATAGGCATAGTATGGCCTTTGGTTTAGAAACTCGCGTGCCATTCTTATCCCAAAAACATAGAGATGATTCTCATAAAATCCCATTTGAATGGAAAATCAATGGTGTAAATGAAAAAATGGCACTTAGAGCTGCAGCCAAATTAACTAATTTACCTGAAAAAATAATTAATCGGCCAAAGGTTCCTGCTGGGACTTTTACCACACCAAAGATACTCGGTGGCCTAATCTCCGAACTAGAGCCTCATGCTCTAGAGTGGGCCGAAGATTATGGCCGTTTATCTCCTATTTTAAGGACCCAACCAGATATGGCAATTGGAATCAGACTTTTCCATGCACTACATTTTACAGATTATTCAAATGGACTAAGGAAAGGTGATGTAATGGATTTAGTAGATGATGTTAGTGATTGGAATGATTTTTGTTGATTGGCTAGGCTAATTATTCCTTATCTGAAGAATCATTCCCTTGGTCTATTTCTATTCCATCCATACCAACTATTTCGTAATTAGATGGGAATAGTGCTATCACAACACCTCCAACAATACAAGCTAATGCCATATAAAATCGAGATTGCACCATCATTAATTCAAGACCTATTACTACAAGTAAAAGCCCCCCTAGGTTTGAAGCCCAAACTAAAGTTTTGAATGTTGATAGGGAAACTCCCTTACTATTTTCTGATCTCTTAGGGCCAAATTCTGCTCCAAATCTTAATGGTTCTTCCTCTTTCATATTCTCACCTATTAATCATTATTATAGCATCAGTTGGGCACGCTAAAACACACAGTTTACACCCAGTACATGGATCTCTCAATATTCTTGCTTTTTTATTTACATCAATATTCATTATAGGGCTAGCCAGCGGTTTATCGTAGAGTTCTATAGCATCATCATCACAAACTATTGTGCATTGGTCACAACCAATACAAAGTTCTTCCTTAACCCAAGCAACTGTTTCTTCGCCTCCTTTTATAGATGCCATTTCTCCTGCCTTTAACGTATTCAGCATAATACGTATTCTACTCTGTTGTTTTTTACGACGTTCGGATACCTCTGATGCGTCCGTCATGATGCTTGCGAGTGTATCATTCTACTCAATACTATGTTTCCAATAGTCAGATTAATTCATAACCTTCGTTGCCACTAAAGATATGAGTGGCGATGAGGTACAAGT
>JAJPRD010000005.1 GCA_023700255.1 Candidatus Thalassarchaeaceae archaeon | reverse complement strand
GCATCATCAAGTAATGCACATGTGTGGCTATGTCCTGCAGTTATTGCAACTGCAGTTCTTCCACTTCCTAAACTGGATGTTTGAGTAGGTGTATGTTTTTCAGTAGTAGTTCCATCTCCAAGTTGTCCTTTGGTATTAGTTCCCCAACAACTCACAGAACCATCATCAAGAATTGCACATGTATGGTAATATCCTGAAGTTATTGCGACAGCAGTTCTTCCAGTTCCTAAACTAGATGTTTGAGTAGGCGTTAATCGTTGAGTAGTAGTTCCATCTCCAAGTTGTCCTTTTTGATTCCTCCCCCAACAACTTACAGACCCATCATCAAGAATAGCACATGAGTGAGATTCTCCTGTGGAAATTGCTACTGCAGTTCTATCTGTTGCTAAGCTAGATGTTTGAGTAGGTGTATGCTGATCGGTAGTAGTTCCATCTCCAAGTTGACCATCTGAATTCCATCCCCAGCATTTTACCTCTGCACCATAATATTCTCCGGAGCTTCCCTCGGTAACAATTACTGCACATGTGTGAAGTCTTCCTGCAGTTATTGCAACTGCAGTTCTATCTGTTCCTAAGCTAGATGTTTGAGTAGGAGTAGTTCGATCAGTACCAGTAGTTCCATCTCCAATTGCACCATTCTGATTATTCCCCCAACAACTTACAGATCCATCATCAAGAATAGCACATGTGTGAAATCTTCCTGGAGTTATTGCAACTGCAGTCCTATCTGTTCCCAAACTAGATGTTTGAGTAGGTGTGGTTCGTTGACCAGTAGTTCCATCTCCAAGTTGACCATAGTTATTCATTCCCCAGCAACTTACAGACCTATCATCCAAAATTGCACAAGTATGCTGATGTCCTGAAACTATTGCAACTGCAGTCCTATCTGTTCCCAAACTAGATGTTTGAGTAGGCGTTAATCGTGTACCAGTAGTTCCATCTCCAAGTCTGCCATTGCCATTATTCCCCCAACAACTTACAGACCCATCATCAAGGATAGTACATGTGTGATAACTCCCTGCACCTATTGCAACTGCAGTTCTTCCTTCACCTAAACTAGCTGTTGGAGTAGGTGTATATCGATCAGTAGTAGTCCCATCTCCAAGTTGGCCATTTCCATTTTCTCCCCAACAACTTACAGATCCATCATCAAGAATTGCACATGTATGACCATAATCTGCAGTTATTGAAACTGCAGTTCTATCAGTTCCTAAACTAGATGTTTGAGTAGGTGTATTTCTATTAGTAGTAGTTCCATCTCCAAGTTGAGCATAGTTATTCTTTCCCCAACAACTTACAGATCCATCATCAAGAATAGCACATGTGTGGTACTCTCCTGTAGATATTGCAATCGCAGTTCGCCCGGAACCTAAACTAGATGTTTGAGTAGGTGTATGCCGATCGGTATTAGTTCCATCTCCAAGTTGGCCATAGTTATTATCTCCCCAACAATTTACAGATCCATCATCAAGAATTGCACATGTGTGCTTTACCCCACCAGCTAAGGTAGAATAAGTAAGGGCTGAGCCTTGTTGGAATCCGGCTATATTAAGATAAGATTCTCCTAGATTGTCGACTGCTCCCAAGGTTGATTCATAGGTATTTTTAGGAATCTGCGGTTCAGATAATTCTTGGGAATATTCATTTAAATCTGAAGTTATTAATCCTAATACCGGAATTCCAAGAAATAAGATGACTAAGAAAAATGAGATAAATTTTTTACTAAATAAATAAATTATACATACTCACCCCCTAATCCTTAGCACCTTCTTTTTTAAAGTGTGAGATAAATTATTACTTCCTGTCTTATTTTTGGTTTGTCTGGGTAAGTGGGGAATAGATGCATTGCCTATCATGAATGGTTATAAAAAAGTAATAAATTTTTTAATATATATTTGCCAGTATATTTGAAAAATCTATCATTCCAAAATTATGACTATCTTCACTCGCCGTAGGATCAGGATTATCTCCCACTAAAAAGGCCATATTATTATCTATAGATTGAATACGTTTAATGATAATAGTATCTTTTTTTAGGGGATGTTTTGCTAGTACAATTTGTCCAACTTCGGGTAACGAATTCTCTACTTTCTCGAACATTACTGTAGAGCCATCAACAAGTGTTGGCCACATAGAGTCGCCTTTTACTATTACATTTAGGAAGCGCGAATCCATGGTACTTCACGACCCTTTGCAGCCCAGAACATATTATGGATTGATTCAACAGCATCCATTAATTCCTGAGCATGTTGCTCAGAAACCTCAACTTTACAAGCAGAGCATAATTTTGCTGCTTGCCAGAATGTATCATGAAGTTCCGGATTGGTTTCAAGATGTTGAGGCTTGAAGAAATCTGTCCATAAAATTAATAATTCATCTTTACACTTTTGTGATTCTTCTTCTTTTATTGATGCATAGCGGGACATTGTATTCATGTATGCTACGAATTGTTCAGTTGTACCCTTATCGATTGGATTTTCTAGTGCGACCATTTTCTTAGTCATTGATTGAACAGCTTCTGCTGCTACACGTGCACTTGCAGGGTCATAAACTCCACAAGGTCCATCACAATGTGCACTTGCTTCGATTGTTATTATATTCTCATTGGTTAGTTCTGTATCTGTCATACTATCTTACCTCTGACTAGGCGCATCGGGTGCTTGAATATCAATACTAAGGTAGAATATTCACAATAAAAAAATTATTCTTCTTATTACATTGATAGTTTTCTTTAGATTAGAGAAGATTATCAAGTGCAATAGTAAGGACCACCAGAACATAATTTGCCCTAATAAAATATTCAATTCATCATGAAATCTAATTAAGAAGATTCACTATCTTTTTTAATCAGAAAATTCATATCTCAGGCCATTTGATAATCTAATTCAAACCTAATAATGTCTAAAATAAATACTTAATCAATTTATTATTACTTAGAAATAGACAAATAGTAAACCCTCATGGATACGGACTAATGGATTTGATATTAGTTCTCTCATTTCTATTTTTTATGTCTATATTTGCAGCAGTAGGTCTTGCATCTACATTGGTCAAAGAAGATACAACCGATGATTACCTCGTAGCTGGAAGAGGGATGCACCCAGCATTAGCTGCATTATCTGCAGTTAGTACTTGGAATTCCGGTTTCATGTTTATTGGATTTATTGGATTTACTTACCTGCTTGGTTTCAACGTCATTTGGCTGGCCTTATTATCTACAATCGGGCAAATTGTTGCTTGGGTATGGTTGTTTAAATTTATTCAGGAACAAGCCCAAGAAAGGAATGTCCGTTCACTTTCGTCTCTTGTTGCCGATAAGGCTGGTGCACCAGAAGCAAAGTTAGCCGCCATATTGTCTGTACTTTTCCTTAGTATATATGCAGCTGCTCAACTCACTTCTGGAGGAAAGGCACTCTACGTTATGATGGGGTGGAATGAGACAATTGGAATTCTGATTGGCTTTGTTCTAGTAGTGGCTTACTGCTATGCTGGAGGAATTAGGGCCTCAATTTGGACGGATGCAGTCCAGTCTTGTGTGATGATTTTTGGCTCAACCATTCTTTGCTGGATTGCATTACAAGAAGTTGGAGGTTTTGGAGGTCTTACCGAAGGCCTCGAGGCTCAAGATCCAACACTAACTAAGTTATTACCTCCTGATTTGAGATTTGGGTTCTCAATGTGGGCATTTGCCTTCTTTTTAGGCGGTTTAGGTATTGCAGGACAACCACAAGTAGTATCTAGAATAATGACTCTTGGATCTGAATCAGATCGTAAACAAGCAATGGTGTGGTTCTTTATTTGGCAAATTCCATTCACAGTATTGATGTTAATTATTGGCCTAGCTAGTCGTATTCTATTTACAGCCAGTGATTTCGATCCAGAACTCGGCTTACCAATGCTCGCAATGGAAACAATGCCACAGATTGGTGTTGGCATGATTCTTGCATCCATTTTTGCTGCAACTATGTCTACAGCAGACAGTCAAGTTCTAGCATGTACTGCTGCCATAACAGATGACATTAAACCCGAATGGAGACAAGATCACAAAACCACAAAGAAAGTAACTTTAGTGGTTGCAGCATTTGCAACTATGATTTCAATAGGTGGACTATACATTCCTGGTGGTGACTCAGTATTCACGCTAGTTATTCTTGCCGTTTACGGTCTTGGTGGAATTTTTATTCCGTTACTGATTATACGATGGATGGGATACAAACCTGACACCACACATTCTATTGTGATGATGGTATCAGCTTTTGTTGGAGTTATAGGATGGAGTCTACTGAAATTTGGAGATTCAGATGGAATATTTCCTTCTGTACCTGGCATGGGGGCTGCATTCATAGCTCACTTTGTAATGAATCAAATTCGAACACCAGAAATATCTTCTCTTGGAAGATTTGAGATACCAACTCAAGAAAAATTGGCAACTTTTGCTATAGTAATCGCACTAGGTCTAGTTATGAGTGAGGCCGTGTATTATGTCTCCGCACCTGATTCTTCAAATGTATCTAATTCTAAAGGGGGCTATCTAGTAACATATACTCAAGACAATGTTATTTTTACTTCAGGCTCTGAATACATAAATGATGGAGAAACCTTGTCCCTTTCATTCAATTCTGACTCAATTGAATCATGGCCAAATGGAACCAATGTGGTAGGGGCTTTGGTTTATCTATCGTTCGATGAAGACGAAACTAGTAGTGGACTAGGTTGCGCAGTAGGAGGTAATTCTGAACCTGATACAATTACCGGCACTGTACGGCATAATTTGCTTAGATTACCTGATTGGAATGATACTGATTCCTTCACTAATCAACAAGGTAATAATGGCATTAAATTAGGAGAATTTGATGAAGGTTATCCAGGATTTTTATTAGGTCAGTCTCCTTTTTGGATATGGTTCACTGCAAATGAAGGACTTGCAATAGGTAATAATGATACTCAGTCGAATTATTCGAAATCTGAAATTCAAAATTCTATCGATCTCGGTGAAGAAGGTCTTGGAGATTATTTCCTTGACATTACTGTTGATTCTGAAGAAGGCGGAAGCTTCCAATGTCAGCACAACGATGATGGAGAACAGGTCGACTATGAAATCCAACTTATCACTTGGGATTATAATATCGAGTGGTGCTCAGATTGTGAAGTATTAGTACCTCCAGTTGTCTAAATTGGCATTACAGACATTTGATATTCACAAGGATATTTCATAATAGATTTATTTATTTAAATGAGATTTTACGGTCGTAAACGGAGAGAGTTGATGGAATTCGTCTAATATAATTTCCTAAATAGGAAATTAGTATTCAACCTTTAGACGGCTTTGATACGATTAGAGTTAATTGTTACTTATGGGTGGAACCAGAATGCCAATGCTAAAACTGCATAAGTTCCCAATAACATAGACCCTTCCAGCCAATTAGATTTACCATCAGAAGCAATTGTATTTACTATCATAACCGCAAGAAAAGCAGCAACTGTTTCTAATAATCCAAATTCAAATGTTAATGGTAATCCAAGCATCCAAGCAACTAAAACCATCAAAGGAGCTACAAAAACAGCTATCTGGGTACTTGAACCGATAGCTATTGCAAAGGAGAGGTCCATCTTGTTTTTTGCAGCTACGGATACTGCTGTGAAATGCTCAGCTGCATTTCCGAACATTGGCAAAAGAATTACTCCTATGAATAAGTGAGACATACTTACTTCTTCTGCTGCAGATTCTAAAGAGTGAACTAAAATTTCTGCCATCCATGAAACAAGAATAGTAGATATGACAAGAAGGGCAATTGCTTCATTCATAGTCATTTTAGGCTCTTCATGCTCGTGAGTACCATCAGTTGCAAATAAATCGGAATGTGTCTTTAATTGGAATAATAAGAATAGCATGTATAAACCAAGTAATATTACTGCTGCAGCCCTTGAAAGGTCTTCAACTCCAGTATCTCCTTCAATTCCCGAAACAGTTGAATGATATACAGTCGGTATAACTAATGTGATCACGGCGAGTAATAATAATGAATTATTGGATCCAAATTGCGTCTCGTTGAATGACTGAACTTTATGATGTATTCCTCCCCAAACAAATGCTAGCCCCATAACAAGTAATAAATTTCCAAGAATACTGCCAATCAAACTTGCTTGTACGATTTTAATCATAATTACTGCTGTTTCTGAATCTGCTCCTGCTTTGTACGCAGACCAAAGTGCTAATACACAGATTATTATCTCTGCTGCATTACCAAAAGTTGCATTTAGTAACCCCCCAATAGAATCTGATGTACGTAGTGCAATTTCTTCTGTGGCATGGCCCATTAAGAAAGCAAGGGGCATTATAGCTACCATTGAAGTAAAAAAGGCATTTGTTTCATTATGTGAAACATAAGCAAAATAGCAGCAAATTGGTATCGCTAATAGTAAAAAATTGAGTTTCGATTCGATTGGATTTATGGCTTTAATTAGCCCTTGATATGATGTACTCATGTAGTTCCCTATCGTGCTGGTGCATACGATTAGAAGTCAATGTTGCGCTTGGAACACAGAGTATTCATGAGATATCACGTTGTCGTGACGTTTGTGATAGTGCCTTACCGTCTCTCCATTACGGGCTCTCCAGGAAGTGGTAAAAGTACACTTGCAAAAGAATTTGAAAATCTTGGGTTTCATGTGATATCTGTTGAGGAGTTGGCAGTAGAACACAATTGTATTGGAGGAATAGACCCCATAGATCACGCACGCCCAATTGACTTGGATGCATTGATTGATGCTATAGAAAAAGATTGGAGCACTCCTCCCTTAGAGCCACTAATTATCGATGGTCATCTTTCTCATCATTTACCAACTGATGCAGTTGTCGTTCTTCGATGTTCACCCAAAGTTCTTGAGGAACGGTTGAAGAAGAGAAAATATTCGGAAAATAAAATACTTGGAAATTGCGACTGGGAACTCTTGGGAAGTTCTTGGAATGAGAAAGATAGTGAAGTTCCTTGGAATGAATATGACACTACGAAAAATGATGTTCATAGCATTGTTATGAATTTATCTTTGTGGATATCAGATGGATTCAAGCCCGATAGGCCTTCGTCAGTAATTGACTGGGTATCAGAAATGGAGGAATAGTATGTTTGAAAAATTTAGGGAAACGTGGACAAAGGCAACTGAACCCATAATAATTAGAATGGGTGATCTGGATCCTAATATCCTGACATGGACTAGTTTAGTCATTGCAATAATCGCATTCGTACTTCTTGCCGTAGCAGAGTTTGATGTAACAGGTTCTATGATGATAATAGGAGGTATTATCCTAATAATAATAGCAGGTATTTTTGATGCATTGGATGGTGCATTAGCCCGGCATCAAGGAACTGATGGCCCATATGGAGATTTCTTAGATCATACAATAGATCGGATTGTGGATGTAGGACTTCTTGTTGCATTGGGAATGAATGTGGCATTTGTTGATGACATGAGTTCTGGATCAATGGCGGCTCTATTTTCGTTGCTTGGATCATACATGGGGACACAAGCACAATCTGTTGGACTTGGAAGAATGTATGAGGGATTCTCAAGGGCAGATAGGTTATGTTGGACATTGGCTGGATTGTTAGTAGCCGCAATTCAAGCATTTACCAATACAAAAGGGATTGCAAGTGATAGTATCCATGAGTATTTTGATTGGTTAATTTTAGGCAATTCTGAATTAAACGGAATAACGTTTGCAATAGCAGTTTCTGCATGGGGAGGAATTTACACATTCTTAATCAGATTCATTAAAACTAGAAAAGGACTATTGGGATAATTTGGCAATTGTTAATTACTGATAAAACAGGGTTCTTAGAGTTATAGATTGGGGGAATAGTTATCCTCTTCCTAATACGCCTGTCACTCCGTGAAGCATCTAATAGACAGAGTTCTGGAGCTTCAAGAAGATGAAATTGCTGCTCAACATAAGACTGAACCTGTTGAAGATTTAAATTTACATGAGCTACTAAAGTCATTACAACCCAAAATAAGAGTATTTGGTTGTGGAGGTGCAGGTAGTAATGCTGTTGCAAGATTACAAGCTGAATCATTATTTGATGATGAATATGTAAGAGGAATGGCAATTAATACTGATGCGCAACACTTACTAAAAGTTGCAGTAGAAAATAAAATCCTAATTGGTCGCACAGCCCGAGGCAGGGGGGCAGGTGGCGACCCAGAAAAAGGAGAACAAGCCGCATATGAGTCTGAAAGAATATTGAAGACTGAAGTTGAGGATTGTGACCTTGCTTTCATCACAGCAGGGTTAGGGGGCGGATCAGGAACAGGTTCCGCCCCTGTAATATCCCGATTGGCAAAGCAAGCAGGTGCTTTGACAATAGCTGTTGTAAGTTATCCGTTTATATCAGAAGGATCTTTAAGAAAACAAAACGCTGATTGGGGCTTGGAAAGGCTAAAAGAAACTGCAGATACAGTTATTGTCCTACCAAATGAGAGGTTATTAGAAATTGAGGCTGTTAAGCAATTACCTCTTGATGCGGCGTTCCGTGTTGCTGATGAGCTATTAGTCAGAAGCATATCTGGAGTTTCAGAAATGATATCTAAAGAAGGTATTGTGAACCTTGATTTTCAAGATCTGAAATCCGTCCTTAGTAATGGAGGCGGAATAGGAGTCATAGGACTTGGGGAAGGTGAAACCGCTGAAATTGCAACAAATGAAGCCTTAGAAAATCCATTGTTAGATATGGATATTTCAGATGCTAGAGGTGCGCTAATCAATGTAGTTGGAGGTCCTAGTTTGTCACTAGGAGAAGCCGAGAATTGTGCAAAAATAATTAGAGGAAAAATAAATAATTATGCTAAAATAATCTGGGGAGTAACAACAGATGAAACACTAGGTAATAATATTAGAGTGTTATTAGTACTTACAGGAGTAAAGAGCGAGCAAATTCATGGTGCTTCAATGCACACTCAGATGAGAAATTTAAGAAGTAGAACAGTGGAATTTATCTCTTAATTTAGATATTCTCCATATTGTCTTGAGGACGTTGTTCCCCGTCGCCCTTAAATGGAATTGGCCGGACGCTTGGACAGATTTGAGGGAGAACGATGAGTGTCGAGGATTCCAAAGTTAACAAAGTTGAGGAGAAATTCCAAGACTGGCAAGATGATATTGAGAGTCGCGTAAGAAGTCTACAAACTGGTTCCTATGCAAGAATTTTGAAAATGGCACGTAAGCCAACAAAGGTTCAATTTAGGCAAACTATGATAGTTTGTGGCATTGGAATGTTCATTCTAGGTTTGTTCGGCTTCGGCGTTCAGGCAATGATGAATAACGTAATTCCATCGTTTTTAGATTGGTTAACAGGATCATGAGGTGTAAAATATGTCTGAAGCATTCACAGTTTATCTAAGAAATGAAGAAAAAGTTTTGCTAATGCAAAGAGCGGATGGAATCTCTGACTTCCCTGGTGCATGGGATGGAATCTATGGATTAGGTGATCCAAGTGATTTAGAAATTGTAGCAAAAAGAGTATCTGAATGTACGGGCTTATCTGAAGAAAGTTTTGAATTTGTTAGAACTGGGGCTGCACGTGGATTAGAATATGGAAATAGATTAAATGATGTTACACCAATTCTATGTATTTGTAGTTCGGATGACATCAAGCCAACCACTCTATACAAAAATTGTGAATGGGTAGACCCAGGTAGAATTAAGGATAAAGAATATTCAACTCCAAAGTTGACAGAAATGTATGGAGACGTTGCTTCATATCTATACATTCTCAAGACATCAATTGGACAAGAGCAAAATGTCGCAAAAGAAATTCGTGCGAGGTTATCTGGAACAGGTTCCCTACTAGATATCCAAGATGAGATTTTTGGAGTTTTGAATCCTCACTTTATGAGAGGATATATTTTCGTTGAAGCGTCCGCATTACATCATGTTGAGAAATTAATAGGGAGAGTTGGAATTGGAGTTACTCCGTTAAAAAATTGTAGAAAGGTTTTGCCCGGTGAATCTCCATTAGAAGATGTTCTACCTTATCTAGAACCAAAAGCTGCAACTTCTGGTATAGAAGAAGGAAGTCTTTGTGAAATAGTTGGAGGAGCGTTTAGAGGTCAAAATGCTCGTGTAATACGTGTCACTGAATCAAAAGAAGAAGTTACGGTTGAATTATTCGAAGCGGCTGTACCGGTTGCTTTGACTGTGCGAGCAGACCAAGTAAGAGTTACTCAAAGAGTAGAGTGATTTGGAGAATCAAGGAAATTAGTTTTTACATCAATATGAAATAGGGCGAGTAGGTCGGCGAGACACAATTACAGGAGGTTACACAATGTCAGATAGAAATGAAACACCACATTTGGTCAATCAGAAACTGGGAATTAAATCTTGTAATGGGTCTTGGGAAGCTGCAACTGAGAACTTGACAATGGATCAAGTTAAAGAGATTGCAGAAACACAAAAAGACCGTTTGACTGGTAGTACTTTGTATGCAAGATGCCGTGAAGTAATGGGGACTTGTGTATCTATGAGAGTCAGTGTAGAAGGAATGGTTCCTAAGGAAGCATTGAGTGCAATGAGTGAAGGGAGATTTAGCGAGCATTTTAGTTAAGTCAGACACGAGTTACGGGAGAAGGAAACTTCGTTAACCGCAGGGGTGAAAGAAAATGGAAAAAAGTTTACAAAACGCAATTCAAACAGCTCTTGATGAATCTCCTGAACGTAAGTTCATTGAATCATTAGAAATGTCCATCACATTGAAAGATGTTGATCTTAAAAACCCATCAAATCGTATCCAAGAAGAAGTAAGACTTCCTTCAGGAAGAGGAAAGGAAGTAAAAATAGCAATGTTTGCTGGTGGAGAAATGGCAGCTAAGGCTAGAAAAGCTGGTTTAGAAATCATTGATCCATCTACAATCGAAGACTTGGGTGGAAATCGTCAAACTGCTAGGAAGATGGCAAATAATTTTGATTTCTTCTTATCTGAGATACCTCATATGGGAACCGTGGGAAGATTCCTCGGAGTAGTTCTAGGTCCTCGTGGAAAAATGCCACGTCCAGTTCCTCCACCGGTAGATCCTGCAATGATAGCAGGTGGACTAAAGGATACTGCAATCGTACGTTCTAGAGATAAGGTCACTTTTCACATTGCAATAGGTACACGAAGTCAAACAATAGAAGAGTTGACTGCTAATGCATTAGCCATTTGGAAAAGAGTGATGGGTAAATTAGATCGTGGCCCTAGCAACATCAGATCTTGCTACATAAAAACTTCAATGGGACCAGCAATTAAAGTGGAGGTTGCTAACTCATGATCCCAAAGATAGCTACTTGGAAAGAAGGCCGTGTTAATGAACTGGTTGAAATTATCAGTGGTAACGGAGTAGTAGGCATAGTTGACATCGGTGGAGTACCAGCAAAAAATATGTTAGATATGCGAAGCTCTCTCAGAGACGTTCTTACTATGACAATGGCAAAAAAGACGCTTATTAGATTAGCATGGTTACAAACTGGACGTGTTGCAGAAGAGTTAGAAGTTATTTTCGAAGGTGCAACACAACCTTGTTTAGTGCACAGTGATAAATTAAATTCTTACGAATTATTCAATGAGTTAAAGAAAACACGTCAGGGACGTGCAGCTAAAGAAGGAGAATTGGCTCCAATCGATATTGTAGTTCCAGCTGGCCCAACGGAGTTCGCACCTGGGCCATTAGTTGGTGAATTCAATGCTGTTGGAATTCCTGCTAAAATTGAAAGAGGAAAAATAGCTATTCCAAAAGATACCACTGTAGTAAATGCTGGAGAACCTATGTCAGCAGATCTTGGTATGATGTTAGCGAAACTAGGGATTAATCCAATAGAAATTGGATTAATGCTAATTGGCGTTATTGAAGATGGTTTATTAATGCCAGCAGACGATTTAGATTTGGACCTAGATGAATTCAGAGATGATGTAGTTATTGCAACATCTCGTGCTTTCAATCTGGCATGTAATGCTCGTTGGTTCTCTAATGAAACGACTCCAATATTACTATCAAAGGCTAGCAGCGAAGCACTCGCAGTTGCCGTCGAAGCAGGTATTGTCAACGACAAGACTGCTGAATACTTTGTAATGCGTGCAAATGCACGAATGCTGGCATTAGCCAGCCAACTAGATTCCTCAGCACTTGATGAAGAACTAACAGCAGCACTTGGTGCTGCTTCTAGTGCTGCTACCGTATCCTCTGAAACGGTAGGATCGGATGCAGGTGCTTCGGCTCCTGCTGCCGAAGTGGAAGAAGAGGAAGAAGAAGATGCTGGGTTCGGTGGACTTGGCGATCTCTTCGGTTAAAAATAAAGGTGAAAAAAATGGAATATGTATATGCTGCAATGTTACTGCACTCTGCTGAGAAAGAGATTGACGAAAAAAGTGTTAGCGGAGTATTAACTGCTGCTGGCGTAGATGCGGATAAAGGCCGAATTAAGGCTTTAATCACATCACTTGGATCTGTTGATATTAGTGAAGCTATGGCTACTGCTATGGCTGCACCGGCTGCATCATCTGCTCCTGCTGCTTCTGGCGGCGGTGGCGATAGTGCACCTGCTGAAGCAGTTGTAGAAGAAGAACCTGAAGAAGAAGCCGGTGGCTTCGACGGACTAGGTTCTCTCTTTGGATAAGTAACAGCGATAATTAACAATACGCGAACACGCTATGGGCGAGGGCCTAGAGGAACTCTACATGATGTCCAGTCGATTGATCGAAATACCTGTCAGTGTCACACCTACTGATGCAATAAGGGCATTGAGAGAAATTGGAGAACATCGTAACTGGAAAATGCATAGAGTTGAAGAAACTAAGATGGTCAGCAGATGGGCAGTAGTTATGCCCCTCAGCAGAATAGTTAGAGTGTTGGGATTAGTTGTTGATGAAGGGGACTCAATTGGACTATCGATGAGGACATGGTCGCACACACCTGGTTCAGCTGGAAAAATAACCATTTTATCTTTTGAAGTACCTGCTGAGATAGAAGGAAAGGTTTGGACTAATCTACTAAATGAATGGTGTTCTAGATTGAAAAGATGCCCTTGGAAATGGAAATTTGGAGAGCGTTCGATGATTGGTTATTTTCAACCTGAGTTTTATAAATCTAAATCACAGTTTAAGAAAGAAGGAATAGATATCAATAGATGGTCTAATATTGATTTTTCCGAAGAATAATTTTACACCTAAAACAGAGTAGTTGAAATGTCATCAGTGTGACCGAAAGATAGTTTCCATGGACTTTGAAGATCTGGTCAATACTTCTCGTAAGAGAACAATGCTGATGTGGACTGTAGTATTTATGATTGCATTTCCATCTTATTTTGCAGTAATGCCTTCATTAATTGATGATAAAATGGTAGGTGACTCTAGTGGAATTAATGGTGAGTGGAGCATTAGTTTCGAAGAGACTACTGAAGTTCTATCTGAAACTATAAACCTAGCAGATGAAGAGTCATATGATTCATTTTTTGATATAACTAGTGAGATGAATATTGGCTATGTTGAATTATCAATTAGTTGTATGGATAACGATGATCCAGGACCAGGATTTTCTGATAGTGTGGATGGAACTAGTGATTTGAGTGGAGTTGAAGGAGATTTTGAAGATTTAACTGAACAAGGAACTTGCACGGGTGGAGGAGGATCAGGGTTTACAATGAGGTGGGATGTAACAGAAAATTATACTGGAGATAATATTACCCAAGGTGATGTTACTGAACAAGAAATCAGAGAACAATGGAATGATATGGGATTTGGAAGAGGAACTTGGAGTGCCACAATAACTGCAGATATTAGCGCCCCTCCAGCGCCAATTGTAGGAGAAATAGTTGATTCTGATGAAGATTATGAAATTGAATGGACAATGGTCTCATATATTTTGGTTATCGAACCGGTAACAGTAATACAAATTTAGTAGATTGTTCTATGATTTGGCATGGATACGAATTATATCACCGTTTTTAATCTCATAATCAGCACCAATTACTCTTGATGAAATTGCATCTATTGCTCTGATAAAACCATCACCCAAATCGCTATGTACGGCATAAGCTAGACCTTTGGCAGTGGTTCCTTCTGGAACTAATATAGCGTCAGGTAATATATTTCCTTCACCGTCAATCCAATGAGTTTCATCTTGAACAGGATAAGAAACTCTACGCTCTAGAATATCAAAAACTATCTCGGATAATAAACCAATTAGTCCCCCTCCTTCCCAAGAATTTAGTGAATTACTAATATTTTCCAAACCCTTTCTTTGAGGGCTTGATAGCTTGGCATTACCTTGTTCTGTTATCTCAAAATTAGAATTTCCTGGACTGTGTGATATTAAACCTGCTCTAGAAGCCCTACGAAGTGCTAATTCAGCCTCTGCACTAGTTGGAACCAAGACTCCTCCATTTTCATTTACCAATTTTGTAAGATCTAACCAAGCCTCAGGAGATGCCCTATCTGCCTTGTTTGCTGCTATAGATATTGGAAATAATGCAGCCCTTATTGATGAGGAGATAGTATACAATTCCTCATCACCCCAATTCCAAGGGACTCCTGCATCAGGGAATTTTTCATTTACGGCATTGATTCCTGCCATTACGTGTATTTCTTTTGCTCCTATTCCGGTTAATTGATCCAAAAGGTATAGTGGAAGTGCTTTTTCACCTTCAGATTGAACTCGTCTTGCCCCTCTTTGCCAACCTGAACTGATAATTCCCTTAATCCAAGAGTCTAATTCTCTTAAAAGAAAATTATATTCTTCAATTGGTGTTGAGCCATCTGAGCCGATTGGATTACCCTCTATATCTGTTGATCCTGATGTATCTACAACCTGTATTAGGGCATCACATCTTGCTAGATCTGAAAGAAATTGATTACCACGACCTCTTCCTTCATGGGCCCCAGGAACAAGACCTGCAACGTCTATCAATGTTATAGGAACTAACCGCTTAAAACCAGTACATGATCCAGTATTTGGATTACATATGCTACCTTTTCTTGGATCATTATCGTTATTTTCCATTCGGCCTTCATTTTCTTTTCTAATGCGGAGTTTTGAGCATGCACAATCTTCCCTTAAAGGGAGCCAAGCTATTCCTACATTGGGTTCTATAGTAGTAAATGGGTAATTTGCTATTTCAACGGGATTTTCGGTTAATGCAGAAAAAGCAGTAGATTTACCAACATTAGGTTTTCCGACTAAACCTATTCTCATACTATAACCATTAAATCAATATTGAAGTTATTCTTCTTCATGTAATGGAGTAGGATTTCCATGATCATTACTCTCAAATGTTGGAACGATTTTTGTATCCAAAACTGCACCAGTTGCTAAAATTTTACGAATAGTAGTTGTTGATGTTAATGGAAACGAATCAATCGTAAATGTGGTTTCTGAAGGAGATTTAGTTGAGCTTACTTTGGAACCTCTGTAAAGTCCACTGAATAAATTTGTGGAGTGGAATATTGATCCCAATACTGTACCATAAAATATTACTGAACCAGCCTTTCTCAAAGTATGAGACAAAGCATTTTGTCCTTCAATGGATGCTTCAATCAAAACAACATCCGCAATATCTGACATCATTGTCAAAGTTAGTCCAAATAGAGCGCCGGCAGATATCATCCAAAATGCTAGTCTGGCTCTATTTTGAGAAAGTGGATATCTTCCACTTACTGAAGGTAAAACCTGTATAGCAGCCCCCATAGATAGAGGAATAAGAATTGTCCAAATAACCATTAGATGCAAAATATTAGAAATTCCAACTAACTCATTTGTTCCACTTAAAGTGTCTGTTTGTATGAATAATGAAGCTACTCCCAGTGGTAATAACATCCAAGCACCGAAATTTATTTCTGGAATTCCTGCTGAATCTGGATTCTCAACAAATATATCAGTTCCTCGAAGAGTAATTAGAATATTTGAAGAAAGTGCAATTATTGGAATTATTGCTAATGCCATCAGGAAAGAACCAGCAACATTATCCTGATGAGAGAGGATTAATTCTGCTGAAGTAAGTCCCAACATATCTATTGCCATACTTGGATCTGAATTACCAAATGGATTTATGGTGAATATTGTTCCAAATATAACTACTCCAGCAACAGTTCGTGACCAAAGTGGATTTCCGGAACCAAAACTAGCTGAATATAAGGAGATTCCAGCAATTGAAGAAAAGAAGAAAGTTGCACCGCTTAGATGGTAAACTAGCCATTGCCCAAGTCCAGAATCATATTCGCCAGATAAAAATACTGAAATTACAGCAATTGGGTTACCAATTAATCCGAATATAATTAACCATCCTGGAGTTGCTAATTCAACAGTTGATGATGCTTTTGTCAATAATTGATTAGCAATTATTGCGATTGTTACTACTAAGTTCAAGCCAGTTCCCAATAATATCACATTAACAGGACCGATTTCATTATTTTGTGAACCTATTACTAAAATTATAACAGATAATGTCCAAGCAAAGGATGTCAATACTGCATTCTTCTCACTTGCTAGATTTACTTCCAATAAATTGGGTAAAATATGTAATCCTGTACCTATGATGAACATTCCAACACATCCAAAGAGTGCAGCAAATTTTCCTGCATAGAATAATTCAGATGAAACAGGATGATATCCCCATGCTTCGAGACTGTGCAATGCAACTGGATCGTGAGCAAGCCAAAGTCCGATGAAAGTTAGTGTTGAAGAAATAAATAACCAAACGACACCTTGTATTATCCAAACCATTGATCCCGAGCCTTTTCTACCTTCTACAAGATCAGAACCTGGGCCCAATACTTTCTCGAGAAGGAACATGGTTAATCCACGAGTAACTTGGCCGAATATTCCCAATCCCTTCTCCATTAATAGATATGAAACTATAATTAAAACCCAAAAAACTGCTAAAACTGATAATATTGTATCCATAACTAACACCTCACTCAATTGTTGCCTCGGTCAAAATAGTTCCTATAATCGCAAAAGCGCCTATCATTGCGCCTAATATGAAGAACCATATGCCTGAGTCAAATACTCCTTCGAACATGGGTAAGACTGATGATATGACTGGGAGATCTTGCCCGGGATAAAGTATATTATAAATTACTAAAAATGAAAGTGCTGCTGCTATTCCAATAACTAGTATTACCCATGAGGAAGAAGGTTCTTTCTCGCCTTGTAGGAACTGACCTATTTTATCTGAAGTATTATCTGTCATATCGATACCCTAACATCCCCACGTGTGAGATACCCATAACCAGTCAAGATTGACCCTTAAGCATTAGGCGGATGAAGTTCATACTCTCACTCAAGGAGCACGAACTGTGTCTACTCGAGAAACTCTTCTTTCAACACCAGAACCTAGAATTGTCGGTAACATATTATCATTTTCAATTTCAGATTTCCAAACTTTTTTGCATTCACAATCTATATCGGAGAATTCATCTAAGTTACTTGAAACTGAATATCTTTCTATGGCCGCAACAATATCTTCATCACATGATCCACAATTATGTGCACCCCTTATCCTTCCACCGGCCGTTGGATGAACAATAGTGCGGCATTCTAGTTTGGATATCTCTTCATGAGTATTTTCAATCATATCAACTAATGACCAAAGCCATGGAGGCCTAAATTCCCTATTTCTAAATAATCTATCTACAATCGTACCTCTTTGGATATTCATTGGATTTATTGAAACTTCATCAGAATGTGGTGCAACTTGTTTCACCCATTTAGTAGTCAGATTTAGTGCATCACCTTCTGACATAAATGGTGGTTTAAAAATTAAATATGTTTTTACTCTAAGATTATTTTCCCTTAACAAATCAACAGCTTTATGCCATTGTTTTACCGAGAAACCTTTGTTCACGTGAAATCTAAGTACAATATCATCATATGCTTCTAAACCAAGTGCTACGGTACATCCAGGATGTTTTTCTGCTAACCAAGCAAGCTTATCGGGATAACAAAGTTGTGCTTGTGCTTCTACAACTAAGTGCATCCCTCTTTCATGTGTTTCGACAAGAACTGCTTCTTGAAAGTCTACAGGAATTTCTCTATCCTCAAAAAATGTTCCTGAAGTATAAACCTTAATCATAGTACACCCTGCAAAATCTTTCGTTTGTCGTTTTGCTTCTTCCCACTGTGCAAATAGATTAGCAGATGTAACATCATCCCTTACATCATTAAAATATCCACAAAAGGTACACCCAGACTTCCACCACCATACGCATCCTTTTGTCCTAAGAATTACGGTTGCAGCAGTACATGGAGTACCGTCAGGAAGGTTTTCAGGAGTTATATAGACTACTGCAGGCTTATCTGCATCCCATGATTCTCTTCTGGAAACTGAGAATGGTGTATTCTCAGGTGCTTTGATTAAATGATGAATTTTCTTGGCTTTTTTACCATCTCCGAGTAATCCGGAAGTAGATGCCATGTTTGATGGGTAAGACATACAGTATTGAGACTGCCGAATATTAACATAATATTAAAAAATTATTTATTTTGAATTTTTTATATTGTAATATGTAATTTGAGTAGAAGTTTCGACGTAGATATAAGTTAAAATATAAAGTATTCTAAAACAAGAAATATATGGAAGTGGAATTTAATGCAAAACCTCATTTTGGTTATTTTGGCCCTAATAAAATAGAAGCTTTGATGAGTAATAATATTCTTACTATAAAACAAAACAAATCTATTTTCAAAGAAACAATTGGCGGGATTGGCCTTATAGGTTTTTCATTAATGATGATGATTTTCGTAATATATGAACTAATTGATATTATTATTGGAAAAGAAACTGTTGTTAATGAAACATTTGGAGGTATTCTATTATATGGGCTCTTCGGGATTTTAGTTTTCTTTAGTGGCATAAAAATGATAAATGGGCCTGAAATAATTGAAATTGATAGAAAAAATCTCTTAATGAGTATTAAGAAATCTCCAATATCAATAGGAAAACCAAGAGTGTATAATTTAGAAGATTTTTTTGGTGTTGGAATTAGAGATGCAGAAAGAAAAATTCGTCATCCTGCTAGTGAGTCATCAAGTTCCCGCACCACTACTCACTTGGTAAAAGAGATATTTTTGCTAGCATCTACAGGGTGGATACCAGTCTTGTTTGTAGAAGGAAGAGACCGAGGTGAGAATGTTGCATTGGAGATATCCAAATATTTCGGAGTCAATTTTGAAGATGATATTACGGTGTCAGATAATATTATAAAAAAGAAAATAGACGATTTTAGTCATCCTGGTTATCCTGGAAATAAATATAATTTGATATCTGGTGATGAAATAAAATCAAAGTTTTTTGCCATATTATATAACCAAATTGCTGTAATCGTTAGTGGAGTTGTAGCGATAGTTATTGTATCCCTACAGAAGCAAGATAGTTTACTCCAAGAGGGATTGTCATTACTTTGTGGTGGATCTGTAATAATTATATTTATTGGATCTATGTTAGATGTATGGACAGGTAAAAGAATTTATGTTAGGCCGAAACATGGTGGAATTGATACTAGAGAGAGGATAATACAGGGGGCACCATTTGGCAAAGGACTATGGTCAAAAATTACCGAAAGAAGTTATCGTAAAGGAATTAAGGAATCTATGAAAGAGTATGAATTGGATGAGGAGGGCAGAATTTCTGAAGATAGTTTTATTAAAATACTATCAAAAGATTTTTTAGCCGCTTCCTCACATTATGAAGAATTACTCGCTGAGCAAATAAAAGGTAATGAAAATGAAATTTTTAAATTATTAGATAAAGATAAAGACGGTTTTATAGAAGCAGACAGTATCATTGAATTCTTCTTTAATATGGAAAATTATGCAAATAAGTTAGAATCTGAAAACGCACCCCCTCCTTGGTGGAGTTCTAATGAAGAAGAATAAGTAAAGATATAATCTTAGATTTTAATAAAGTTTGATTTTTATGATTGAATGAATACAACAGTATATATGGTAAATTAGTAATTTTAAACACCCTTATATTAATGGGATAACGGTAAGAACGAAATATGAACTCAGGACATATATTGACTTTCTTAATTTTAGGATACGTATCTTTTACCATGACAGTGATGGCAGCAGTACCATTAATGACATGAGAAGTACGTGTACTACACTATAGAAAAATAAAATAAAAATTATCATTGAATTTACCTAATAAATTCTTAACTTTACCCAGTTAACTTCTTAATAGAGTATTTTGTAAAATTCAATAGTTTAAATAGAAGATTACGCTTAATTCTCAGTAACTTTGGAATAATGTTTAAAGTTGATAAATCTGAAATAATCTCATTCAGTATTAGTTGGACTTAGTGGAATAATCGACATTATTTCTTCATTGCTTTGATTTAGGAAGCCTTCAAATTCGGCAATGTACTCTACCTTTGTCTTTTCGAAATGCTTCTCGAATGCTCCATTGAATCCTAATTCATCGAGGTCACCGTAAAAGCCATTCAGGTATGCATCAATACCTTCATTATGAATTAGATAAGCTGTAAACCAAGTACTGACTCCATAGACATTAATTTCTGAGGAGTAGGTTAATTGGTCTAAAGAAATATTTTGACCAAGATAATCATCCTTGGAATAATCTAACTTATTTTGCATAACTTCTCTAAGATAATTATCCCTCACACCTTCTTGTTTAGAGTATAGTGTTTGGGCCATATACTCTGCTCCGCCTTCGGCAAACCAAGGATTCTGCTCTCCGCCCATTTTAGAATCTCTTTCACAGGTATCCCTACTATCACCGCTGCACTCGTCACTAATCTGTGAATGTTGGAAAATATGGAAGTATTCGTGAAGAACTACTGGTTTGTAATCCTCTTCTGAGGGCCCTGGGTACTTAGCAGACATGATCATCATCATGAAGTCATATTCGATGTAAGTTCGCTTGAAAGTGCTAATTGCAGCGCCTCCTTCTTCGACATATCTCGTGAAGATCTGATAGTTATCATTTGCACAATCCCACTCTTCATTCCAGTTGGAATCAAGCGCCTTATGTCTTTCACAATATTCATCTTCTAATTGCTTAGCAGCATCGATATCGCTTCCAATAATATAAATCTCAACTGGACCAAAATTGCCCCATTCTGTAGCAGCAATATTATACCACTCAAAGGTTAAACTTTGAGTTTGATTGCTGACATCTGAAGTTCGAAAAACCTCTGGTTCTGCACAAGTAATGACACCCCATTCAATTGTTCCATTGGTTCCATCTGGGCATATTATTTGATTTGGATTTACAGGATTTTCTTCTGAATCTTTATCATCATCACTGGATTCAATACATCCCGATAATGGCGCAAACATAAAAATTAGGCATAATGTGATTGCAGTCTGACTTTTCATGATTAGTCGTAGTTAAGGATATTAAATAATATGATTGAGTATCTGATTGGAAAAATTATCATGACTTTTAAGTTCCTATTTGCCTCATACATTAATAGGTGAAGACTAGTTCGATTTTTCCCACCAATTATTGGTCTTTTCTTCTCCCCAATTCTCTTGATTACTAGATGATATAAATGTTCTTAATTCTTCCAAAGATAGGTAACCATCTCCATCAACATCACATTTATCGAATTCTATTCTAAGCTCATTTGATTCAGATTCATTTATGGTTGAAGCATCAATCCATTCATCAAAAGAAATCCTACCGTCACCATCTTTATCCGCTTCCCTCATCATCATTTTAGCTATTGGATTTGTTATCATCTTGCTTAGAGATGTAAATATACTAGTTTTCTTTCTACTAGTTTTCTTTCGACCTGACTTTGGTGTTCTAAGAACGATTTCATTTTTAGATGTTATCACCATTTTACCATAGCCGAGAAAATGCATCATCACCTGGTAAAGTAACATTATAACAATTAATGTAAGAGGTAAACCACAAATAATCACAGGAATTATGGTTCCTTCAGATACTCCAATTCCAATCGACAC
This sequence comes from Candidatus Thalassarchaeaceae archaeon, assembly GCA_023700255.1. Taxonomy (GTDB): domain Archaea; phylum Thermoplasmatota; class Poseidoniia; order Poseidoniales; family Thalassarchaeaceae; genus MGIIb-O2. Next base: position 46,847 of record JAJPRD010000005.1, on the reverse strand, counting down.
CCCAATAAATGCCAAAAAGCCAACTAACATATTACCTACTTTCATGAACACCTCATAAGAGGTTAGTTCCTTGTCACTCTTTCTTATTTTAATCTCTGTCATCTAGACTCTTTCTCCCTAAAATTGTAAAATCAAAGATGCTCATTACCTTCATCTCCTAACGTCAATCTAAACCCGGATACAGATCGTACAAGTTTTTCTGAATCATTTACAACTGCAGCCATATTGACTGAAAAGTGATTTATCTTATCAAGGCGATGTTTGGAACGGTGACTCCTGAAGGACTGATTGTAACCCATCCTTTCAGCATTAACACTATTCATACACTTGCCTGGCCGATGTAAAGATATTCTCCAGTCCAGTAGTACCGGGCGTAAGGAGTGGGCCAGCACCTCTCGTAGATGAGTTCGGAGTCGGTCAAACTCTCGCATGGTACCGGAGTAGAACACAGGGAAATCTCCTCGTCCCATTGCCCCACCTCACCATCTGAGTAATCGCTTGGCCAGTCAATCCAATCGAAGATATCGTAGATAGTCATCGTGGAACATTCTTCCGGTCCCGGCCATGAGCCAATGAAGTGTGTCGCATTCCTTCCCCATACTCCTCCTTCATTAGCCGAACCGTAAGACTCGTCGGAGGGAGGGAGGGAGGAATTGCTGCCATCAAGGAAGCCAGGACCCGGGTCATCCACGAGCATTTCCTTTGGGACCGGCGCTCCGCACCACTCAGGGTAACCTGGGTGCTGTTCCACAGCTTCTCGGTAAGTCTCCACATCTAGACCGTCTAATGATACCTCAATCCTACAATCCCAGAATGCAGTGTCGGTTGGTTCCTTCAAGAGTCTATCAATTCCCACGCAACCTACAAGAGTTGTCGATATCATCAGTAGCGTCATCAGTATAGCTACCGGCTTCATGCCCATCGATATGCATACCACACCATAAACTCAGTCCCGACTCTAGAGCAGGAGAGGACATACTACGTAGATTCAAGGCTGAGTTAATTATGGCCTAATGAATAATTTATAATTTAGTAGATATCTATTTTCGTAAGTGAGGGTGGGCGCAAATCCAATTCTTGACGGAACATCTGCTTAAGCCAGACTACATCCTTCACTGGAAGATACTGGTACCAAGTCCATTTCAATATGACTCAATGGTGTATATTTACTTCATAACGTCAAAATATGAAATTTTATGCTGTGATTATGATTGAATGAATACAACAGTATATATGGTAAATTAGTAATTTTAAACACCCTTATATTAATGGGATAACGGTAAGAACGAAATATGAACTCAGGACATATATTGACTTTCTTAATTTTAGGATACGTATCTTTTACCATGACAGTGATGGCAGCAGTACCATTAATGACATAATTTAGTAATTATTCAAACTAATTTAATCTATCTAAATTACAACGATTCCCCTAGACGCTCCATAATTATTGTAGCAGATTCTATACTATCTATTGTATGGACACTTTTTCCAGCTGACCAAAGATCCTTGGGAGAACTATTTTTACCCTTCGTAAAGGACTTCATTCTGTAAAATGATACCACGGTGATTAATGCTCTAATTCTATGTTTGAACCTACTTTGTAAAAGTTTTCTTACAATCCATGAGTTCCGTTTCTTGAATTTATTTGAATTGATTACTGAGATTGGGATACCTGTTAATTTGGTCGTCCAAGTTATATCTTCTTCATTGGCCTTCAATATTGCAGATTTATAATCCTCAGGGGTCGTACACTCATCTGTTGCAATAAATCTTGTACCGATTTGAACTCCATCGTATCCAACTTCCATAGCTTCTTTCAATTCTATTTCACTTCCTATTCCTCCTGCACAGATTAATGGTAATCCTAAATTAGAAAGTTGTTCATACATCTGTTTCATAGATAATTGACCTAAGTGCCCACCTGCTCTGTCATTCACACAAATTAAACCATCAACACCACATTCTTTACCTTTTTTTGCCCATTTTAGATTAGTAACATCGTGATAAACTACTCCACCATATGAGTGAACTTTTTCACATACCCAATCTGGTTTTCCTAGAGATGTCACAAAAAATCTGATTCCTTCTTCAAGCGCAACATCAATCCATTCTGACATCTGTTGTAGGTATTTCTGGCTACCTTTTTCTATTAATGCATTAAATCCAATTGGTTTATCAGTAAGTGATTGTATTTTTTTAATTCCCGATCTTAGTCCTTCTTTTCTATTTGGCTTATCATATCCATGGACCATAGTCAAGGAAACAGGCTGTATTATGCCGATTCCGCCTCCTTTGGAAGCTGCCGCAATTAATTCAGGATTTGAACATGGATACATTGCACCACAAATGATAGGATATTTTATGTCGGCATCAATGGTTAATTTTGTATTGAACATTTTACTTTTCCCCTTATGCTTCTAAAATTTCGAAATGGATAGGCATATACATGTGCCTGCTTCTAATTAATCTACCGTATTGATTTAAATTTTTAGAATATAGCCCGAAACATCTTGTTACAACACGTCTGCGATATGATAACTGGTGAGCCAATGAAGTCATTTATATTAGTTCAAAATTTATTAACAGCTATAGTATTGCCAATATTTGGTGTAATAATTGGACTTACTGCAATTCCTGCAATAGCCCTGTTTTATTATTGGCATGGACAAGAATTGCCATTATCATTATCTGCATCAACTACGGGAGGTTATATCATTGAATTAACTGGAATTGGGGTATCATTGGGATTGTTTGTAATGACCTGGGGAATAAGTTTAGTTTTTGTTAGTGGAATCATGGCTGGATTATTAAGGCCACGAATAGAACCCGGAAGATATCCATTACAATCTTTTGTTACAATTCAATGGGCATGGTCAATGATTTTTCATAAAGTGGCTTTATTTTTCCTACCTCATTTGGTACCCTCATTTATTGGCAATACATATTATAGATTATCAGGAGCTAAAATTGGAAAGGGGGCCCAAATAAATTCACCCAATATCAATGATTGCGGATCTGTTACAATTGGTAAAAGGGTCGTGATAGGCGGAAAGGCAGTTATTAATGCTCATTTAACTGAGAAGGGGGAGTTAGTCATGGCCCCGGTTGTTATTGGGAATGATGCCCTTATTGGGACGGAATCAATTATTCAGCCTGGTTGTACAATTGGGGAAGGTGCGGTCATTGCTTCTAGGGCTGTTTTACCAAAATGGACTAATGTCCCTGCAGGAGAAGTTTGGGGCGGATTGCCTGCTAAATGTATTAGATTAGCGGATGGGTCTAAACCCGTATAATCAAGATTCGTCTTGTTCTTCATCACCGATTTTATCTTTTACTGCATCGAGTGCTTCGTCCATACGTTCTTTGAAAGTATCTTGTTTTTGACGGAATTCGGACATTGCTTGAACAGCACTGTCTATCATTTCATACCTAGTTTGGATTGCTTGATTTAGATTTTCAAATAATTGCATATGTTGAACATACCAATCATCACGTGCAGACATTTCAGTGGTTGCAGTTTGTAAAGCCTCATCTAATTCCTCAGCAACTTCAAAAACACGCCCTAGTCTTGCTTTTTCTCTCGAATACATTTCTTCAGTTTTTTCTAATTTTGGTTGAAGATGTTCAATTGTTTTGTTTGCTTTTGCACGATCTAATTCCATAGTTCTCAATCTATCATCCTTCTCATTCAGAAGAGATTGGATTCCTTCTTTTTCGATTTCGCTTTCTATTGCTTCTTTTTCTAGTACTTCGACTATAGCTTGTAGCTCTTCATTCATCTTTGAAGATTCATTATATGCTGCATATAATTTTTCTAAGCGATCATTTGCTATTCTCAACTCTTCTTCTAAATTTGCTATAGAGGGAGGGTTTGGTTCAGGAAAACCGATTCCATTATCGCCTTCGTTCATGGTTATCTCACTATGTTCGACTGAAGCATCTGATTTAACATCGGCGGAATTAATGTCATCTCTGAGTCAAAAAATACATGTTCATCTCGATAATGCAGCAATTGTGGCTGAAAGTACTGCAGTAAGTCTCTTGGAAGATGGGATATGTAATTTTTCATCAGGGCCATGGGCATTATTTCCCGGACCACCGGTACCTGTACACAAAAATTTTGCACTTGGATATTTATTCTGCATCATTGCCATGAAGGGTATTGTCCCTCCTACCCATATAGCTAATGGAGGTAGTCCAGTTATGTGCATTGAAGCCTCATTTAATGATTCTAGAAGTGGACCATCAAGAGGAGGTGCATGAAATCCATCTGCAGATGGATCAAGATGGAATATTACCTTCGCTCCAAATGGAGGATTGTCTTCTAATTTTTCTTTTACGATTTTTTCTACGGATTCTGCATTAACTCCCGGTGGTATTCTAAAACTCAGTTTTAAATCTGTATTTGTTCTTAATACGTTTCCTGCGGATTGTACTGATGGCATTCCATCAGCCCCAATAATTCCCAAAGCAGGCCTCCAGTTTATATCGAGAAGACTTTCTTCTACTGAGCTGGATTGAGAAATCAAAGTATCCACTACAGGTAATCCTTCCCAAATGGAATTTCCTATTACCTTGGCTAATTCTGAAGCTTGATTCTTAATTTTATCTGAAATAGGAACATGCATTTCTGGAATTAAAATCTCTCCTGTTGAAGAATCTTCAATTCTATCTAGAAGAATTCTTTGAGCCCTAAAAGACGATGGAATAGTACCGCCGGCCATACCCGAATGAACTCCTTCATGCGATACTTGTACAGAAAGAGTTCCTGAAACAAGGCCCCTCAATGCTTCAGTAGTCCAAATATGATCATAATCAGGCCCTCCGCTGTCTAAAACTACTATTAGATCTGGATCTCCCAGTTTTTCAGTTAATAAATCTAAATATGGAGGAAGGTCGAATGAACCTGACTCTTCACATGTCTCTATCAAGAATTTGCATGTTGGATGTGGCGTATTCAATTCTTGTAGCATCCTTAGGGCGGTAACGCATAAATATCCGCCATAACCATCATCTAATGCCCCCCTACCAAATAACCATGGATCTTTACGTACTGCTTTCAAAGGGTGGAGTCCTTCTGACCATAATTCTGGTTTTGACGGTTGTTTGTCTAAGTGAGAATAGAAAATAACTTCACCTGCACCAGTTCCTTCGACTGTTACTAGAAGGACTGGAGTTAAACCGTCCATTTGATGGATTTCATATGACATTCCCGATAGTTTTTGATCATCTAGCCATGCACAGAAAAGATCTAAAGTAGCAGATAAATCTCCTTTTTCTGCCCAATTTGGTTCAAAAGCAGGAGAGAGAGCTGCTATTTCTATAAATTCACCTAAACTAGGAAGAATAGAGTCCTCCCATAATTCATCACTACGTTTCATCAAAGCGTCGAGGTCCGGGGCCATGATGCTGTGTACGCAAGGTAGCAAATGTATTCTTCCCTAGCAAAGTATCAATTTAGATAATCAGATATTATCAATTAACAAATTATATATGGCTTTATGGGCATTCATTACAACTACATGGATAATCAGAAAGTTTCATTTCAGAACTAAAAGCAATCTCTGATGCTAAAATTAAATTATTATCCAAATCATTTAATGCATCATTTAACATTTCTTCAGGATATTCTACAAAGCGCCCAGTAACTCCAATCAAAATAGCAGGAGGTAATACCTTTCTTGGAAGATATCCATATTTGTATCTCTCTTCCTCGATACTTTCTAATGCCCTAAAATATAGGGCTTGTTGCATCCTATGCTGCATTAGAACTACTAATTCGGCATCGCAATTAGGTTTAGTTCCCATATCGCCCAGTGTTTCCAATAAACCAGTATTGTCTCCATTGATTAGTTTTCTTGCTTCTTCAGTTTTCAAGTCTACAGGACGTATGTATGATTCTGTATCAGACGTTGTGCATAATACCAAATCAATTAGTCCATCCATTTCAAATTCTGCATATTCAATTTTAGATAAAGGTTCAGCACCGTCAGGAGTCCATCTAGAACGTATAAAATCATTCAATTTTATTTTCTTTGTTAGATTAAATGGCATTTCTGTCCTAAGGCCTTCTACTCTATGTCCATCAAAAGATTGGCCTGATGTGAGAATACCAAGTGGACCAGATTGTAATCTTTTGATCATACTATCAACCAAAAGACCAATATTCTTTTTATCGGCATTTGGAGACAGCAATTCGTCAAATACAATTTTATGAATGTCATGACTATGGATTAAGTCATCTGTTTTTTGAACCCAAGATTTAGGCAATGGAGTTGTGGGGTGCTCACCAATCGGTCCTGGATTTCCTATACCAATTTCTATTATTCTATGAACAATAGTTCCGAAAAGTGCTGCGTCTATTCCTCTGGGTAAGCCTCCCAAATTAGACTTATCATCTAATGGAATAACCGGTAATGAAGACAGTCCTCCCTTTGTCTCAAACCAATATCTTCTAGCGCATTTTTCTAAAATTGAGATTTTACTTGGAGCTATTTTCATCCTCATTAAAGAATCGTTTCGAGGAGGTTTGAAATCTGGAATTTCTTGTTGTATAGATTCTATCGCATTTTTATGTATTTCTTCGATTCTGACTAATGGTGTTGAGATTTGATATTGAAGATCTACTGTAGTGTTAAAACACTCAGGATGGTGGAAAATAGATAATCCCCGTAATCCTTCTAAGTCTCCCAGATATCCGTTATTAATCATCATCGAAGGGTCGAAAATACGGCTTCCCTTACTTTTAACTGGTATATCTTGTAATACTATATCTGAAGAATCTAACCAGGGAGATGTATCTTCCCCCCTATTTCCAGATCCTTGGCGTAGAGATTCAATCCACATCTCTCCCAGTTGGGGAAGAGTTTCATTATATGTCCAAGGGAAAATAATTCCTTCATCGAACGCCCATGAAGTTTCTTTAGTAGATCCAACTATTATTAGTTTATTTTCTGCACGAGTTGCACCTACATACAGTAAGCGTCTGGACTCTGCATTTTTACGAGCTTTGTGAATTTTCCTAGCATGTTTCCATAATGCTGAAACTGGAGAAAGTTGATTTGCCCATGGCCTTGGATTTCCAGCAAATATTTCTGGTCCAACAATTAATCTATCTCTATCTTCCATAGTCATATTGGTTTGCCTTCCACTGAATATATCTGCTAATATAACAACCTTCGATTGAAGTCCTTTGGATCCGTGTATAGTCATCACCCTAACCGCATCACTAGGAGGGATAGTGACCGCTTCTAATGCATTACCACTACTTTCCCTGAGATTCCTAATCGTATCGGCAATAATTATTGGATCTCCACCTACTTCTCTAGAAAGAGATCTTATTATGTCTATAATTTGTTCAATATCTTGTCTAGAAACAACATCTGGATATGAGATTAAAATATCTGATCTATCTATTGTTTCTTCTAATAAATCAATTATTCTACCTGAAGAGGATAGGTCAATCCACCTTTGAACTAACTCTTTTTGCCTTCCATTGACAGTAAAATTACTCAACCTAATTAATAAGTTTTCATCTTTTGAAGAATTGTAAATAAATTCCTGTAATCTATCATCATCAAATCCTATCAAACTTGAACGTGCAACCCATGCTGCATGATGTCTAGAAAATGGTCTTGCAATGAATTGTAATAATCCTTCTATTGTGTGTGCTGCAGGACGATCTAATAACCCTCCTTCTCTATCAGCTTGCGCAGGTATGCCAAGATCGTGAAGATATCTAATTATAACATCTCTAATTTTTGATCTACTTGGCAATAATATCATTATTTCACTAGGTTCAATGGAATCTTCTGCAGGTAACTCAGTCCATTCACCATTTGGGGATTTGACTTTGACCGATTTACCTTCTATAAGATTTTTAACTCTCATGGCTATCATCATACTTTGTCTTTCTATTGAATCCGGTTTACCTGGTCCAAATGGGTCTAATGGTATTTTTAGATCAGTAACTGGATTTACATTTTCACCTGTATTTATAGGGCAAATCCACTCTAAAGAGCCATTTGAGTTAATCTTCTCTCTACTTGGAAAAAGTGGTTGGGGTTGAGCATAAAAATTACCATTTGGAATATTTCTATGTTTGACATGGAATATATCATTCCACCAGTTATTCATTACTTTGAGTAAACCACCATCTGTTCGATAATTGACTTGTAATCTAATCAAACCTTCTTTTCTAGCCTCTATTTCTTCAGGTGACGGTATTGGCAAATGAACATCAGATAAATCAAAAGGAATCCATGGAATTAGATTTCTACCTCCATCTTTTGCTACTAAATTTGCTTTTGCTATACTCAGATTATATGAGTTCCTAGGATCTCTACTTGCGTTTTCTCTACGAAGTGGAGGGGCACGAGTTAATGCTTTGATACTTGAAAATTCATGAGAATTTATGGTTCTTAGAATTTTTGCATATTCTAGAAAGCCAGTAACTTCTGCTTGGCGGAATGCGTAGATACTTTGTTTTACATCTCCAACATAGCAAACTGTTGGTTGCCATGGCGTATCTGGAACAGTTATTTCGCCGTCCTCAATATGTCTTTCACCCCAAAGTCTGGAAAGTAGGCGCCATTGTAATGGAGAATTATCTTGTGCTTCATCAATAATAAATGCCCTATATCTTCTCCTGATTCTCTTTAACAACTCATAGCGTTGTGTTATATCCATTCGAATGGCAGATAAATTATGAGAGTTGTTTCCTGCTAAATCTGGGTTTTTTTCCATATTTTCTAATACTTCAAAGGCTCTTGAAATATGATCATCCCTCCAAGTTTCTGTACTTAATGAGTCAAGGGCATCCTGAATTGGAGATGGATAAAAATACCTACAAATATCTGGACAGTTTGCAAGTAATAAGTCACCGGTTAACCTTTGTACGTCCTCGTAGTCGTGTGTTTCCTCATTTTCCTTTAAATTATTTAAAATTCCTAAAAATCCATCATGCATTAAACGTAAATCATTTAAATTTTGTACTTCTGCATCTAAAGTGAAATGATATTTGTTAACTTTCTCTCCTGATTTCAATCTTTCAGGTAATGGAAATGGAAGGGCCGAGAGAGGATGTTGCCAATCTTCTGGAGCAGATGGAGGATTTGAATTATCAAAAATTAAAGTAATTTGAGTATAGTGTAGTATTAATTTCCCTAATTTCGAGCCCCAAATATCTTTTATATTACTAATTATATCTTTCATTTCATCTCTTACTAGTTCCTTTGTAGTTTTATTTGAAATTTTAGCATAACTTAAAACACCACTTTCCCAATCATTTGATGGTAATTTAGAACTAGGGAATAAAGTTGGCTTTTCTGATAATATTGATGATTCGCTAGATATACACAGTAAAATATGACTAAGCCAGATGAGTTTATTCCACTTATCTGAAGGTATGCCAAGTTCACATAATTTATCTAAAGTAGCAATCCTAGTATCGGAAAATACACCCTCTGGGGCAAGGACTGCGGCATGATCTTTGATAAGATTACAATAGTTCGATATTTCAGAATAGATTTGATCAGTAAATTGAGTAACTTCAGAAATATCTATTGATTCAATTATTCTTCCACATAGTAAATTTGGATCTATTTTGCCATCTTTATCTATCAGTAATCTAGAGCCTTCTTGAATAAAAATAGATTTGTAAACTAAACTTCTTAGAATATTTGCGGCCGTTCGTCTTCCAGAATAGTGTCTGGCGATATTATCTCTAGCATTTAGGACTTGAGATGCGATTTCTGAAGGTATTCCGGAATCTACTGCATCGCCAATTAAATTCAATGAGTTAGGTAATCTCCAAAGCGTGTTGAGAGCTGATTCTATAAGTAAAATTCGACTAGAGTCGGAAACTACTTCTTTGCTAAAAGAATCTCCCAAATAACCTTTGTAAGGAGATATTAATTGGTTGAAGAATGAGTCTATGGTACCTATTGGAGCATCTTCTAAAAGTGTAAGTAACTGCTCATTAAATCCTTGATGCCTAATCCTAGGATCTGTACGATTTATCCCATCATCACCAATTGGGCCTGGTTTTAATCTTGAAATTCTATTTCTTAATCGGTCCCTCATCTCATCTGAAGCACGATTAGTGAATGTCAAGAGTACAACTTCTCCCGGAAGTAAGCCCCCCCATTTTCGTAAATCTATTGTTTCGGAAACTGGAGACAGGAGTAAACCTCCATCTAATCTAGAGGGTCTTTCTGGAGCTGGGAGAATCCTAGTTGCTCTTTGATCTTCAGTGAGATAATGCTCAATTACTCTGTCTATTATAGTGCTAGTTTTTCCAGTTCCCGCCCCTGCATCTATTACAATATGTGAGTCTAAATTTAATGCCAGCCTTTGGGCTGTATTCAAATTCATTAGAATCCATCCTCCATTCTAACATCGCAAATATCTCTTACTGAACAAAATCCGCATGAGTCTTTTGAAGGAGTTGGGTGTACCTTACCAAGCATTGCCCCATTGGCAACACCTAAAGCAACAGAGAGTCTCTGAGTTAACCATGCTCTAAATGGGTCACTATTGGGACTTGGGGGATCATCAGTAAATCTAAATAAATCTGGAGTGAGATTAGATCTTTCACCTATTTTTAATCCTGGAATTATATGTTCATTAGGAGACATTTCAACCAAATGTATAGTATTATGACTAAATATTGATATTCCAGCACCGACCACTAAATCTCCGGGATGGGCCATTTCCCATGCTCTAGCATATATTGCTAGTTGGAGTTCTTCAAGAAGGCCCATAGATTGCCTATCTTTTGCAGACTTAGATTCTGTTGTCTTAAGATCCCTGATTACTATTAATCTACGAGGAATCCATTCTTCTGAATGAAATTTCAATGGTGCAATTGAATTATTTCCATTTTCATTAATCCATATTTCTCCTTGTTTATCAAATGGTAATTGCCCAACTCTATCTATGTGTCCTTGTACCATTATAGAGGGTAACTTCTGCATATCTGGGCTAGTTAATTCTGAAGGTATGCTAATTTCAATACCTTTACTATTGTAATTTTTTATATTCCATTCTATGCTAATTGGCATACTATCTTCAATAGTAAATTCAGCCTCTACAATGGTTCCAATTCTACCTGAAGGTTTGATTGGAATAGGATTTGCTAGCCAATCATTCCATTGGTTTCGATTCATGCCAGTTAAAATTTGTAAGCGGTTAGCCGATACGGCATCTGTTCTATCGAGCCATGGTGCCCTCGAATCTAAAGATTCGAAAGCTATTTGCATAACTTCCTCCTTTGTAAGGCCTGACTTAAACAAATTAATAGGTTTATTTTGTTTATTTTTATCATAAGATTCTACACCAATTTCAAGACCCAATATATGGCATAATACATCATGATGGATTAAGTGAATTAGTTCACCATGGACTCGGGCATCTAAATCTTCAGACTGTAATTCTTCTTGTTTTGCTCTAAGTCCCCTCGATAGCCAGCCGCTACGAGGGCATTTTAACCAATCATGCAATCTACTTGGGGACCATATTTGTTTTCTTTGCTCAGCACCTTGTGAATGCCCATGACGATTATCACTGACAGATATTTCTGTTGGAGAGATACTGAATGGTCTGGGATCTATTGTTGGTGTCCTTTTACCTGAATTGGTATGACCTCCAATAACTGGCCATGTATCAAAATCCCTAGGACTAGTATTACCGCTTGGAACTTTTCTTGAAAGGTCGGTATGATTTATAGAAAATATATGATTTCTTGATTTTTCTGGCAAATAATGGTCACTACCAACTCGATCTGGTTGTCTCCTCTCACGTTCACGTTGTAGTTTAACATCAATAGGTATGGTAATTGAATCAACATTCAGTGGAGGATAAGTTAATTTTTGCCCATGTTGTAAATTAATTCCATCTAATTGACGGATATCACGAGGATTAGTGGGTTTTGAATCATCATATTCTTCAATTAAATGATTATTTAGTGATATCCATTCTCTAATTGGGGCACTGGGGGGTGACGTATCATCAAGACTGGGGTCCAAAATGATAGTTCTTTTTCCTGCAAATAATAAATGTTGTAAAGAGTGTCTTGCTTTTCTTATCGGGCCATCGGGCCTCAAAAGGTCAAAGCGGTAACGTTCTTCATCGCCTAAAAATGGAATTTTTTGGACTTTCATATCCCATGATGAGCTGGATAAATTTGCAAGAATTATTAAATCTGCAGAACAGCCTAAAGCCTGTTCAGGAGTCAAAAACCTCAACCTAGACATATTCATTGAATTGGAGTCAGAATGCGTAATTGAATTGATCAGATTTAGATATTCGTCAACCCAATCGGGACCATTGGCTGCTGGCCTATGATTCAATGAAAACTGCATATTCCTTAATGACTTATAATTTTTAATAATTGATTGAATTACTGCAGGTATAGATAGCGATTCGGTATCTATATTGTCGGAAATTAATTCCAAATTTACTGTTTTTAATATTTCTAATAACCATTTATCTGCATTATTAAATGGCTTTATTATTGGTAATTTAGCCCCTGTATGGCATCCAATTCTAAATTCGCTTTCTTTCAATGCAAGTTTATCTTCGTCCCTGAGTAAAGGTTCTAAAGAATAGGCAAGATTTAGTAACCACCATTGAGTAGATTCTTTTTTGATTGATTCAGAATTATCGCTAGGTGATCTAGAAAGAGATTCAAGCCATCTTCTTAGTGCTCCTGGTCCACCTAGAACATGTTCACTTCGTGCTAAATTAGTCAGTAATTGTTGATCAGGAATAATATTAATCTCTGAATCCATAGGGTGAGTGAGAGAAAATTCAAATGGAGATATCATGGTTTGAAGAGATATTACTCTCAAGTTTTCAAGTGAAAAACTATTTTCTCCATGTCCCAAAGTAACTAGTTGATTGAGCCAATGTCCAAGAGAATTACTTGTTAAATTAATTTCAGAGTTATTTATTGGAATTCCTAGATTATTTGCCATATTTTTCCAACGATAATTATTTGATTCTAAAGAAGGATCTACAATTATTACACTTGAATCAGGATTTAGATCTAAGTAATCACGAACAATTGAGGAAGTAATTCTAAAGGAATGGGTTTCTCTTTTAAGTTGGTAAATTGTAGCACTGATTTCACTACTTTCTGATTCAATTTCATGAATTGGCATAAATTCTGGTAAATCTTTTTTGGATTCAACCGGATATTGATCCATCAATAAGTAACCATGATGCCCGAGCCTGAAATTACCAGGATAAGTTAGTTGATGAATAGGGCAATGATTGGAGATGGCATGTAACATTTTCTTTTGTGATTTGGGTAAACATGGAGCATGATTTAGCATTATAATTCCATCAATATCAATAAAGGTGAACGGTTTATTTGAGTCTGATAATTTCTCTGTAATTCGTGAATACGCCATATCTGGATGAGTTCCTCCTAATTTCTTTTCAAGATTCTGTAGAATTCGATTGAAAGAATGAATGCCGGGACCTGTCCAAGATTTTACTACTCCTTCTTTTGATAAATATGCATGTAATTTTACTAATTGTGAAGTCTTGCCCCTTCCCCAATCCATATCGGGAATAGGATTAATTATTGGGAATGCCAATTTTTTAGCTTCAATAATACATTCTTGATGTAGTATAATATTGAAGGATTCTTGAACTGGTAATAACCTTGGAAGTCTTAAATCTGCAAGTAGTGAAATATGTAAAGATTCTATTGTCTGGTGTAGCTTCCTATCAAAAGCAAACCCTTTGGAACCTAATTTTGAGAGATTTTCTTTACGGGACTCTTCATTTGGATATATTATCATTAACTTATTTTTTCTCTTTTCGGGAATTGAAATTGGACTAAGTGCTTGCCATTCTATATGCTCTTGAAGCCATGATGGGATAGTCCCCTCAGAGACTAATTCATTCGTAATAGAATACCTCTCTGTTTGCAACATCACATCACCGAGCGTACGCCATAAAGGACGGGGTTATTGAACCCAACTAAGAGTTTCTATTTAATTTGAGAAAAATGGTTCTTTTTACCATAAGCCACTGAAGAAACTAGAAAGCAAATTAGAGTCAAAACAATACTTGGTGCAGGTATAGAATTATTTTTCGTTTCAACTTCGGCCCAATCGACAATCAGAATAGCAGACATATCATTTCCATCCCATGCGTCAGGTATATCGAAAGATTTTGAACCATCAGATTCTTCAAGATAAATTGCTTCATGCAAGACATGATGATAATATTCTAGCCCATTAGACCCTTCTGGGAAATAGGCTACATCTTCTACGAACATTAGCCAAGCAATAGTTGAGAGTTGATTTGAACAATCATCAATACATGAATAAGAAAGTTGAGATGTATTCCATGAAAATAAGCCAGTTGTTTGATTTGTACTTGATTCTACAGATAAGCTAATTGAGCCAATCAATGGTGCACTAGTACCAAATTCTATAGAATTAGTAAAATCATTCTTCAAGGAATTAGATTTTGCTACCTTACCTGCATGCATCCTTTCGCCATCTATAATTGTAGTTGGAGCACCTCTTGACAATCCAATGGCATCTATAGATGCAGAACCATAACTAGACTCCCAGCGAAGTTCGGTACTATTGCTGCCGAAGGGGTCACTAGATTCAAAAAAGTGCCTATGATAATGAATTATTGATACATTATTGTCCCCTATTGCTTCATCTCTAATTTCTTCAACATCGACACAATTTTCACACCATGTGGCAGTATATGTTTCAATAATAACTGGAAAATCCTGAATATTCATAGATTCGCTAATTGTGGAATCATTGAGATTAATTGTAACTCCTCCGATTGTGCCAGCATTTGATTCGCCCCTTGCCTTATCCCATGTTTCTACAGTTACAATATCTGCAGTTGAAATAGTGATTGGAAGAAGAATTAATGAAACCATAAATATCGCTACAATAGACCTCATTAGTATATCGTATGAACTTTCATATTGAATGCTTCCGGCTTATTGAGCATTTTGAAATGCAAATATTGTATTTTGAATATCTTCATCAGTGATATGTAAATGCACGACCGCTCTCACAATTGAATCACCTATTGTCAAAACATCTACTCCATGTTTTGCAACACTTTCCACAAGATTTTGAGCTTGTCCTTCTTTACAGGAAATAAATACCATGTTAGATTGTACCGCTTCCAGATCTACATCATATGATTCCATTTCATTGATTACTTCAGCCAATAAACGAGCTCTGGAATGGTCCTCTGACAAACGTTGTATATTATTTTCTAAGGCATATAGTCCTGCAGCAGCGAGTATACCTGATTGTCTCATTCCTCCTCCGAACATCTTTCTCCACCTATGTGCTTCATTTATTGTATCTGAGTCTCCAACCAATAATGAGCCTACAGGAGTTCCAAGACCTTTGGACAAGCAAACAGAAATCGTATCAAACTTTTCAACCATTCTTGCAGCAGAAATTCCACTTCCTATTACGGCATTGAAAATTCTTGCACCATCAAGATGGGCTCTGCAGTTATTTGCATGAGCAATGTCGCAAATTTCATCGAGTATTTCTTGGGAATATATGGAGCCGCCCCCAATATTTGCAGTATTTTCTACACATATTAACGAACAATTTGGATAATGTGAATTGCTACCTTCAACTTTTCTAATTGATTTTTTAACATCTAATGGCGACATTATTCCATATTCTCCATCTACCAATGCTACAGAGCACCCTGCTAAAACCGCATAGCCTCCACCTTCGTAAAGATATATATGACTTTTCTTATGAGTAATAATCTCATCACCTGGTCTTGTTTGAGATTTAATTGCAATAGCGTTTGACATGGTGCCTGAAGGAACAAATAATGCTGCTTCTTTACCAAGCATTTTTGCAATTCTATTTTGCAATTCTATTACTGTTGGATCATCACCCAGTACATCATCGCCAACAATTGCATTTGCCATTACTTCTCTCATTGCAGGAACAGGTTGAGTGACTGTATCACTACGTAGATCGATTCTGCCACCAGGATAGTCGCGCATGTTTATCCCACAAGGCTAGAGGAATTAACTAATACGGAATTATTTACCTTTTTAATGACTCTGGGACATAATCTATAGTTTTTTCATCCCACTCTTTGGAATCTTTGCCACTAGAAGATTTACCGCCTTCACTGATTCGATATTTGTAAGCATATGCTGCTACAATGACTATTAATGGTATAACCAATATAGGAAGTATTGGAATTGAGTCTTTTCCTGGGATGCATTTAATCTGCCCGGTTGCTGGTTGTGTATCTCCAGATTTACATGGAGTTTGTTCACTAGCTCCTTCTTCTGAAACAAAATTGTCAACATCGGCTGATTTACAATCAAATTGACCTACATCTGGTTGATATTTACCTATTGAACAAGGGAATTGTGAACTAGCTGCTGATGAAGAAACAAAGTTTCCAGGGTCTGCATCTAAACATTCGGATTGACTTGTTTCAGGTTGGTAGGTTCCTCTTTGACAAGGGCTTTGAGACATACTGCCCGGTTCTGGAACATGCTGGCCAGCGTATGCGGGTATGCATTCTGTATTTTCTTGAGATGGTTGGAAAGTCCCTAGTTCACAGGGTGTTTGCTCGGATTGAGCAAATTTTGAAACATAATTTCCAGGAGTTGATTTGAGGCATGATGATGCTCCTGAATCAGGCTGGAATGTTCCTTGAAGGCACATTTCTTGATTTGATTGTGCTTCACTAGCAACAAAGAATCCCGGATCTGCATCTACGCAGGAAGATTGCCCTTCTGCTGCATAAGTTCCAGGTTGACATGGTGAGGCTTCTGATGAACCATCTGATTCTGTGAAATATCCGGGAGGAGATTCTACACAATTTAATGATCCTTCAATTTCTTGAAACTGACCTGAGGGGCAAGGAGTTGGTTCAGTGGCACCAATTGAATCTACAAATGTACCAGGTTCTGCTTGAGTACATTCATTTTGTCCTTCTTCTGATGAATAAGATCCTTCTGGACAAGATGATTGTCCAGTAGCCCCTTGCTCAGTAACGACGGAACCGGGTGTTGCTAGAATACAAGATGTTTGACCAGTATCTGGTTGATATGTTCCTACAGAACACGGAATTTGGAACTTCGCACCTTCAAGTCCTACATAATGTCCAATAGATGCAGGAATACAAGATGTTTGGCCAGTACCTGGTTGATATGTTCCATAAGAACAAGATATTTCAGAACTTTGGCCAGTATCTAGAACATAGTTTCCTGCAGAAGCATTGTTGCATTCTATTTGCCCTAACGTATCAGAATATGTTCCAACATCGCAAATATCTTGAGATATGGAGGCCGATGATGATACATGATATCCAATATCAGCAGATAAACAATTATTTTGGCCTGTTAATGGTTGATATGTTCCAACAGGACATGGTGTTTGAGATACTGATTTCCTATTACTGGTAAAGTATCCAGCATCTGTGAAAATACAATCTTGACTACCTGAATTAGGCTGATAGGTTCCTGTTGGGCATTTCTCTTGATTTTCAGATGATTCAGTATCTGTATAATATCCGGGTGAGTTTTCTATACAACTTATTTGTCCTGAGTTATTCTGATAAGTTCCCGCAACACAAGGCATTTGTTCGGTAGAATTAGTATTATTTACGTAATTACCTGGAGATGCAAATAAACAGTAAGATTGTCCTGCTAAGGGTTGATAAGTTCCATAATCACAGACATTAGCAACACCGTTAATAGAATACGATCCAGGAGAAACTTCCACGCATACGTTATCTATTTGTTGATAGCCTGAATTACAAGGATATGGATTTGAGTCGAAGATAGTAAGAATTCCATCGCCATCTGGATCCTGTTCAGACGCATAAGTAGTTAGCCAATTTGCCATTTCTCCTACTCTTACAGGATAATTTATCTGTACCGTGATTCCTGACATACCATTACCAAGAGAGCCATAAGATGGATTTCCCCAGCAATATGCAGAACCATTGGCTTTTATCGCACATGTATTTTGAAGACCTGCTTCGATTCCTATGAATGAGTGATTTCCTGAAACATTTGTGGGTAATAGCTTGTTGATTGCATTGCCAGCCTCATCTAAATCACCACCATCGCCCAGTCCGCCATGCCAATTACTTCCCCAGCATTTAGCGGCTCCTGTATCCAATAATATACAATAGAATGCGTTACCGGCAGTTATAGATGTAGGGATTTCGCCTTCTTCTAATGTAACTAACCCTGGTACAGAATTAGAATCATTACTACCATCACCAAGTTGACCATCTCCTCCCGCACCCCAACAATATACATTATGATCCATAGATAATGCACATGTACTATCTCCTCCAGCCGCAACGGAAGCAACTGTTCGATCCCCTGGTAGTGAAACTAGTGTAGGAATTCCATTAACAGTATTAGAATTTCCTTGCCCTAATTGAAGTACATCATTTTTACCCCAACAATAAAGAGAGTTATCCGTCATAACAGCGCAGGTAAATTGATTTCCGGTTGAGATTGAGATTGCACTTTTATTATCTGGAAATTGAACAATTACTGGAGTAAATTTTCCTGAGTCATCTCCATCCTCAGGTGAGTCAGAGCAAATTCCGGTGTTATATCCAGGCAATTCATATCCTTCACCTCCAGTTACATAGCAAGAAGTTCCATCTCCCAGTTGTCCCCAGTTGTTTACTCCCCAACAAACTGTATCTGAATTATTTAAGATTGCACATCTATGATTATTGCCTGTACTAGCAGAAATAGAGACTGCAGACGTGTTATCGGGTAATTGAACTAAACTAGGAGAATGAATTGAATAATTAGTATAATCTGTTGTTGGTTCGATTCCATTTCCTAATTGACCAACTAGTTCAGTGCCCCAACAATATACTTCACCAATAGAATTCAATGCACAAGTAGAGAATTGGCCAGCTGCTACCTCAACAAAATGACCCATGCTATTTTGAAGAGAGTTTACATTTGTAGGAAAATTAAGATTATTTGTGCTAAGTCCCTGACCGGGCGTTGTAATAACTCCTGCTTGACCAAAGAAACTATCTCCCCAACATTCAATTTCTCCATTTGCTAAAACTGCACATCCTGTTTGATACATAGAGATAGTATCATATGAATAAATTGAGCCTGATTGGAATCCTGGCATATTCATAGATGCTAAGGTGTAATATTCCTCCGATATTTCTTCTAAATTATTATTTGAATTGTCATTATAACCAGACATTGGAGCCAAAAGAAGTACTAAACACAAAGATATAGTTACTAACATTTTAATGGTTTGCGAGATTTTCATGATAATCCTAAAGGCAGAAAGCATATTATTATTATGATGATATTTATATTATTTAATTCAAAAATATATTACTTAAACTACAATTTAATCCATTGTATTCTCTAACATTAATCTAAACTCAAATAAGAATCAATAATATTGATATGATACAGAAATACCGACAACCATGGCAAGTAGTGGCGCGTTCCGAGAAGTACCTTATATGGGTGTTATTTGGGTAGTTTCTGAAGCAGTGAAGAGAGGTTTTTGGAATGGTAATCCTGACTGGTGTAATTTGGGCCAAGGTCAGCCTGAAATAGGAGAAATGGAGGGCGCTCCTGACAGACTAAGGAACGTATTAATTGAGCCTGAAGATCAAGCCTATGGCCCAATTAATGGAACAGATGAGATGAGAGAGGCTGTTGCTAATCATTACAATAGATATTTTCGCCGTGGTAAAAAACCCTATACTGCAGCCAATGTAGGAATCGCTCAAGGTGGCAGATTAATGCTTAGTCGTATTTTTGGTGCAGTACAAGGTAAAATGGGATATCAAATTCCTGACTATACTGCTTACCAAGACATGATGGATTATGCAACACCAAGATTAGAACCTGTATTAATTTCAACAACTGAAGAGAATAATTTTTCAATACCTTCTAGTGAGTTCAAAGAAGTTGCCAAGAATTTAGATAGTTACTTAGTTTCTAATCCATGTAATCCTACAGGGCATGTAATTCAAGGAGGTGAATTAGCATCATATTGTGAAACCGCTAGAGAAACCGGTTGTGTTTTGTTAATGGATGAGTTTTATTCTCACTTCATCTATGAAGGAAGAAACCCTGGTTGTGGGCCTGTTTCTAGTGCTGAATATGTAGATGATCCTGAAACTGATCCAATTCTTGTTATTGATGGATTGACAAAGTCGTTTAGATATCCTGGATGGAGAATGGGATGGGTACTAGGACCTTCTCACATTATCGAAACATTGGGCCGTGCTGCAAGTGCAATTGATGGAGGACCCAGTAGAGTAAGTCAAAGATTAGCATTAAGAGCTTTAGAACCTGATTATGCAGATCAAGAAACTAGTGCATTGAGAGTAATGTTTTCGAAGAAAAAGAATATGATGGTAGATAGATTAACAAATATGGGAATTAGATGTTTAGAAAGTGAGTCGACATTTTATATTTGGGCATGTGTAGAGGATTTGCCTGAAGGATATAATACTGGGATTGATTTCTTCTGGAAGGCTTTAGATAAACAAGTAATGACGGTCCCTGGAACATTTTTTGATGTTAATCCGCAACCAGGTCGTAAAGAACAACAATTTGATCAATGGGTTCGCTTTTCATTTGGTCCGTCATATGATAACGTAGATTTAGGATTATCAAGACTAGAAGAAATGATGGAAGAAGTAAATTAATATCAATAATTTATTTGGTATTATTTTTTTATAGGTGAAAATATTATATCTGAACTATTTAACCAACGTTCGTGTCCGATGAAGAATTATCGGAAGAAGATTTGCCTTCGGAAGAAGAAGTTGTTGGACTTGAAACACAATCTCAAAAGTCAGAACGAGAAGATGCAGAGGTTCAATTGAAATTAAAAGCGAGTCTTATAGATAGAGAAGAATTAGTATTAGAAAGAGTAGCTCTTAGAATAAACCAAATAGATTGGGCAGTAATAGGCCATACAGATTTTGATGAAATAGAAGATGATTTAACCAAAATTGAAGGAATAGATAGTTTTGTTGAGAAGAAGCTTAATGCTTTGGAGATAAAAACATATGAACAAATATCTAGAATGGACGATATAAATATGAAAGTAATCAATGATGCCATTGAATTTCCTCCTGATAGGATACTAAAACAAGATTGGATAGAAAAGGCGAATAATTTATCATTATAGATTATATTTCAGCAGGAGAATAAATATTGTAATCTCCAAGAGGAGGAGTATAAACATGGATTTCAATTAACCCAACATCTCCTTCATTGGATACTCGGTGAATATCTGGCTCATCTGCTGAACAAATCTCTCCAGCCGCATAATTTCTAGAAGAAATTGGAAAAGCGCGTCCTTCGGAGTTAATTTGATAAATTGTCTCAGTAGAAGTTCCCGATACTACTAAGAAAGCACAGTCACTTCCTATGTGATCATGAATTGGAGTATATTGTCCCGGCTTCCAACATATTGCCGCCAATTCATAAAAATCATTTTTCTTTACCACATGCCTCTGATATTCCTCTTCTGAAAAATCAACACACTCGCTGACGGCATTGATATTTGGCTTCATAATTGACAGTTTTTCTGCTAATTCATCAAGTCCTGGGCGCCTATCAATTGAATCTAACCAATCTACTAAATTTGATACTGCTGGACACAGTGAGAGTAGTGATTCCCGAGCCTCGGAAGTCAGTACTACCTGTGGAGGCATATTAGTTCAGAGATGAACATTATTCATGACTATTGTGTAGAAATATCACTTAAGTAAAGGTAAGCTGCTTGTAATTTTATCAATTGAGCTACGAATTCCTGGCCCAATACCAACTACTGTAGTAGTCCCAGCAGGTATCTCAGTATGCCCTGCATCGTTTACCATGTAACAAATAAGTCCGGCCTCTTTTGCTTGGCCATAGATTCTTTTTAGTGCATCCAAAGAAGGAGCTGAACAGACTATTTTTCTAGCACCACTTTTTAGATATTTTTCTAGGATTGTTGGAGATTGTCTTTTTGCTTTTAAAACACACTCTGCAGTAGCATGGCTACATTGTGCAGCAAGTTTTCCTTTAGATAAATTTAGATCACTTCTAGTGACCAATACCATAGTAGTTTCATACTCTGGTCTTGGCAAAATTATCCACCACCGATGGTTGTTTAAATGCTATATTTCTAGTCATTATTTCACTCAAAGGTACTGCAAACCATGCGACAAAGAACATATTACCTGTTGCATGTAAGAGGTCAAATGGAATTCCATTTAGGATGTATAAGAAGAAAATATCTGGACTTAAGACATGTAATGCGCTTATTGATACTATCCAATCGAATACAAAACCAGATACTGCTGCAACTCCCATTAGTGGATTCACTGATAATTTATTATTTGAATAAATTTTACTAGATATCATTGCACCAAATACGCCAATCAAGGACCAGCCTAATGCTTGATAGATTGTCCAAAGTCCATGGCCCAAATATAAATTAGAAATTAATGCAATTGAAGTAGCTAAAATTATTGACCTGGCGGCTCCAAAATGAATACCGGCCAATAATACAATAACTGTTACTGGCTGAATATTGGGAATAGGGTCGAGTAATATTCTACCTGAAATAGCAAATATACCTAAGAGAAATAGTGTAATCATCTCACTTTGAGTAGTAATACTCTTCTCTGCCCTCCATAAAGCCCAACCTATCATTGTAAGTAATGCTACATTAACAAAGAGTATACCATTGGGGCCTAAATTAATAGCATGTGCATCAATCATGGTAATCGCATCCTGCTCGTCCCCTAGGATGTTATTCATGCTTGTGTTAATTATTTAATTAATAAGACGTGATTTGCCATGTTATCACACTATCAGGATCAAGGATAAGATCTGAAATTCCAACCATTGAATATGCCCCATTATTCAAAAGTTCCCAATATGCCCCAGATGAAAAATCTGCTGCACAAGTATATGCCGCACATGGTGAGACTCCAGCAATACTGTCAATCTGTAATCCAAATGAAAATTGAGTTGAGTTGTAAGAAAAAGTACTTCCAGTGGCCTCTACAGCAGCATTAAATAGTTCCAAACCATTATCAAAATCTTCAAATCCTCCAACACATGCACCTGATGAGTTCCAATCTTTATCTGTCTTGAAATCAGTACCATCAAAATCAAAATGATGTCTACCATCATCTAAACCGGACGGTGCATATCCTGCAGGGAAATGAAAGCAAACAGCCTGTTTGTCATCCCACAAATCTGGAAGTCCATAATGAGGATTGTCAACTTCATCAATGAATTCAGACGTCCATCTGTAATAGTCAGTAGACATAGAAGAAAAAGAAATTATTAGAAATACTAATGAAAACGTACCAATGGCTTTTGCAAGATTTTCCTTGTTTACAGTCGTATAGATAAATAATGAGATTAGTGTGAAAGATAGGCCGTAAGTTATTAATGGATTCATGGAACTGAATGGCCTGAAATAAGGAACTTAAACATTATTGAAAAAATGCAACATAAATATTATTGAAATTTTTGAATTTTGGACCGTAGTATTGAGTTTACTACCTTACCATCAGCAGAACCTCCCAATTTTTTCATAACTATACCCATTAATGGCCCGATTGCCCCCATGCCTTTTGCTTCAATCATTCCCCTCATTTCTTCCATTGCCTCATCTACAGCACCTTCTACAGAGCTTGTGTCCGCTGGTTCAAATCCTAAATCTTTAATTTTACTTGACATCCATGAAACTAAGTCAGAATGTGATATATTAGATTTATCTGCCAATTTACTAAGTGGCATAACTCCCTCCCGAGTTAACAGATTTGTTTCACGAAGATGTATGGCTGCTGCTAATGATTCATTTGAAATTGATTCAGTATTTTCTAAAAGTCCTGATGCCCATGCCTTTGAAGGTAAAGGAGGTACAGATTTGTTAAGCTTACCAGAAATTCCTGAAAGAAAGATATCATCTAATTCGGCCCTTATCAATGCATCAATTTGATTTTCTGATATCTCTACTTCTGAAAAAAGTGAGTATCTTTGTTCTTGATTAAGTGGTAAATTTTGTTCTATCGCAAGCCATCTTTCATGAGTGATGTGAAGAATAGGGACATCGGTTTCGGGATACATTCGCGCCCCTCCCGGAAGAGGCCTCATTGCAGTTGTAGTTCCATCATCTGGTTGACCTTTCTTAATAACAACATTTCTAACTTCTTGGATTATTCTATGATATGCGAGTCTAGCTCTATTAATCACTGATTCTAAGGCTAAATTTGCCTGCCATTCAGGAGCCACACAAAGTATGAATGCATCAGAATTTGATAATGAAAGTTTGTCCATAACGGATTTTTTATCATGCTCTGTAATTCCATATGCCGGCAATTCATCAGAGTGAAAAATACCTGCAACACCTGCTAACTTAGCAGCACTTGCTAATTCCCTACCTAAACGTGGCAATTGAGATCCTTGGGAATCTAATGCATTTACTCCCAATTTTCCAGCAAAACCTGGTAAAATAACTGCTAAAACTAATTCATTGTTTGATAATGATTTTTGTATCATACTTGATTCAGAAGTTGAAAATATTTCAGTTACATCTAATATATTTATTGGTAATCGAGATTTTGCAGATGCTGCCACTCTATTTTCAACTGGAATATTATCATTTGACCTATCTGGGGGAAGTAGTGGTAAATTTGCATCTACACGTAATTGATTTGCTAATTTATACATGTGGATTTGACGAGCCATTTCTAATCTAATTATTTTTGGAATCCAATCAAGATCTTGACAGCCTTTAATTTCTACTCTATCGCCACATGCAATACTTACATTGAGGTCTTGACGAATTGATCCTAATCCTCTACGAACCCTTCGTGTATCTCTAAGTAGAGAACCCAACCTAATTGCAGTCTCCTTTGCATGTTCAGGAGATTGAATATCAGGGGCGGTTGCAACTTCGACAAGTGGTATTCCTAATCTATCTAGAGTATAGTATACTTTTTCTCCCTCTGGAGTTGTTTCTGAATTTAGTTTTCTAGCAGAGTCTTCTTCTAGGCATACTACATCTATGCCCACATCTCCAGATTTAGTATCTAGAATACCATGAGTTGCAACAAGAGTTGTTCTTTGAAATCCACTTGTATTTGAACCATCTACTACAGTTTTACGCATTGCTTGTAGTGAATTAATTGGTTTTGCATTCATCATTGCAGACATAGTAAGAACGATATCTACTGCATTTTCATCATGAATATCGGGCGGCGCTTCATCCAATTCTATTAGACTTGCATTTGGTGACTGAAAATATACAAATGATCTATTTCTGCGTTGTTCAAATCTTGCAGCAACATCGATTTTTCCACTTTCCCCTCTGGCTGCTCTCAATTTTCTTTCAAATCTGTTCCAATTCTTTGGTATTTCTTCAAATTTGAAATCAAATAATTCACTTGGCATTCTCGAATGAAGTTTTCCAGTATCCAATTGTTGATGGATTTCTAAGCCACACATGAAACCTAAAGCCGTAGGATTCAAACTTTCAGGATCCGAAACTTCTCCTATCGGCTCCATATTATCACTTTCGGGAGACGGTTACCTTTCATATATCACTAGGATGTGTTGTTGATATCAGGCGAAAGAGTATACATCATTACTAGGGCTGAATAAAATTCCACCTTGTCTTAATTTTCCAACTATATCATCAACAGCATTTGGAGTAATTCCTTTTTTATTTGCTTGATCATAAATCTCTTCTATCATTGCTTGGCCTTTTTCATAACAAATACTTGTGATAATTTTTCTTATTTCCCTATCAATAATCATTTTTTGCTGAGGAACTTTGGAATGGAATGCTGTTTCATCATTAACATTATTCTCTGATCTCCAATGTTTGAATACTGCTAAAGCGACCTTTGCATCGTCTTCAGTGGCTATATTTCTAAGATGCATACGTGCATGTGCCTCGGAAAGCCTGCTTAGGGCCTCAAGTGCTCTTGCTGTGATTGGTACGAGTGTTTGAGATGCTGGACTTCCTTGATCTTCTTTGGCAAAGTTTTGCCTAGTATCTCTATAAAATTCTTGTAAAACTACTTTTGCACCATCATTCAACTGTGGATGGAAATTCAATTTTGCATATGCAACATATTTTCTTAAAAATGAAGTTGTCAGATGTTCAACACCATCTACTCCGACTCTAGTAACACTATCATCGTCGGATTTATCAGAAACAAAACCCCTTTCTAATTGTGTTTCAGCAACTCCTTTAGAACGAGTAGCTAGTATGTGACCGGCGATTCGCTCATCGTTTTCTAATACAATTTCATCCCTTAAAAGCCATATGACATCGAACCTTGATGCTAATGGGGCAGGTAGTCCTGTTTCTTCAAAGGAATACATCACCGATGCGTTTGGATGTCTATCACTAAACCGGCCACCCGTAGGGTTAGCAGCGGCTAATACGGCACATCGTGTTGGAAGTCTGGCAGTTAATCCTCCTTTTGCTATATGGATACTTTGTTGTTCCATTGCCTCATGCATAGATCCTTGATCGGAGGCTGATATCTTATCAAATTCGTCAATAGCTGCCAGCCCTTGATCTGATAAAGGTAATATCCCTGCTTCAAGTGCAAATCTTCCATCTCCAAATGCATCTTTTATTGCTGCAGCAGTAAGTCCTGCTGCTGAAACTCCTCCTCCTGATGCATATTTTCCCCTAGGAGAGAGATTAGACATATATCTTAATAATTGAGATTTGGCAACACCAGGATCGCCCATCAAAAGAATGTGGATATCGCCTCTTGTCCTTGTTCCGTCTTCATTGATTCTAGAAACTCCTCCGAATAATTGTAATGCAAGGGTTCGTTTAACATATGCTAGTTTCTCATTTGCAGCAAATATAGATGGTGCGATTGATTTATACAAATAATTCAATAAATCCTTTTTCTGAGATATTTCTATTATTTTTTCTTTATCTTCATCTTCAATGATAATTTCAGTGAAAGGAGTTGATTCTTGTTCTGCACTAACTAAATCGTAGTATATTTCAAACATTGGAGTTTTTTTATTTCTCTTATATTCTGGTCTAACTTGTGGTATTACATTTGCGGATACTCTATCTCCGGGAGTCAAAGTCAACACAAGGTCCCTTTCTAAAAATAGTATTCCTCTTGTTGGTTGAGACCCACCTGGAACGTTTTCAGGAAGTTCTGATACCTCAATTAATTGATTATTTACCATTCTAGATGCTTGCATCATCAACATAAATGTAGTTTCTCCTTTACGTACAAAAGAGCCACATCCCCCTTTAACTTCTGGGCATCTTAATGGCTCTTTCAATTCTCTCTCATCTTTTTGTTCAACATCTAATTCAAAACCACATGTTTCACACTTAAAAGTCGCCATATATAATCGAGGTTTGATATCTGAAACCTTGTTTACTACTACATCTATACTACAAAATTTACCAATTGATTCACTGCCTATTTCTCTTAATGGGATACAAGCATCGCCTGGTAGTTCCCCAATACGAATCAAGCAATCAATAGATGATCCCCCTCTTTCCATACAAATATCATTAAGTACTTTTGAACCAGTATCAAGAATAGTGCGAGGATTTTCTAATACCCAATCCGCAAATTCAGAATCAAAAGATTGTAATTCATGAAATGATGTGTTTAAAACAGGAGTTGAGGATTGTTTTGATAGGATTAAAAGAATTTCATCTTCTTTGGCAGCAGTGAGAAAAGTTTTCCATCGTGCACTTGAATCTTGTATTTGCATTGTCATGATTTCACTCCCCGGCTTTGTCGAAGAATGGGCGGGGTACATAATCAAATTGGATGTGTCCTCAACCCCTTCATTTCCACTGGAAAATAAAAACGATACAGTAAACTAAAGTTAGGTATTAAAATTGTTCTAGTGCAGATAAAATTAAAATTTGCCAGCGATATTACAAGAATACAACGAGACCTTCAAAGCAGGGAGGGTAATCCCGAATTATGGAACACATTGTATCAGATAGAGACGTTTTTGTCAGACTAGATCCCGGAGAAGAAATTCATCAGTCATTACAAAGTCTTGCTAAAGAAGGCATAGTTAGTGCAGCAATAACAAGTGGAATAGGAAGAATAGAGGATGCAGAAGTTGGTTTTTTAGACTCAGATGGAATATACCGCAAAACTACTTACACAGGCCCTGTTGAACTATTATCTACTCAAGGAAATCTTTGCCCAGGTCCAGATGGCACTTTTACTCACATACACATAGTAATGTGTGATGACAATCATACAGTACTTGGAGGTCATTTATTTAAAGCAGTAGTCACAGTAACTGCTGAAATTCATCTAAGAATTCTTGATGATGAAATTAGACCTAATATGATGTGTAGAGTTGCTGGAGATGGCGATTTTGTCAAATTAGAATTAAGGAGAGAATAGTTTGCCCAAACATGCATTCGGATCTTTGAATGGTGAAATAATAATAATAACAATAGAATCTGATGCTCTTCAAGGGAATATGCTAGGAGATCCAACTAGTAGACAAGTGGCGGTCTATTTGCCAGAAAATTGGAATAAAAATGATAAAGAGTATCCTTTATTTGTAGATTTGGTAGGATTTACAGGCAGTGGACTTGCTCATATTAATTGGAAACCATTTGCAGAATCAGTACCTCAAAGGGTTGAAAGACTAATTTCTGAAGGTAAAATGGGTGAAGTCATCATAGCACTTCCAGATTGTTTTACAACGTTAGGAGGTAATCAATATATCAATAGTATTGCAGTGGGAAATTGGGCTGATTTTTTAATTGAAGAAATGATTCCCGAAATAGAAAAACAATTTCCTGTAAAAAAGGGTAAAAATAATCGAGGAGTGTTTGGAAAGTCTAGTGGAGGATACGGTGCAATCGTACATGGAATGTTATATGGTGACCACTGGGGTGCTTTGGCTTGTCATTCTGGAGATATGGGATTTGATTCATTATTTTTGGGGGATTTTCCTAAATCTGTAACCCATCTAGAAAAACATGGAGGAATTCAAAATTTTCTTGATCACATAAAGAATGTTAAGAAAATGAGTGGTGAAGATTTTCATGTTCTAATGATGACTGCAATGGGTGCTTTTTATGACCCTGATCCTAATGCTCCAATGGGAATTAGGCTACCAGTTGACTTGAGAACGTGTGTCCTTGATGAAGAGAGATGGAGTGCGTGGTTGAAGCATGATCCTGTATTTATGGTAGATCGGATGGATGTTCAAGAGAGTTTGAAAAGTTTGAAAGGGATATTTATTGACTGCGGATTTAGGGACCAATATAATCTTCATTTTGGTGCAAGACAATTATCGGATAAACTCAATAAATTGGGAATTTCCCACATTCATGAAGAATTCGATGATAACCATTCATCAATAGATTATAGGATGGATATTTCATTTCCATTTATGTATGATGCATTGACAAAGTGAAATTATTACTCAGATTTATTTCCAAGGAAATATTCACCAATTTCTGGATCATTTAAGATACTTTGAGCGTCTCCTGTATGAACTACTTTGCCGCCAGCGAAGATATAACCTCGGTCTGAACGAGCAAGTGAAAGTCTTGCATTTTGCTCGACGATTAACACTGTTATCCCCTCATTCCTAAGAGAATCAATCTTTTCTATTATTTGTTGTTGATATAATGGGCTCAGAGCAGCAGTTGGCTCATCGAGTAAAAGGAATTTGGGGTTAGAGATTAGCGCCCTAGATATTGCTAACATTTGACGCTCCCCTCCAGAAAGTGATGCTGCTAAATCATGGACCCTTTCTTTTAAATCTGGAAACATATTTAATGCACGTTCTATTCTTTCATTCAGGATTTTGGTAGATAAGTTATTTCCACCCATCTGTAAATTCTCATATATTGTCAAAGAAGGAAATACATTGTCAACTTGTGGAACATATGCAATTCCCCTATTTACTAATTGATCGGTCCTCCATCCCGATACATCGTCCCCATCGTGTTCTATATTCCCAGAATAATGAGTAGCAATTCCAAATATAATTTTGATAAAAGTTGATTTTCCACATCCATTTGGCCCTATAATAGTTACAAATTCTCCTTCATCAACGTGGATGTTTATATCATAAAGAATTTGTACACTACCATATCCTCCGTTGAGTCCTTTCACATCTAATAATCTAGTCATATTATTCTTCCTCCCCTGCAGCACCGAGATATGCTGCAATAACTGCTTTATTTGATTTGACTTCATCAGGAGTCCCGATCATCAATACTTCTCCTTCATTCATTACTATTATCCTATCAACGCCTTGACGTAAAATAAAATCCATATTATGTTCGATTATTAATACCGAAATACCAGTTTCATTAACTGTCTTTCTAAGGTTATTAAATATCTTCATAGCTAATGGTCCAGCTACTCCTGCTACTGGCTCATCAAGTAATAACAGGCTTGGTGAGCCCATTCTTGACCGTCCAATATCGACTAGTTTTGATTGGCCGCCTGAAAGTTCACTTGCCAAATTATGTGCCATATGGGGGACCTCTAATTCATCTAAGATTTCATATGCTTGATTTAATCTTTCTTGCTCTTCTTTGCTTTTATTTGGCATCAATAGAGATTTGAATATATTTGGAGAAAATTGTTTACGGGGTGGAACTAATAGATTTTCAAGTACGGTCATCTTACGCCATAACCTAGTATGTTGGAAAGTCCTAGTCATACCTAATCCATGTATTTGATCTGGCCTCATTTTTGAGGCATCGGTGCCATAAATTTCTACTTTTCCTGAGGTCTGATTAAGAAGACCACTAATACAATTAAAGGTTGTAGATTTACCACAACCATTGGGACCTATCAAACCTATAAATTCACCTTTATTAATTTCAAAGGATACGTCTTTAACAGCAATGAGGCCTCCGAATTCTTTACGAAGATTTGTTACTTTCAAAACAGTATTATCATGAGATTCTGAATTCATTGAATGTCCTCCTTAGATTCTCTATCAGGTCTAAATGGAACTTCAGGAAGTAATCCTTTTGGATTTAATTTCAATGATAGTAACATTACTAATCCGATTAATAATAACTTAACATATGCCATATTTGCTTGAATAATTCCTGTACTGAATGACTCATCAATAGACCTCTGTCCAAATAATACGAATGTCATAATAAAAATAAATGTACCAGAAAGACCTATTTCAGAAATATTTCTACTACGGATTATGAAACCTAACAGTGTTATTATCAAGAATATTTGAGCTGCATCCCATTGATTTACTACTAGCCATTCAAATAATCTGTCTATTCTACCTGCGGTAGCGTAAAGAGGTAAATCTGGTGAGCCTTGACCCGCAACTAAAACGTTGAATACAGATTCCATTAAAGCATACATTAGTGCACCAATTATCATTCCTTTATTATTTGCAGCACCTCCAATTATGAATGCTGCCCAAACCAAGAATGTCGATCTAGCAGGAGACATGAATGATGGTTCAAAACCTGTAAGTTTCCATGCCCAGAGAGCACCTGCCAATCCGGCAATCGCAGCTCCCAATGCAAGGCTTGCGGCTTTGTGAGTTAGTACATCATGACCATGATGTTGTGCAACATCCTCATCTTCCCTTATTGATTTCAAAATTCTACCCCAAGGTGATGATAAGATAGTTTCAAGCAAGCGCCATACCAGTATCACGGAAATAATGCTCATCATTGCTAATAAAAATGAATATGGAGCGGGTTCTCCAAGATTTAATATTTCACCTATTTTATCTGCTGGCCCCAAAAGAGTGGCATCATTTCTACAAGCATCTGCACTAATATAATTAGTATTTGTTCCAATATCAACTCCACGGCCGCAAAACCATAATTGTTTAAATGGTAAAGGATAGTGATTTATTCCTATTGCAGATCCTACAGTTCCAACTCTTAGTAATGGTTCTCCCGCTAGTAATACACGTAGTATTTCCCCAAGAGAAATGGTTACAATAGCGAAATAATCCATTCTCAGTCGGGCGGTGGGATATGCTAATGCCCAGCCAAAAGCAGCAGCAAGTAACATCCCCATGACTGTAGCAGGCAATATGCCCCATCCGTAGCCATGTACTTCAGTTGGTGCAGTTAGAATTCCCACGCTTATTGCACCAACAGCAACAAAGAAAATAACTCCAAAATTAGTCATTCCAGTTATTCCAGTGTGAAGGTTAAGTGAAAAGGCCATTAAAATAAATATAGAAGCAATAATTAATGAATTAGATACTTGGCCAATTTTAAGATAATTCCAGGAAAAATTTGGATTATCTGCAATAGGTAACCAATATAAAAATGACAATAATATAATCATTAAAATTGCGAATGCCATCCAAGAACCTTTTGGACTTTCTCTGCCATAGATCGGCGTTATGGATTTAGGAATATAATCTTTAATTGAGGGCATTTTTTCAGAGGATATGAAAGATTTTATTTTTACTGTAAGATTCTTAAGAATTGTTTCATGTTGACGGTTTAACTCTCTCCAACGTAATTTGGCATTAGTAAACACAAATTTTATTTTCTGAAGTGATTGATTATTTTCTAAATTATTACCACTTATTGATGTTAGAGGATTTGAAAATGAAGAGAGTTTAAGTGATATAAAATTCGATATTTTACTATCTAAATATAAATTAATACCCTGATATATAGCTATAATAGACATAATTATTGGAATAAATGGCCAAATGAAGTTATCTATATTCATAATAGTATCAACAAACCATAACTCTGTTTGCATTAGTTCGAACCAAGATAAATCAACATCCGATACGTTGTCAATAAAGTAAGGAGAATCTGAGGCCTGAAGTACGCCATCAGTACCGGCTATAACATCTAAGTTTGTTTCTATATTTGGGTCGTTTAAACATGCATCAGAGCATGAACCGTTTGCAAACGATTGTTTGCCAACAAACCCTGCAATTTTATGGTACATGAATGCACCTAAGGTTATAGATGCTACAATTTGAGTTTTATCAAATCGATTGTTATACCAGTGATGGATACCAAAAATTCCTGTTAATGGAAATAGAGCTAATAATGTATAGATTGTTTTAGAAGGTTTTATATTTTTTTCTCTTCTTGCTCTCAATCTATCTATTTTCCACTTCTCATAAGCATCTCCAATGCCTTCTGGAAGTATCATTAGTACTGCAACCAAGAAAATAAATGGCATTACTCCATCTAATGCAGTATAGTTTGAGCGCCCTAATGGTAGCCCAATACCAATCAAAATTGGTGATGAAAGTGCACGTACAAATCCAACAATTAAAGAAGCTATTATTGCACCTGAGATTGAACCTATTGTACCTAGAACAATTACTGCAAATGAAGGAAGCAGGAGAGTGAATGCTGTTTCGGGGTTGAATCTTAAAGTAATTGCAAATATTGCCCCTCCTAATCCAGAGATTCCAGCCGAAAGGAATGCGCTTGTTAGTTGAATTCGTTCTACATTTATTCCACTACTAGCTGCTAATTCAGGATTATCGGCTACAGCCCTCATACGCCTACCTAATCTTGATTTGTTCAAGAATAAAAATAGTA
The DNA here is from genome assembly GCA_023700255.1 of Candidatus Thalassarchaeaceae archaeon. Classification (GTDB taxonomy): domain Archaea; phylum Thermoplasmatota; class Poseidoniia; order Poseidoniales; family Thalassarchaeaceae; genus MGIIb-O2. The sequence goes on along the minus strand of JAJPRD010000005.1, from coordinate 13,245 downwards.
ATATAACACTAGCAAATATTACTAGAGGTACTATTCCTTTGAAATAAGCATAATTTGTTGTTGCACCTGTGATACAATCAGTATTTTTATTGTATATTTCGAATAATGGCCTTGATATTTCACTTATTATTCGTGTTAATATTGGCTCTCCGGTCGTAGTATCTATACCAGTCTCTTCACAGGTAAAATGAGTATATGTTTTACCATCAGTTAAGTTGCGATCCCCAAGATTAAAACGAAATTTAGTGGTAGGTAATTTCCATCTTAAAGTAGATACTCTCCAATCTGCATCGGGTTCAAACATATTCCTGGATGCGCCAAAGCGAAGATATGTTAGGGCCCTTAAAATTAATGCTACGCCTAATGAGGCAATCATCATCACTTGTGGTGAAGCTTTTTCTTTTCGAAAACCTCGATAAACCACGCGATCAATAATTATACCCGCAATTCCTGTTAATACGAATGCCCCTATCAGTGTCCAGAAGAGTAATGAATAGACTAATACACCATCTCTTGGGGCATCGTATAATGGATAATAATAATCACTCCAAACCATAATCATTGCTAGATACATACCAATCATAAAGAATTCAGATTGTGCAAAATTTCCATATCTTTGGACTTTGTAAGTTAACGTTAACCCAATTGCGATTGCTAGATAAGTAGAAGCCCATGTCAAAGTTCCTGTACTAATAGAAATTAAGTCTAAAGTGACTGTTGCCCTAGTGTCCAGCCCTTTGAGCAAAGAATCGAGTGTGATTCCAATCACGAACAACATAAATAAAGGTGAAGTAAATATTAATATATTTCTTAAAATATTTGGCTCTAAATCATCAAAGAATATTTTTATTACTAGAAAACCTGCTGATAATGATTCTAATAATTGCATTAACCACACAAAATCGTTAGGTAATTTATTTACAAGTAATTTGTCAATTATATTAAGAAATCCCCACTGAAATATTAGTCCAAGAACAATTGCATCAAAAAATAATATTAAAGCAATTAATACTCTTTTTGATCCACGAGGTGAAATGAAATTATTTTTAGAAGACTCGAACTTTGAAAGAATGGAGTCGAGGCGTGCATCCATCAATTGGTGCACCAATATATAACTTAGAAAAAGATTAGGGCAGTATGGCGGAAAAACCGCCATACTGCTTTACGTATACAGAATATTTAAGAAAATATTTCTTAATTAAGCTGTAACATCCACTAGACCATTTGCTGGGTCCCATGTACGTGTACAATCAAATGAAACTGCATCTGCAGATTCAGTGAAAACACCTACACAGTATCCTGCTCCTGGCACATCCCCGTTTGCTAGGAAAGAAATATCTCCACTAGCACCTGCGACGCCTTGCCCTGTAGCCATAATAACTTGGCTTAGAGATGCACCTGGTGATGCCATCTGTGCGAAAGCTGATAGAGCCATTATAACAACTGAATCGAATGCTTCAGCAGTATAGATACCGCCAGCGCATGCTTCATTTGCACCACATAGACTTGCGAATACATATCCAACAGTACCCATAGTTCCTGATGATGGTTTAGTAGCGATAATTCCGTTAACAGTAGATGTTGCATCTGTTGCTAGTCCTTCTTCAGCAACTCCATCTCCACCATAAATTTGGCCGGAGAATTCTTGTGAAGCCATCTCATCAACTATCATTGCACCATCAGCAGCATATGATACTAATACAACTGAAGTACATCCGGCATCCATAACAGCTGTTACAGCTGCAGCGAAATCAGTAGCAGTTTCTTCATATCCGATTTGCGTACATAGTGTGTTGTTAGATGCTGTATAAGCAGCAGCAAAAGAATCAGCTAATCCGGAACCATAGCTGTTAGTCATGTGGACTAGAGCTACTGTTCCATCTGCTGGCATATCAGCTGCAACTACTGCATTGAGAGCTTGGCCTTGTAGGGCATCGCTTGGCACAACACGGAAGAAATCAGGGTAAGCAGTAGCATCAGTTAATGCTGGGCTTGTACTTGCATAGGAGATCATTGGGATTCCTACTGCAGATAATACTGCATTAGCACCCATTGTTGCACCAGAGCATGCTGCTCCAACTACACCAACTACACCTGCGTCAATTAATGTTTGAGCTGCAACACCGCCTGCTGTTCCATCACAACCTGAGTCAGCGTAAACTAGTTCGAATTGAACCATGCTGTTCCATCCGATAGTATTAGCAATTTGAAGAGCAATTTGAGATGCTGCTACGAAACCATCTGCATACACTGCGATAGGTCCAGTTGCATCATTCAAGAAACCAATCTTAACGGTTGCTCCCATGAATGTTGCTGCTTCAAGACCACCAGTTGCAGTCCATACCATTTGGCAATTGAAGTAATCACCATATGTTGGTACGTGAGCAAACATACACACGTCGTAACCTGCACCAGCAACATCACCATTATCTAAGAATTGATGAGATCCACTTGCACCAGCATATGGACTTGTAGCAGTTGCAACCATAGGAATATGCATACCCATGTTTGCACCATCTTCCATCAAGGCAGCTGCTCCAATCATCATAACTGAATCGTATACTTCAGATTGGTATATACCGCCTGAGCATACTGTATCGGCTGCACAATCTGCAGAGAAAGTACCTGCGCCAACTGCTGCTTTTGGCTTAGTTGCCATAACGCCGTTAGCTACTGCAGATTCTGTATAATCACCTAATGCTGCTTCACCAGCAATACCATCAGCACCAAATATAGGAAGAGTTGCTCCCATAACTGCCATAGTTTCGATAATCATTGCACCATCTGTAGAATAAGATGCTAGAACTACTGAATCGCATCCAGCGTCAACAACTGATTGAACTGCTGCTGAGAAATCAGAAGTTGCAGTTTCATCATATCCTATCTTTGTACATAGATTTTCTGTACCCCAATTTGATTCAAATGAATCAGCCAGACCTGCTCCGTAGGAGTTAGTCATATGGATTAAAGCAGGATTTGTAACACCTGTTGATGTAACCATAGCGTTCATTGCTTGGCCTTGGATTGCATCACTAGGAACTACACGATAGAAGTGCGGGTATGCAGTTGAGTCAGTTAATGACGGGCTTGTACTTGCATAGGAGATCATTGGAACTCCAGCTGCAGAAAGTACTGCATTTGCTGCCATTGAAGCACCGGAACATGCTGCTCCGGCTACTGCAACTACACCAGCATCAATTAGTGTTTGAGCTGCTGCTGCTGCAACTGTACCATCGCATCCTGAATCGGCTGTAACAATTTCAAAAGTATATCCGTTGTTATTTGTATTCAAGTCAGTAGCTGCTGCTGCTGCTGCATATGTAAATGCAGGAGCGAATTGGGATATTGCTCCCGTAATAGGATTCAAGAAACCAATTTTGACTATAGTATCTTCAACACAACTTCCGTCATCTAGGTTAGCGGCTGCATCATAGTTTGAAGCATCCATATCAGTACATCCTAGAACAGTTGTATCTGCTACATTAGCATAGTGTTCAGCTATTTCGTCAACGATTGCATGACCCATGTCTACACTAAAACCAACAGCATTTCCACTAGCGTCTAAACTCTCAAACGGAGGGTATGTTGTATCTGAGCAGAATTTTAATGATCCAGATTCTAGAATCATAGTTAGTGTGCTTCCTTCAGTAGGAGTTGGATAAGCAGTTGCTGTGCTAGCAGTTGAAGTATCCACTAATGTATTTGGATCGCCTGGGAACCAAGCATCAAAGATAGCAGCCTCTTCACCATTTGCAACTAAAGCAGTAATAGCAACGTTAAGAGCATCTTCTAATTCATTATCCATATCATCACGAACTGCTATACCAAAGTTCTCAGGTGAGAAAGTAGTTAACAAAGTTCCTTGAAGAGCTACAACAGGTGCATCACCAATAGCATAGTGCGCTGTTCCATCTGCAACAGCAGCCATAACTGATGGCCAATCTGCATATGCTTGGATTGTAGCTGCTGCTAGATTATCTGCAGCATACAGATCAGAAGTTGTTCCTGATTGTACTGCTATTGTAGTACCAGCCATATTCAACTCAGAAACATCAGTAATAGCAACTGATCCAGTAGCTCCGATGACTCCTTGCGCACTTGTATAGTAAGCACGTGTGAAATCGACAACTTCTTCCCTTGCGTCAGTTATTGTCATAGACGAAAGAATTGCATCACACATTCCAGTCGCGGCGTTCAAATTGGGAATTATTGGATCCCAATCAGATGTTACAAATTCAGCATTAACGTCGCTAGCGACCATTAATGTCCAATCTTCAACATCTTCTTCATCATCTCCACCGAGACATCCTGCAAACGCTGCTGCAAGCATACTCAATGTCATCATCATTGCAATTATTTTATTATTATTCATTGTGTTAAACACACTCCGTGGCCGGCCGAGAATGTGTAACACTTATAGACTCTATCATCTAAATCTTTTATATACTATAATAAATTAAGTTAGAAATAGCATATAAAATCTAACTTTTTTTGAGTTGATATCTGAATCCGAGAATATGATATGATGTCAGTCGCTCGGCAGGGCGTGAAATCGTCTAAGCCAATGGATTATGCATCGAGCGGAGTAGACATAGATGCAGAAGGCCTGGCCGTTTCTAGTTTAATTTCAGCACTAAGTTCATCCACAAGAAAAAGTGGACAAAAAGGTGCTCCAGTAGATTTACCTGGTGGATTTGGAGGCATTATAGAATTTGGAGATTCGCGACTTGCGCTCGCAACCGATGGAGTTGGTTCTAAACTTCAACTAGCTAATGAAATTAGAAGATGGGAGGGAGTAGGCATAGATTGTGTAGCTATGAATGTCAACGATTTGCTGTGTGTAGGGGCTGAACCGCTTGCATTTGTTGACTACATAGCCGTTCCAAAAACCGATCCGGAAGTTCATGCAATTCTAGGTGCCTCATTATCAGAAGCTTGTAGAAGGTCAAGAATAACTCTTGCTGGAGGAGAAACTGCAACATTACCTGGGATTGTAAATGAACTAGATATGTCCGGGACGGCACTAGGATGGTTTCCCAAAGGGGCGGCAATAACTGGTGAAAATCTGAAAGTCGATGATGTTTTAATTGGTTTACCAAGTAGTGGTATTCATTCTAACGGTTACACCTTAGTAAGAGCAGTATTGGAAAGATCTGGTTTACAACTTAATGATAATTCTCCATTTGATACTTCACATGAAGGTAGAGAAATTGAAAGATTTCCTGATTCAACAGGTGATTTATGCATTGGAGAAGTATTACTTAATCCCACTAGAATTTATGTAGATCCGATAATTGATCTAATATTATCATGTAGGGGCGGAGACGGCCCATGTAATTCAACTAATTTGAAAGCATTGGCACATATCACAGGAGGCGGCCTGTCTAATTTACTAAGATTACATGGCTCATTAGGCTGGGATATCACTCAGCCCATGCCTATTCATCCAGAATTCAAATGGATATCAGAAGTTGGATCAATTAGTAATAAAGAAATGCATAGAACATTTAATATGGGTCTTGGGATGGTACTCGCTGTATCTCCTAATTATGCTCAAGAAGTTCTAAATTGGTTAAATAATAGGTTATCTGGATGTAAAATTATAGGTATCGTAAATGATAATGGTCACAGAGTCACGCATATTGATCCTAAAGTTATTTTTGAGCACTATTGAATAATGCTAATCGTCAGAACCTTTTGTGAGTAGTAGTTCCGGGAGGCATGGTTGTGCATACCTCCGAGACGTTGGATACGTTTGTACATAGAGAAGGTAAAACTCTAATGAAGTTAGATGTTAAACCGAATGAAACTAGAGTGGGGCCAGCAATTAAAGGTGAATCATTAGTTTTCTACAACCCGGCAATGAACAGAAGTAGAACTAGAAGTGTATTGTTAATGCAATATGCAATTGAAAATAATTTGTTAGGAAATGGTGAAATATATGCTTTAGATGGGCTTTCTGCTACAGGATTAAGAGCAAGAAGGTGGTTAAATGAATTACCACCAGAGTCATCTAAAAGAATAAATGCTACTATTATCGATATGGATCCGGAAGCATTAAAATTAGCTCTGAGGAATCATGAAGAGTTTCCTCCTAACAATAAAGGTGGAAAATTAAAAACCATAAGAGGCGATTTACGTGCTTCAGTATTAGAACAAGGTTGGCATTGGGTAGATATAGATCCATATGGATCTCCAGTACCTTTCATAGATACAGCAATACAATCAATAGCTCGTAGAGGAATTTTAGAAGTAAGTGCAACTGATACCGCCGCACTAACAGGATCATCAAAAAATGCCCTATTAAGGCGTTATGGAGCTAGAGTAAGAAATGATGGTTTGGCCCATGATTCTGCCCTTAGAGTTTTATTAGCCAATGTTGGAAGGAGTGCTGCGAGGCATGAAAGATCGATTGAGCCTTTGATGTCAGTTTGGGATTCACATCATCTAAGAGTTTCTGTAAGAGTAATTAGGAGTATTGAAAATGCAAATAGAGTTGAGGAGTCAATTGGATGGAGGATTTATTCACCCACAATTGAGGAAGTTAAGGCCTCTATAAAGACCGGACTTCAACCAGATACCTCACTAGAAATCTTGCCAATGGATTGTTTTCTGCCCCTTTCTCATCCGGTTGAAAGAAATGATAAAAGAATATCAGGACCTTTATGGATTGGAAAAATGGGGAAAAAAGATGTTTTAGCTTTTATGACTGAGGAACGGGCTATTGAAATGTGTGCACCAATCGATTCTAAAGATGATTATCTTGGATGGTCGGAGAAAGATTTTGAATATGAAAGAAGAAGAATTGTAAAGAGTGTTAAAAATTTATCCGATGAAGCCAATGGAATTGAAACTCCGCATCATATTCTAGTCGATTACTTATCCAGTTGGTTGGAAATTGGATCACCTCCTAGTCCTAAAAAACTAGTAGATTTATTGAGAAATAATGGTTATGCGGCAGGTTTGGCTAATTATGGGAAAAAACCATCGATAAGAACAGATGCCCCTTGGGATGTAATTGTGAAATTGGCTTTAGAAGTTCATCCGCCTATATAGGACATTTCAATTCTAGGTAATGCAGAAGTTCCAGTTGATCTTTGTTCACTGTATCTATCATCTCTTCTTGCCCAGATGGCCCTGATTGCATTTGTCAAAGTTGTTATATCTTCGGAGTTATGAATTATGGCCCTTAAATCATGGCCACCAGAGGCAAATAAACAAGTATGCAGATAACCATTTGCTGAAAGCCTAGCACGAACACAATCACCACAAAATGGTTTAGAAACTGAAGAAATAACTCCAATTTCTCCCGAATTATCAGAATGCATCCATCGTTTTGCTACATCGCTTGAAGAAATTGAGTTTATTGGAATTAAGTCAAAATCTTTTTGAAGATATTTCAATAAATCTTTTGATGGGATGACTTGTCCAAGCATCCAATCATTTGTACATCCTACATCCATATATTCAATGAATCGGACTATGACATCAGTACCTTGAAAGTGTGATACTAATTTTTTGACTTCTGCTTCATTGACTCCTTTTTGAACTACGCAATTTACCTTAACCGGAGTTAATCCAAACTCAATTGCTGCATCTATACCATCAAGAATTGTTTCAATAGATGTTTGACTGTCTGTCATTTTAGTATGTATTTCCTGGCTCAATGCATCTAAGCTTATTGTAACTCTATTTAGTCCCGCTGCGGCTAGGTCTTTGGCATGCTTACGTAATAAAGAGCCATTAGTAGTTAAGGCAATATCTAGATTTAATTTAGAAAGTTTTTTTATTAATTCATGAAGTTTTGGCCTTAGTAATGGCTCTCCTCCAGTTATTCTTACCTTCTCTAATCCTAATTCTTTACAAGAGACGACAACTTTTTCTATTTCTTCAAAAGAAAGAAAAGCTCTTCGGGGCATAAATGCGTGGTTAGAGCCAAATTTTTCTCTAGGCATACAATATCTACATCTGAAATTACATCTATCAGTTACAGATATTCGTAAATCTTTCAATTGCCGACCGTGTTTGTCGACCAGCATATCGATACGTGTAGGCAAGAGATGATGAGTATTATGTTAAGAATAATAAAAATTATATAAATTTTAAATATTTATGGCGTTAAATAAAAAAGGTAAAATCAGAATCATCATAGCATCATACATGGACCACGCAACTCGAAAAAGAAGTTTTGCAAAAACAATGACTTGGAGAATTTTGGCGACTACTGATACAGTAATAATTGCAAGATTGATTACCGGAAGTTGGGGGGCAGGAATTGCAATAGGAGGAATTGAAATAGTTACTAAGGTGTTTTTATATTATTTACATGAAAGAGGGTGGGCTAATCTAGAATGGGGAATTGTCAGAGAGAGGGTTGTATCGTCGTGAATACAAATATTGAACAGGTTGAATAGAGGTCGCGTGATAGGGTATGATGAGAGATATGCTGTCGATTAGCCCAAAGGCACGTGAAATGCTTGATCAGTTTGCAATAAATTCAGATGATTCTGAACAATTAGTTCTAAGGATAGAAATTATTGGAAGGGGCCCTAAAGGATTTCAATATGATTTGCAGTTAGTAAATTCAGAAGAAGGAAAAGATGACGATATTTCTCTTAAAATAGATGGCATGGACGTATTAGTTGCCGCAAAAAGTAAAATATATCTCGAAGGGACGACTATAGATTACAAAGAAACCTTGATGGGAGGAGGATTTAGTTTTGATAACCCCAATCCATTATGGGTGGATGATTTGTCGAAAGCAGTTGCTGAAATAATATCTGAAGAGGTTAACCCTGCAGTTGCATCACATGGCGGTCATGTAAATCTAATTGGAGTAGATGAAGGTAAAGCAATAATTTCTTTTGGAGGGGGATGCCAAGGATGCGGAATGGTAGATGTTACGTTAAAGCAAGGCGTAGAAGTTATGATTAAAGATAAAGTTCCTGGAATTTTCGAAGTTGTTGATATTACTGATCACACTGCTGGTACAAATCCATTCTATTAATTAGTACATTGATACATCATCTTCATCTGAATCAGGTGCTGGTAATGCTATAGAATTAGCTCTAGTAAATGCTTCACGAACTTTTTCTTCAATATTACGAGCATCTTCAAGTAGACTATTTACGGGAATTTCCATATCCAATAATTCACTTACTCCCTCTACTGCAACTAGGGCCGCTCTCGCATCTGGATACATAGGATTACATTCTGAAAGTAATGCTGTAATATCCAAACCCTGTCGTTCTCCTTCTGCAATGAGATAGCCTGCTATTCCAGAAACTATACCTTGTTGTATTCTTTTGATGTTCGAATTATCTAAATTATTTCTACCCGTAATAGTTGAAGATACTCCCCAAAGGTCACTTTCTTCTTTTATTCCTAAATCATTACTGACAACACCATCTATAACAATCAATTTTTCGAATCCTCCTTTTGTAAACCACTCTAAAACTGTCTGACCAAAGTAGACATCATTCTCATTTGGAAATTTTATTTCTGAAGTAAATACTCCAATTTTTTCTCCTTGATAAACTCTAACTGGGTGTTTAGGTACAGAGTCATGAATCAACGCAATTGCAGGAAATTTTGGATGCATAACTGTCCCCATGGGATGTAAATTAAATGATTTTATCAAATGAGAAGTTGCTATTACGCCAACAGAGCCGACTGTTGAGAATCCACATATTGCTACGCCACCTAATTTTGAAGGATCTGCTCCTTGATGTAAAATTAGTGGATAACCTGCGCTTGTACTGTCATCCATGTGTGGCGCCCGGGGCCTGCTAATTTTAATTTCACGGGTAAGTTGTATATTTAAAAATTATAAATTTTTATAAAACATTTATGTATTAATATCTAATGGTATCAAAAAGAGGGTTAAATAAATCTTATTTGTAAATCCAAAAAAGAGTAGAGAAAATGGACAAAAAAAAAGAAAATTGGTCTTATAGTTCCCATATAGGAAAGGATTTGCGAGGTATTGACCTATCAGGTGCAGATTTAAGAAGAGCAGTTTTTGATGGATCCGATCTCGAAGGTGCTGATTTATCAGGTGCTGATATGAGAAAAGCGTCATTTAAACAAGCAAATCTAATGAAAGCATCCTTTGATAACGCAGATATGCGAGATGCAATTTTTTTAAAGGCTAAAATGAATCTATCAAATTTTCAAGGTACGAAATTGGATAGAGCCGATTTGAGGGGTATTAGAGGTAGATATGCAATTTGGCGTAAAGCAAATTGGTGGGATGCAAAAATGAATGACGATTTACGTGAAGCTTTATCAAAAAAATGGCCACGAGATAAAAATAGTAAATAATCAAATCATTATTTTCTCTAATCCTTCTCTTATCCAATCGGGCACATTAGTTTTTTCAGTTATTGAATCCATGTTTGTACAAACAGTAGTTTGGATTGCTGACCAACATACCTTTCCATCTTGATTTGAAAGTTCATAGGACCATGTGATTGATGAATTACCAATATTTGATACATTTATCTTACAAAATACGGTATCGCCATACTTCAATGGGTGTAAGAAAGATGCTTCACTATGTACTAAAGGGAATCCGATTTTATGTTTTTGTAAAACTTCGTTATAGTGTAAATTACAAGTATAATGCCATGATTCTTCAAAAAATCGATGTGCTAAATCCCAAAACTTTGGATAGTAAGCTATGCCAGCAAGATCTACCATTGGGAAGTCGATTCTCCGAGATGATGTGAAAGTCATGAATAAGCGTGACATATTGTGTGTTTGAAATCTATGGATGAAATGACTAGCCCATCATAATTTGAGTATAGACTATCAAATACGAAATGTAATATGACAAGTTGGCCACACCATTAATTGATAATTCCAGAATAAATCTGATATTCATACATAAAGTTAGTAATTATAATATAAAAATTAATCAAGAATGAATTAGTCTACCTTCCATTCCACCGGCAACTTCAATCACTTGCCCTGTAACATGCCCAGATATCTTGTCAGATGATAGAGATACTATGATATTTGCAACATCATCAGGAGTTGCTAATTTTTTTAGGGCCATGGTAGCAGTAGCAATATCAATTGTATTTTTATCAATACCTTGATTTAATTTTTTAGGAGTTAATGTCCAACCCGGAGCAACGGCATTAACTCTAACATTTCCCAATACGGCGACATCATTCTTTAATGACATTAGTAAACCAGATGTGAGTGCTCCTTTTGCTGCTGCGTAATCAGAATGTCCAGATTCTCCATAAATTCCGGCCGTTGAGCCAACAAATACTAAAGATCCGTGTCTTTTTTGTTCTGCATGCAAAAGAAATGCTCTTGCCGTATTATACGCAATATTAAGATTGGAAGTTATGGTGGAATTCCATCTTTCAGAACTTATTTTCCACAATGGCTTAGGTTCACTAGGATAATACCCTGCATTAGCTATGCAAATGTCTAGTTTTCCATACTTTGCAATTATTTTATCTATCATTAACATAGTAGAATCTGAATCGCGAAGATCGGATTGTACAGCAAAGCCATCAATTTCTTTGGCTAGAGCAATTGCCTTTTCAGAGGATTCATAATAGTGAATTACTACTATAGCCCCTTCTAAAGCAAATTTTTTACATATGGATTGGCCAATACCTCCTGCCCCTCCCGTAACTAAAACTACACTATTCTTTAGTCCTGTTTCCATAGTATGTCCAATATGTCACCATACTTAGTATTCTCTTTCAAAGTCTACTTTTAATTATGATAATCAGCATTATAAAAATATTTAATTCTAAAACTAAGTTAGGGAGATATTGCATATTGTTTGAAATAGATAGGATTAAAATTAATAGTGATTGGACTCCATAGCCAAGAAGAGAAGATAAAGTTAGTTCCCATACTAATTTCTCTGAACCCTTGCCTGTAAGGGTTGAAATGATTCTATCTTGCCAACTAAAAAATAATAAATATATTAAATGAAATATATTTACATTTCTTTGTTTCTCCCAAGGGTGAGCAATTGGGCGCATCCTTTCATCAATTCTACTAGTAGTATCCCCTGAACCCAATAATCTCATCCTTACTGAAAAGTGATTAAATAATGAATATTGAAATAAAATGGCCAATATTATTCCAATTGACAAACTAATATCCCAATCTAATGCTTCTCCAAATGCAATCATTACCAATATTAGTCCGATTGTATCTGCAACAGTATCCCAGTATCTGCCAACATGAGACGGTTTCTTACGTATTCTGGCTAATTCACCATCAATTGCATCTATAACCCCCTTTATGACCAATAAGAAACAAGCTAAAATAATATTATTCTCAATAATTAGCCATGCACATATAATAGAAAGTAAGAGGTGAAAATTAGTTACCTGAATTACCGTGATACGGGTGGGTTCTATTTTTTTAGCAAAAAATCTAGCTATTGGTCTCCCCCAATCTGAGAGGTCTTTGGCACTACTATCGCCATATTTTCCTTCTGCCATGAATACTTCCTAGTTCATGGTAAAGCCCATCACAAATAGGTATTGACTGAAAACAGTAAGAATATGATTCATAAGTAATCATTCTTTCTTGAATGCATGAGGTCCGTTGATACTGATTTAGGTGTCGCAGCCTGCGTCGTAAATGAAAATAAAATATTACTCGTAAAAGAGTCTCGAGGATCTAGTGAGGGGCTTTGGGGCATGCCAAAGGGTGCTGTTGATCAAGGTGAAGCACCTACAAGGGCAGTAATTAGAGAATTAAAAGAAGAATGTGGAATTTATGGAGATGTTGTTGGGCTAATAGCCATAAGAGAACGTATCAATAGAGATATTCCAGGAATATTTTTAGCATATTCTGTAACGATTCAGGATGAAGAGATTAAAATTGATCCAACTGAAATATCTGATTATGGATGGTTTAAGATTTCAGATTTTGGTAATATTGATTGGATAAGTCGAGCAATGCGGGATATTGCAGAAAGTGCTTTAGATGGTAATATTTTAAGATCAAAGGACTATTCTAATGAAAGAAAGGGGCATTATATTGTTTTTTCTTAGTTTATTTTTAGTTAATTAAATAATGATTACTCTTCGGAATCATTAGTAACTTCAATTTTAGTACTTTTTTGGAAAGTTGATAACATTAATGACATCATCAATATTGGTACTAATATAATTATTAAGCCGAAAAATTTAGAGTTTGGTAAAATATTTTGAATAGATAATGACGGTCCAGTAATGTAACCAAGTATAAACATTGAAA
>JAJPRD010000001.1 GCA_023700255.1 Candidatus Thalassarchaeaceae archaeon | reverse complement strand
AATGAAAGTTCTAATTGTGTTTTGTTTCATAATTGACACCTCAGAATTCTTCCTCATCTTCCTCTTCACCGAAGTGCTCTAGGAAAATTTCAATATTAACTTGATAATGATTATCAGGAGTTGCTCGACCTTGCGCACGAGGTCTCCAACCACGATGAATTTGACCGCGGTGAGATGCAAGATGAGTGATCGTCATTTCTTCAGGCTCAATGGTATCATATCTCTGACGCGCATTTTCCATTGCACTGTTAATCAGTTTAATGAAAACCTTTGATGCTTTACGAGGGAATTTACCTGGCCCCATCTTACCTTTTCTATGACCAGCCATAGTGTTTCCACCCTTTCCTCTTCTTGTACGTCGAGTATATGGAATAGCTTTCTTTTCTGCTATTACATCTTCTAAATATGAAATCGCGTCTGAAGCATTCATGCCACGAAGAGCTTTGGCGACGTGTAAACAATGTTTTTGATGCACATCTACATTTACTGCACGTGCAGAAACAAGGTTTGAACCTTCTAGAAGTTGCGTGTATCCGGATTGTGATTTACCTGTTATTCTACTCATTATCTCACCTCACTTCAATGCCACGTGTGCAGAAGATCTAGTCGCACCTACACCAGGACCGGTGTGGGTTACTGATCTTCTTGTCATTGCAAATTCACCTAATGCATGACCAATCATTTCTGGTATAATTTCGACATTAACGAAATCTCGACCATTATGGATACCAATAGTAGTGCCTACCATTTCTGGAAGAACATACATTCTCCTTGAATGTGTTCGAATTACCTTACCTGAATTATTAGATCTAATGTTGTCAAGTAATTTCTCGCAATCTAGATTTAATCCACGAGATAGAGTTCTCTTAGCTCTAGATGGCATGAGTGTAGCAATACATATTGCACTCAAATCATCTTCAGGAGGATAAAGAGGCATTTCTTTAAGCTCTTCGATAGTGTAACCTCTCCACAAGAATTCTTTCTCTCGGCGTTCAGATATCTGAGAACGACGCTTTCTTGCTTGACGACGAGCGAGTTTAGGTGATCGGAACATTTTCTTGGATTTTCTTGCCATACTTATGCCTCCTCATTTTTAACTCTTGTTCGTCCTCTACCAGTACGCCTTGGTGCAATGTTTCCAACTTTCTGTCCAGGTGGAGCGTTACGACTTACTGAGCTAGGACCGTGTACTGCTTGATGATTACCTCCACCATGAGGGTGATCTACAGGATTCATTGCTACACCGCTAACAGTAGGGTACGCTTTACCACGAGCCTTAGCACGATAATGCGCTGCTCCTGCTTTCATTAATGGCTTCTCGGTTCTACCGTGACCAGCTAGAACTCCAATTGTTGCCCTACACTTAGAGTGTAGTTCTTTCAAGCGGCCACTAGGCAGTCTAACACGTACTTTATCACCCATACGAGTCTCTAATATAGCGGAGTTTCCGCCTGATCGTGCTAGTTTACCACCATCACCAGGTCTTAACTCAACATTGCATACAGGAGTACCTTCAGGTATTTGTTCCAGTGTGGTGACATTTCCTGGTTTAAGCGAAACATTATCGCCAAACGCAATACTTTGACCTACTGACATTCCTTCTGGAGCAGCCATATGACCTATTTCGCCATCTTCAAATTTAAATTTCATAAGAGGAGTAGTATGTACTGGGCTATGAATTAAATCCACTACCTCTGCTACCTTACCACTAACTCTAGGGAGTTTGTTTGCCGCAGGGAATCGGTGACTTGACACCTTAAACTTAGGGCTTGACCCTTTGCGCTGTGATCTTGTTCGCTTACCCATACATATCACCTCAGAAAGCGCCTAACTTCAGCGCTGCCTCCTCTGCATCATACCCATCTGCAAGACGAATGCTTGCATGTTTCCCAGTAATAGTGATTTTTGTGTTCACCTTTGCTACTTTTACATCTAGTAGCATCTCAACTGATTGACGGATTTCTTTCTTTGTGGATTCTCTTCGCACAATAAATTCAATTCGATTATTATTTTCTCTGTAATTATTTTCTAAGTCTGAAACTCTTCGAGCTTCTAAAGTCTTCTCTGTGATCCAAGGCATCAAAATTATATCGTAAGGATTAACCATTTTCATCACTCCATTGCCTCAATAGCGGCCTTAGTCCAAACTGTCAAACGACCGACATCACCACCGGGTGCAAGATCTTCTGCACACAAATCCTTAGCTGCTACAACATCTACACCAGGTACATTCCTAGCCGCTTTGTGTAAACCATTACTGCTCGCCACTACAAGAAGAATACTCTTTGGAGTACGGTATTTCCTACCCCTCATAGTACCCTTGCCTGCTCGAATTGTTCTTCCTGATTTCGCTCGATCTAAATCTTCACCAAGCCCTAGGCCGTGCATCATTGCAATAAATTTCCTTGTGGAGTTTTGTAAAGGCAATGATTCTACATCGAATTTTTCAACTGATTCTCCGCGAGATTCTTTGTAACCGTCAATAATAATTGGGAAACGAACCTTGGTATCGAAATTATGGCCTCTTGAAGAAACCATATCGGAATTCATAGTTGCAGCTATAGCAGAATCTCTTGCAATAACTCTTTGCTTGCTGTTTAATTTTTGCGACCAATCTTTAGCCACTTTAGGACCATGTGCTCTACGGCCACCACGTGTGTGAGGATTCTGTGCACCAGTTCTTTGACCGGTTTTTCTCATAATTCGGGATACACCTCTACCCTTCCCCCACCATTCTACTGAATGCTTCATACCTGCTTGTGGTGCTCTCTTACCACCATGCTCGTTATGTCCGTAAGCCTGTCTTCGATTAGCACGGGAAGCATGGACTGCAGAGCGGACCAAATCTTCTCGTATTTCACTTTCAAACATAGGAGGTAAAGTTAGATTCTTCCCGTCAGTAACCTCTACCACATATGATTCTGCGAGTAGACCAGCGTCTAACTCTTCTTGCTCAACATTGGATACTAAATTGTAAGTTTTAACTTTCATTTATTCAGACCCCCTGCTTTGATGATGTACTGACATAAGTCAAATCTACTTCTGGTTTACTCGCTCTAGGACGGATTGCGTCACGGAATCTCAGCATCCTCTTAGCCGGACCAGGAAGGCTACCTTCAATAATTACGTAATCATTAGATACTTCGCCATAATGTAAGAAACCACCTTCTGGTGTAATATCTGATTCTTCTGGCTGAGAGATTCTTAAAACTCTCTTGTTTAACTCAGTTCTCTGATGATAACCGGTTTGACCAGCCTGTCGAATTGTTTTCCTTACATAACCTGTACCGAAATCTCCCATGTTACCACCTTGTCTACGACGCTTACTGTTCTTGTGACTTAGTAACTTAATTCCCCATCTTTTGATTGATCCTTGCCAACCCTTTCCTTTAGTGACTCCGATAACATCGATTTCTGTACCTATATCATATACATCTGAAACAGAGATTAAACCACCTAGACGTTCTTTTGCCCACATTAATTTTTCAGTATTATCTCCTCCTACGAGACCTACTTCCATTATTTCAGGAGTTTTACTATTAATGCTCTTAACCATAGCAGGTTGTGTTGCAACGATTAGTCTGACATCACATAAGTCAGCGTTAACTAAAGCTTCGAAAGCACCTTCGGAAGATCCTTCACTGCGCCCTGGAATTCTTCCAGCACGCTTTTCTGGCTTGCGTCCTTCATCAGCATCGCGCTCACCGCGTGACTGATTTGCAAATCTTGGCATTAGGCCTTGAGGACCACCTTCTGAGACATTAGTCCAGAACTCGCCAGAAGTTTGCATACCATATGGAGTCATTTTGTAACCCCTTACTGCTAGTACACTCATTGGTGGCGCTTCTACTACTGTGACTGCTTTCCTGACTTCTTGGCCAGCAGATGTGGAATATGGATTATTATCTCTTATGAGTACATGAGTCATTCCGGCTTTCCAGCCTGCGAATCCTTGTACTCTAATCTCTGATGATTCAGTTTCCGGCCATGATGTGATGCGACCAAACGGTCGAATAGCCCTTTTTCTAGGGCTAAAGCCCATGCTACCACGGCGGGGTTTACTACGGTCTGCCATTTTTGCGTCCTCCTTTTTTTTTAACCAACATTAAGCCGCAATGCGGCTTTTTGCCGGGCCCTTAACGCTATGGAGATACCGTGACATCGAACCAAAAGCGCGATTGTGCTTTTGGTGTGCGGGTTGCTTCTGCATTGCCCTATGATGTCTGGTATCTCACGTCTTGAGCGGCCTTGCGACCTACCATCCCTTTATGAAAGAATCGGGAAGGATACATTCAGCCCACATCGGCATTAATGAAAAAGGCTGACAGTGTAACTATTTTGAACCCTGCCCTTGAGGTTGCTAATCTATGCGCCACGCAGTTCAGCATACAGGACTCATTGGAGGAGTTGTGGAAGCAAGAGCATATCAATTAGAAGCAGTTGATGAAGCACTCGCTGGATCTATGCTTTTAGTACTTCCAACAGCAGCTGGTAAAACAGCAGTTGCATGGATGGTAATCGCAGAAATATTGCGAAAAACACAAGGTTTCGTACTTTTTATAGCACCGACTAATCCATTAGTAGATCAGCATATTAAAAATCTAAAGTTAGTAATAAAAAATATTGAAGAAATGAATCTAATCTCCATGACTGGTAGTACAACACCTGAAAAAAGAAAAAAGTTATGGAAGTCGGCAAGAATTATTGTTGCTACACCACAAGTAGTCCGTAATGATGTATTAAAAGGAACTTTAAGCTTGAAAAAATGCTCACTCCTAGTAGTAGATGAGGCACACCACTCCACTGGAAAGCATGCAATGGCCCAAACTGCAGAACTTTATAATTCAGAATGCACTAATCCACTAATACTGGGAATGACTGCGAGTCCAGGTTCAAAAACAGAACTCGTCGGAGAAATTTGTGAAAGACTAAAAATTCAAAGAATACATATGAAGACCTCGAAAGAACCCATGCTAGCAAAATATCTTGCAAGATTAGAAATACAAGAAATTGTAGTTAATGTACCTGAAAAAATAAGAGAGTTAGTAAATCCTCTGGAATTATGGATAAACGGCATTGTTGATAGAGAAAGAAGAACTGGGAGATATGTACGCCCTGGAAACCCCTCATTCGGTGGACTAAGTGAAGCGATGTCTAGAGCTCAACATGCAATATCATTAGGAGATAAAACTGCATATTCATCAGTATCTCAGATTGCAACAGCAATGACATTGAATCATCTAATCAATAATTTATTGACACAAGGGATTGCAGCGGCAAGAGAATTTCTAGAAAATTCGTCTGAAATAACAAATAATACGAGTAAATCAGTGCAAAATTTCCATAAAGATTTGCGAATAATTGAATTAAAACAGAATTTAAATGATATGGACGAAATACATACTAAAGTAGGAACTGTAAGGAGATTAATACGGCAGCGACTTAGGAGAGACCCACAAAGTAAAGTGATTGTCTTCGCATCATTCAGGAACACTGTTGAATCATTAGATCACGCGTTAAATGACCTTAAAGGCGTTAAATCAGTACAAGTCATAGGTCAATCAGATCGTTCAGGAAAAAAAGGATTGAAGCCAAAACAGCAAATTGAAGTTCTAAATAAATTCAGAGAAGGAGAGTATAACGTCCTAGTAGCAACTTCTGTAGCAGAAGAAGGATTAGATATACCTAGTGCAGATTTAGTAATATTCTATGAACCAGTAGGTAGCGAAATAAGAACTATACAGAGAAGAGGAAGGACTGGTAGACATCGAGAGGGAGAAGTCATGGTTCTTGTGGCAGAAGGAACCCGGGACGAGAATGCAAAAATATCTGCAGAAAAAAAAGAAAAAAACATGCAGCGTGCTGTACAAAGAATACGTAGAAAATTACCGAGGAAAGTACATGAAGATCTATCTAATCTAAATAATTTCTTAGTCAAGAATGATGTAGAAGAAATCACTGCATCGGACTTCATAAAAAATATTAGAAAAGAAAATAGGCCTGAAATGACGGAAATAGACAATAATGAACTACCCCAAATTAATAATAAAACAAAACCACTGGATCCAAGTAATTATAGACCAAAAGGGCAAACTGGATTAGACGAATTTAGAAAAAGTTGAATAATTAATTACCGATCACTAAAACTCTAGTCCTTAATTGAGCATATCGTGTATTATAGTGCCCCAATGCAAAACATAAAATTTCACAAAGATGCACTACCGGTATATCCGTCTTAAGGCCGGTTCTCTGTGATGCTTTGCCCTGATAAATATCCATTATTGAATGTGACAAATTACATGCGCTAACTATCATTTGAGCACCTTCTGATTTTGCATCATTAAGAACGGATGCTGCTAACTTTAGAACCGTAGGTTCTTCAGATAGTAGGCTTGGAGCGCCTACACTCTGTGTACGAGATTCCCAGGCCACAGGGTGACCACCTAAGGCCTGCATTAATTGTTCCATATAGTTGGGGTCATACACATCGTCGTCTCCACAGAAACCATCCTGTTGAATATTTGGTCCATAATAAGAAGCCACTCTAAAATCAATAGGATTTACAACCATTGATTCAACTTTATCTAGTCCTATTTCATCTACAATAACATGCAATAAATGAGTAACAGAAGTATCTCCAGTAAACTCTAGCCCACAAGTTTTCAATAATGTTGCATTAGTCTCTGCTAATAATATTGGGTCGGACTTTAACAAAAATAAATCTTCAGAAAGATTACCTGCAGTAGATGCACATGGAGTAAGAATACCTAGACCAAGCGCCTCAGCCTGAGCAAATATACGCGCATTCAAAGTCAACTGAAGTCTTTGATTAACTTGACGAATGATTCCTGCACCGCAACTTGTGGCACCATCTAAGAAAGTTAATTTAATCCCTAATGATTTAACCAAAGGAACCATAGAATCTGCTACTTCAGGCGAACCTGAGTGAGCAATATTACCTGGATGATAAGCATATTTTATCACCATCAGAATCGACCATCCATTTCATTGTATATTGCAACTACTTCATGATGATTTTTTACTGACGAATTGAATTGCCTTGGCATCTTTCCAAGACCAGCTGGTGGTGCGACTAAAGCTAACATATCATTAATCATATTACCGCCCGTTCTTGTGAAACCAAGTACCATCCTAGCAGTCACACCAGTGAATAAATTACCAAATAATCCGATAGGGCCCAAAACCTGCCTATACAACACTGTGTCATTAACACGACCACTGCTCTTTACAGTAAAGGTATACCACCAAGCATGTTTACCATGACGTCCTGTAAATCCATCTCTTGCTAAAGTAGAAGTTTTACAATCTAACAATGAATCATGTATAACCGAACCTTTACCTTGCCTCCTAATTGTTGCAAGATCTGTTTCTGCTTTAATTCCAGAGCTTGAGTCAAGGAGATTTTCTATTTCTATTTTCTTAAATGGAGCAGTTCGAGGATCATTTCTTCTGGCCCATAACTGAGAAATTATTGCAGGACCGTAGTAAGAATCGGAGTGAGATGTTGCGTCAGATGATGCATGAATTATTGGATAACTATGAATATCCATCATGGAATGCAATTTAGATGCTACAAGAGGTGACATTGCTCCCAAAGCCCCTTGGGGAGTACTCAAACCTTGACGAGTAGCAGAAATCATCCATGGTTTGCTGGATTCACGTTTTGATTCTAATTCCCAATGATCAACAGCAAGATCTCTAATGACTTCAAAACCACTCAAAGGTTCAAGACGAAGGCTAATACTACCATTTCTAATTGGTGCAGATGAATCAAGCCGCATATTACCAGGCAGTACGTATCTACCATTAATTGAAATTGCAGTAGTTGGGTCATCAACGGTGCCATCTCGGAAGGTTAGGCTACCATCTTGTGTAGATTTAAGTGTTCTAAGTACATCTAATATTGACATATGCCCCGGAAGTGCACAAATCCAAGTATCTTTGCCAGTCGTTGAGTTATTAGGGTCATATCTGAATACACTAATCTCTGCATGTATAGGTTCAGATTTAAGATTAGGAACTATGAATCCATCTTCTCCAGAAGCACCAGATGAATCTGAAGCCATCGATTCCATGATTGCTTGAACCATTTCTTCATGGAAAACCCCCTCACCATCAACAGCAGCCATAGATGCGAGAGCGTTATCAGCCCAATCTTGAGAAATTTGATCATAATCCACATCACAATCTACACGATCAACTAACCTCGTAGCACCTAGTTCTTCGAATTTATTATCCCATTCTTTACCTGATTCACAAAATAGTTCATATGAAGTATCCCCTAATGCTAACACTGAGAAATTAACTCCATCAAGCATACCTGGTGATGCAGAAGATGCCTTAATCCAAAGTTCCTCTGCATTATCTGGTTGTTCACCTTCACCCCATGTTGAACATAAAATCAAAACCCTCTTTTTACCAGATAATGACGATAGATCAAAACCATCCATATCTGCAACATCAGCCTCAAGCCCGTAGGCTGAAGCTTGCTTAGCAAATTTAGCAGCTAATGCTTCAGCATTACCTGATTGAGAACCAAAGAGGATGAGTAATGAACGATCACCATCAGTTGATATTTCAACAGATGTTGATTCAATATCGTCATTTGATACCACTTTGGATGATGAATCTGAAGCATTGGCTTTAACCTGCTCAACCTGATCCAGTTGGAAAACGCCTGAATCATCAACAGCACCCATAAGTGCAAGTGTTTCATCCATCCATGATTTAGCAAGATCTTCATAATCAACATCACAATCTACGCGTTTATTTAATCGATTACCGCCTTTACTCTCCAGCCATGTATCCCACTCTTTGCCTGACTCACAAAACAACTCATATGATGTGTCACCTAAAGCTAGAATTGAGAAATTAACTCCTGACATAGATGGCGAATCTTCAGCAGTTGCGGAAATCCATAAATCTTCAGCATTATCTGGTTGTTCGCCTTCGCCCCAAGTACTACAGCAAATCATTATTCTTTTTTGAACAGATAAATCGCTAATTTTAATCTCATCCATCCCTTTAACAGTAGCATCTAATCCATACTTAGATGCTGCTTTTCCAATCTTGGAAGCCACATCTTCAGCATTGCCAGACTGTGAACCAAATAGTACCAAAAGAGAACGATTATCAGACATCGGAACACCAATACCCTTGTGGGCAATCCTTTCGAACTATCGACGATTATTGAATGTAGCGTGTAGAAGAAGTGAAATCTGAGCTATGATAATGTAAATTTACATTCCCATTCCGTCGAATTCGCCGCCATCCATAGGGCTCGAAGCACGACTAGAGATTACATCATCTATTCTCAAAATCATAACTGCTGTTTCAGTTGCAGACTGCACCGCTTGATCGACTACTCTGCTAGGTTCGAAAACCTTGCCAGCAGCCATATCTGCGACACCACCCTCATATACGTTTACTCCGTAGTTTGATTTCCCTTCTGAATGTGCTTTACGTAAGTCAATTATTGTATTAACTGGATCTAAACCCGCATTTTCAGCTAGAGTCCTTGGAATGACTTCCAGTGCTCCTGAAAATGCCTCGATAGCCATCTGTTCGCGTCCACCAATTCCTTCAGCATAAGATCTCAAGTCTCTACTAATAGCTGCTAGGACTGACCCACCACCAGTTAATACCGCACCATCCTCGTAAGCTACTGCTACAACACCAATAGCATCATCGAATGCTCTATTTATTTCATCAATGACATGTTCAGTGCCTCCTCTAAGGAGGACTGATACGCTCTTAGCATCCTTACATCCAGTAATGAATATCATATCTGACTCGCCGATTTTACGTTCATCTACCTTAGCAGCGAAACCCAAATCATCTGAAGATAAATCATCTACATTAGTGACTATGTTCCCTCCAGTAGCTTTGGATAATGCTTCCATATCGCTTTTCTTCGCTCTTCTGATTGCTAACAAACCTGCCTTAGACATATAATGTTGAGCTAAATCATCAATACCTTTCTGGCAGATAACTACTGTTGCCCCAGAAGCTTGTATTTTTTCAACAAGTGATTTGAGATATGATTCTTCTTCATCGAGAAACTGGGATAACATATTTGGATCAGTGATCTGTATTTTAGCATCAACCTCTGTTTTCTTAACTTCTATTGCTGAATTAATAAGAGCGATATTTGCATCATTAATTACTTTAGGCATTCCTGAATGAACTCTTTCTTTGTCAAGGATAATACCATCGACTAATGTGCTGCTACCTATCGACCCACCTTGTTTCTTTTCTACTTTAACGTCATCAAGATCGACTACTACTTCTCCATCGACTTCTTGAGCAACTGAAAGTACTGCTCTTACACAGATATCTGCCAGAAATTCCTTAACTGCTCCCGCACTTTTCCCTGTCAATGCAGTTTTAGCAACTTCGGTTAGCATTCCTTCATCAACATCCATAGAGTGCTTTTCAATTAATTCAGCTGCTTTTTTGGCAGCAAGCCTGAATCCTTCACAAATGACTGTAGGATGGACATTCTGATCAATTAAATCTTCACTTCTTTTCAATAACTCACCAGCAATTACAACAGCACTAGTTGTACCATCATAGCAATGCTGCTCTTGTGTCTTAGCAACCTCAATTATCATTTTAGCTGCAGGGTTAGTAATATCCATTTGCTTTAGAATTGTAGCGCCATCATTAGTTATGACTACATCTCCCATTCCATCTACTAACATTTTATCCATACCTTTAGGTCCAAGAGTTGAACGAACTGAATCAGCTACTGCCTTAGCAGCAGCTATGTTGTTACTCTGAGCAGAACGTCCGCTCGTCCTTTCAGTGCCTTCTTTTAGGATAAAAATTGGTTGTTGTCCATTGTACATTGGAAATAAGCCTCCTGTATTAGGATTTGGCCGAACTAAGAGGGCCTCATAAGACCTCGCACAGAAGGAAAAATCGTAAAGAGTGAAAATCAATCTTGATTCTGTTGATTAATCCATTGTTGCCCATAGTGAATCCATTGTTCAGTAGTCCATCCCTCAGGGAGACCATTTTCAGGTATAGGAGGCACTCCTGCCGGCAGTTCAATTTCCTCTACTACATCTTCAATTGCATCCAACTTAGTAGATGGCATCGGAGGTGGAGGTTGTTCAAATATATCCTTAGAACCACCATACATTGAATTTGCGATCTTATCAGCAGAAGGTAATTCAGGAGCAATAGGTGGAGTATCTAGATTAAATCCACCTGATTGAGTATACTCATAATCATCGAATGAGGATATCTCTTCCAATGGTGATTGAGCACTACGAACTATTCTTAAAGTGGCTACTAGCACTCCTATTAATACAATAATACCAATTAAGAAGAATATCAAGTTACCAGCTAAACCGGCTATTACACCCGCGTCAGGACCTTCTTTAACTGGATTGATTTTATACATATTTATTGATGCACTCTGAGATACCTTATCGATATCTCCATCAACATTTAGGAACAAATTAAAATCTACAGTATTATTATTAAGATTCTTCAAGTTATTCTCAGTGACAGTTAGATAAATTGTAATCTCTCTGGTTGCTTGTGCTTCTAGTACGAAGTTTTGATCACTTGTGTCCACCCTTGCATCAATTATATAATTAAAAATTTGAGAATCACGATTAATGTCAGCCCTAAGCAATTGAGCATCGGTAGGATGCTGATTTGTAACCGTGAAAACAACTTCTATATCATTTCCTTTTTCACGAATCTCTAGTGGCATAGGAGGATATAAGCTAATCCAACCCTGAGAACCAACTTGAAAATCAGCGTCTCCTGTTCCAAAGACTGGAGTACCAGCATTTTGTGAAAGAACACTTGTAGCAGTCAAAGAAATAGTTCTATCACCGAAAGTATTGGAACCAAAAGAGTATCGAACTGTTAAATTATGAGAATCCCCTGGTAAGATAAACGGGGTTTTACCATCATTTAACCCGACTACTGAGGCAGATACATCGCTAAAATGATCAAATGAAATTTCAAAGGAATCAGGGACATTTCCTTGATTCCATATTCGCCAATTAACAGTACGTGCATCATCCCCGCCTCGGAATACCTCATCTAACATATCTAAGTCCTCAACTAACACTAAATTTGTTTGAGGGACTGTAAGTAAAATTTGAGTTGATTTTTGATACTGTGAATTCGTTATACTTGTAGCTGTAATTATTATAGAATAAGTTTCGTTAACTATACCATATGGCATAGGAAGCAAAAGAGTAACAGTGCTATCCCCTCCAAATGGATCAATATCAAATGTTTGTTCAGTATTCATTTCAAGACCAAGTTTCCAATCTGATTGAATATCTAAGCTAAAAGATTCAGGAGAGTTACCATTATTGATTAGTCTTATTTCGATTAATCTCAATGAATTATCAGATGGTGCAACAAGGTTGGTAACCTCCGGTTCCATAACTAAATCAGAATAAATTGGAACTACTATGTTAACCTGCCATTCTGCAAGATATTGCGCAGGAGACATACCAGATGCAAGTAATGTAACGAGGTAGGTTCCAGGTGATACTTGAGGAGGAACTGTGATAACAGCATCAAGAACCACGTCATCAGTCAATTGTAATTCAAGATTAGAGACTTCTGAACCATTATACATCCATTTAATCTCAGCATTATCAATCCAATCAATATTAGGGAAAGATGCACCAAAATTCCATGTAGCAATTTGATTACCAGTATTTTTCAAAGTCATAGGTATAACACCTGATGCACCAGGTTCTAGTATAGCAGCAGGATTTTGTAATGTCGCTTGCTTTAGTTTACAAGAATAAGCAGGCATAACCGAAACTGGAAGACGAAGATAGTCTTTACTTAAATTCGTAACACCATCATTCACCCAAACATCCCAAAATAGATCTTGAACACCTGAACCATCAGGTACCGTTAGATTGAACCAAGTATCCATAGATCCAAGAGCAGGGATTACCTTACTAACTACATAATTATCGTGATCAACAGGATTGTTAGAATCTATTCTCAAAGGAAAATCATACATCCAAGATTTATTAGTTACTTCAGTATAGAGTCTTAAAGTAATATCAATATATCCATTATTCCTTATTTTACAATATAGTGATGGAGGATTAGGATCTGACGGAACTACGAGATATGAATTAGGAAGAGGATCATCACAATCAAAATCTAGAGTATATTCAGGAACTTTTTCGATTGCAAACAATATGAATGAATCTAACTGTATACCCGAACTGGAATATGAACTATTGGAGTCAAATCTGAATGCAACGGTATATTCGCCTGATGAGTGCACATCAGTCATATTCCATACTAGTTGACTCCAATCTCCATCAGTCGAAAGTTGTTGAGATGAATAATCGAAAAATTCACTCGTGACGCCAGAATTTGCTTCTAATCTAATTTGGTCGCCAGCACCCATCTCACCCCAAGCATTTGTAACTAATTGGATAGTTAAAAAATCAAAACCTTTCAATCGGATTTTACAGAAATTATTACCGTAATTAGCACTAACAGCAGAATCTAGAGTACCTAGACCTAATCCATGACCTGGCTCATTACAATTATCGAAGGGAGTAAACCAGCCCCACCACAAGTTATCATGCCTATTACTAGCGTAAGTGGCACCTGGACGAGATACACGCCAATGATTATCACCATCTACACTCGAAGAATTTTCCATCCTCCAATGTCCGTAACTATCTGGATCACTAGATAATTGGCCGGATGAATCATAACCGGCACCAACCCAAGTTGGTACATTGGCCTGTAATTGATTGGTACAATCGATGACATTGTCCCCATCTACATCACCACAAAAACCATTCTCCATAGGGTCATTCCACATTGCTACAGGAACATAACGATTTAATTCATTATTAGATTCAGTATCGTCTGCAAGTCCACCATCAATTATACCTCTAAGTAAAATCCCACCAACTAGATATCCATTCTCATCTAAGGCACTGTGTGCTGAACTTGGAGTCCAAATAAAACTAGCTTTCAAAGATTGAAAACCAGATAGAAGCATACTAACATTATATTCTGCAATAATAAATCCAATAGGATGCCAAATTTGCAAATATCCTTCAGCTGTAGCCGGTTGACCTGATGAACCCGCTTGAGTAAAAGTCACATTGATTTGAATGGTCTCATCTCGCATAACATACTCCATTATTGAGCCATCTGGCTGAGTCCATTGATTGGCATCTCTAGTCTGGTTACCTATCTCAATTGAGGTCACTTCAAAATCTATCAGAGATTTAGTACCCACGTCACTTTCAATGTCCCTTTCATCTAACTCTGAATTCAGAGCTAGAGGAGATAAACTCATCATAACCAAAATTGATAATACAAAGAAAGGTGATAGCATACGCATGATTAACAAAACTATTCGGCATCTAATCTGTCTAAGAATGTTGGGGGAAGAAGTTCGTATGATGATAGTTATCTACAAAATAAATGGAATTAGTTATAACATCATAAAATCAACACATGCTTATCATTATCCAATGAAGAACTTATGCCCTAATTGGAACTCGTGCGTTATATGGAAGGTAGGGCCAATCTATCACATAGACTTGGTTTAGCGCTCATATTGTTTGTACAAATTACTATTATACCAATTATCGGTTTTTCATTGACTTACTTGATAGATATAGATAGAGAAAATTTCAGTATAGCAATAAGAACAGAACTATTCTATTGGATTTTAATATCTGGACTAACATACGGAATAATTTGTTTAGCTCTTGCCCTAATAATAGGTGGATATCGCCCTACGATGATAGTTGAACGAGGTGGATGGTTACCAACTTTGGGCTTGAGTCAGAGAAAATATGACCCGGAACTTATCGATAGAGCGAAAATGGCAGCCTATTCAAGCCCATACGGAAAAATGAGTAGGCTAGTAGCGAATAGAATAAAAAAAGACCAATCAGAGTTATTTGCAGTCCATGGAGGGCTTCAATTACTTGCAGTACCATCACAAGTACTCTTAATTTCAATACCTCTAATAATCATGGAAGGAATCCCTGAAGATTTAATTCGAAAAGATAGTGCATTAAAATTAGGGATGATAGGTTACATCATTGGTTTATGGGTCTCATTTAGAGTGCAACCTATTATCTCTTCACAACTAGTAGGATTTGCAGCAATGTTCAGAAAAGTTCTATGGAGAATAACAAAAATATCTTGGATTTTACCTGTGATAATACTATGGGGATGTGCTAGGTTGATACTTCAATTCTCACTGTCGACACTAGGGATAGATATTACACAGTGGCATGATGTTCAACTCGAAGGAGTCATCTTAAATTTCGTAGCTCCAGAAGCTCAAATACCTGAAACTGCAATTCTAGATTTCTTAGTAGCCATCTCGGTCCTACCTATGGCTGCATTCACAACAATAAGTGTTCTGGGTGGATCTAATGGCCTTTCCCCATGGATGAAGAATAAAGAAGATGATTTAGAAAATTTAGCGCAACAAAGTCTTCCAGAACCTACTTTAGAAAGCACAAGTAATTCCGAAGATAATGGAAACGAGTATCAAATCAATGAAGAATCAGATACAAATGTGGAAGACATAAATGAAGAACGTATGATAGATATCCCATTCAACTTATTCGATTGAGTCAGAAATCGGTATTAATGATTCAATAACTCTGTTTAATAGTATCCAACCACTAGATAAGCACATTGCAAATGGCACAGAACTTGGCCCAAAGCTGAAAAGAATTATGCAAGAAAAAATGAAAACAAATATCGTTGGAATAAATGAATCTTTCAAACTATACCATGAAATTAAAAGAGTTAAGAAACCTATGGCCCATAATCCAGGAAGGAAAATCTCAGAACTATCGTCGTCCATACCTGTAACGGTTAGAAATAAAGTTTGCCGCATAATAATCAATCTCTAAACTAACTTGGAAAGTACTTCTTCTACTCTGTCCATGCCCTTAGAGATATCTTCTTGCCCAATAGTATATGCAAATCTAAGATGTCCCTCACCAGCCGCGCCAAATGCAGTACCAGGTGAACATAGCACACCTCCTTCAAGCATCTTCATTGCTAATTCTTTACTATTATAACCAGGGATGTCAAATTTAGGGAATACATAAAATGCACCAGTGGGAACATTGCAAGAAACTCTTGGCATAGCATTCAATCTCTCACAGATTAAGTCTCTTCGATTCTTGAATTCTGCGCACATCATAGCAGGATAATCACTGGCTTTTTCTAAAGCCTCTAGGACTGCATATTGCATTGCATCGTTACTACAAGCAGTAACATAATATTGCATTTTTGTTAATTGAATCATAGCTTCAGGGTCTGGAGAAAGCATATATCCAATTCTCCAACCAGTCATAGCGAATGTTTTGGAAAAAGAATTAATCATTATTACTTTATCATATCCTGCACCCAAGAATGAAACATGCTCAGTATCATAAACAATCTTATCATATACCTCATCAGTGATAAGCCAGAGGTCGTTTTCTTTAGCGAAATTGACCAACTCATCTCTTTGAGATTCGGTGACATTACCACCTGTAGGATTACTAGGGAAATTGTATAAAATAGCGATAGTATTTTCATTGACTCGTGATTTTAGATCATCTAATTGGGGAACAAAACCATTCTCGAAATGGCAAGGATACATATTAGGTTCACCTGCACATAAAACAACATCTGTAGGATATAGAGGGAAGTATGGTTCGGGAAGTAGAACGTTATCTCCAGGATTCACTAGTGCGAGGAATATATCCAGTAAAGCATTAGTCCCACTCATCGTTATACAAACATTCGATTGATCAAGATTAGAATCTCTATAATGCCATGATTCCGCTACTTTTTGCCTCAACTCAGGCAGACCTGCGGTAGTGGTATACTTGTTCCTGCCTTCCTCCATCGCTCTAGAGAATGCCTTGATTGCAATAGGAGGTGGTTGGAAATCAGGCTCACCTAATCCAAATTGAATTGTATCATCTCCAGCAAGGTCAAACATACGTCTAACACCTGTCGGTTGAATACTATTTGCTCTGTCTGAGAAGCGCACCACGGCCTCCGGACACCTACACAGTGATATGAAAGGAATGTATCGTGAACTACAATTAATCAATTATTTCTGCATCAATTACATCATCATTATTCGAATTTGTAAATTTACTAATAAGAGATGAAATTTGGCTATCATCACGATACCTTAGAAGTAAAAGTGCAGACAACCAGATCACACCTACAACAGCAACTAAAACATATACAAAAGAAGGCATAGAATATGAAGATGAAATGCTACTTTCTCCTTCAACTTGAACTACAACAGGAAGAGATTGACCTGTTGATGAAAAAGCAGTCACTTCTAGCGTATGATTACCTTTAGACAGCTTTTCAGAATCAATGTTCACGTACCAATCAAAAGGCGTTAATGAACCCACAGGAATTTCTAACTCTGAAGAATTGAATGTCACATCATACCACGTCCCACCATCAATTCTAAATTTGACAGAGTCGACAGAACCAGATTGACTCCAAGAGTGCCCCTTTAGTTGAATAGAATCATTTCCACTTTGGCTCAATAAATGATTCTGAATAGAAGGATCTATTAATTCAGTGATACCATTATCTTTGAGATACATAGCAAGTTTTGTTGCTGAATAGGCATCTATCATACCATATCCAAAATCGCGATTCCAGTAAGGATCTACATCTGGGAAACTAGGTTCACCACGTCTTTCGGCTGTTTGTTTTAGAATTTCCTTCAATTGCAATGGCGTTAAATTTTCATTTGATTCCCAAACAAGGGCCATCACTCCCGATACAGAAGGTGTAGCGTAGGAAGTTCCAGAACCTCTACCAGTATACGTATTACTTGATGCATCATCGATTAAATTTGAACAACTGCCACTAGTCACACATCCTTCTGCCTGAATGATATTAGATCCTGGTGCACTTATTTCAGGCTTCAATTCATTGAGAGGATTGCCATCGCCGTTATCTTTTCGAGGTCCGCGAGAAGAATATCCTGCAATAGTATCGTCATCTCGAGTCACTGTATTTAGATCATCAGTCGCCCCAACTGTCACCGATAAATCTGATGAACCCATTCCTGAAAGCCCATCATTATCTGGACCATCATTACCTGCTGCTACTGAAACAATAATACCAGCATTCATTGCTTCATCTAAGACCCTACTATGCATATCTGATCCATCAGAACCGCCTGTTTCATGACTTGTTATTCCCCATGATAAAGAAATAATATCAATACCATAATACTCCTCTGATACACCGGGCCAAGCATCATCATGATGGTCAATGACCCATTGCAAACCATTCATAGCTGACTCATAAAATTCTTGTTCAAGAAGATAATTTTCAAATGGACCCGCACCGACATCTGTTCCAATCCTTATATCAATTAAAGTTGCATTCGGAGCAGCCCCGTAGTACTCAGATTGGGAACCATCCGCTTCTACTCCAGTTGCACTAGCCATCCCCATACATGCAGTACCGTGTTGATTACCATCATCCGGATCAAAAGAGCCATCCTCTTCCCTTAACGGATTAGAAAGAAGACAAGTTGGGTCAGTATGGACATAACAAACAGCATCATAGCCTGCAATAAATTTCTCACTAAGCCCTGGGTGTTCATTATCTACACCAGTATCTACAAGAGCGATATTCATCCCTCTTCCACTGACACCAAGGTCCCAAGCACCCACAGGATAATCAGAAGAATTACGAGCTTTCACAGCAGGAGTTTGAATATCGCCATAAAATACTACTGAACCATATCGCTCTACCATCACTACACCATCGAGTTTGGAGATTTCCTCTATCAAGTTACTTTGAACACCTCCTAACAGAAGTGCATCAACAACAGGGAGTTCTAAATTCACATTAATACCTAACAGAGAAAGTGCAGCAATATCGGAATCAATAACAGTTCTTGAATAAGATACACCTACATTAACAACTCCAACTTCTGACTGAAGGGAATCATGTATACTATTTCTATCAGAATCCATCATAGTCGTTTGCCACCAGGGAACAAATATATCCCAAGAAATAGATTCTTGAAGAGGAGGCTCAGTGGATTGATTAAGAGAAATTATTTGCAAATCATTAGAAAAAGGGTCTTCTGAACCTCCATCAGCGAGACTACCAGCTAATGGTGCAGTGAGTAAAAATACAGCGAAAATTGTGACTACTCGGCGATTCATCATACATGGGCAAGTGTATTTTATGCTTCAACCCTACCCCTAAAAGTTCCCTGAAAATTAAAACAAATAGAGTAGAAATTAGATTAATATGGTGGGGGCACTGGGATTTGAACCCAGATCAGCGGGTATCTTCCGCTTAGCGTGCACTTGGTAATTGCACGCTTTCGAGTTGCGACGGGTCAGTGCTCCAATTGGTCATCAATACTATCAGATCACTTATTCGTCGTCATTCCCGTGCAATTGGAGCCCGCTGTACTACCAAGTTATACTATACCCCCAAGGGTAATCATGTCGAGAGACACTACTCTTATGATGCTCTCGGTGTGAAGAATTCTAAAACATCATCATAATTGGTCCTACAATTATACTGATTGATACCCAAATCCCAAGTATTATGCAAGCTAAACCCCAAGCACGTGGTCTGAGACCTACACTAAGTGAACCCATAATTCGAGATATATCACCAGGAAGTGAAATGGCAGCCCTAGAGATTACCACAACTATCCCTGCCATTAAAGCATATCCAATAAAGAAAATTATACAAATTATTAGTAACATAACATCAATTATATTCCCATCTCTTAATATTCCGAAGATTCCTGATCTTGCAACCGATCCAATTGCTTGAGGTATTGCACTGGGTACCCTAAGCCAGAATAACCAAGCAACCCATAATCCTAGATGAACATCATCAAGGAAATTTGTTTCTTTCCGCCAATTACGGTAATCCTCAGGCAATCTAGAATAAATATACTTACCAATAATCTCGATTTCTTTGACACCCCCTCTAAGAAGCATGGAAAATCCATGATAAACTAATAATAAACTTAATAATAATTCAATATATATCCAGTAAGAGCCTAGTCCGAATGATGCCATTAATGAAACTGGAAGTGCCCATATAGAAAATCCAACACCCGCAGCATATACAGTCAGAGCAACCCCTGCACCAGGTATAAGTGGAGATTCGGGAAGCTTGTACTTCCCTCTAGGCATTGCTAAAATTAATATCGGCAAAAAGGTAGTAGTGAGAATTAATCCAAAAATATCCAATGGATTTTCCCCTGAACCCAGATAAGATGAATCTACTGCATCTTCAATTGATTGAGAAGACATCGTGCCTGCCTTCCAAGATGAAATAAAACCAGCAGAATCAATCACAAAGACCGCATCTGAGGCCCTGCTTGGAAACGATTTACCAGTAGTTGAATCTTTATTGTCCAAGAGAACTGGCCAACTTCCATTGATTTTGTCAACTAATTCTTCGAGATCTAAACTATTGACGCCTTCACCAGTAGCTATCTGAATAAATGCAACATCATCTCCCATTACTTTCTTAGCTATTTCAAAGTCTACCCTTTGAACCTCAGCATTAGGAGAACTAGGTGTAAATAAGCCAATAACTATAGCATCATAATTTGACATTAATTCACTAAACTCGACTACACCTGAGTCTACACCATGTTCATACAAAGAAAATGACGGTGCTGCACCTTCCATTCTAGGTTCTTCAGTAGCTATGTCTGGTAAACTTAATGCTGGTCCCAAAGTTGTTAATGCTAGTAGTAAAATTACTCCATATGCTGGAAGAGGTAACATTGCATCTTTCATAGAGACACCTATCCACGAAATGATTCCTAATGGAATCAATATAGCAGCCCATGAACCATTCATTAAAGCAGGTTCAGATTCAAATACCTCAAACCGTAAAACACCAACTAAATTACAACTATCACCAGGGTCTTGATCAGATAACTTGTAACAACTATCAACCATATATTTCCCAGGTAACAATTGATTAGGAGATGTCCAAGTAAGCACTGTTCGATTTAATTCATCTATCCTATAACCATGAGGAGTTTCGAAATGATCAATTCTTGTATCTTCATCGGAATTACCATGTATGAGATCTTCCCACTCCACAGGACCAATCACCTCTAAGACTTGAGATATATAGAGATCATTACCCCAAGGTGAGTTTGGAGTAAATTCAACTCTAATAATACCATTAGAATCGACTGTTTCATCTAATTCGGGATGAATTAATTCACCTTTGAATTCTATGCCTGTAGTTGCATCATAAGTATCCCACCAAAGTACCCCTGTTTGCGCACAATCATGTAAAACATCAATTTTCAAACCTATAAGGTCGCCTTTCATAAGACTGACATTGACATTATTAGCATCAACTGTAAATTCATGAGCAAGAGTAAATGACTCTTCCATAACTACCGAATTAGTCTGAGCATCTGATAATAATTGAGTAGTACCTAATGACAATGAAACTGAAAATTTTGTTTCAGAACCAAGGGGAGAACCAGGTAATACATTCGTGAATCTACAACCATCATTTGCAACATCTAAAGATGCAAATAGATGAATTGTAATATTTCCATTAAAATCTACATCTTCCTCTAATGGAGCCGATTGAATATCGATTAAATTAACTGAACCTGCAGTTTTTTGGAAATCAACGGAACCTATAGGTTGACCAGTTAAAGAACTCCAATTGTTATCTAAATATGGAGACCCAGTATCTCCCTTAAGAAAAAGACGATGGCTATCTGGTTTTTCCCACTCAATACCGGGACCTTCAGGAGCTATTATTTGAGCTGAAGAGAAATTTGATACAGATAATAAAATAAGTAAAAATAGGAATAATGAAACAATTGACTTGCTAGAGTTTCTGCCATCCATGTTTACGCCACTACCTATTATTACTCAAAACCAGCGCCCTAATGTTCAAAAATATAGGTTATAAAATAATATAGCCATTAATGCACCAGAGGAGGTTGCAAGGAAATTGACGCTGTGTTTACCAAGGTACCCTCTATTCTCTAACAGAGCCCCAAGAACCGAATCTACTTGACAACCCAACCAACCAATAATAGTTAACAAAAACAATAATACAATATTCGAGATAGTGGAATCATCAGGAGATAATATCACACCAATTACTGCGATAATTAAAGCCCCTAAGAAAGCTGCGACAGTACCGGTAGGCGACATTCCCCCATTCGTACCAGCAGGTACTGATTGGAGAGTGGTTATACTTCTAGTTCGTAAATCAAGAGAGCCAATCTCTGAGGCTAAAGTATCAGATAAAGCAACCGATATGCTACCTATAGCGGCTAGATATATCCATTCCTCGCCTGGTGAGATATAATTATAAATTGCAACTAATGATACTGCACCACCATTTGCTAATACGTTACGCCATCCTCTAAGTCCATCATTGGCTTCTTCAAGAGAAAGTACTTTCTTCTCTTCAATTCGCCATTTAGTTGCTAAAGAACCTGTTATAAGAAATATAAATAATGCGACCAACCAAGTCCAATGACCTAACAATGACACAGTTAATCCGGTAAAAGTAGCAGCAATAATACCACTAAAATCAAGAAGATCTTTGATTCGAGAAAATATCAATAATGTTAGTACAAGAGCGACCGAAATTAATTGTTCATCGCCCGGATTCAATGCTGACACCTAAACATCCTGCGAATACAGTTGGTCATGAAGGGTTCGGAGAGATAGAGTCTATTCATCTCATAATGTGAGACTTATTCAGATAGAGAATTAATTCCTCTCATCAATAAAGAAGATACCAATAAAACCGTAATGACTAAAATTAAAATCCACAATAAAGACGTCATAATTACTTGACCTTCAGATAGACCGAATTCATAACCAAAATATGAGATAATTAATCCTGAACCATTCCAAAATGAATGCCCTAAAATAGCGATTAATAACCCCCACAATAAGGATTTAGGGGGTATGATTTTCATCTTTGATTCGGAAATAAATGTTGATTCCCTAGGGTTTTTTAAAATTAAATTACCTTGACCATCCAATGAATCAGGCAGATCCAACCATATTCGTATTGGAGACGAAATAAGAGAAGTTGAAATAACATCTATTTTATCTTTAGAAATTGACCAATTAGGAACTCCAATTGGATTTTCAACATCCTTAACCGCTTGGAGCATAGTGTATTCTGGACCATCATAACCCGATTTATCACCATCCATATCCACATCGATACCAATGCTTTCAATGAGATCCATAGATTTAGAAGTAAGCCGGTGGATTAGAAAAATAACTTTTGCTTTATTCTGAGGCTCACTTAACCACCAACCTAGTGCAGCTCCGCTGAAAGAAGTCCATACTGCATGTCCAGGAATTGAACCAATACCTCGGATTAACGACGTTATGAAAAGACCTGTGAATCCGCCACCTGCATAAGATAGTAAAAGATATTGAAAGTTTTCAGCAATTGCAAATCCTAAACCAACCGTAAAACCTATCTGAAAACCACTTTTAGGGCCCTTGATCGATGAAACGAAACAAATAACCGCAAAGAACTTGAATATTTCTTCACCTATAGGAGCACTAATGGTATAGGTGATAAAATCCAGTGGCCAAGAAGATGGCACTAGAATGGGAGTTAACCAACTATTAACCATGATTGCAGGTATTCCCGCAGCCATACCTGCAATCAACCAAATCTCTGCATCTCTCAAACGAGTAGGGAGTCCAATCCAAGAACTAGATGATGCCCACCAAGCATAAACAGGTATTGAGAATAAAATAAGTGTCATTGGTAATGCCATGACTAAAGAAAAAACTCTACCATAATCACCACCTAATATCTCGATTATAGCAATAGCAAATGCAATACATAGAGATAAAATAAATACTAACCAAATTCGTAAAGATGGGGGAGTATCTATGACTGAATCATCTCGTACTAGAAATCTGAACATTTTACTAGACATCGTAGTCTGAATAGAACCTCCCTCAGGTATAGGATGAACATTCATACCACCATCATAAGGAACTACTAAACGAACTTCTAACAATTTAGGTCGATGAAAATAAAGAAGAAATATTAAGCAAGGTAAAGTCACAAAACTGCAACCAATAACATACAATGGTTCACCTTCTAATATGCCGATTAACTGAGCTGAAAATGCCTGAACTAGAAAAACCATAACTAATGAATTTACAAGTAACGAAAAGTACCTTCTAAATGGTTTACTCGCTCTCGAAAGTTGAAAATCACTAGGAGCGGATGATAAAGATACTGGGTCAATAATTTTTAATTGACGACCGTGTTGATCAGTAATGATTCGATCCAATAAATTCACCAAAATGCCGCTCAGATCGCCCATCACTCGAGATACCCAAGGCATTCGGTGCGGTTCTTCATCACTGCGACGACTATTGGGAGGATACTAAGCCATATTGGATTTACGATGAAAAACTAAACAATAGCACCACATGAGCCACAATATATTTCTTTACGAGTACTATCTTTCTGCATACTCCATTCCCCACAGGCAGGACATGGAGGCAGACCCCGCTCACTAGGTTGAACTACAGGTCCACGGCGAGGTCGCTTTTTTTCGGGTCGGAACCAACCTTTTTTTGGTTTCTTGACTTTTGGCAACTTACCACCCTTGATTGCCAGACGGGCTATCATTCAAGATTGTTATGATACCGAGTAAATAATTTACTTCACCTTTATCTCAAACTATGCAAGTCACTGTAGTGGGAGCGGGGGTCTCAGGATTAAGTACAGGAATACGACTGTTAGAAAATGGTTTTAATGTCAAAATAATGGCTGAAGAAATAAGTCCTAATACCGTCTCAGATACTGCTGCTGCTTGGTGGTACCCATTCCTCGCAGAACCAATTGAAAAAACTAATCGATGGGCATCAGAAACATTCAATGAATTATTAAATCTAAAAAACCAAACCAAAATTGAATTCATTACTATGAGGCTGGGCAGAGAATATTTAATGAAAAAATGTGACCCACCAGGTTGGAGTCTGGAACTCCCTCATTTCAGAATTCTCCAACCAGATGAAATTGTTCAAGATTACTCTTTTGGATGGGAAATAGAAGCTCCGGTAATCGAGATGAATTTGTATATGCCATGGTTATTATCGCGATTTGAAGAGCTAGGTGGCACCTTGGAATTAAGGAAATTCAAATCACTTGAAGATGTACCAGGCGATTTAATAGTAAATTGTTGTGGAATTGGGGCTACTAAATTATGTAATGATGATACAGTTATCCCAGTAAGAGGGCAGGTGATATATATCGAACAAGATCCAGGATTTGGGCGCTTTGATCAACAACCTGACACACTAACCTACACAATACCTCGTAGAGATGTAACTGTTCTCGGCGGAACCGCTCAAAAAGGGGATTGGGACGAAAATATTCGAAATGAGGATACAGAATATATCCTTAAGAAGTGTGAGGCGCTATGGCCCGAACTAGATAGAAGTAAAATTGTTGGTACCGCTGTTGGACTAAGACCTTCACGCTATGAAATAAGATTAGAAAAAGAATTAATCAGTGACAAAACAATCGTACATAATTATGGTCATGGAGGAGCTGGAGTTACCCTGTCCTGGGGATGTGCTGATGAAGTGGTTAAATTACTAAAGAATCAATAAGTGGATTTAGTTGTTTTAACAATTACAGATGCGATTTTGTAGGGATCAGCATTGGAAGCTGGCCTTCTATCCTCTAGCCTACCTTTCCAACCATCTTCCACTGTACCAATAGGTATTCGAATTGATGCCCCTCTATCAGATACACCATATGAAAATGAGTGAATGGATTGAGTTTCATGGAGTCCTGTTAAACGCAATTCATTATGTGCCCCATAGACATCCATATGCCTTTTGATATTCTTTCCAAACGCCTCACATACATTATTGAAAACTTTCTCATCACCGCTTTCGCGCAATTGAGTATCTGAAAAGTTAGCATGCATACCTGAACCATTCCAATCACCGGGGACAGGTTTAGGATGATATTCAATATAATATCCATAACTTTCAGTCAACCTATCTAGTAAGTATCTAGCAATCCATAACTCATCACCTGCTTTCTTAGCACCTTTAGCAAATAACTGAAATTCCCATTGACCGCATGCCACTTCCTGATTGATACCTTCGAAATTAATACCTGCACCAATACATAAATCAGCATGTTCCTCAACAAATGATCGACCGTGTGTATTTTTCCCACCTACTGAACAATAGTAGAGTCCTTGAGGTCCAGGATAGCCACCTAATGGAAAACCTAAAGGCAATTGTGTATCGACATCCATAATGAAATATTCTTGTTCAAAACCAAACCAAAAATCATTATCATCATCATCAATTGTTGCCCTACCATTCGATTCATGAGGGGTTGAATCGGGATTCATTACCTCATTCATAACTAGATATCCATTTTCCCTAACCGGATCTGGAAAAATCGCAACCGGCTTCAAAAGACAGTCAGATGAACCACCCTCTGCTTGTTTGGTAGAACTACCATCGAAACACCAAATGGGGCAATCTTCTAATTTACCACTGAAATCATTTCTCACCATAGTTTTACTTCTCATATTCTGTGTAGGGTAATATCCATCTAACCAAATATACTCCAATTTTGCTTTATCCGCCATAAGCAACCGTCTAATAATGAGGTTTATTATATGTTCGATTGAACACATAAGAGATGCTTTAACCTTTTATAATACAATAATTGAATCATTTATTGTACATACGATTAAATAAAATAGTAAATGATGAACAAATGATTAAAAAAAAGATTGGAATGTGAAGAGAAAAGAACAAATGAAAAAAGAGATTATTGAAACTGCTGAACTAATTCATATCTAAGCCAGTCAAGTCGACATCAAACCATTCATCATAATACTGCTTTTGGAGAATTATTGCATATCCCAGTATTATTCCAAACAATAACCAAGAAGGCATAGTTCTACCTAAACGAATTGGAATCTCAGTAAGCACTAGACCATCGAAGAGTATACACAAGACGAGATAAAATAGACGACCTAATGTCAGTTTCAAGCCTTCAGATTGTTGACCAACTATTGATTGGACTCTCTTGTGGCGTTGGTCATCAGACGCCCTTTTCAATCGCCAGAAGGAAGCTTCCCTCTGAGATTTCTTATCTATGAAATCAAGAGAAGGAGATTTTTCTTCGGACTCATCCATGACTCTGGGAGGGGGCTTAAGGTCATAGAACTAATCAGAATGAGAGTACCTCATTGTTCATTGATCATAGGTAATTTTTGCCCTGGCACCAATGGGAAATGACATGCCACTTTATGTCCCGTATCTATCTCAATTAACTCGGGTTCTTCAACATCACAAGTACCCGGTTTTGCTATCGGACACCTTGTATGAAAACGACATCCTGAAGGTGGATCAGCAGGACTAGGAACGTCTCCACTCAACACTATTCTTTCAGACCTGTCCTGACCTACAGTTGGCTCAGGAATAGCGGAAAGTAGAGCATGAGTATACGGGTGGGCTGGTCGCTCAAATAAGTCATCGGTTTTAGCTAACTCGGCGATTTTCCCGAGGTACATAACAGCAACTCTATCAGATATATGATGTACCACATTTAGAGAATGAGTTATGAAAACGAATGTTAAGCCTCTTTGTTTCTGAATCTCGTCTAATAAGTTTAGAACTTGCGCCTGAACTGAAACATCTAATGCGCTTGTTGGCTCATCTAGAAGTATGAAATCTGGTTCTAGAGCTAATGCTCTAGCTAAAGCAACTCTTTGTTTTTGCCCACCTGAGAATTCATGAGGAAAACGAGTCATATGGTTTTTTTTCAGACCAACCGATTCTAACAGATCACCTACTTTCTTAGTCATTTCAGCCCCATCAGAATGACCATTTACAATCAAAGGTTCAGATACTATTGATCTCACTGTCATACGAGGATTCATTGACCCGCCAGGATCTTGAAATACAATCTGCATTTTTTTCCTAATATCTCTATTTCTCATTCGCTTTAATTCGACGCCTTCGTATATTATTGAGCCGGAAGTTATCGGTATTAAATTAAGAATAAGTCGCCCTAGAGTAGTCTTCCCACAACCAGATTCACCAACTACACCCAGTGTTTCACCTTTATTTACAACAAGACTGACTCCATCGACTGCATGAACAAAATTTTTCACGGGAGATAGTAGACCCGATTTTATGGGGAACCATTTTTTAACATTATTTAGTTCGATTAAGATTTTTTTATCGGACAACAACTTCACCTCCTACTCCTTCAAATTCCTTTGAAAATTCATCAAAAGAGGATTCAACATCTTTAGAATTAATAGTCCGTTCAGTATAGTGGCAGGCGGCAAAGTGTCCTTCGTTAACTTCAATCATGTCAGGCCTAATTGAACGACAAAGGTCATCTGCAAAAGGGCATCGAGGATGGAAACGACAGCCATCAAAATGAGTATTTGGGTCTGGAACCTGCCCAGGGATTATTGGAAGACTAGTGCGTTCGCCGCGTTTATCCGAGTGAACTATTTTAGGTATACTATGTAGAAGACCAATGGTATAAGGCATCCTTGGATTCGTAAGGATGTCTTCAATAGTTCCAGTTTCTACTACTGACCCAGCATACATCACCGATACTGAGTCACAGAGTTCAGCAATAACTCCAAGATCGTGAGTTATCAGCATTATCGAAGTACCCTTTCGATCTCTAAGGTCACGCATCAAGTGAAGGATTTGGGCTTGTATTGTTACATCAAGAGCTGTAGTTGGTTCATCTGCAATTAGTAATTTAGGCTCGCAAGACATCATCATAGCAATCATAACTCTTTGACGCATACCACCTGATAATTCATGAGGATACATTGTTATGACTGCACTAGGATTAGGTATCTGAACATCCTCAATGATTTTTATTACTTGATTTCTATGAGCAGGATCTAATTGTAAGAAATCAATCAATATTATACTAGGTATTGAGACGGTCATTATCAAAGCTAAGACAGTTCCAACAACTTGATTTGGAGTCCACAGAAGAATTGCATAGGTCAATGCTAAAGTGAATGTAAAGGGGATCGACCTAATTGCTGAATTATCTGGAATAATACTGTGAAAAACAGCTGCGAGGAAAGAGGAAATATCAGTCACCACATCAGATTCTTGTTCCCATAAGTTCAGTTTAATTAAGGAAATTAGCGTAATAAAAATCATTATACCACCTATAATAATGGTGGATCGTAGAAGCGTCTGATCATACCATAAAATAAACATTATTATGATAAATACATATGGTATAGACATCAGAGTTTTTCTGGAATCATCTCCCCGAGTCATCGAAGATTGGATTGAAGATTTGAGTGCACCTAAAGGAATCAATAAAAAGCAATATGACATTAATTCATCGGTATAATTAGTACAAGACATTGATATTTCTGCAGATGCGTAGAATATCACGATAAATCTCGTCCCCCATGAAGAAATTGAGTTTGGACCCATACATGAAACTAGCAGATAAGTTAAGATAAGAATAGAGAAAAATATTGCTGAAAATCGGTCAGATAAAATCCAATTATACAAGAATCTAAATGGAGCCTTGAATGATGAAATGATTCTATTATATTGAGATAAACTGGGGTCAACTAAACGTTTATGTGTTTTCATGACCTCAAAAATCTGCTTCTCAACAGTATATAGAGGATTTAGAGCAGTCATTGGCTCTTGAAAAATCATACTTATTTCATTACCTCTGATGAATCTCATAAATTTCTCATGTTCTCTGAAATCTGAATGAATGAAATATTTTATGATAATCGAAATAATAATCAATCCAAAACCTGACATTATGATTTGAAAGCCGAATAATGGATCTTTCATAAAAGGCATCAGATATACAAAACCGATTGGGAATGAAATTAAGACCGCGATATATGGTAATATAATACTTAGAAGTACGAGATAAGGGTCCTTTTCTTTTTCATGGAAAATCATTTCTTTACCGTCATACTTGATACTTCCCTCATCTACAATGCAAGTAGCTAAACCAATACTGGTTAATGAGGTGACTGATTTACCACATCCTGATTCACCAACTACACCCATTATTTGGCCTTTTTTAACTTCAAGGTTTACATCATGTAAAGCTTCAACTGGACCTTCGAGCGTATCAAAATGAACTTTGAGATTTTGAATCTTTAATAACGAATCATCAGACATAAAATCACCTCTTATTTTTCGGATCGACTATATCCCTTAATCCGTCTCCGAGTAAGTTGAAACCGAGTGTTGTGAACAGTATTGCCAAACCAGGGAATGTTACTAACCACCAGGAGTTTGGAAAGAATCTACGGCCATCAGAAACAAGAATACCCCATTCAGCAGTACCGGGTTCAGCACCAAGCCCTATGAAAGATAACCCCGATGCCGACAATATAGTTCCACCAACGTCAAGAGTGAAGGCTACCAACAATGGAGCCCAAGCACTGGGTAATATATGCCTAAACATTATTCTTCCATCTGGAGCTCCAACAGATTTAGCAGCTTCAACAAAAGTCATTTCTCTGATATACAATACTTGACCACGAATTAGTCGTGCATAACCCGGCCAACCTGTCAATATTAGTGCAGCCTGAATTTTCCATAGCCTATCAAAATCCTTGATAACAACAAAATTAGATTCATTAGATTTTGTCACAAATATCAACAAAACGACTGATACAAATATCAGAATTGTCCTTAATGCTAAGAAACGATAGGGGTTTCCAAAATCAAATAATCCTGATACTCTTTCTGAAATCAATTTTCTTGGCACGCCTTGGTTTAAGTTTTGGTCGAGAATCATTACCATTATACACAATATGAAAATAGCAACTAACATCAAAGATTTCTCTAATTCCATTCCAGGATTATTAGGCCAAAAATTAGACCAAAATGTCAGAGCGAACATGGCTAAAATAATCGAAAAGAACCCCCTGTAGCGTAGTAAAAATAATGAGGTCTTGAGTATGGAAATACCGAGAGGATTTCCCACCTCACCTAGGTTAGAAATTTCCTTCAATTTACCTTTGATTTTGAAAATAGTGTTTTGATCTG
The DNA here is from genome assembly GCA_023700255.1 of Candidatus Thalassarchaeaceae archaeon. GTDB lineage: Archaea > Thermoplasmatota > Poseidoniia > Poseidoniales > Thalassarchaeaceae > MGIIb-O2. Next base: position 110,883 of record JAJPRD010000001.1, on the reverse strand, counting down.
TACCTTCCCCCGTAATTAATTCCGAAATTACGTTCCGTGTCGAAAGAAATACAAAAAATAGCAACAAAACAACTACTGAGAACATTGGCATAGTCAAACTAGTGGTATTCTGTAAGGCTGCAACAAATGCCATGGCCAAAATTAAACCAGGGACTGCAAAAAATACATCAGTTATCCTCATAATTACTTCATCAATTATTCCGCCATAGTAGCCACTTATACTACCAATCATAGTCCCTAAAGCCACTGTTAAGAATGCGACTGTAATACCAATTTTCAAAGAAATTCTAGATCCATAAAGAATTTTACTAAACAAATCTTGCCCTGTATTAGTAGTACCCATAATGCAGACATCATGTCCATCAGGTAACCACCAATGGTGCATCTCATCATTCTGGAATTCAAAAGTCACCCATATTTTTGAACTACTGACATTTAATGCATCATCAGTTACAAAAAATGTTGTTTCATTATGCATAACTATCAAAGAATTATTCAATTCATAACCTAGGTCATCTTCCATAGACTCTATTTCTATGATAATTAGAGGTCTTGGATTCAATGAACCGTTTTCATCAAATACAGGATCAGATACTGCAGTGACATAACGAGAATAACCCTTGGTTTTTATACCAAACATATCTATTCCTTGCTCATGCCAGTCACAAGCCTCAGAAAATGGCGCTTCTCTCCGTGGCTCATTATCAATCCACCAAAGATCTTCAGTATCTTGTAAATTCCTATAAGGGTGTTCAACTGCAATATCGTCTGCAAAAATACTGATGGTTGAAACAGTAACTATCAACATTAAACCAATGATTGCAAGTACTGATTTCCTAAATATTTTCCAACTTTTTCGTATATCGTAAATACGCTGCCTCCAACCTTGAATGAACCTATTCAGACTTTCATTACGGTCTTCAAGACTATTCGACCATTTATGTCCACGGAGCGTATCCGAGATAATTCCAAAAATTAAAAATATAAAAATTAAAAATATAGAATAAATGATGAAATCAATTTTGAAATCACTCATTCTAATCTCACCCTTGGGTCAACTATTGCATATGAAATATCTACAAGTAAATTAGAAAGAAGGAAAATTATTGCTGTGACTAAAGTCACACCCATTATCATTGAGAAATCCAAATAAACAATGGCATCTACTGCTGTTTTACCCATCCCTGGGAATGCAAATATTGTTTCAGTCAGAACCGCTCCTCCTATTGCGCCACCTATAGAAAATCCTAGAATTGTGACGATAGGCACTAATGCATTTCTTACAGCATGAACTAAAATGACTCTTGTTTCAGATATCCCCTTTGCTCGAGCGGTCCTAACATAGTCTTCATTCATAACTTCTAAAAGACTGGCCCTCATGTACCTTAGAAGGCCACCAGTACTAGCTACGGCTAGAGTGAAACAAGGTAAAAATAGGTGTGTTAATGTATCAATGAACATATCCCAATGAGTCATTGAAACTTCATAACGGTTAGTCTGTGGATTGAATTTAGTTGGCTCTTCAACTATCCAACTATCAATCAAATGAAAACCAGTCCCAGTATCTGGAAAAGTGTAGGTTGGTTCATGCCTTCCATATATTGGGAAACAACCACCATCAGTATCAGGTATGAGAGGTAAGGCCTGAGTTATTGGATCACATATACCAACTTGAGTACCTAGTATATATTGAAACATCATAGCCAACCAAAATATTGGTAAACTGACAAATGCTATTGCAATAAATCGGGAGGCCTGATCAAATAATTTATCTTGCCAAACTGCACTAAAAATACCAAGAGTAATACCCATTGGAAAGCCCATTGCAAGAGATAAAAATGACATCTCAAGTGTGATAGGAGCCGCATCTCTGAGCTTTTCAATAACTGGGCGGTGGAATGTAACAGATTCACCCCAATCACCCTCAAGAAGATTAGTGACATAAATGACATATTGCTGCCAAACTGGTTTGTCTAAACCTAATCTTATGACATTAGATTCGTAAGCAGTAAGCCCATTAGAGCCTACAATCCCACATTTTTCACCACATAGTGCTGCAGCAGGATCAGCAGGAATTATTTGAGCTATAGCGAAGGTGAATATTGAAACACCCATAATTACTGGAATGAGAAGAATTAACCTTCTGACTATAAATTCCTGTAGTTTCATTTAATTCGCATCCTCCTGTTAGGGACGTACAAGTTGGTTATCATACAACCATTAGTCTACTTTCTAAATAAGTTTAGGGTGAGCCAAATATTTGAAAATAAAAAAAAACGGCACAACAACAGCCACTCGAAAGTGGCTGTTGTCGGCCTTACGTATTTTCGAACTAGTCAATTAAGACTTAAGCTATTGGTAACTTATCGTAATCGAACCAGTGAGCTGAACCTATAGCAGCCCATGGTGCAGATACGATATCAGTACGCTTTACGCTAATACCATTACTTTGACCTATGATAATCATGTTCGGATCTTCTGTCCAAAGAGCGAATGCATTGCTGTACAGTTGTGTACGCTCTGCATCATCTGTTGAAATACGAGCTGCTGTTAGATTCTCATCTAGAGCTGCATTATGGTAGTTTGTACCGTATGCATCTCCTCCAGCATCGTGACTTGCAGCGAATGGAGTCCAGTAGTTATCTGGGTCCAGATAATCAGGAGCCCATCCACTAAATCTAATCTCGAATGTACTTGTATAGTACATAGTTAGATACTCAGCCCAAGGCTTTGCATCACCATCTGTTGCAACACCAATTGAACTTAGTGACTGAGCGATTTGTCCAGACATAGCAATACGGTAATCGTTACCTTCGTTAGCCATGATTCTAAGGATGTTTGGTAGACGGCATTCGTCACCATCTCTATCTGCCTCAGGAACTACAGTTGGTTCACCAGCAACAGTTAGACTTGAACATTCATATTGCTTGATGAATCCTGCATCTTCAAGAGCTGCTTCAGCAACAGTTAGATCGTAGCTGAATACTTGAGACTGAGTCTCATCGTACAAGAACCCGTTAGGGATTGGACCGTATACTGGAGCCAATTGTCCACTGTAAGTATCTCGACGAGCTGTATCATAATCGAAAGCATATGCAATAGCCTTACGAACTGCAGATTGTGACATTACGTTACAATCCATTGTGCCATCGCCATCACAGTCGAAGTTTAGAACTAGAGATGAGTTAGCATCAGTGTTATTGGTTTGTTCACCAGCATCTAATGCCTTAGGCATAAGGTTCATTGCAGATAGAGTCACTGAGAAAGATTCTCTGTAAGTACATACAAATCCATCCTTACCAGCTACATTAGGTGCATCTTCATAGTTATCGCAGAATTGAGGTTCATCTTCAATATTAAGTGCACCGAAATCAGCCTCACCATCTTGGAATGCAAGAAGACGAGTAGAAGCTTCAGTAACTATCTGTTCAGTGAAACGGTTGATGTTAAATCCGCCATCTTCCCAGTACATCCAGTTAGGTGTGAGAACAATAGAAGTTTCACGAGTCCATGAATCAACAATATAAGCACCAGTTCCAGCACCCAGAGGAGCTTCGTCCATCCATGTGTGGCACCAGTCATCAGATGACTCGTCTACATCAGCAGTAGAAGTATCATCAGCAGTAGTTACACGATTTGCTTCACAAAGATCCTTGTTTACAATTGCACCAACAGTGTAAGCAATTGTTGAAATGAAACCAGCATATGGTTGAGTCAGAGTCACTGAGAAGTGAGTGTCATCAATCATTGTTAGGCCTGAAGTATTGAAGTTTTGCTCAGTAATCCATGAAACATGTGAAAGTGGACTTCCCATTTCATTCACTCTTTCCCATGAATAAACAACGTCTTCTGCAGTCATATGGTCACCATTACTGAAGTATACATCATCACGTAGAGTAAAAGTATATGTCAGTTGATCATCACTAATAGTGTGACCAGTAGCTAAACGAGGTACGATGATTGCATTACCTGATCCGTCTCCTTCATACCTGTATAGGGTATCGAAAACATTCTCAATAACGTCGCCAGATGCTGAATCATAAGCATCATGAGGATCAAACGTAGATGCGTCACCGATTGTCATTGAAACAATCTCACATGGGTTGTTTGATCCGGTCTCGGCACAAGCACGCATGCTTTGCAGAGATGACCAGGCGTCATCATAAGCCATGGTTCCAGCTGCAAATGAGTCTTTTACAGAACTCACAGTTGGGTCATAGGTACATGACATGTCGTCTACTGTAGCGTCAGCGTTGTAGTTGTTAGCAGTTGCATCCATACAACCTTCTACATCGTCTTCCCCACCGAGACACCCGGCAAATACCGAGGCAATCATTAGCGTGCATAAAAATAGAGCACTAAATCTAAGCTTCATCATTGCATCGACTCAATGTGCAATATATAGCCTGATTGGCGGATGCTCATAGAATGTTTGTTTTCAATCGTTTCTACGATTCCCTATCAGTCAGGCGTTTTTTACAAATAGTAATAAAGAATACACAAAAATAACAGTTGTACAAAAAAAATAATAAAAAAAAGATATCAAGGGAAATAAATATTGAAATTTAACTAATGGTGGACGAGCCGAGATTTGAACTCGGGGCCTCTTCTTAGCCAAAGAAGCGCGCTTCCAAGCTGCGCCACACGCCCATTGAACAAGCGACTTACGACGGCCATTTAAGGGAAATGGAGTAGGCAAGGGTATGAGTGAGGCAGACGGGCCAGATAGAACAATACTTGAACTCCCTGAAAAACCATGGCTTCCTGATGAATTGATACCTGAATTAAAAACCAGGCTAGATAAAAAGGATGCTCCTTTTCTGAAATTTTTGGGAAAGAACCTAGAGCTTATTTGGATAGATGAAAATGAATCAAGATTAGGTATGACTCGTTTCGAATGTAATCCTAACGAACTATTTCGCAGAAGGAAACTGAAAGTATCTTGTGGACCTGTGACTATAGGATTAAATCCCTTATTGAATAATGATTTGGTTCTGTACCGTCACACCTTAGTGCATGAATTGTTACATGCTTCAGGTTTACTTGACCATGGAAGCATACATGCAGATTTAGCTAAAGAAATTTCTCCTCCTCCTAAATTGGCAGAATCAACAGTATTACAAGAAATGCGTGAAAGAGTATTAGAAAAATTACCTGAACGACAATGGATATGTGGAGATTGTGGATATACATGGGAACGGAAAAGAGTAACCATGCCTAGTAGATGCCCTAAATGCGCTAGGCCATTCAAATCATGAAATACATAATCATATTATCACAATAGGTCTACCAATAGCCATGGATTTGCCTAGCAACATGTCAGATGTAGAAGATTTGATACAAGTTATTGTCAAAGAATCATACCCTACATTAGGAGCAATTATTGCAATATCTGCTTACTCCGTATTCGTATTTATATTCTATAGAGTCTTAGCTAAAAGGGACCTTATAACCCTGAATTTAGAGCATTATTCAAATAATTTCGGAGGTAAAATAAAGAAGTATACTAGAACGATTATTTTTGTTATGCAATATATCGTCATTGTCCCAATACTTATCACATTCTGGACACTAGTTCTAGCTGTCATCTTGACTTTACTATCTCCAGATGCAGATCATTCAAGGAACGCCCTAATTGCAACTTCTGTTGTAGGAGCGGTTAGAATCCTATCCTATTGGACTGAGGATCTTTCAAGAGATGTAGCAAAAATGCTACCATTCGGAGTTCTGGGTGTATTTTTAGTAGGAGATGCTCAGGTACAATTTTCGGAGATCGAATCATTATTTCGTAGCCTCAATGAAGTCGCCACATCATTCTTGAGCAGCCTATTCTTAATCGCTGTCTTAGAAAGTATATTACGTAGTATCTCTGCAATATCAAATTTGGTATTATTAAGAAGAAAAAACTTGACAAAGAAAAAAGAAATTTCTAAAAAAATCGGAAGAAGTGTAAAAGATATTAGAACAGATATACAAGATGATGGGAAACTAAATTATAGCGCGGGAGAGGATGTAAACCAGATGCAAGACATATTGGAAGACGCTGTAGAAGACCTCCTGGAAGAAAATGCTTGATGTGTAGGGTTCATGAGAGAGATACTGCCGCGACAGCCCAAGGGCGATTGGTGTAGTCTGGATATCATATCGGCCTTCTAAGCCGATGACATGGGTTCAAATCCTGTATCGCCCACCACTCAAAGACAACGACTTGAGTGACGAAGGTTTGTTCTCACTCTACAAATCGCTCATATAGGGGCAGTAGGTCGGCGGGCTGAATGAAGCGAGGTTCACGTGCCTGGAAGAAGCAAGGAAACCAACGCTGGAAATGGCGTAAGAAGAAATTGCGTCGTCGAAAAGCATCTCGAAAGAGAGCAAAACAGTGATTATCCTGCTTCTTAGCGGTATTCGACTACAGATAAATTATTTATTTTCAACTGAAAATAAGACATTATATTTTCGAAATTAAATCCTTCAGAGCCTGTGCAGCATCTTCAACTTTAGTTACACCACTCGCTAACAATACTCCAGAAGTTCCTAATTCTATAGCCTTGAGGACGTCGTTTCCATTTTTGACGCCGGCGCCACAAAGAATCCCTACTTCTTCACTTATTTCACGGATAGCCCTAGCAGTACTACTCACAATCTCAGGATCCGCCGTCGTGACAGATATATCTCCACCAATTAATTCAGGAGGTTCAACTGCGACATAATCCGGCATAAGTGCAGACAAAGCCCGGGCTTCATCTATATCAGCAGCACATGCACAAACAGTGAACCCTTCGGGTACAGTATCGAGTAACATGGCAATATGTTCAATTGAAACTTTATGTTCAGCATGATTAATCAAGGTACCCTTTGCACCTCTTTGTATTGCAGTCTCAGGATGCAACCAACCAGTGTTTGAACCAAAACTAATCGGGTCAAGATGTTGTGTCCATACCTCAAGATTAGGTGCTACAGAAACCACTGCAGATAAATCAAATGCTGAAACAACAGCTATCATCCGTGCATCTGTTTCAATTGATTCCATGATTAGGGCTAATTTTTCCGCCGCTATACCATGAGCAGTCTCATATGTTTTGAAATTTACAACCACGAGTTGTTCTCTCATGAATCTCCGAGACATTAAACTGATATGATAATGACGGATGAATTAAACAATTTCGCCATGTCCAATGACTCTATCCGAAATTATAGAATCACTGGAAATGATTGATGATTCACCTACTAAGCAACGATGCAAAGTGCAATTTTCACCTATTTTTGCGCCCGATAAAATTACGCAATCAATAATTATAGAATTTTTGCCAATCGAGACATCGTTAGAAATAGACGTTCCCTCAATAGATGAACTGGTACTGAAATTAATATCTGAATACCAATTATTTCCATCGACAATTCCGACAGAATATCTATTATTAGATATACAAACCTTTGTTGCATCTAGGAATGAAGAGGGAGTTCCTGCATCAACAAAATAGCCCTTGAATTCTAAGCCTGCCATATCTCCATTATTTGCAATAACTGGGAATACTTCTCTTTCCATACTATGTTTCTCACTAGAAAGAGACTCTAAAACTTCCCTTTCTATCAAATAACACCCTGCGTTTATAAGATTTGAAAATTCAGTACCAGGTGCTGGTTTTTCTTGAAATCTCGTAATCATCCCGGAACTTTCTAAACCACATACTCCAAACCTGCTCGGATCATCTACATGCCAAAGTGAAAGTGTGACTTTAGCTTCTTTTTCTTGGTGATGATTAAGCAACTCGATTACATTTACACTTGATACTAAATCGCCATTTAATACCAATACTGGTCCCTCGCCTGTAAGATGTTCTAGTGCTTTAGCGATAGCACCCCCGGTACCTAACGGGTCATCTTCAACAGATATTACTACATCATAAGAAATATCAGATGAATTAAAGAATTCCTGCATTTCATCTATGCTATAACCTGCTGCAATTACCACCCTATCAATTAGTTTAGGAGGAACACATTCAACAACTCTCTCTAAAAGAGTTTTATCTAACACGGGAAGCAATGGTTTCGCCCTTCCTTCAGTCCAAGGTCTCAACCTAGTACCAAAACCGCCTGCTAGAACTACTACGTCCATACCCTGTCGGATATGACAATTGATTTCAGCACTTCGTGTCTAGGATTTGAACTTCTATCAGCGCATCGTTCAAAGAGCGAGTTCGGTTCGGAGGCATGATAGATATGAATATTCACGAGTATCAAGGAAAAATTCTGTTTAAAGAAGCAGGTGTGAAAGTACAAGATGGAATACACTGTAAAACAGTAATTGATGCATTGTCAGCATATGACAGTTTGGGATCTAAGATAGTTGCAGTAAAGTCGCAGATTCATGCAGGAGGCCGAGGGAAAGGCAATCTTTACGACCCTGAAAATGGTGACTTAATTATGGAAGGAGGCGTGAAAATCGCATTTTCCAGAGATGAGGTTGAGACCTATGCAAGCAACATAATAGGTAGGAAACTGGTCACAAAACAGACCGGCCCTGAGGGTAAAATAGTAAACAATCTATACATAGAGTCTGGATGTTCTATTGCGCACGAGTATTATCTCGCTCTTCTCATTGATCGTGAAGCAAAATCAGTACTTATCATGGCTTCAAAAGAAGGAGGAGTTGATATTGAAGAAGTAGCTGAAAATACACCTGAAGCGATACATAAAATTTGGGCACACCCAATCGATGGTTTGGACATAAAAGATGCAGAGAATATGGCTGATCAGTTAGGGCTGGTTGATTCATCGAAAGATGACTTAGTATCAATGCTTTCATCATTATCAAAAATGTTTGTAGAAAAAGATTGTGCGATGATAGAAATTAATCCACTTGTCCGTTCAGAGTCTGGAGAAATGATTGCACTAGATGCAAAAGTAAGCTTTGATGATAATGCATCATATAGACATCCATGGATGGATGAAATGCGAGATCATGCTGAGGAAGAAGAAGTTGAGATTAGAGCACACGAGCATGGACTATCTTATGTGAAATTAGAAGGAAATATTGGTTGCCTAGTAAATGGAGCAGGATTAGCGATGGCATCAATGGATGTGATAAAATTGTACGGAGGTGAACCAGCAAATTTCCTAGATATAGGAGGAGGCGCTACAAGAGAATCAATAACAACTGCCTTTGGAATTATTCTTGAAGATGAGAATGTTGAAGGAATCCTAGTAAATATATTTGGAGGAATTATTCAATGCGACATGGTTGCTAGAAGTGTCATTGAGGCATCAAACGAACTGGGATTAGAAGTTCCGTTAGTAGTTAGATTTTCTGGAACTAACCATGTCGAAGGTAAAGCAGTCCTAGATAATTGTGATTTAGATGTCTATACAGCAAGTACTCTGGCAGAAGGCGCTGAAAAGATTGTCAAATTAACTAGAGGTGAACAATAATGTCTATTTGGATTCATGAAGAAAGCAAAGTCCTTATTCAAGGGATTACTGGTAAACAAGGTACATTTCATGGAACAATGATGGATGAATACCAAACCAACGTTGTAGGAGGAGTAACACCTGGAAAAGGTGGGCAAATTGTAGAACTGCCGAATAAGAATGTCCCCGTATTTAATTCCGTTTCTGAAGGACTTGAAGAAACTAATGCCGATGTAAGTGTAATATATGTTCCCGCAAAATTTGCTGCTGCGGCAATAATTGAAGCCGCTGATGCTTTCGAACAAAATGGAGGAGGATTGATTGTCTGCATTACTGAAGGAATTCCAATTCTAGATATGATTAGAGCTGTTGCACGAGTAGATAAATATCCAAATGTAAGATTGATTGGACCAAATTGTCCCGGTATCATAACACCGGGTGAAAATGGTGGATGCAAGGTTGGAATAATGCCAGGATTTATTCATGCAAAAGGAAGGATTGGAATTGTTTCAAAATCTGGAACTTTGACTTATGAAGCAGTAGCACAAACTATGAGTGTAGATGAGGGGCAATCAACATGCGTAGGTATTGGTGGAGATCCAGTTAATGGAACTGGGTTTATCGATTGCCTTGCTGCTTTCGAGGCAGACCCGCAAACAGAAGCAATAGTAATGATTGGTGAAATCGGCGGATCAGCAGAAGAAGAAGCTGCTGAATGGGCCTCTAAAAATATGAGTAAACCCATAGTAGGTTTCGTTGCTGGATCAACTGCACCACCAGGGAAAAGGATGGGGCATGCTGGAGCCATAATTTCAGGTGGAAAGGGTACTGCTCAAGAGAAATTCGCTGCTTTCGAAGCAGCAGGAATTTACGTCGCTAGAGACCCATCAGAAATAGGAAATGTATTGGTTAAAGCATTGAAAGATGCAGGACTAAGATAAACTAGGAAGCGAGAGTCTTAGATGTCAAACATTCCCTCAAAGTCCATGGGAGAAGGCATGCTAGGGGTAGGCGAGTCTGAAAAAAGGATTGATTATTTACTCAAAGGAACCTCTCGATCATTTTTCCTGAGCCTTAAAGTTCTACCTAAAAAAATACGCAGACACGTTGGCTTGATGTATTTATTAGCACGTCTGGCGGATACGATTGCAGACTCAAAAGTTGGAGAAAATAAGAAATTACTCGAATTCCTAGAAGAATATAATTTAAGAATTCAAAATCAAAATCAAAAATTGCCAGATTTTAGTGAGCTAGCGACTATTCAAGAAAACAAGGCTGAAGCTGAGTTACTATATGATGTGGAAATACCTGTCAATTATTTAGAAAAATCTAATAATTTTTCAAATTCAGATAAGATGAAAATTAGGTCTTGCTTAGATATAATCATTGGAGGCCAATCACTAGATTTAGAACGATTTACTGATGCTTCGGGAGAAAAAATAATTGCATTAGAGAGTGAGGATGAATTAGATGATTACACCTATAGAGTGGCTGGGTGTGTAGGGGAATTTTGGACACATATGTCATTAGATCATCTTTTCAAAATAGGGCAAGGAGATAAAGAAATAATATTTGAAAAAGCAGTGAATTTTGGTAAATCTTTACAATTAATTAATATTTTAAGAGATTTACCAGAGGATTTACAAATGGGTAGATGCTACTTACCTAGAAGAACACTCTCAGAATATGATTTGAATCCTGAAGATTTGTTAAATTCTGAAAATATGAGTTCATTTAGACCATTATTCAATTCTTATCTCGAAACCGCAAGTACTTACCTAGATAATGCCGTAGAATATATTGAAATGTTACCTAAAAATCAATATCGCCTCAGATTATCATGTATGTTGCCTGTCTTAATAGGGCAAAGGACATTGATTCTTATGAAGGAAGGAAATATTCTAAATTCAGAGAATAGAATAAAAGTTTTAAGACCAGAAATAAAAAAAATTATGAGAAAATCAATTTGGTTATGTATGACTAGGAAAAACCCCAAAAAAATGACTTATTTTAGTTAAATCATTGAATTATAGATTACCCAATCGAGCGTTGGGTTCAAGAACGAATCAATTGGGCTTGAGGTTGAAGTAGTATGTCGGGGGGACAGATAAACAATTCTGAGCCCATGGTTGATTATGGCCAAGGCAAGAGTATTACTCTTGTCGATGCAGACTCTGATGCTCAACCTATCGAAAAAGTTCGAACGGCTGTAGGCATCACGAGAGAGGCTGTTCATGCGATTAGTATTACTGCACTAGAAACACTGAGAGAGAGTGCTGTTTTCATGGGAGTAATCGGCTCTAGAGGGGAACTTGTAAATCCATTCACCCATATAGATGCTGCAATTTGGTCGGAAAATATTGTGCCGCAAGATATCGTAGACTCGGCTTACAATTATTGTGAAGAATTAACACGGAGAGAGGCTGGTAATTTTTATCATTCATTCAAGTACCTACCAGAAGAAGAAAGAAAATCGATTATGGCTTACTATGCATTTTGTAGACGTGCTGATGATATTGCAGATGGAGATTATGTTGATTATTTCCCTGGTGGTTCAGAAGATAATCAAGAGTCTATAGATTATAGGACAAAAATTGAGAGATTAATCGATGGAAGACCAGTTTTAGACCGATCATCATATAATGATAAAATGTCACAATTATTTTATTATAGGAAAAAATTATCGACAGCATATGGGAAAATTACATCGACTGACCCGATATTCATTGCCCTAAAAGATACAGTTAACAAATACGGAATATCTCGACAACTTCTCGATGACATGATTAGTGGCATGGAAGAAGATTTTCACCGTAATAGATATGATACATTTGAGGATCTCTATTCATACTGCTATAAGGTCGCATCAACAGTAGGGCTTGTATGTATTGAAATATATGGATATGAGGATAAAAAGGCGAGAGAGTATGCGGAATCTTGGGGGATTTATATGCAGCTAACGAATATACTACGAGATGTTGCTGAAGATATTGAACGCGACCGAATATATCTACCGATAGAAGATCTCGCACGATACGGAATTTCCGAAGAGGATTTAAGAAAAGGTAAAGAAATTTTGAATCATCCAGGATGGAAACCATTCGTTTCAGAATTTATTTCAAGAGCAGATAAGTATCGTGAAAGAGGTATCAAATTATTCCCTCTACTTGACAAGTCGAGTAGATATTCACCTGCTGCAATGACTACATTTTATCACTCAATAATGAAGAAAATTGAAAAAAATGATGGTGATGTGTTCTCTGAAAGAACTCAATTATCTAAAACAGAGAAAATAGGCTTGGCAGCGTATATTTATGTCAGACACCGTTTCTTTGCAGTATGATTGAAATCAACTTAAATCCGCCTATATAATAGAAGACATATTGAATAAAATACGAGTGAGATGATATTATGAGAGTGGCTGTACTTCTAGAAGATAGGTGTAGCCCTGAGAAATGTAATGCGGAATGTTGGGCATTTTGTCCACCTGTTCGAAATGGAATTGAATGTATTATTCTCGATGACTCTAGTGGAAAACCAATTGTTTCAGAACCTCTTTGCATAGGATGTGGAATTTGTATTACAAAATGTCCATTTGATGCCTTAATAATTACAAACTTACCAGAAGAATTAGAGGGTGAAATGACTCATCGATATGGACAAAATGGATTTAGGCTTTTCAGATTACCTGCTCCTAGAGAAAAGCAAGTTGTAGGTATATTAGGCCCTAATGGAATGGGTAAATCAACTGCAATCAACCTTCTTTCTGGCTCGATACAACCAAACTTAGGTGACTGGACAATTAACTCTGCAGAATGGGATGATATAATTGAGTCATTCCCGAGAGGAGAATTGAGAGATTATTTGAAATTAGTTGCTGATGATAAGGTTAGAATTGCAGTAAAACCACAATACATCGATAAATTACCAAAAATATTCGATGGAAAAGCAAGAGAATTACTCGAAAGAGTTGATGACCGTGGTGAACTAAATGAATATGCTGAGTTATTAGCTATTAATCACATATTAGAACGGAATATAGGTCAGTTATCTGGAGGAGAATTGCAAAGGGTAGCAATTTGTGCAACTATGCTGAAAGAAGCAGAGGTATATTTCTTTGACGAACCATCCTCTTACCTGGACATACATGAACGTATGAGAATGGTGAAAATCATACAAGACTTGGCAGAAAAGGGGAAAAGAGTGATTGTTGTTGAACACGACTTGGCTATACTTGATGTTCTTTGTGATTTACTTCACGTAGTCTATGGGGAGCGAGCTGCATTTGGAATTTTCACACCTGCAAGATCTACAAGAAGTGCAATAAATGCATACTTAGAGGGTTTCTTACCTGAAGAAAACGTAAGAATAAGAGATAAACCAATACAATTTTTGAGAGGAAGGGTAAGGGGAGAAGGCATAGGATTACCAATTTTAAAATGGGGGGATATGGAAAAAACTCTTGGAAGTTTCAAACTTAAAACCGGTGAAGGAATGGTCCGAAGTGCAGAGGTAGTAGGCGTTGTTGGACCGAATGCCACTGGTAAAACCACCATGGTCAAAATGATTGCTGGAGAAATAGAACCAGATCAAGGATGGTGCACAATGGATGCGAAAGTATCGTATAAACCTCAACATGTACATACTGATTTTGAAGGTAGTGTAGAAGATTGGTTGAATACAGAATTAGGTCCCAAGTGGAGAACTGGAGAATTCCATACACAAGTAGTTCGACCATTAAAAGTTGATCAATTGTTAGAACTTAAAGCCAAAAAACTTTCAGGAGGAGAGTTACAAGCTGTCAGCATAGTCATTTGCCTAGGTAGGGAAGCAGATTTGTATCTTCTTGATGAACCTAGTGCACACCTTGATGCGAATGCAAGAATGGAGGCTGCAAAGGCTATCCGAAGAACAATGGAGAGTAATGAAAAAGCAGCCATGGTAATTGATCATGATATTTACTTCATTGATATTGTAAGTGATTCATTACTGGTTTTTGATGGAGAAGGTGGCAAGCATGGAAACGCTGTAGGACCCCTAAGTCTACGAAAGGGTATGAATAAATTCTTGAAAGACGTAAATGTCACGTTTAGAAGAGATCATGAATCTCATAGACCACGTATCAATAAACCTGATAGTCGTAAAGATAGGGAGCAAAAAGTAGCCGGTGAATACTTCTATCTCGAATAACTAAGACCATTGGATTCTTGAAGGATGTTTGAAACCCAAGGGCATGACGGACGAGGTCGATGAAACGGTAGAGGAATTATCCGAAGAGATTATTCTTGAAGAAAACGATGAAATAGACCCTATTGTAATCCTTGAACAACAAATAGAAGAATTACAAAAAGAGAAACAATATAATACCGCAGAGATCGCAAATATTAGGCAAAGGTATGCAAGAGAAAGGAACATATTAGTGAAATTTGCAGGTATGAATTTGGCATTTAATATACTACCAGTAGTTGATAATCTAGAAAAAGCTCTAGAGATTGAAAATAATGATTCTGAGAAATTTATAGAAGGTGTAAATCTGACATTGAAGAGACTTAAAATCACATTAGAAAATGAAGGAATTGTGAAAATAGAAGCATTAGATGCTGAATTCAACCCCTCATTTATGGAGGCTATAGCAGCAATACCTGCTCCAGAAGGTAAAAATCCGGGAGTAGTTTTAGAAATTATTGAAGATGGATATATGTATCATGACCGAGTTTTAAGACCGGTAAAAGTGATAGTTTCTGAAAACTAGTATTGATAACTGATTGACATTACGTTATAATGATGAAACAAGCACTTGTAGTACTATTATCTTGTAGTATAATCCTTTCCGGATGTACAGCAGTAAACGATGAGATTACTGATGATGTATTCGAGTTTTTAGGCTGTACTGATGCTGATGCATTAAATTTTAATGAAAATGCCACAATAAATGATGACAGTTGTTACTATGAGGAACCTGTTGAAATTCTTGAAATACCGCATATTGATGGATGCGACAATACAAATTCAATACATTGTATGCTTCCTTTTCCTTCTGATGCGTTTCTGATTGATGACCAAAATACAATTACTGGTAAAAGAATCCATTATTCTTCAAACACTATACCAGGTTCAGGCACAGTTAGCCCTGTAGAAGTACCAATACTTAATCAGATAGATGGAGTTAGTCCAAATACACAAATTATGACTGCTTTTACAATAGAACCTGATGTATCAGAACTAGCAGGACAGTATAGTATCTCTAAAAGCTTAGAAAATGGGCATCCTACAATTTTAATGAATAAATTAACTGGGGAATTGGTTGCACATTGGGTTGAACTCGACATAAGATCTGAAATTGACCAACCTACTATACTTCATATCAGAACAATTGAAGCATTGGAACATAATACTCCTTATGTTGTAATAATCTCAGGATTAACTGACCAAGTTGGAGAATTAGTTCCCACTCCAGAAGGTTTTGATGCAATAAAAAATCAACGAATTACTTCATCGCCTGATATTGAAAATAGAAGAGCTGGTTTCCAAAACTTATTCTCTTGGATAGAAGTCAATGCCGATATCTCGACCAGTGAACTTCAAACTGCTTGGGAGTTCCATACCTCTTCAACGGAATCGATGATTGGTCCATTACTATCCATGAGAAATGATGCTTTAGAAAGAACTGGAGATGGAATAGGATGTACATTTGAATCTAATACTGAAGTTATGATTGAAGACAATAGAAGCCATTGGCTGATAACTGGAACATTTACTGCACCGCAATATACTGAATCATTTTTCCCTCCAGCACTAATAAGAAGAACTTCCGCAGAAGATAGAACCCCTGTTTTTGTTGAGAATAGAGAAATTCCGTTCTGGTTAGTAATTCCAGGATCTTCCGTAGAACTACAAGAACCTGCGAATCTAACGATATGGGGGCATGGCTTTCTGGGTAATGGTAATACCTCAGGATTAAGCGGTTGGGCAAATGAAAATAATATTGCAATGCTAGGAACTAGTTTCTATGGATGGTCTGATGATGACAGTACTAGTATCGAATATGCGGTATTAAATATGCAATATTTCCAGCATCAAGCCGAAAGATTAGAACAAGCTATGATTAATCAAGTAGTTATGATAAAAACATTCATGGGAATTTGTTCGGATCTACCAGAGTATTATACAGTTGATGGATATAAGTTAATAGATACCAACGAACCAACATATACTGGGTACTCAAATGGTGCATTAAGAGGCCCTTCAATAATTGGTCTCTCACCAGATTTAGATAGAGGAGTATTATGGGCAGGTGGCTCTTCTTTTTCACATATAATTGAGAGATGTACTCAATATGATGCCTTTCACTTTATTTTCGCTAGTGAATATGGTTATGACAATCAATTGGATAGAGCAGTGGTAATGTCAATAATACAGTCATTATGGGATTCTACTGAAACAGATACATTCCTAAGTATAAGAGAAAGCGGATATCTGGATCAAATAGAACCATTTGAATTAATGACTTTGTTTTCGATATCAGATTTACAAATATCAAATATTTCTTCATCAAGAATGATGAGAACTGGAGGAATCCCATTACTCAACTCCTCAACAATCACCCCATATGGGTTAAATATAGTTGAAGATGGATATGTTGGATCAGTAGGTGTATTCTTTGATGGGGGATATATACAACCCCCTGTAGGTAATGAATATGGGCAAGAACCTCATCCTGCACATAATGCAATAGGTGCGTTGCCTATGGCAAGAGAAATGGCATTTAATTATCTTTCAAACGGTGCTGTAATAGATACCTGTGAAGGAAATTGTGAATTTAGTCAAGAGGATCTTGGTTGGTAACTAACCAACTGGTTCCCCACCTTCACCTAGGAAGGCGAGTCTCTTAAGATAATCATTTGAAAATAAGTAATCGATTACAGATTTTGGAGTAGAAACACCTAATACAGTATCAATAGCCTTTTTATCAAGGATTGTAGAAAGCATCCTAGCTGTTTCACGAACTCTCCAGCCCTCAAAATTATCTCTTTGAATTAATGGTGTATGAATTACGGTCCAATTCGAATCACTATACAAATCACAGGAATATTGATCACTACTAAAAAATACACCCGCGCTACCATGATATTTTTCTGCATGATTAACCCAGTTAGGAGGGTCTTCTATATCGGGAATTGATACTATAATCGCGTCAAATCCAGCTTCTTCCTTAAGCCAACAAGAGATCATTTCTGATCTTTCGGAAGAAGACCAAGGATTTCTCAGAGTTTCAGGGCGGTTCGACGAACCAATTGCTATTATTAATTTCAAACCAGGATGGTTTTCTAAACGGGATTTTTCGGCTTCTTGGATCATTAAAGCATGGCCTTTATGGAAAGGCTGAAATCGCCCTAAAACAACAAAACCAGATTTATTAGGGTATTTAGGAGGTGGTGGAGATAAAGGTAATTCACTCATATTTGTCCTCCATTGAATCTACTAAAGATACACCATTGATACTCCAAAGGGTTGGTTCTAAATATTCGCGACCAATGAGTAAATTAATATCTTTTGATTGAAGATTATCAAGGAATATATGTAATAACTCACTAGATGATTTATGCGCAGCCATAGTTGGCAATATTCTTGGATCTTCAGATGGTTCCATAGTTTCACCGAAACCTTCCCTTCTCCCCATCCAATCAAGAACTACTGACTCAGAATAACTTTTTTTGTCAGTTCTAGATAAGGCAATTGCGAAATCATTCCATATTGAAAAAGAAAGAAACTCATCAGAACTCTCGATTGGATTATTCAGAGAGGGTTCGAGATAAAGAAATAGGCGAGCATCCCAACATTTCCATTCGGATTTAGACGACCACTTTGCCAATAATATTCCAAATTCATTAATATCTCCTTTAGAAACAGGTTGTAGAATTATTGATTTGGAAAAATCAAGAGTTGAGTTTTTGTCAGACCATTCGAGTATATCCCCTTCTAAATCTACATCGAAATCACGATGGAAACGGGTATCAAGTTTCGGCCTTTTACCCCTTAATGTTTGAACTTCAATTTCATTGAACAAATCTTGTAGAGGCATGGTCATTAATTTTTTGAAGATTGGCATATTTACTAAATTTAGTATTACATCAGCCATGGCCGCCCCTCAGGTATAGCCAAAGAGAAGTAGACAATGAACTATCGCTTAGGCATTCAATTGAAGAATAGGGGGCTGGGCCACCTACATATTCATAAGTCGGGATAAGAGGTTTAGACATGGCAACAATCGAGGAACAAATCAAGTTACTCGAAGAGGAGATAGGTAAAACTCAGAAAAATAAAGCCACAAATGCCCACATAGGCAAACTAAAAGCGAAGATTGCAGCATTAAGAGCTAGGAAAGAAAAGGCGCAAGCTCATGCAAAAGCAAGTGGTGGTGGCCCAGGTTTCGAAGTCAAAAAATCTGGAGATGCATCTGTCGCTTTGGTTGGTTTTCCGAGCGTAGGAAAATCAAGCCTTATATCTCAGCTAACAGATGTTGAATCTGAAATTGGAAACTTCGCATTTACTACACTTACATGTATACCTGGTTTAATGGAGCATAGAGGAGCAAAAATACAGATATTAGATCTTCCAGGATTAATTAAAGGGGCTTCTGATGGTAAAGGTAGAGGTAGGGAAATTCTCAATGTCATAAGAGGATCAGATATGGTACTTTACGTGTTAGACCCTTTTCAAGAATCACATTTTGATATTTTAGACATGGAATTATGGAAATCGGGAATGAGATTAAATCAAAGGGAACCTCAAGTATTCATCACTAGATCAAATAGAGGTGGTATTGTAGTAAGGTCAACTGTTAAGCAAACAAATTTAACACATGAAGAAATACAAGATATCGTCAGAAGTTTCGGTATCGTTTCTGCAACAGTAACTCTCAGAACAAATGTGACAGATGACCACATAGTAGATACTCTGGCAGGAAATCGGGTTTACAGTAATGCAGTTGTAGTAATTAATAAAATAGATCTGGCAAATGAAAATGATATTCAAAGAACAATGGAAATGATCCCTGAAAATTGGCCTGTTTTAAAAGTTTCAGCGAAAACAGGTATGGGAATAGATAACATGAAAGATTTCATATTTAAGAACCTACACTTCATGTCAATATATCTAAAACCGCAAGGACAAGAAGCAGATTTAGTTGAACCTTTGATTATCAAAGATACATCTACTGTGAGAGATATTTGTGCAAAATTACATCGTGATTTTGTAAGAAAATTTAGATATGCAAGAGTTAAGGGTCCGAGTGGAAAGTTTGATTGGCAAAGAGTTGGTTTAGATCATAGGCTTAAAGATGGAGATATTCTTTCTATCATACTAAGAAGATAAAATTGTAAAACCTCAAAGCGATGGATTCAGGAATAGAACCCCCACGCGACAACATGGATAAGCGTCCAAAGGACTTGGTCCCAATGGCTGAGTTCGTAGGATTAGTTAATTATCTGAAAAGGCGCTTGACAATATTTATTGGAGTTTTTTTAATAGGAATAGTTCTAGGTTATCCTTTGTCAGAAAATATAATTGATTGGTTATTGAACGCTGATGGTTATTTACCAAGTGGAGTCACAATAATTATATTACAGCCTATGGAAGTTATTCTGCTAAAATTAAGAATTTCCGTGCAAATTGGATTAATATTGATTTTTATAGCGATAATTTCGGATTTGACTTGGAACGGAAGAAATATTATTAATACTGCTAGAAGAAATAAATCTGATAATAATAATTTCAAATTATCTAAATTAATTATAGTGTTGATATCGATAATTGGGCTAGGAATAATTGGTGGTTTTTATTCTCATAAGATACTGATACCTATGCTTCTTGAGTTCCTAGCTAATGATGCGGCAAATGTAGGATTATCGAATACTTGGCAATTACAATCATGGATAGGATTCATAATTGGTCTGTTTTTTGGTTCAATAGTAAGCTTCCAAACTCCTTTGGTCGCATTATTATTACTGAGAAATGGAGTTATTAGTAGAAATAGTATTACTGAGAATAGAGGAATGATTTGGTTTATTGCAATTCTATCAGGGGCAGCATTATCTCCACCTGATCCACTCTCAATGTTTCTAGTTGGAGGACCAATCATCCTATTACTAGAAATTGCATTATTAGTAGATAAAATATTACGACGTTAATCATTATTCGATATCTAATCCTCGATTACGAGCATCTTCAGCTTGAGCGTCAAGGCGACCCTGATCTAAATCAACCATTCTCATCATTAATGCACCAATTAAAATCAGTATTGCGATTGATAGAAGACCCATTCGACTATCATACATCACAGTCATAAATCCATACAATAATGGCCCTATGAATGCAGCAACTTTCCCAAAGAAACCAAAGAAACCAAAGAATTCAGCACTTCTAGTTTCAGGTACCATTTGACCAAACATACTTCTTGCTAATCCTTGAGAACCACCAAGAAGAGTGCCCATAGAACAACCTAAAATTAAGAATTGAATCCCTACTGTAAGCCCTAATGGAGCCCAAACTAAAGTCCTTACAGTTTCAGGAATAATATCAATAACACCATCACCAAGGCTTGTAGGATGTTCGAATCCCACCATAGTAGAAGTGTCTTTGGCACTAATTGAAAATCTTGTATCTTCGAATGAATCAGATAAAGATGCTATAGTTTCCGAATCCAGAGTACCCATACTGATAGTAATTACATTGCCATCATCATCAAAACCTGCCCACTCAAAAATTTCGGCATCAGTAATATCTGCATCTGGCTGGACTATTCCCAAAGAAAGCAACATAGATTCAGCCCATAACTGTTCATCACCTCCTTCTACTAAGGCAATAGGTGTCTCTCCTAAGTTAGCATGTGGAGTATAGAACCACTCCCCATCAACCTCTTCAATCTGAATCTGATAATCGGTGTGTTGAGTATATTCGAGTGGAGCGAAAGAAAGTGCTGCAAAACAAAGAACTACCCAGCCCACTAGAGATACATTAAGTGCAGATTTAGTACCTATTTTACTTGCCAACCTAGTAAACATAAGTGCAGATGGCCAAGCAACAAATTGAATAGCAAGAATTGTCACAATTAAATCAACAGTTGTAATTCCTAGAACTGTAGAACCAAATACACCCCCTAAAGCAGTCACACTGTTTATACCATCAATAAAGAAAAAGTATGCTAGCATGTAAATGAAAAGGGTTCTAAATTTTTCTATCTCACCAATAGTTTTTCTTATTTCAGAAAAAGCTAGTTTTGCAGATGCAGTAAAACCGAGTGAATCCATCTCATTTTCAATCGGGGGTTCAGGTACCCATTTGAATGTGAACAGAGCAAAACCGTACCACCAAATTCCTGAAGATGCCATGACGAATGGAATTACCCAATCTCCATCTAAAGATAAGACCATAACTAAGTGAACAAGGAGTAATAGTCCTCCTCCGAGATAACCATATGCAAAAGCAAGATTCGAAATCCTATCCATTTCATCATCAGTACCAATATGTGGAAGAAGAGCATTGTAGAATACACCCGCACCATTCAATCCCACATTTGCTAGCATGAAGAAAACCATTAACCAAACCCATTGAGTATCTATAGGTAACATCGGAGCGAATGCTAAGAGAAAAGTTGATCCTGCACCCACATAAGTGAGAATTCTCAACCACCACATCTTGATTCTTCTTCTATCTGCAATTACACCTAATGATGGACTTATAAGTGCTACAAATAATGTACCAAAAGCAACTGCAAAGGACCAAATTGCATCGCCCTGCATCTCAATTGAACCAATCGTAGTTGTCAATCCATTTGCTTTAAGGAAAAGATACGCATACCAAGCTGGTAGAACGGCTACTGTTACTGAAGTCTCAAATGCTGACTTTGCCCAATCATATAATGCGTATCCCCTTACTTCTTGCGGGTTTGATTTTCGGTCAAGTTGAATTGTCTCTGACATGGTTATACCTAGCCTCGCGTTGTCTTTTACTCACTTTAGCGTTGGGGCGGATAAGTCTTGAAAAACACTTAATTAATTATTAGAACCTATTTCCGATATATATGGATGGAGACGACGATTGGACCCGTCCAAGAGAAAATACCGTTGACGCCCTAGTTTATGGAATGCAAGCTTGCGATGGAGTAGAACTAGATTTACGACTTAGTGAAGATAATCGACTAATACTTCATCATGATTCTAAAACTGAATCGGGACATTACCCTGAATGTATGACTCTCGAAGAGTTACCAGAATATGTTGATCTATTTGATGACTTACTTAAAAATAAAGATTTTATTCGTAGATGGACAGAAGAAGGGGCGTTCACTTGTATCGAGCTCAAAGCACCACACCCCTCTAGTGGAAAGGCAGGAGGTTGGTTTGATGGTAATGCTAAAGAAAAGCATATGATTAAAATGATTAATGAATTAAAATATTTGCTTGATCCAATTGAACGAAGCGAGAGTAGCACAGTAATTTATTCATTCGAACCGAAGTTAACATCAGCTTCTAAAAAGGTAAATAGTGATTTGAAATTTAGTAGATTAAGGCCACACATTAGATCATGGGGTAATTGGACGACACAACGAATTTGTGCGGCACCATCATTTTTATTGAACTCATTACCTAAATTAATGGATATGCAGAGAAAAGAAAAATCACCTATGCTACCTTGTTCATTACAATACCTTAGAGGTTTTGAGAGTAATGTGAGCATGGGTTGGACCGTTGGACTCGAGGGGAAAAAATTAGAAAAATTGACAAAATATCGAAGAGGATATCCAGTTTATGTATGGCCGTCAAAATCTGATGCAGAAAGGTTACTCCTAGATGCTGGACTGACTGGACTGACTGATGATTTATCACCTTATTCAGTAACCCTAGAAACAGGACAAGCGCGCTGGACAAAACCTGCAACACAACCTTTGACCGATGAATTAAGAAAAGAATTAGATGAAACTCCTGTGGATCAGCATTATTCGAAAATATCTGAACTAAAGAATACGGTGTCACCATGGCATGAACTATCTCATAATGAAAGAAAGTCATTCATTAGTAACTGGAGTGAAAGATGGTTATGGGAAAGAGAAATGAATACTTTGTTGAAAGAGACTTCAGAATCTAGTTTACCATGGGAAGCATCACGAATCATTGGACACAGAGGAACGGGAAAATCCCATCGTGGTGGATTTTCCTGATCAATCTAATCTTCGTAAAGGCTGGTTTTTAGGTATATATTTTGGTCTATAAATAGGTGTACCTCTACCGTCTCTAGAATTTCGCTCATCTAATATCTGAGCACTTATTCCAGCTACACGTGCCCAACCAAAGAATGTAGTATAGTATTCAGGCATTGTAAAACCTACTGAATGAAGAAGACTACCGCTAGCAATGTCAACATTAGGGTAAGGATTACTTATCTTAGGTATTTCACTAAGTATTGGAGGTACAACTTCTCTCAATGCTCTAACTATCTTGAAATTGTCATCATCTGGACAGATCTCTTCACCGAGTTCAATAAGTAAACGAGCGCGTGGGTCTTCGGCTCTCAAAACACCGTGTCCGAATCCAAATATTGGTCGACGATTTTCTAATTCAGCACGAACAAAAGTTTCAATTTCTTTATGATCAGAAGTTCCAATTCGTTGTACAAATTCAAGGCATGCTTGATTCGCCCGGCCGTGAAGAGGCCCGGAAAGAGCATTCATTGCACTTGAAATTGATGAATAAATCGAAGCCCACCCCGATGCCACTGCTTTCCCTGAGAAAGTTGACAAATTTCCTCCACCATGATCCATATGAAGAATGAAAAAGAAACGTAATACTCTCTCGATATCTCTTGCCTCTTGACCCTCAAAACCCATCATATGAACAAAATTTTCTACTAGTCCTAAACCAGGTCTACGAGGTTTTAATTTATCTTTCTCACCTGCTCTAAGACGGAAAATTCTCGCCATTAACTCAGGCATCCTAGCAATTAAATTCATTGCATCTGCTTTTGTATCTCCTGTATTTTCAGCTGCACCAAGTGCCATTATCCCTATTGAAAGCCAGTCCATAGGATGGCCACTTCCTGGAGTTAATGACTCTAATACTCTAAGTGCTCCAGTAGGTATATTTTCGCCCCTTTGTGTCAATTCAGAATGGAACTCTTGAGCTTCTTCTTCTGTGGGTAGACGTTTGTTCATTAACAAGAATATAACATCCTCTTCTTCCATATTCACTAAATCTTCCACTGGATAACCAACATAATGTACACCTTCGTAAGGGTCTACAAATGAGGTTTGGCAAGTCCCCACCGGCACGCCTCTTAATCCGGAATCTAGGTTCTTGCTAGTAATCGTAAACAACACATCTTCACTACTCATCTAATACCACAAAATCATTCCCCAATGTGAACAAGTCATAATATCTCCGATATTGTGATTAGAAATCATAATACTAGATAAACACGCTATAATGACATTATTCGAACTTTTACTACCCGTAATAGTGAAAGAGGGGGGACATGGGCCGGATGAATATGTCAAGGTGGCGGGAGAGCCTGAGTGAACTTGATGAAGAACATCAACTCATGCTAGAAGGTGGCTCGATAAGTCAACTATTCCTAGGATATCCATTAACATATTCACATCCAGTATTTGTAGGTTTGATTTATGGTTTAATTATTAATTTTATTTTAGTTTTAACAAGTATCTATGATGGTTATCTCAACTCAGAAGGATTTTTAGTAATCTTTCAACTATGGCTTATTAAAAGTTTGATAATCTTATTCATCTGTGCAATTCTTGGCGGTATTTCAATAATGATGTCATCAATATTGAAGAGACCACCCGTAAGGCTTGAAAAAAGAAGAAGATATCTTTACCCTATTCCTTTCATTGGATTGTTAATTACAATGATTGCGATAACATTTTCAACACCTGAAGAGTTAGAATGGATTGGATATTTTCTAATAATATCACCAGGTCCATTGTATATTCAACTATCCTATGCACCAAGATGGAGGATGCTAGAAAGAATAGATAGAGATCTAGACCCATTTGAAGGTATGAAGAAAACAATTCATGCACAAAATGAAAATGAAAAGACTATCGAGAAAAATAATGCAGAAATAGAAAATGTAATTGAAGAATTAGATTAACTGATTCTATAATCGAATATAGTTCACTTGAGAGACTGCAACTAGCTTATTATCCGTATCAAAAAGTTGGGCTTCAGCAAGAACCATGGTTCGACCTATTTTAATGACTTTAGCCAAGCATCTTACATCTGTCTTACATGGACGTAAAAAACGGATATTAAAATCAGTAGTAGCAACATTGGATTCAGAACCTATTTCGGTTAGGATTGACCAGCAAGTTATACTATCAGCAATTGTTGCCAGAAGACCTCCATGAAATGTCTCGTATATACCATCCCACATTTCTTTTCGGGGTACAAGTGCTTCACATTCACCCTTATCTAATCTCAATATTTCCATTTCTAAAGTAGATGTTATTGGAACAGAATTTATTCGAGTCATCATTGATTGTATCATGTCATCATCAAGTGTTGAAGATTTAACCATTTAATCACCCTTAAATTAAATCGAGTCTAGGGCCTATTTCTTCTAATACTCTTAATACTTGATCTAAATTATCTCTAGTTAATCCAGCAGACATCTGGGTTCGAACTCTTGCTTTATCCTTAGAAACCATCGGAAATACAATTGCTCCTGCCATTATATTCACTTTACTGAGTTCATTAGATAATTGCTTTGCAATAAGAGATTCACCACACATTATTGGAATTATTGGAGTTTCAGAAACACCTGTGTCAAAACCAAGTGATTGTAACTCTTTACGGAAATAGTTAGTATTATTCCAAAGCCTATTATGATGTTCAGGCTCGCTCATTAGAACCTCTATTGCAGCTTTTTGAGCCGCTGCTACACCTGGAGGTTGACTCCCAGACAATAGCCATGAGCGCGAATGATTTAACGCGTGATTTCGAACTTCTTCAGAACCTGCCAGTATTCCACCTTGAACTCCAAGTGCTTTTGAAAATGAACCAACTTCAAAATGTACTTTTCCTTGTAAATTGAAATGATCCACAATGCCTGCTCCTTTGTCTCCGAGAACACCTTCACCATGGCAGTCATCCACATATACCATTGAATCATACTCTTCCGCTAACTTAGTAACTTCATCTAATGGTGCTATATCTCCATCCATTGAGAATACACCATCAGTGATAATTAATTTCCTATCAGCATCCGAGTTTTCCTTCAAAACTGCCTCTAATTGAGACATGTCATTATGAGCATAAACTGCACGTCGGGCTTTTGTTAACCTTACTCCATCAATTATAGAACCATGATTTAATTCATCACTGATAATCACATCTTTTGCACCACGGACTAATGTTGGAATAAGACCAACATTTACCGTATATCCTGCCGAGTAAATTAATGATGATTCTACTTTCTTGAATTCTGCGACTTTTTCCTCGGCAGCAAGGTGAATGTCCATTGTTCCTGCTATTGCACGGACTGAACCGCTTCCTGCACCATATTTTTTAGTAGCAGATAACATTGCATCAATAACTTTCTTATGATTAGTGAGGTTTAGATAATTATTTGATGAAAGCATAATAGTTTCTTTACCGTCAATAATGCATTTCGCGTCATTAGCGGTTTCAAGGGTTGGAGGATTCCAATCGAGACCTTGATTTTTTAACTCATTAAAACGCTGAGACATCCATGATGTATCCGCAACCATAAGCCTCACACTGCACGTCAGTACATTTGTTCTTCTATTGTATGAGCATTGATTAGTGAAATCAGACGAGTTAAAGATAAACACCTATACGACATAGATTATGGAGCAAGAAGTTAAGGTCACAATACTAGGAACAGCACAGGATGCTGGGATTCCACAAGCAGGATGCTCATGCGAAAGATGTTTGAATGCCCACAACCATCTAAATCTTAGAAAATATCCTGTATCTATAGGAATAGAAGGAATTGATGGTTCTAAACATCTTATTGAAATTACAAAAAATTTATCCGAACAATTAAAGATATGGAGTGGAGATGAAAAAAGAGATGAGGTATACCTGCCAGATACAGTTACAATTACTCATTTACATCTCGGACATATTGAAGGAATTGGCCAATTTGGTAAACCAGTAATGAATCTAGAAAATTTACCCGTTTACCTTAGCTCAGAGAATAAATTAATTCTTGAAGAAAGAAACGATATACAATTAATGATTAAAGAAGAAAATATTAAATTAATCTCTCAACGTTATAATAAAGAATTTCAACCGAAGAATGATTGTGGTTTCACATTAGAATTAATTCCAATACCTCATCGAAGTGAATTAGGAAATACGGCGGCTATTCGAATTAAAGGAACAAGAAAAACTCTTTTATTTTTACCTGATCAAGATTCATGGGATAAAACGTTAGATTCATTCTCAATGAATAGTATTAGAGAACTATTAATATTTCGGGGTGTAGACATTGCATGGATTGATGGTACATTTTGGAATCTGGAAGAATTACCTGGAAGAGAACTATCAGAAATACCTCATCCCACAATCGAAGAAAGCCTTCATTTATTAGGCAGAAAACATACTGGTGACCCAGAAATTTCTTTCATACACTTAAATCATTCAAATCCAGCTAATGACATTGATTCTGAAGAAAGAAAAATGATAGAATCATATGGCTGGGGGCTATGTAAAAGAAAGGACATAGTGTCATTATAGAAAATTCTAAGCGGTAATACTCTTGAACATAAGGTGAGACGGAGAAATATGCATCTATCCGGAGAAGTGTCGAGTGGGCTCGGAAGAGCTCACATATTTATGTCACAACCTCATTATCAAGAACAATTTAAACAAGTTCTGAAAGTCAGTGCATGGCCAGGTACTTTGAATCTAGATATGGGTGAATCTAGTTTACTGAATTATAAGAATTTAAGAATCATTTCAGGATTAGAGGAAGGAGATTTCATACAAAATACAAACTCATTTAGAATTAAAGGGTTTGAAAGAGATGGAAAATCATTCGGAGGAGCTACAGCATTCCCTGCTAAAATCTCTGCTGACAACGAAAAATGGATTGATTGCGCAGTATTAATCCCTGACCTGACACGACATACACAAACCGCAGAAGTAATTTCTGGATCTTTTTTAAGAGAAGCATTACCATGTAAAGATGGAGATAAATTAGAGATTAAGCTAAATTAAGAGAATGTTCCCAATCTCTTTCTATCAATAATCCCATTTCTAACTTCGCCATGAATAGCCATCTCTTAAATCGATATCTTTTTTCTGGAGGTATGGAAAAACCAGTAGTATCTGGATTACAATTTAAACCCATACCTTGAGAGGATTTATGTTCGATAGCCCAAAGTATGAGTCCATTAGATTGTGCTCTACCTAAATCTACCAAAACTTCAGGTTCATTTAATGCTGATTTGAAAATATCAAATGGAATACGCCCTGAGGAAACTCCCGTTATTGCAGCTGCTAATCTCCTCACTTGATTCCATAAAAAGGCTTCAGAAGTTATCAACAATCCAATTAATCTACCATCAGATGAATACCAAGGTTCGCAATTAGATATTGTTCGAATTGGATTCTTGCCTTCTTCGAGTTTACAGAAATTAGTAAAATCATGAGTACCAATTATTAATTCACATGCTTCATTGAATAAATTCTCATCAATACCACTTGGCCATTCCTCAATTAGTTCGGTACGGAAAAGATATGTCCTCGATATTGCTGCTCTACTTCTAACATTCGATTCAACCTTAATTACGTCCCAAGCACATAAACCTCCCGGGAATCTATTATTTAGCACTCGAAGAATCGTTTTTTTATCGACTTCTTCCCATACTTTCAGAGGCACATCGATACAAGCAAGATTCATGCGTACACTAACACCTGCATCGGTTCTGCTAGACATTTCTAAACAACCATCACTCCACCAACTTACCTTTCTAAGCGCGAGTTCAATCGCTTTTTGAACCGTAGGGACATTTGGTTGAATCTGAGAACCATGGAAAAGATCACCATGATATCCGAAAGCGACCATGATTCGGCCGCGATTCAATTGGACTCCTCCTGATTATTCCTCGGTTGACAAATATTCCATTGCTTCATCGACTGATGAGAAGCCAAGACCTAAAATTGCAAACTCTATTGCAATAGGAATATATTGTTGAGCGAACTGTTCGCTCCTATCATATCCTACTTTAACATCTATTGAATCTATTAATTGCTTAGCAGCTTCATAAAGATGGAATGATACATCAACATCTTCCAATTTCTCACCTAATTTGATAAGTTTCTGAAATTCTCTAACTGCCATAGGTACTCTATCAAATTCTATCAATGCATTTGCATAAGCTGCCTGATATTCTGCATTGTCCGGTTCCAAACCAGCAGCTTTGCGGAGATAAGATTGTACTTTACCTTCATTAATTCGATCTTTACCTTTATCATCGAAATTACCATTTTCTTGAATCTCAAACATTGCTGATTCAGCCCAACCATGGTATCCTGCTGGGTCTTTTGGATTATTAGTGACGTGTGTTTCAAAAATCTCCATAGCGCCCATAAAATCGCCTTTAGTAATGTGTTGTGCTGCAATTGTGATGGTATCTTCTTCTGACATAGGGAATCCCTCTATGTATCTCTCGATGGCTTTTACATTAAGAACGGTGCGGAATAGTAATCTTCGGTTGAACTAGCTATTTTCCGAGATTAAATCAGGTCGGCCATTCCTAGCATCCATCAATTCGTTCACTAATTCGTAGATAATCATTGGTTTTTTAATACCAAAAAAACACTTAGAAGGAGGTAATAAATCAACCTTTAAATTACGTTTATGGAATAGGATATATTTGAAAAATCGATAGAAAATCTCTGGCATTGATCGTTCGCTTAAAGAATGAGAGGGGGCTTCTAAATTATCATTCTGAATAGGTAAGATATTTCCAAATCCGAAAACTTTCCCCATCATGGATTGTTGTGTTTTAAGATTTTTTAATTCATCGAGCCCAATTGAATTATAAGATTTATAGAAGATGAAATGACGTTCTCTAAAATGTAAATTCTGATCAGTGATTAGATAAGAAAATGAGAATTGAGAAATTATAGTAGGAACTAGTAGGATTAAACCATTAATAATACCAAGTAATAAAAACCAAGAATCTATCCATTCTGGTACATTCAATGGGTCTTGACGTAATATTACAAGAATCCAGTCAATTACATTAGCAAGCCACCAGAATGCAGGTATTAATCCAATAAATACCAAAAATGTCGTATTTTTAAGTGTAGAAGTCGTGATATTTAGGTAAAAATTTAATCGGGCAAAAATAATCATAACAAAAATAAATGCAAAAACATCAACTAAATCAAAAGACCAATCTAATAGACGAATTATGGCATTAAAGTAACTCTTTTCCTCAGATGTATAATCGGTAACCACTATCAAATAAAAAGAAAAATGAATCAAAAAAACTATCAGGACTAGTAAATATCTTGGAATATATGATGGGAATGAAGGTGAACCCATCCAAATAGGAACTTCATCTTCGGATACTGAAGGAAAGTTTTTTTGAATCACGGCATCATCTATTGATGCTCTAAAACCTAAAATTAAGTCTTCCAAAATCATACCACCTTATTCAATGAAGGAATCCCCAAGAATGCTCTGCATTACCATGTATCCATGAATAATCTTTCTTTGTTCTAATTCCTTGCTCGTCTTTTATGACTATTTTCAATAACTGAAGTGGGTATTCATTGTAAGTTAGATGACTCACCATGCCAGCCCTAGTTGGCTGATCAAAAGTCCATTTAGCGCGGGAAACCGCCCTCACTTCCAGAGAAATCTGGGTATTATCATTCCAAACACGTACTCTAAATTTCGGTAAAGGATTACCATCATTATCAAATAATTCTTCATCTTTATCATCTGGCTCTGCTAATTCAACTTGGCAATACTTGAACTCTTCAGTCCGGTCCCTTTTAGCATCATGAAATATTCCAGTCCCAATTTTAGGATTTCTAAAAATATCTCTAAGTTTCCATGGTTTATCATTTAAATTAAGACAAGAAAAAGAAACATGGGGCATAAACCAATCTAAATAAGAGCCGTCGTCGAAATGTAACATACCCCAAAACCAAGGTAATGAGGGAGCTTGGACACTCACTTTCTGGAAGTAACCTGTTCCTTCAAACTCCTCTCCATCAATTACAATAGATGCTTTAGTCCCTTGAACTCTCAAAATGTCATAGCCCATATTTGAAAAGAAAACATTATTTTTATATGTCAATTTACTTGGAGGACCCCACCAAGGAGTTAATTCAGCATTAATTGATTTAGGAGCACCATTTTTCTGTGCACCCTCATCACTGACTAAGTTCAACCAAAATTTCTTGTTCCCCTCGGTTAATCCTAGAGATAAATCATCTTCAAGCAAAGGAACCACTGCGCCTGAACCTTTGCCTTCACCTTCACCTGGCCATAATGGATGTTTATCATCTATTGAAACCATTTTACATTCACGCATAACTAATGGTTCATGCATATTTTTACCATCAAACCACCAAGAACAAACCATTCCAGGGACTACATGGCCTCCATGTTCATCAATCCTCATTCTTGAACCCGGTTTCCACCAATGTTCGTTAACACGTACTGCAGGAGTTTCTTTAGATGACCAAAGAACCATTAATTGCCTAGAGCGTTCAGGATTTTCAGGATCTGGGATAAAGATAATCACCCACCACCACCACCAAGAAAGACGTGGTAAACTTGGCATCATATCTAGACGCCAGAGTGATGAATAATCACCAGAAAATTTCTCCAATTCATCAGCCATTACTCAACCCTCACATGATTTCTTTATTTCGGAAAACTAACTGCCCTATCGCAATCATACCTATAGTAACCAGTAGTATCAATACTACGCTTATCAATAGTGCTACGAAGGGATTACCGGTATCCAGAGTATGGACTGGAGGGTGCCAGAAAAAGGAGATTCCTGTCTCCAAATCAAACGCATCCGCTTTTTGTTGAATGAGACTAGTGTCACTCCAAACAATTAGAACAACAGCATCAATTATTTGAATTGCCCAATGAGAAATAGATAACATTGGAATTGTTGCTGTGGGGATAGTAATAGTGAATAATCCCATTAAAAATTCCCAAATACCATAAATAATACAGAGATAAACACCATATTTTGGCATTAATAAGCCTACTGTATTGAATATAGCGCCATATGCACTTAATACTAAAATTGTAGAAAGTGCGATACCCATCCATACAGGGAAATCGTTTAATCGAATAATAGAATCACCCGGACCTATTATAGAAGTTATTATCGAAACTATTGAAATTAATATCACAGTATATGAGGCGACTATTGCTAGATAACCCAACAAACGATAAAGAATAAATTCTCCACGATGTATCGGTTTGGAGAGTAAGTAGTGAAGCGTTCCATTCTCAGATTCATCACGTACTAAACCTAAGGCTAAAAATAAGGGTAAGAAAAGTCCAAGAATCATAATAAAAGCAATTTTCCCGGTGCCAATTATGAATGTTCTATGACTTGATTCACCTACATGTTTTGAGTCATCGGGATCTTCATCGACACCGTCGTCTGCCCTAATTTGTATTAAGTTACCATTCTCATCAAAAGACCATTCGACATCGCAATATATTCCATTTAGGTTATTGTCATTTTGAGACAAATCCTCAATTACATATCCTTCTTTAAGACAATCTCCATCATCATCGAATCCATGTGAACCTGAAGTACCATCCCAATCAATATCATCTTCGTCTATATACATTGATTTAGGATGTTTTTCTACAGAAAATGAATCAGTCATATACCCCCATTCTGAATTGTATCCAGGTTCGACAAACAGTTCACCTTCTGCTGAAAAACTTACACCATTAACCACGTAAGTACCATTGTCTAAGACACAAATTTTCTGGAACCAATCATCAAAAGGTTTTCCTTCGGGGCAATCAGCAATACCATCTTCATTATTCCAATCTATCCAACTATACCTATCGAATGTATTTACTGCTTCAGTATCGACCCAAGTGGGTGTAAAATATCCAGAAGCATAGTTCCAAGTATGATTCCCATAGTGAGTTCGTGGTTGATCATTCCAGTCAATTTCGCCAAGATATTGGTACTGCGATGACCCTGGGTATTGGGTATTATCATAATCACTGGTACCATAAATTAGCTCTTGGCCTAAAGGGAACCCATCATTATCCCAATCTTCACTATCTCCATCGTTATCTATTGATTCAAAATCAGTCCTTATTGCATCAATATAAAATGCAAGCAACAAAGATATCAATAATACCCCTACACCTAAAACTGCCCAAGTAGACGTACGATTACGGAGTTGACGAATTGTTAACTCAACTATAGCACCCGCCTTTCTATCGAGTTGAGTCCAAACCGTATCAGAAAGTCCTCGGCCTTGTTTATCCATTTTATTCACCTCCAATTAAGTAACCTAACAATGATTCTAAATTGTCATCAGGATTATCAATTCTTGAAACTGAAACATTCGAGTTAACAATAACTCGAGGCAAGACTGAGTGTGCGGCAGATAAATCATTGGTTTGTAGTTCTAACTTACCTTCTTCAGGAAATCTAACACCATATATTGGGTCTTCTCCAATAAAGGCGCTAGCTAACTTACGGGGTTCATCTGTGGTAATCATAATTCGATGTGGATGCTTATCTAATAAATCACGAATCGCATATAAATTACCTAAAGCAAGCAACCTTCCATTATGGAGAATTACTATTTGTTCAGTAATTCTTTCTATTTCTTCTAAAATATGGCTGGATATGAGTACCGTCTTACCCTGACGGCCAAGTTCTCGAATTACATTCATTATACTAGTTCTAGCTAAAGGATCACAACCATGCAATGGTTCATCGAGAATTATTAAGTCAGGATCATGAACTAAAGCATGAGCTATCTTCACCCTCTGCCTCATTCCTTTACTGTACTTCCCTATTTCTTTATGCCTGACATCATGTAAACCTACAAAATCAAGGACGTGCTCTGCTCTTTCGTTCGCTTCATCTCTAGTCATACCATGTAATCTGGCAAGAGTTGATACAAAATCTTGAGCAGTCATCCAATCGTAGAGTCTTTCTGATTCACTAACATAACCAATCCTTCGATAAGGAGATGTGTCAGTCCATGGATCTATACCAAATAACTTAACACTTCCTTGACTAGGCTTTATTCGTCCCATTAATAGTTTGAAAAGTGTGGATTTACCGGCGCCATTGGGTCCAAGAATACCAGTGACACCACCTTCAATTGCTAAAGATACATCATTAATACCAATAACTTGGCCATACCATTTCGAGACATTTTCTACAAGAACTGATGGAACAGGTCTATCTTCACTCATTCTCTGGTCACCTCCAATGAAGTAACTCTAGAAATTAATACCATAATAGAAACTGCGTTCATCAATATAAGAGAAATAACTGATAATGAGAGGGGATGAGAATAATTCAGGTCTAATCCTAACAACCACTGGCCAAGATGGGCGAGACAATCATAAGGACTCAAGATATATACTATTGATGTATCAAATTGTGCATCAATTAATAGAGCGGTCAATTTAGTGCCATAAATTATGCTTAAGAAAGAGATTGCAGCAAAAAATCTACTTTGACTAATACTCGATAAAGCTAGACCGATTGAAGTATATGTAATCACCAACAGTATACTACATAATAAACCAGATAAAAACATAGGTAAAGTATCGATTAAAAAGGCCCAACCTTCTCCTTTGAACACTATTGCTAAAGTGTAATATGACATATAAGAAAATATGATTACAAAACCTAGAACTACTGATACACTCAAATATTTCATAAGAGTATAATCAACTCTGGTAATAGGTCTAGAGAAATAGATTGAACTTGTACCATTTCGGCGGTCATCAGAGATCATGCCACCAACTACAAGAGCAGTTAATAATGGCCAATAACATAAATTTCGAGGAAAATATCCTAATACCTGTCCCCAAAGATTACTGCGATTTACCCCCCACATTTTATCGATAAAACCATCTGGTCCGGAACCAAATAATGAAGCGAAAAACAACATAGCAATTGGAGAAATCGCTCCCAAAAATATAACTAATATAGTTAGTCTAACAAATGGATTATAATTTCTGTGACCCTTAGATGTAAATAAACCAAATACATGATGCCGAAATATAGCATAGTTCCTAACCCATCGCGGCCCTAAATTCCCATCCCATGGCCGATAATTTTGTTCAAATATCACACCTAAAGATGCCTCTTTTTGAGCGACTATTGCTATAGAATCATCATCACCATCATCTGAGCCATAAGCTGCTTCCATAACAGTTTGGCCACCTTCAAGATCAATCAGATCATCACTCATGAATTTCACCCCCTGGGATGGTAATTCCAGTATGTCCTGGAGTCATGAGATCAGAAGTTGTCTTTACTTCAGCACCTAATTTCTCCATGATTAATAAGAATATATCTTCTAAATCGGGCTCATATACGCCCATTCTTCTCACCTGTACATCACTTTCAACTGCGGATTGTAAGATTGCTGAGATTGTATCATCAGACTCTACTTTAATTCTCATTACTCTCCCAAGACGACGAACATTTAATCCACGAGATTCCAAAGAATCTTGCATTTTAGATGAACCACCCCATACTGAAATCTCGATTTCTTCGTCAACTTGTTTGGCTAACTCATCAATCCTTCTATGAACTACAATTTTACCTTTATGAATCATAACAATACTATCACATACTTCTTGGATGTCATCCATTACATGGCCACTCATCAATACTGTTCTACCACCATCCTTAACAGTATTTCTAAGTGTATTCAACATGAACTCCCTGGCTCGTTGATCGAGCCCATTGGTGGGTTCATCGCATATCAAAATCTCAGGATCATGAATTAGTGCACAGGCAAGTTTAGTCGCCTGTTTCATTCCGCTGCTGAATGTACCAATTTTACGATACCTCTGTTCTTTAAGTCCAACATATTCTAAAACTTCATGTGCTCTTCGAGTTGCTTCTGCTGGATTCATACCAATTAACTCGCCGGAATATCTGACCTGATCGACTGCAATTAATTCCGGATCTAAAGAATCATATTCGGGCATATAACCAATTTTTGAACGTATTATATCACCCTGTGTTCTGATATCATAACCCAATACTTTACCATCACCGGAAGTAGTTTTAATCAAGCCTAAAATACACTTGAAGAAAGTAGATTTCCCGGCCCCATTAGGCCCTAGAATCCCAATTGCACCAGGCTCAAGGCTAAGACTAAGGCCTTCGAGAGCAATGTGAGGACCATACATTTTGACTAAATTATTGGTTTCAATAACCAATTTAGTACTAGATATATCAGACAAAAAATCACCTACACCCTACGGGTGTCATCACTTCGTTAGAATTTGTGCTATTGAATCAATCGCCTGCAAGACCTGATTAAATATCTGAATCCTTAAGGGCACCATCACGGATTCTAACCGCTAGGCCTTTATTGAGATATGCCATTTCTCTAGCAGTAGTTATAGCAAGACCATGGGCAACCAAATTACCCTTAGAATCTACGACTAAGCACGGCTGGCCCGGAATAAGATGAGGGTCAGCCCCTAAAACATAACCTTGCATGACATTCCTACCTTGACCCACAAATGGTATTGCGTCATCTATAATCATCACTCTAGCAATACCTGGATGATCTAATTCTTCACCACTATATTCTTCACCAAAAGAAAGAGGAGGTTTGGATGAATAAGAATGAAGCAGTCGTGCACCCTCCAAGGTTAAAGAAATCCCTCCATCATTTAGTCGAGGAGAGATGACATGAACTCCCTTTGAATATAGATTTACCATCCTATCTGTTTTCGACCTCCTACTTGTCATATCCGACGTTATCTTACAGCCATAAGTTGGAGATAAACCGTTCAAAACCGAAAGTTTATCCACTATCGAACATTTATCTAGCCAATCACGAATTATTTGAGACCCTTCGATTTTTTCTTCAGGAACTGGGCCTGGTGAAATTCTAATAAATGGCAAGTCAGATAAATCTAATTCATCTAACTCCTCAACTATCTCATCTTCATCTAATGGCAAGTCCCAAATTTCATCAGAACCATCAATATGACACCAAGGGGACACATCTTCCATACTATAAGGGATTAAACCAATGGGAGTTGATATAACGACTATCGAGTTTGGTTCCTCTTTCAAACTGGAAATTACTGTATGTAATGAGCTGTCTCTCCATGGAGGTTTGGAACCCTCAATTATTACAACACGCTTAGGAGGGCCTGAAGAACCGTCCCACCAAGAACCAGGGATTCTCCACCTCATAGAAAGTAATGATTTGAAATGTAAAATATGAGGTCTTTCTTCAATATCATCGACTAAGTTTTCACCACCACTCCTTACAGGATTAGTAGATGAAATCATCCTCATTGCAGAAACTCCCACCGGACCATCATCAGGTTCATCTAATTGTTCTAAAACCCATAAAAATGCTTCTCTTAATTGACCTGATGAATGACTTCTTTCTTCTGCAAGTTGCCATATTTTACCATTTCGGATTGCTTCACGGCAGCGTGCTAATTCCGATTGAGTGACTTCCAAATTATGTCTAGCTAACACTTTCTCACGTTCTTTAGATTCCATCCCTCGCACCTCCTCAGGAGTCCAATTAAATAGTTCAGAAGATTGATGAGGCCATTCTTGTATTTCTTCTAATCGAACTGTCCCAGTAGGTGTTAGAAGACGACCACCTCTAGCAAAAAGTGCATAAGCAGCAGAATCAAAAATATCCACTCCCAGAGCAATTGACATCGGGAAAAGTAGTGGGTGACCACATCCGAATAGATGAATCGGTCTATTTGGTGGTAAAGTAGATTTAGCGGAAAGAAGAATTTGAAATAACTCTCTATACTTTTGATTCTCCATTAAAGGCACTATTCCACCTATTGGGTGAACTGTGAATCCTCTATGGACGCCACTGACATCTCCCATAACTTGTCCTGCCAATGCTCTAAGATCATCATGTAAACCTCCTTGAATAGGCCCATTAAGAAGTAGTCCCTCACCTGCCTTTTCAAGAGAAATAGGCGCTCTTTCTGCAGTTATATCAACTGCAGAAATAATTTGGTCTCGACTCATATCAGGTCGACCGAATACATCAAGCATAGTCCCCACATCTACTCCAATATCTCTCTGAAATTCGACTATCTCTTCAACTCCAACTTCAACATCACCATATACATAAGACTGGAATGTACCAGAATCAGTTACAACAACACCAGGAAAATCAATCAATTTATGGACTCCATGTTCTAGAGCATATTCACTTAAATCATTATGTTTCCACATCACATAAGAGTTTGTAATTAGACCATCGACTCGATATTTATCCCACATTTCTCGAGGTTCTATGGTTCGAATATTAGGATTGACTACTGGAAGAAGCATTGGAGTGTTGAGCATACCGTGTTTAGTATGTAAACGTCCAATTCTTGCGGAACCATCGCGTTGTAAAATCTCAAATTTCCCTAAATCTTGAGGGCGGCAAGGAACAGGATCAGGACGGGTACTCACAAGAGGTCTGTGACACTATCGAGTCATCAATCCTCGCTTGTGCGAGATATGACTGAGAGACGAACAATTCCATCTTCAAGAGATACTGATACTCTATCCCCATTGTTAATGTCTAGAGTAGGGTTAGAGGCAAAACCATGCGCATAAGGTACATTAAGTAACGAAGCCGCTGGTAAAGTAAGGGGACAAACATCACAATTTATAATCGCTTTAGGGCCTTTCCCTGTATATATCAATCCCATTAATACAAATGGAGCAACGGTTGAACCAGAACCTTTAGGATATATCAGAACAGTATCTTCAATTGCTACGCCATCGAGAGGATGACCTTTTTCTTCTATAACTCCAGTATCTCGATTCACGTATCCCAAGTATGTAATTGGGACATCAGTAACTAAAGCAGTACCTTCGACTACCCATTCATTTTGACTTGGAATACTTTTCCCAGTAATACTTATTTGGCCAGATTGATGAGACTTATTAGAGTACATTGGCTTGGCATTACTAGAATCTAATTTAGGTCTTGGTGATTCAATTAAATTAGGGTCAAAAGCGTGAGATACGCATTCAGAAATTGTAGATACGCTGGTAGGCATTTTATTCAAACCCGAAGTAAGATAGTGTTCTGCCTTTAGAGAATTTGTCAAAATATGGTTGTATTTATTTCTATTATAAGGAGTTACTTCCGGGCATGTATCCCTCAAAACTAGAGCACCAGCATCTTCAAGAAGATCGATAGTCCCATCCGATTCTAATATCTCATAATTATGACCGCTGGTGAATATCCATAATCTTTGATTTGGAATAATTTCACCTAATTCCATTCGAGAACGCACATAAGCAGCTGTGGTTCTAACTTCGCCGACACTTGCTTGCGGACAGCCAATTACTACTAAGTCAACAATTCCTTTGGGTGCTAATTGCTGATAACGAAGCTGTAAATCATGTTCAGTAAATTCTAATTCACCTTCATATAAATTAAGATCAGGAGGAGATACTGTATGGCCATCAGCCCAAAGCATAGGACAACCATAATTTGCAGCTGCTGCAGTTAGAGCTTTGCGCATTTCAAAACTAGCGTGTTCAGGGAGACCCGAAATGTGAGGCATCATTCCCCATGGTAATTTCCATTCAGGACGAATCTGTTTGCCTATCCAATCACCCAATATACTCCAATCGGAAATATTAGACATTGAACATTGAACTTTAACATGAATATTAGGGAATCGATTCATTTCAAGATGAAGACCCCATAGAGGAGCCCAGCCGGTTAATGCTGTAGCTAATGCGGATAATCCTGATTCTCTGTTCGTAATTAGAGAAGTATAAGAATTCGAGAAACAAACTGCATTTGATTCAGCCCAAGAACCAATTCCTTCAGCTAATTCCACTCCTCTGTCATAAGGTGTGCAAGATAAGGTGGCATCAATTCCTAAATTCGAATAAGCTTCGATAATTTCAAACTGATGCTTCAAAAAATCAGGATAATCAATACCCATTTCTTCCATTTTCTCCCTATCACAACCAGCCGAATTCAGAGTTGTTGGTATTGAAACAACACCTTCAGTATCACCTGCTAAATCTGAAAGAAATCTACGGAGACCATGGCCTCCAGTAATTACGCTAACTCCTGAAACATGAGCATGTTCACATCTAACAAATTCAGTTGCCCCTGCTGTAGAGGCAAGATCTACGACAAGTCGCGCGGCCTTCTGTTTAGTAGGTCCATGCTTGCCATCAAGCATCAAGATCAACTCATCTGGTACATTCACAATAGACGGGCTGTATAGGAACTCAATAAAGCATAAAGGTGATTTTATGGTTATCGACTAACTTCTCTGTCTTTGTGCTTCAATGGCAACCGCACTTAATGGAGCCTGTAAATTAAATGATTGAACAAAACCAGACATAGGTATACGAACTATTTCATCGGATTCCGCTAAAATATCTGCAGGTATTCCATTCCTTTCACCACCTACTATCAGAACCACATTACCAGTCATATCTACATCCCATGGTGCAGATTCACCTACATCTTCTACTGAAATTATTCGAAAACCGAATTTCTTAGCCATTAATATAGCTTCATAGCCAGATGTCCAATGAACGGGTAAAAATCTATGAGCTTTCATCGAGGCACGTTTTGCAGCACTTCTTTCATGATTATTGAGTTGAGCGTCGATTATGACTGCATTTGCTCCAGAAACTTCAGCAGTACGAATACAGAAACCGATATTCACTGGATATGCTGCCCCTGCAAGAAGCCAAACAAGTCCACCACTAGAAAATACCTCTTCCAAAGATGAATCGGGGTTACGGCCGACTAAAGCAAGTATATTTGGAATACCATTACTATTGTCCCGAGACATACGCCAGAGGTCATTTTCAGACCCATGAATAATTTTAATACCCGATTTTTCAGCGTAAGATATAATCGTTGTAAGTTTAATTGATGTAGTATCTCTCTTAACTAAAATAAGACTGATTTTTTCATCACCCTCAATAGCTGCAAGAACTTCATCTTCACCACACCTCTGCATATTCATATCTCGCACCTTCAAACTATATCATATAAAACTAAGAATTATCTTTTATTGGCACCAATATCTCATTTCTTCTCAAGAAAGGCAATGTAGTCCAAGGATTGTCATAAATTGCCAAGATGTGAGAGGATATAGGTTCTAATTTATTTTGTGAAATTAATTTTAAAAGATTGACACTTAATTTACGAATCTTTGCTCGGCCTGCAAAACCAGAAAATTTCATTACAGCAGTCAATCTTCCAGTGACCTCTACAACCTCAATAGATGAATTATTGGGCACTGGTAAATCAGATAAATCGTGCTCAGAAGGCATTGTAAAAGCCATTTTCATAATCCCCTGTTCGCTCCACATATGAACTGGAGCGGTCATCGCTATTTTTTCACCTGAATCATTACTTCCGAATATGTATCCCGCTATAGTTCTGAAGCCATTAGAAATGCTATCTTGATCTTCACTATTTGTATTAACACGAGCTTGT
Source organism: Candidatus Thalassarchaeaceae archaeon (assembly GCA_023700255.1). Lineage (GTDB taxonomy): Archaea > Thermoplasmatota > Poseidoniia > Poseidoniales > Thalassarchaeaceae > MGIIb-O2. The sequence continues at coordinate 68,725 of JAJPRD010000001.1, read as the reverse complement.
ATTGTATCATGATAAAGACGAGTCTCAAAAGACCCGAAATTACTAACTAAGTCGTATTTTGGTTCCTCGAGATCTTCAGCCATGTATATTGCGGGAAGTAACCAGTATTGGTATTTTGTAACATGACATTGAACAATTCATCACTAACGTGCGTCTTATTCGAGTCTAGAATCTATACTCTTTAGTAAATCTCTAATCTCGACAAGTACATCATTTGAGCCTACTGAAGGTGACATTTGCTGGGGATTAGAAACTAATAAGTCTCTTTGCTTCAGTACAAGGTCACGGAATTCACTGGAGTTTTTTACCCCGGTTAAAATGAATGGAGCAGCTCCAGCAGTCTCGAACTGCATCTTGACAACTCCAAATGCATTCAGAATTGGTCCCTCATGTATTGACACATCAGTTAGCTTGTCTAATGGAATATTCTGCTGTTTCTTGAACATCCAACCCACGCGCATGTTAACCGAACGATCAGTCAATGCCGCGGACATGTGCTGGTACTGTTTCAGATGAACTAACCATCCAAATGGCAACCAGAAAATCATCAATGGTATACCAACAATACTGGAAAGTAAAGTCAAATTAGCAACCATCCACCAATAAATAGTTATCTTTTTATCGAATTCAACTGCCATAAGGTGGCCGCTATCTGCATAACTTTGATTTGATTCCATAGACTTCTTATGTCTAATCTACTTATTGGAGTTTTCTGTTTGTGTTTTTGAAAATAGGAATAGGGTGCATTTTGTGAGAATTCATTAGATTAAGTTTTAGATATATTTTCATCACTTGGGCAAGTCTTTCATTAAGTTCTATTTCAACAGATGGATTCTCAATTTCATTCATAGCCCATTCTAACTCATCATATGTAGCACCTATTTGATCTTCATCGGTTCTACCATCATCCCATAATCCGTCAGTAGGTGATGCATTCTGAATCTCAGCAATTACATCTAATGACTCTGCTAAGGAGTAAACCTCTGATTTATACAAATCAGCAATAGGAGAAATATCTACACCTCCGTCTCCATACTTGGTGAAGAATCCTACCCCCAAATCTTCAACCTTATTCCCAGTACCTACCACTATACCATTATTTGAACCAGCTAACGAATACAATGCAGTCATTCGAATTCTAGCTCTAGTATTTGCCATGGCGAGATCAGAGACTTTTTTCTTACTAAGTTCGTTTTTCAAAACATCAAAAGTTTCTGATAAGTTAATGACATGACTTTCGACATTATCCCAATTTGACCTCAACCACATCATATGTTGATTAGAAAGATTATACTCAGAATCATTCTGATGTATCGGCATATTGACTACTAGAGTTCTCAAACCTGTTTTAGCACAAAGTGTAGAAGTCACAGCAGAATCGATACCTCCTGAAACTCCAACTACTAGAGTAGAAATATTATTGCTATTGGCATAATTCAAAATCCAATTGGAGATATCTTCGCTAAGACTCTTCCATTTCGACATTCTAATACCACCTTAATGACATGCGACACCGTATTTCTTCAGTCTCCAATAATTATATGGCCAAGGAGCAAGGAATCCCGCTATGAACATAGGTATAATTACCCACCAGGTAAGTTTGGCACCACCTGTCAAAACTAAATCCACTGTATTCATTGCAGCCTCCATAGAAATCATTGAAATTAATGACATCCCGACTGCTACCTTGAAAGCCTCTTTCAAAGCCATTTGAGCAGATAATATTGCTGTCTCAAGTGCGATGGAGGTCATAATTCCATTAAACATAGCCAGCGCCATGATCATCATAGGAGTCCAGCCTGAATCAGTAAATACAAATTGGAATGATGCAATAGTGCCAAAATCACCAATGCTGCAACCAACTAAACACCACTTTGTATTGTGTGCTGATTGTTTCCAAACACTACTATCGCGCCAATTAAATTCTTCACCCTTACCATCAACTGTATAGCCTATCGACTGGATACTAGATGCCATTGAATCTCTAGATACATTCTCATGTTGAATTATAGCTATTCCTGATTCATGAGAAACTTCCGCTGAATGAACTCCAGTGATTTCTTCAAGAGCATTTCTGACTCTATCAGAGCAACCGGTACAGGTCATTCCACCAACCTCTATTGAAACTGCCTCTGACATCTAATATCTTCCACTAGGCACTACCTTTTGAAGGCGTGGTTATTTGGTAATTCAGTTTCATCTTGATTCGTCACGTTCAAGAAAGCATATCCTGTCGGTATCAACATGACCGTACCTAAGGCAGCTGGTGAACTCGACCCGGTCGCTCTTGAGACCTCTTTAATTGAAATATGGAATAATGAGAAAACATTCGCTGAGTCTATTGAAAATCGTAGAGGTGGCGAGTCACCATTTACCTTCCTCGAAGGACCTCCTACTGCCAATGGAAAACCTGGAATACATCATGTAATATCAAGACTCTACAAAGACATGGTTTGTAGATGGAAAACTATGGAAGGCCATATTGTTGAGAGAAAGGCCGGCTGGGACACTCATGGTCTGCCTGTAGAAATTGAGGTTCAGAAGCAACTTGATTTGATGTCTAATGAAGCTATTGAGGCTTATGGTATGGAAGCATTCAATCAGAAATGTAAAGAAAGTGTTTGGACCTATGAACAAGCTTGGAGAGAAATGACTGAAAGAATGGGATTCTGGGTAGATATGGATGACCCGTATGTCACTCTTCATGACAATTATATAGAATCCGCTTGGTGGTCATTAAAACAAATGTTTGACAAAGGACTTCTATTCAGAGGTCACAAAGTTTTACCATACTGTCCACAGACTGGAACAAGTTACTCTAGCCACGAAGTAGCCCAAGGGTACAAAGAAGTTTCAGAACCGGCAGTTTTTGTTAAATTCCAATTAAAAGATAGTAATTCCTCAATATTAGCCTGGACTACTACGCCTTGGACTTTGCCTGGTAATGTTGGTCTAGCTGTGGGACCAGAAGTCACCTACTGTCGAGTAAAAATTACTACTGAACCTTCAAATTCTTGGGAAGGTAGGGGGGGAGCAGATGTTGGAGAAGAATTGATATTGGCTAAAGATTTACTTGGAAATGTTCTACGACATAAAATGGAAGTTTTAGAAGAGTTCCCTGGTTCTGAATTATTAGGCAAATCATATGAACCACTATTCCCCGGAGCTATAGATGGAGAAAATTCCAATGCATGGACTGTAGTTGGAGCAGACTTTGTCACTACGAGTGATGGCACTGGAGTCGTTCATACTGCTGTAATGTATGGAGAAGATGATTATAACCTTGGAATGAAAGAAGGATTTCCGGCACAGCATACTGTTGGAATAGATGGAAAATTCATAGAAGGAACACATGAGACACTAGATAATAGATATGTCAAAGAATGTGATTCAGATATAATTGACTTGTTGAGTTCTAATGGGCAGTTATACCGAGAACATATTTACACTCACGATTACCCACACTGTTGGAGAACTGATCATCCATTGTTGTACTATGCCATGGATAGTTGGTTCGTAAGAATGACTGCGGTTCGTGAACAAATTCTTGAATTTAATTCACAAGTTGAATGGGCTCCAGAATGGACTGGAGCAAAGAGGATGGGCGAATGGCTATCAAATATCAAAGACTGGGCAATAAGTCGTGAAAGATACTGGGGGACACCGATTCCAGTATGGATATGTCAAGATTGTCAACATGAACATTGTATAGGAAGTATTGATGAAATGATTTCTATGAAAACTAATGATTCACCGACACCTCCCGAATTACATCGACCATATGTAGATGATGTGAAATTAAATTGCAACAATAAAGGATGTTCAGGAGAGATGATTAGAGAACCTTATGTAATGGATTGCTGGTTTGATTCAGGATGCGCATCTTTCGCTCAGTGGCATTATCCATTTGAGAATAAAGAAAAATTCGAAGGAGTATTTCCTGTCGATTATATTTGTGAAGCTGTCGACCAAACAAGAGGGTGGTTCTATTCATTACTTGCCGTATCAACAACTGTTTTCGATAATGTCGCATATAAGAGATGCCTATCACTAGGGCATATATTGGATAAAGATGGGAAGAAAATGAGTAAGTCAAGAGGGAATGTAGTTAATCCATGGGATCATTTCAATAAAGAAGGATCCGATTCAATTCGATGGTATATGATGACCCAGAGTGCCCCTTGGACACCAACTAACTTTGACTCTAATGGAGTTAGAGAATCTTATGCGAAAATGTTCTTGACGCTATGGAATGTTCATCGTTTCTATTCCGATTATGCAGCCTTAGATGGCTTTGATCCTGATGAAAAATCCGGGAAAATAAATGTCAAAGATAGAAGTCCTCTTGACAAATGGATACTGTCCCGTATGGCTACCGTTGCGGAGACTTACCATGAAAATTTCATATCATGGGATTTCCATAAAGCGGGTAGAGAGTTAGAAAATTTCGTAATTAATGATTTATCAAACTGGTATGTTAGAAGATCGAGAAGACGTCTTTGGAATGAAGATGATAGTAATGATAAAAGAGCCTGTCAACATACCTTGCATGAAGTTTTATTGACAGTTTGTCGTCTAATGGCACCAGTAGCGCCTTTCATACCTGACCAAATACACAGAGATTTGACTGGAACATCAGTTCATTTAACTGATTGGCCAGTAGGTTCATCACTAGTCCCTAGTAACTTACCTCCTCAAAACTGGGTCTTGGAACAAGAAATGGCTCTAGTAAGAAAATTAGCAGAGACTGGCAGAAGAGTGCGCGTAAATGCTGGTAGAAGGCAACGGCTACCGTGTAAATCCGGTTGGATTGTAGGAGGACCAGATATTTCGGAGTTCCATGAGATTTTAGCAGAGGAATTAAACGTTGAATTGTTAACTACTGAAGATGATTTAGATCGTTTTCAAAAGATCCAAATCGCTCCAAATCGTAAAGCATTAGGCAAGAAATGTAGACAAGATTTACCAGCAGTATTGGACTTATTGGCAGATGCGGACCCAGATAACATCCTACTTGAAATAGAAGCAGAGATTTGTATCATAGAAGGTTATGACATCACTATGGAAGATATAGAAATCAAGAGAGTTGAGAAAGATGGGTATGCTGCGGCAACTATATCTATCGACGAAATTGGAGATGTATCTCTAGTATTAGATATGAAACTTAATGACGAATTATTATCGAAAGGATTGGCAAGAGACATAATTAGGCATGTTCAGGCTAAAAGAAAAGAAATTAATTTTGATATTGAATCATCAATAAAACTTGAAGTTTGGGTGGATGGACAAGATTTATTTGCAGAGGATTGGAATCATATTCAGACAGAAACGAGAGCAGGGGATGCAACACTTAACGAAGAAAATATATCAAATAATTTCGATTCATTCGAGGTTGATGGAGTTACCGTGAAATATATTGTAAGTCAAATAGATTAAATTTTCGAACCACAAAATTTGCAATGTTTAGCATTAACATCATGTCCTTCTTTGGAACAATAAGGACATGCTTGAGTGGTTATTCCTGAAGAGTTAACTAACTGATTTGTAATTATACCAGTTGGAACTATAATCAAACTATAACCCATTACCATAATAAATATAGCAAGTATTTTGCCAAATGGAGTTTGAGGCACTGTGTCACCATAACCGGTACTTGTTAGTGTAGTGATAGCCCAATATACACTTTGAGGAATTGAGGTGAAACCATTAGTAGGGCCTTCTACCAAATACATACCAGCACCACTTATAAAACTTAGAACTGTGATTGTTGAAAGAAAAACTATGATTCTATCTTTAGACTGAATCAGAGCTTGACTCAATACCGTAGCCTCACCTAAATATCTGGTTAGTTTGAATATTCTGAAAATTCTCAAAAGCCGTAATGCCCTGATTACAAGTAAACTTTGGAAACCTGCATAAGGATAGATTAAACCAATAAATGTAGGTAAAATAGACATTAAATCTACAACTCCAAAAAATGAAGTAGCATATTTCATAGGTTTAATTACAGAATATAATCTAAGAATATATTCAATTGTGAATAGTATTGTAAAAAGCCATTCAATAAAATATAGTTGGTCACCATAAACATTGTCAATAGATCCTACACTTTCAAGTGAAACTGCAATAACTGAGGCTGATATAGAAATCAATAGAAGAATATCAAATAATTTTCCAGCTCGGGTATCAGCTTCAAAAATAACTTCATGAATAATTGATTTGTAATTCTTTCCTTGAGAATTAGATTCTAAATTATCCATATTTCCAACTCTTATTACATCATATTATCTTGATAATTATCAGGTAGAAGCATTTCTACAGCGAATAAAGGATCAGGATCTGTTGAATCCATATAAGCAATGAAAGAACCACCATCAGGGAGTATACCCATACTAGCAAAATCAAATCGAATATCTGCACCTGCACCTGATGTAGAATCTAAATCACCTTGACCAATGTAAGTTATTTGATCAGGATATAATGATTCAGAGAAATCACGAACATGGTATGCGACATCAACGTCAGGGCCCAAAGAACTTTGATACCTAACACTCAGAACAAAGAGGTCGTGGACTCCACTAGAATGGAACTCCCATTCTTCAATTGCACTAACGTCATTTGATAAATCATAGGTGAAATTTTGCCAATTTTCACCACCATCAAAAGAGATAAAATGAGTAATTATATTTGATTCGGAAACTACACAATGTAGTGCGCTGGATGAATCAAATGCACAATACTCCGAGGGAAGAGATGAACCATTTTGATTTGTAGCGGACCACCAATTAAGTGATGTATCTAAATATGCATCCGTACCATCAATGAAGTAGTTTGGAAAATAAAGACCCCCAGATGGGACAGGGAATGATCTCATTTCCTTGTGAGGTTTAGTAAAGTCCCATTCAACTCCTAAATCTTCAGAAATTAGATTGACTTCTATACTATCTAGAGTTCCATCTCTATCGGGAAAAGGAAAGTAGTCATAGTTTAAACCATCAGTAGAGATTTGTCCGCCAACATTCTGTACTTGATGCCAAAAGTTAGATATTACTAGGCTGGCATAGTCACCATTTCCATAAATACCACCGTTAATTGGACCTATTACTTCAACTTGCCATGAACGATCATAAAATGGTTCAGGTGTTCGATTGAAACACCAACTCCATTCCTCATCTTCAGCATCATAGAGAAATGCATAGAATTGATCTGCTCCACTAGCACTAGGATAAGGAAACCACCCCATAGAAATCAAGTCACCATTTGTTGCCTGAACTATACTCCCTTCACCGAGCCCTTCTTGGCCTGGGATAGTAGGCTTAGGTTCCAAACAGCCGAGTTGAGAGAAAATAGTTGGCTGGTACTCTTGCCATGTATGTCCTCTATCTTCTGACCACGTAGGATACTCTCCTCCGAAATTAACAATCCATCCTTCTTTAGTTCCTGCGAGATAATGTTCACAACAATTACCTCCTTCTTCATTACCGAATACTGCCCAAAAAGCTTCACCTTCTACAGATCCTCTATCTGTAATTGTTCTAGTAGTAAATTCTCTAGGATCTTCATGAGTTAATGGATCTTCTAAATAAATTAAGTCTTTATCCCAATCTGGTGGCCCCTCTGTTGCTGATTCGACTGCTTCCAAACATCCAGCCATTGCAGTACTAGATACTATCAATACTACAAACACAGTTTGAACCACGGATAGGTCAGACATAATACTGGGGGGAATGAAGAGACTTATCGGTGCTTCGCTATCTATTCTCGAATTCCAATAATCGGATTGGATAGTTTATTTTAGTTTCCAAACAGGACCATTTGGAGAGTCTTCTACTATTACGCCAATTTCATTTAGTTGATTTCTAATCAGGTCTGCTTTATTCCAATCTTTATTTTCACGAGCTATTTTTCTTTGATTAAGTAAATCAGTAACTAAATTAGAAACCTGCATTCTTTCACTTTCTATTTTTTTGATTTTTTCTTTTACTATCGGATCACTTGGTAAAATACCTAAGACATCGCCTGCAAATTCAGATAACCAAGACACTGCAGATGATACATCGTCATAAGAGTTAGAATCTAATTTTTCTCTTAGATGTTTGACTACAGATTGAACCTCAACTATCGCCACTCTAGTATTGAAATCATCATTCATCCCTTCTGAAAAATTAGATTCAGCTTCTTGTAAAAATTCAGAACTTCTCCAATCCCCCTTACTACACTTAGAAATACCTTCACCATATGCAGATAATAATCTACGATAATGACTTGATGAGTCATCAAGCATGACGTCATTAAACTCAACGGGTTGCCTATATGGTGCATTAATTAGGCAATATCTCAATTCTAATGGCTCTACCTTAGAAATTGCGTCCCTTATAGTCCAAAAATTCCCTAAAGATTTACTCATTTTCTCACCATCAACATTAATCATACCATTATGGATCCAATATTGAACTACTGGGTCATGATTAAGGCAGCATTCTGATTGAAATATCTCGGCTTCATGATGAGGGAACATTAAATCTGAACCTCCACCATGGATATCGAATTGCTCACCTAGATGTTGTAAAGACATGACTGAGCATTCGATATGCCAACCAGGTCGACCATCACCCCAAGGACTTGGCCAATGTGGTTCGCCAGGTTTGGCTAATTTCCACAATGCAAAATCTCTATGATTTTTCTTCCCTGTACCTGTTTTGGAAACTCTACCTCCAGCACCTTCTCTAACCATTTCTAATGTTTGCCCTGTCAATTGACCATATTTTTCGGGTGCAGTATCAATTTCGAAATATACGCCATCGGGGGATGAATAAGCATTACCAGACTCAATTAACTTAGTAATCATATCAATTATTTCAGGAATTATTTCAGTCACTCTTGGGTAAGAATCAGCGGGTATTACATTTAGTAAATCCATAACTTCAAAATAATCTGCAATATTCCTATTTGCAACATCAAGGAAATTGATGTTTTCCTCGTTAGCAATACGTATTATTTTATCGTCAATATCGGTGAAATTAGTAATATGATTAACGATAAGGCCACTTTTTCTTAGCCATCTTACAATAATGTCGAAGGCAATGGCTTGACGTGCATGACCTATATGGCTAGGAGAGTAAGGAGTTATGCCACATACGTAAATTCCGACCTCACCGGGAACTAATGTTTTCAAGGTTCTTTTACTGCGAGAACGAGTATCGTAGAGTCGCAGCACCATACCTATCAAATCATGGTACACATTTACAGTCATTAACCTCGCGCTGATTTAATGAAGGCGAGATACAAACTAACATGATCTATGCGTTCCGGATGCCACTGAACTCCAATACAAAATTTACGACTTTTTATTTCTACTGCTTCAATCAAATTATCATGACTAGAATACGCAGAAACAGATAGTTCTCCAGGGTCAGATACACCTTGATGATGGGTTGAGTTAGCAGTTGCATGAGGACCCATGATTTCCCATAATTTAGTCCCTTCAAGAATTTCAACACCATGCTCAGTCACTTCGCCGTTCCACCCACCATGATTTCGATGGCCTTCTGTTTCAGGTAAATGTTGATGCAATTTCCCACCATTTATCACACAAAGTAATTGGAATCCACGGCATATACACAATAGAGGGATATCTTTAGCTATTGCAGATTTCATTAATTCAATCTCAGAGGCATCTTGTTCAGGATATATTTCGTTAGTATAGGGGCCATTGATTTCACCGTAGAGTTTTGCATTTATATCAGGGCCACCAGATATTAGTAACCCATCGATCCTATCAATTACATCAGAACTACAACCCGGTGGGATAAGTAGAGGTATACCACCACATTCGATCACCATTTTATGGTAAGTTGTAGGTAGCACTACTGCATCAAGTTCCCAATTAGCCCATTTCGTAGGGCGAGCAGGGCAGGTGATGCCAATTACTGGACTTATTACACCTAACATAATATAGCCGTGAAAGGAATGATTAATAATTAGTTTGACTATTATTCAATGGACGCTTTAATTAGTCCTTCAAAAATAGAATTTTGTCCTAGCATCTCCGGATGCCATTGAGTAGAAATAAGGAATCTACAAGTATCTAATTCGACAGCCTCAATTAAACCATCTAAAGTTCTCCCAACAACCTTCAGATCACCAGCATCAGATACGCCTTGATGATGACCGGAATTTCCATTCACTTCATCACCTAATAACTCATGAATTAAAGAACCCGGCTCTATTTTAACAATGTGTTGAGACCATTTTCCTCCGGACTCTCCATGTTTTTCAAAACCTTCAGTAGTAGGAAGATCCTGAAATAATTCACCCCCACGAATGACGCAAAGCAGTTGATGACCGCGGCAAATACAGAGAAGAGGGATATCCCTTTCTATAGCACCTTCAATCAAAGAAGCTTCCCATTTATCTTGGCTATCACTGAAATCAATAGTTTTTTGATGAGCATCTTGATTGTACAATTTAGGATTAATATCTCTTCCTCCTGAAATTATTAATCCATCTAAGCAATCTAACAATTCCTCACTATCATCACATTCAGATAGTAGAAGAGGAATCCCTCCTGCTCGTTGAACAGCTTTAGGATAAGTTTCAGGTAACATTACTACCGATTGATTAGAAACCTCATAATCGCGAGAATTAACAGATGTTGTTATCCCAATTAGAGGTCTCATTTTTATTCACTACCAAGTGACTCTCGTAATTTCCTTGCATGCCTGAACGAAAGAATTCCACCAACCATAAAAACTACACCAATTATAATCAAAATCATATGAGATGCTAAAGTCAAATCACTAGCATCGTCGAGAGAGAAGATTCGAAATCCTCCTAAAACTGAAACCATTGAGAAAACCATAGATGCATGCATGTAATGATGTTTGTTAGCATTATTTTTAATTGAAAGAACACCAAGTATCAACAAAGGTGTTCCAAAAAATGATGGAATTAATGCAGTTATACTACCTGTATCACTTATTGCATAAGAGGCGATTCCCCACAAGATAAGAATTCCACCGCAAATAATAGCAAAGTTTGGAATAGATTGGCCTAGAAATTTGAAATCATCACTCATGACCTTACGAAAGAGATTGAGTTTAAGAAAATACTTACTACTCAGTTGTTACACTTGCTGAGGCATGAATTTCTTCATCTCTAGCCACAATTTGTTCCCAAAGTAATTCAGCTACATCTTTTACGTCCATTTCAGAACCTACTGAATCAAGACCATCTTTAACCATAACTGAACAGAATGGACACCCTATTGCAACTGTATCACAACCTGTTGCCGCAATTTCCTCAGCACGTATCTTATTCACTCTCTTATCAGAATCTTCCTCCATCCACATTTGAGCGCCACCTGCACCACAACAGAAAGAATCTTTACCATGTCTTTCAACTTCGACATCAATCCCTCCAAGGACAGATCTAGGCTCATCAATCACATCACCTATACGACCAAGATAGCAAGGATCATGATAAGTGATACTTGTTCCATCTTTATCAAATGCAGGAAGTTTACCTTCTTCTTGTAATTTTGCCATGATCTCAGTATGATGGAATACCTCTAGTTCATCAGCACCATAATCCCCATATTCCTTACCTAATGTATGGAAGCAGTGAGGACAGGAAGCTACGATTCTTTTGACACCTAGTTCTTGGAATGTTGTGATATTAGTCTCAGCGAGCATTTGGAATAAATATTCGTTACCAGCACGTCTCGCAGGGTCACCAGAACATCCTTCTTGCATCCCAAGAATTCCAACATCTAATCCGGCTTCTTTCATTAAAGATATAGTTGCTCGAGCAACCTTTTGATTTCTTTCATCAAAACTAGCGGCACAGCCTACAAAATAAATATATTCAGCAGGTTGGCCTACTTTAACATCTAAATCAGAGGCCCAATCTGCTCTCTCGTGTGCCCCAAAACCATATGGATTAGATGCAGATTCTAGATTACCCATAGCAACGTTTAGTTCTTCAGGATAGTCCATTGTTTCCATCATTGCATTTCTTCTAAGTTCAGTTAGTTTAGGCACATGTTCGATGTAAAGTGGACAAATATCAACGCATGCATTACAAGTAGTGCAAGCCCAAACTGCCTCACTGGTTATTCTTGCCAGCATAGTTTCTTCAGGATTCTCACCTTTCAAAAGAATTGGAGCATATTCATTAGCATAGTCTCTAACATCATGAATTACTTGCATAGGATTCAATCCTTTTCCTGACTCATAAGCTGGACAAACATCTTGACACCGTGCACAAGATGTACATGACCATCCATCAATTATTTGTCTCCAAGTATATTGATCAAAAGTACTAACTCCAAATGAATCTATATCGAGATCTTCTAAAGGTACTGCTTTACCATCATCACCGATTGCTAATGGACGCATTTTACCAAGTGCTTGAGTGTCATGAAAGAATACATTTGGTATTGCCATAACTAGGTGCATATGTTTAGATAATGGAATCAACACTAAGAAACTGCATATTGAAACCATATGTGCCCAATAAGATGCGATTATGAAATTACTAGATAAACCAAGTCCTGAAACCCAGAAACCTAATGGCTCCCATATTCTATCAGGATTTTCTGGTGACTCAATAATAAAAGAAGTAGAAGTTATAGTCAAAATTAGCACTAAGATGAAATTCCCTTCCAACTGCGATTTGCCCTTGAGTTTCGTAGGAGTAAAAAGTACTCTCCGGGTCAAAGCGGCTAAAGCACCCAATAAAGCAGTAGTATAGCCCAATTCTACAATACCATTCCAGGGGTTATTAAGAAATGAAGGAAGTAAATGTTCCGAAAAGTAATTCGCACTAACGAGGTCAAGCATATCACTCCCAAGCATAAGGAATCCCCAGAACATCAATACATGCATTGTTCCTGCTATCTTATCTCTAAGGACTTTCTTCTGCCCTAACCATCCTACAAGCATTTCTTTAATTCTTAATCCCCATGAATCAAAACGATTATCTGGAGCACCAAGCATTACCAGTCTAGTGGCTTTAATAACTTGATATGAGAAGAAAGATATGGATAATCCTCCCATTATAAGAAGGATTATCCATCCATCTAATGGTCCATATTGTATCTCTAATGGGTGCTTCATATTCTATTACTCCTTAGCCTAACCAATACCGGATTATGTCTCGGAAGAGAAGCAGCACTTTCAATTAACCGATTGATAGCATGTACCCAATGCTAATTTCCTAGACCCATTACCGATAGTCATGTCAACTGCCTTCGCCCCCGGCAAGTGTATATTATTTGGAGAACATGCAGTAGTCTATGGACACCCTGCAGTAGCCGTAGCCATTGACGCAGGAGTAGAAGTAAAACTAGAGTTTTCTGAACAATGGGAAATTAGGAATTCTTACCACACTAACAAATACGTAGAATTTAAAGCAGAAAAAAACCCTCATATTCAACATATCATTAGTGAGATTTTTGAATATAATGGATCGCCTCTTAGAATAAACATTCAATCAAATTTATTTTCAGCGGCTGGACTCGGTTCCAGTGCTGCACTTTCGAATGCAATGGGAGCTGCCCTTCACCAGTTGACTAAACCTAATGAAGAAATAAATCTAATTAAATTAGCAAAAATAGGCCACTCAGCAGAAGCAAGTGCACAAGCAGGAAGAGCAAGCCCAACGGATTCTGCAACTAGTTCGCTAGGAGGTTGCATCGTTGTTTCGGGTGAAAAAATAGAGTCATTAAATCATGTTTATGACACTAAACTATTAACTCCAGAGGGGGAAAGAAGCTGGTCAATACACAGTGTTGAATTACACAAGAACATCAATGATGCATGGTTAGTCCTAGGATTTACAGGAGAAGCAGCACCTACTGGAGATATGGTTTCAGGTGTAGCTAATCGACTAAAAGAAAATCCAGCACTACATGATGAAATGCAAGCTATTGAGAATATTACTAAAGCAGGATTAACCGCATTGGAATTAGGAAATTTAGAAGCAGTAGGAATGGCAATGAACAGTTGTCATGAAAAATTAAAGATTCTTGGAGTTAGTAATGAGTCATTAGATAATATGGTCACTGCAACTAGAGAGTATTCATTTGGTTCTAAATTAACTGGAGCAGGAGGGGGCGGATGTATGGTTGCATTAACTGAAAACCCTGAGAGAGTTGCCCAAGAAATTGAACTATGTGGCGGGAAACCACTAATTTCGAGATTTGGATCTCGAGGTGCTAAAATAAGGAAAGAATGAGCAACTAAAACACCTGAAACCAGATTATCCTTGGATTTCAAGACAACTATTCTTTATAAGGGGAATGTAAGTGCGAGCGATATGCTTAGTGACGAAGAACGCCTAACTGTAGTGAATGTAGTTGCATCAACCCGAGTAGCGGAAGAACTAGATCTTCCGGATATCGCAATTCAATTGAATTGTGAGTATGAGCCTGAACAGTTCCCTGGGGTTGTTTACAGAGTCGTAGATCCAAAACTTGCAATACTAATGTTCCGTTCAGGGAGAGCTGTTTGCACTGGTGGAAAAAATGAGCAAAATATTCATACAGGAATCGAAAGAATGACTGCTGACTTACGAAATGCAGGAATCGAAACTTGGGATTTGAAAGATGTAGAAATAGAAGTTCAAAATATGGTTGCTACATATTCCCTATTCTATCCAGAAGATTACAATGGGACTGCTAGAATGGATGACAACAATACACGTGTTATTGATCTAGAAGATGGTGGCATGAGAGCAGCTACTGATGAAGAAGTTAAAGAAAATGATGAAAGAATTCGTGGAATACGTGAAGGAGAACCTTTAGCAGCTCTTCCTCGAAAACTTAATCTAAATAATTTGACTTTTCACTTGCCTTTCGATAAGGTAGAATATGAACCAGAGCAATTCCCTGGACTTATCTATAGATTAGACTATCCAAAAGTTGTATGTTTGATTTTCGGTAGTGGAAAGATGGTTATAACTGGCGCAAGGCATAAGGATGAAATCCTTGAGGCAGTCCAGTTTATTCAAGATGAATTAGCAGACTTACTCTGAAATTTTATCTGAGAAACGTCAATCGCGAGATTGATGTGTGAGTAACCATGCGAGAGCGCTATGCGCTCTCGAACTGAGACAGTTTATCTTCTGACATTTTTATTGTTAGTATCAACATTTGCAGGTATTTATACGCCCGGAAATCACGTGGATGAACTAGATGAAAGTCAAATAAATATCAACTCAATATCAAGAAATACAAATTTAATAGATGTTCCATCATGGAAAATTGGTGACAAATGGAATTATAATGGTTATCTCGATATGGTAGATTTCATCATAGCATCAGGAGTCAATACTAATTTACAGGAGCTTACTGGAACCTTAGAAAGTACAGTAACTGACATCTACCTGACCACGGTAGACAATACCACATCTCTTGTCTATAAAGTAGAGTCAGATGGGTATTATGAGGCAAATAGCATCAACTTAGATGGACAACCAGGTGATTTAGAAGTAACTATGGAAACAACATCAGTAATACGTGCTTCGGATCTTGCAACTGTTTCTCAAGATGCAACCATCGACATAAATTTCTGTAGAGATTTCTTATGGTGGTGCGTAGACGTATCTGTTGGTACACTAGAAGTCAACCAAGCATATTCTCCACCTCTTGAAGGCTATGATTTCCCGCTATCAGTAGGTGAATCATGGAGTCAAGATTACACAACTACTACGACCTATGATGGTCAAAGCGATTACGTAGATATTCCTGATGATACAATATCACAAAGTAGTTCAATTTATGAGATAGTTAGCCAAGGATATTCAGGAGTAAATTATGGCAGTTGTGCTACATCATACAATATATCAAGCACAAACGGAGATGGAGATGATACGGGATACAAATGGTTTTGTCCAGGAATTGAAGGAGATATAAAAATGGAAACAATAGAAAGTTTAGGTTTCACAGCTGTCCATTCACTATCATCTTACCAATCACCTACACAACAGAAAATAATTACTGTAGATGTTGAATTCCCACTTTCACCAATTAATATTGAGGCATCGGCTTGGATTAATGTGACAAATAATGGAAATCCAGTTGGCAATCAAATAGTACAATTCAGATATGAGATTGAAGAGAATGTACAAAATGTGACTACTTCTTCTAATGGAAGTGCACATATTATATTTAATACAGGAGATTCTGCAGATTATTCGAATTCGGAAGGACTTTGTAATAATTGTGAGGATTTAGGAAGTCATGGAATTCTAGCGTGGATAGGTGCCATGCCTAATCGGATAGTAGGCGCAACTACTGTGACAATAGACCCCGATGTCTATGAAATTGATTTATATACAAATCAAGACGGTGTATCAGTGGAAAGAACAAGATTGAATACAACAATAACCTTAGACAATAATGTTGGATTCACAGCCATTAGAGATGATTTGATAACATTTAGTATTCCAGTAATAAATAGAGGATTGAGATCTTCAACTCCGTCTACACTAGAGATAACTGAACCTGATGGAACGGTTACATACGCAAATATTCCATCGTTATCCAGTCTTGAAGAAGCGAGAGTCGAGGTATCTTGGACAGTCCCCTCCAATCAACCATTTGGAAATATTGATATGCAATTTAATATTGATATAGAAGACGGCGACCTTACTAATAATCAGGGTGAATTTAATCTATTCATAGGATCCATACCAATTGCTTTATTGATGATAGTTGAAGAATCATTGACCCTCAATGAAGTATCTTTCAATGGACTAAATTCTTATGATCCGGATGGAGGGGGGTTCTATTGCACATTTTCTCTAGAAAGTTTATCCGGAGAGATTGTAACATCTGAAGAGAGTGACTGTATTTTCGAATATACTTGGGATGATGATGGAATTTTTACAATCAACATGGTAGTAACGGATGAAGAAAGCGACTTTCATTCAGTCAGTAATGATATCACAATTCTCAATAGAGCGCCAGAAATAACAATTTCAGTAGAATCAGACTCTAGTCCAGTACTTAGTCCAATAACATTTGAAATAACTGAGAGAATAGACTTGGATACTCAAACTCCAGATGCCCCTATTGACATCATTTGGAACGCACCTTGCGACCAAGGCGTCTTGGGCATTAAATGCACAGTTACACCAACTGAAGAGGGCCCATATACCATAGAAGTCGATGCAGTTGACGATGATGGTGAACAAATTACTGAATCATACAGTATAGATGTAACTAATATTGCACCATATGACCCTGAATGGGAAGTTATATTTGACGGAAATAGAATAATTCCAAACTCATATGGACTTTATACTGTAGACGAAGGAGATCAACTTACAATTAGAGGTTGGGCAGAAGATTCGGAGAATGATAAGAGTTCATTACAGCATGTTTGGGTACCAGATGCTGAGGATGAACCAGACATTAAGTATACACAAGAAGGACTTGTAAGTTCAATCCAACATACATATAATACAGAAGGACAGCACATAGCTACTTTCCAAGTATTTGATGATAATAACGAAGGTACTGATTTAATTACAGTTCCATTCAAAGTGAATAATCTCCCTCCAACTATTCGTCCATTTTCTCAACCATTACCGGTTGCAGAAGATACAGATATTGAATTGTCAATAGTAGTTGATGATACATTATATGATGTGCAAAGCCTCATTCCTTGTTATGATCTTGACCCATATACGAATTCAGACAATTATGGAACAATAGATGATGATTGTGATTTAGCATCTTACCACTTAGTACACTCATGGCCGGATTCAAATACAGCGCCAGATAAAATCATATTTCATGTCACAGATAATGATGGCGAAACAGCATCTATAGAGATACCATTAGATATCAGAAATATGAAACCAAATGTAGGATATTCAGTTAGTGAATCGCAACCAATGGAAGGAGATACAATTATACTTTCAGGTAATGGCACTATTGACTCTGATTTTGATATGCAAAATATGGTATATTCTTGGGATATGGACATATCAAAAGATAGTGATGGTGATGGTGACAATGGTAACGATAGAGATATCATTGGAAAGACAATATCTTGGACATATAATAGTGCAGGAAGTAAAGTAGTTCAATTAACAGTGGATGACGGTGATTCTACAGATTCAGTTAGAATGACAATACAGGTTCAAGAAATACCATTTGAGTTGTCTGCATTTATTTTCACACCTATCGGTATAATCATTATTCTATTAATCCTGATATTAACTATTGGTATGGGATTAATACTAAAGAAGAAAGAAGTAATAGTAGAAATTTCTCAAAGAAATAATCTATCAATGGATGATGCATTTGATGACCCGGACTATGATCCATTCAGTGAGGAAAAACAAAAACAAAAAATTAGCAAAAAAAGAATAAAAAAACAAAAAAACAAACCTGCTACTAAAAAACCAGATAATATTGATAAGGATTTATTAATAGATGATACGGATGATAAAATTAATCAGGAGATGGATGAATTAAGAGCGAAACTAAAGGAGTTGGAAGATAAAAATCTATCAGCAAATGAAGTTATGAGTACATCTGAGATAGAAGAACTAATTGGGGAAGAGGAATAGGATGGCACATGGTTAACCTGTTCAAGCTTCTAGGTTTACCGGATCCAAATAAAACAATTTCTAGAACGGTTAAGAAAAATCTTAGTTCGGCTAATCCCGGACCAAGATCAAATTCTAGAGCGGATTTTCATGACCTAGGAGATGTATTATGGTCAGAAAGAACTGACATGTTGACGCCGTTGGCCAAAAGAAATGTAATTTACTTGAAACCTGACGATTATCACAGAATACAACTTGATGGAATCGAAACTGAATTGTCGAGAGGGAATCTGTTACTAGTGGACATTAGTTCATTGTCACATATGCCGGCTCAAAGAGATGTATGCAAAAGAAAGGTAGAACACTTAGGTGAAAGAATTGGTATTCCCGTGTTTTCTTTAAATGAAAATGATTCATTATTAATGGTACCAGGATTAGGGATGAGAGTTGATACTAAAAGCCATAGATTAGGGATGAAAATATTGGAACAATTACCAAGCCAAATTGAGTCTCAATAAAATACTTCAAAATCCCAGTCATTTTTATTGGAACTAGGTCCTAATTTATTATAATCAATTTGCATTAATTTCTGAGGAAGATTTGAAGAATCTATTCCGGCAGATGTAACTATCGATTCTACACGAAGTATAACTAAAGATGCTGAAGAACCCTCGGGTAGAGGATGTATTTCCACCATTTTACAATGCATTGCTGCTATGGATGAAGAAAGAATAGGATGACCATCATCAGATATCATTTCACCATTAACTAAGTCCCATTCTGATTCATCTATTGGTAATTTCGCAGAAGTTTCTTGGACATTCCTTGCTGAATCAAGATCGGCTGGAAGTATGAAAACCATGCATGATGAACCAACACCTGAATTACGAAGATTCACCAAAGTATCTCTTTCCTTACCATCTCTACTTTTTGAAAGACTAATTGTGAGTAATGGAGGTGTATTTGAAACTACACCAATAGACGACATAGGAGCTAAATTTTGCACACCACCGGAACTTACAGTCCCAACTAGCGATATAGGTCTAGGCATCATCAAAGATGCAAGCCAATTCCTTCTTTCATCATGAGATAAATCTTCTAAATTGGATTTAATATTCTCACCATTTAGAGATATATTGTTACTTGGTTCAGATTCATAACCTCCATCTTCTAACCAAGTATCAAGTTCACCTGATTCAACTTCTGATGCCGAAAAAGATGTAAATTGGCGGTAATTTTCCCAATTTGAAATATCTTTTTGATCTTCGTCTCTTAGTTTTTTACGGTTAATAGATGCATCAGCATAGGTCACACATCGTCGAAGAAACCGAGAGACTATTTCTCTTCTTTGAGATATGTCCATTATAATCACTCAATACCCAATTCTTTGACTAGTCGATCAACGTGTCCACTAGCTCTAACATTATAGCCAACGAAAATTAATTTACCATCATTACCGATAACAAATGTTGAACGTGATACTCCAAGATAGGTTTTACCATAATTCATTTTTTCGCGCCACACACCATAAGTTTGATGTAAAATAATATCAGGATCAACTATTAATTCGAAAGGAAGTTCGAATTTATCTATGAAATTCTTATGAGATTTAGAGGAATCCTTGGATACCCCAATTACTCTAAATCCAGCAGATTGTAGACGAGAAAAATTATCTCTAAAATCGCAAGCCTGTACCGTACAACCAGGAGTACTATCTTTAGGGTAGAAATAAAGAATTATCTTTTCTCCAGAAGATAACGCTTCTGAGAGTATTATTTTATCACCATTAGTTAATTCCGCTTCAAAATCAGGTGCTATTTGCCCTACTTCTAATGAGACAACTTCAGAGGTCATGTTTATCGCAAGAGAGAGGGGCTGATGAATGCTCGTACTAATAGCATTCAATAGCAAAGATACTTTGCTATGTGTATGAATAGTGGGGGCATCATTTGTTTAGCTTTAGGAATCTTAGGTTTCATAATGTTTCTAATTTCGATTTCAGTAGTAGGTTATATCGATGATAGAGTTGAGCAGGAATGCGATACCGAAATTGGTACTATCGGACAAATAATTGGTGCGGATGAAGGGCAATGCCAAGATGCTAGAAATTCAAAAGATTTTGTAAAAAGTCTTCAGTTACCACTTCTTGGTGTTGGAGCGCTTTTTGGTCTGAGTGGTGGAATGTTAATAGTTAGAGATTACTAACGTATTTCATCCCTTATTCTTTTCTTAGTTGATGCCCAACTACAGATTAGACATTTGCTCATATCGTGATTCCGAGCTGGACAGTGCTCACGGCCAAAAAAGATTATTTGTAAATGCCTTCTAATCCAAGTTTTTTTAGGAAAAACCTTCTTCAAATCTCTCTCAGTAGTTTCTACATTTTTTCCATTCGATAACCCCCAGCGAGATGCTAAACGATGTATATGGGTATCAACAGCAAATGCAGGTATTCCAAAGGCTTGTGACATAACAACACTTGCTGTTTTATGACCTACCCCGGCTAAAGATTCTAGGAACTCCCAATCAGGTATCACCTCTCCACCACCTGCCAAAATCTGGTTGGCCATTTTCTGAAGGTTTTTCGCCTTAGTAGGTGCTAAGCCTATTTCTCTGATTATTTTGTGGATTTCACTTACTTCAAGTTCAGACATTTTTTTAGGATTATCTGCTCTAGAAAAAAGATTAGGTGTTACTTCATTGACCTTTTTGTCGGTTGTCTGAGCTGAGAGCATGACTGCCACAAGAAGAGTATAAGGGTCTTTATGATCTAAAGGAATAGGTTGAGTAGGGTATAACTCATCTAATATTTCACCAATAATATCTGCCTTAGATGCACGATTCATTATTCAATCTCCACATCGATTCTAAAACCATAAATAAAAGCCAAGAAAATGACCATGAATGGAACCCCATAGCAGGGTCCATACATAAAATCAGAACTAGATGGAGAGCTCGTAACACCGTCAAAAAGAATGTAAGCAGCAAGACCAAAAATCATAGCTGGAATTACAGAAACTAGAGCAAAAATTAGGCCACGAGTGACACTCATGTACTAGTGGAAGAGAATCACAATGATGAATATTCTCAATGATTGAATAAAGATTCTATCTCGGAACTAGTTCGAGAATTAAGAATATCAGACCTTTCAAGCCATCCCTTACGAGCAATTTGTACACCATACCAAACATCCTCTAAACCATTAGTGTCATGAGCGTCAGGATTAATACAGATTGGCACATTCTGCTCTTTAGCAAACTTGCATAAACGCCAATCAAGGTCAAGACGATATGGAGATGCGTTAATTTCAATCGCTTTTAGAATGCCTTCTGAATTCAATTCACCCATTCTCCTAATAACTGCATGCATATCGATTGGAAAACCCTCTCGAACCTGTAAAATACGACCGGTGGGATGCCCTAAAATAGTAAATGTCGGATCTTCAATTGCTCTGATTAAAGCCTCGGTATTCTCTATCTCGTCCCTATTCCTCCAGCTTCCTAATGCATGAACACTACCAACAACATGAGAAAATATTTTTCTAATATGATCTGGATAATCTAACTTCCCATCTGCTAAAATATCACACTCTGAGCCATGGAATAATCTGAAATCAATATTTTGATCACTCCAAATTTGATTTAATCTATTTATTTCATTAGACTGATTAAGAACATTATCACTAGGAATACCGATCTGTCTCCCACCTATGTTCAGTGTTTCAGAATGATCGGCTATTCCCAAATATTCCCAGCCTAATAATTGAGCGGCTTTAGCCATTTCTTCAAGAGTATTTGCACCATCAGAATATACTGTATGATTATGAAATGCCCCTCGTAAATCAGATGGCGAGATTAATTCGGGAAGAGGATTTTTTGAAAAAGATGCTGCCTCAATTTCACCCATATCTTCTCTCATTTCTGGCGGAACCCAATTCATGCCTAAATTCTTGTAGATTTCAGATTCATCAACACACTTTAGAGTATGTTTCGCCGCCTCCATACCGATAGATTCACCTGCTAAATTTTCAGGAAATAACCCAAACTCGTTCAGCCTTAAACCACGATTTATTGCTTCTTGACGCATTCTAATATTATGTTCTTTAGAACCAGTGAAATAGGCAAGAGTAAACGGAAAAGTATCAGGAGTGACTATTCTAACTTGAGCATCTATTGTAGCATCACTATTTCTTTCAATGAGAGTTGCAGCAAGCCTTTCATCAATACTTCCTGATTCTACTGAATTAGAAAGCATTTCTTGCTCAAGAATCAAACTAACTTTAGATTCACCATAGCCTTTAACCTCTGCTATACCCGGTAAACTAAGGATTTCCTGAATTACTTCATGATGCTGATCTAGTTGTGATGAAACTACAATATCTAAGTCACCAATAGTTTCACGGCGGCGACGGGCACTACCTGCAAGCTGTGCTTTTTCTACACCCTTTATTTTAGATATTTTCTCTTCCAATGCGCGGCCATATAATAATCCTACATCCATTCTAGTTCGACCTTGATATCGGCGTAATAAATCAATGCCATCAAGATATTTCTGCTGACTTTTTTCACCAAATCCACTTAGTGGAGATACGTGACCAAGTTCACATGCTGCTTTCAATGACTCGACCGAATCAACACCTAAAGATTCATGCAGAATTCTAGCTCTTTTCGGGCCTAAACCAGGGATGCCGACAATTTCAATCAAACCAGGAGGAATTTTATCATATAATGATTGCATTCCACCCCATGTTCCATACATAACTGCCTCAGTAATTAGACCCCCAATTCCTTTCCCTATCCCTTTGACTTCAACAATACGATTTTCAGAAACTATAGTGAATAAATCTTCTTCCATAGATGCTAAAGTACGTGAACCATTTTGATATGCACGTACTCGGAATCCATTTGCTCCAGATAACTCTAATAATATTGCAATTTGTTCTAATACGTCAACCAATTGTGTCTTGCTAACATAAGGTGGTTCCTGTCTGCGAGATTTAGGAAGAGTCCAACCCCCTACCTTCACCATGGTTAGATGAACTAGTCACAGGTCTTGAACCATACCATTCAATATTCGGATTGGCTATCCCCAACATAAACAAATAGATACCCTCACCCAGAACTATGGAGTTGATTTATGTCCTAGAAGCAGCATCCATTACACTTTGTGGATTTGCAACTATTCTTTGGATGGCTATAGGTACTCTAGCTCGTTTTGAAAAGGGAGAAATATTAACTCAAAAAGTTGTTGCTGCTCTTTGTATTAGTTCAGCAATTATGCTCTTTATATTGCATTATTTAGGTGGCGAACTGTGGGGTTCCACGAATGTTGCTAGACCTTTTGCAATTATTTCAATAATTGTAGCAGTAACTGGAATGTTGAATATTAAAGGAACAGATGTTCAAGGAGAAACAAATCCGCATCAAATAATGAAAATGAGAGCTGCTGAAAAAGATAAGGAAAATTAACTTTGAGCTATTTTCTCGTCAATAAATGCTCTCATATATGCGGGCAACTCACCATTAACAAAAATTACATCATTAACACCTTCAAGTTTCATTAAAGAATAATAGATTTGCATGGCTGTCATTGGAGTAGAACTACAACCAGTACATCCACCTTCTAATGAAATCATAATAATTCCATCTGTTGTATCTACAACATTCACTACTCCATCATGGGCATCTAGTATTGCCTGAACGGGGCCAACTGAATCGAGAATTAACTGTTCATCAACCATTTCAGTACCACCTTATGCGTAACCGTAACAGCCGAGGACTAATGAACCTGAGGCTCTTTCAAGCACACATGAGTAGCACTTTCAGAGTCCTGATGGTTGACTTATTGGTTGAGCGTGAAGATTTTGGGCATGGTGGAAATCAAGAAGTCATTAGACCTATGGCTGCTATATCAGACGTTGAAGTGATGCTATTAACACCACAAATGCAATCATTTGAATCCGGGGAAAAAACAAATACTCAAGCAAAAGTTCGATTGGAAGAGATTGACGTACCTAACTGGAATTATGAATATGTATTTTGGGAACAAAATGAAGTTGATTTAGAAGGAAGAAAAGTGAAATTTCAAAGAATTATTATGCCAATGCATGATGATGAAGAAAGAATGAAAAAATGGCTTGATGAATTAAATGTAGACGCAGTAGTTTGTTCCGGTTCGAAAAAAAATGTAAGTATGTGGGAAAAATGGATGGGGCCAACTGAGACTATGTTTAGAGCCGCTGCAAAATCTGGAACACCAACACTAGGGATTTGTTTTGGCCACCAATTATTATGTCATTCACTAGGATCTACAATAAAGCGTGCAGAAAAATTATCAAGCGGAATCTGGAATTTAGAACTAACAACAGAAGGTGATTCAGATATATTATTAACCAATCATAAAACAAAAGATGACGATATAATCTCTGGATTGTTCAGTCATCAAGATCATGTGATATCAATACCAAATAATTCGACATTACTATCTAAAACATCTCATAATGCTGTGACTGCTGTTAGAATAAAAAATGAATTAGGGGAACCTATGCCCGCATGGGGTATACAATTTCATCCTGAGGCTGCAAAGAAAAGAATTGAACGAGCATATGGTTGGGGGCATATTTCTAAAGAAGAATATGAATCATTTAGGGGAGAACATGATGGAGCCGGAATTTTAGCCTCTTTTGCTAAAATCGTTCTAGAAAAATCATCATAACATGATTATCTAAAGGGTATTAATCAGGATTCTGATTATAAGTAATTCTTTAGTCGCGGGGTCACAAGGTGAACACCATGATAGAAAATATACCGTTAATTGCAGCAGGAGCAGGGCTTGTAGGTCTTGTTATTGCATTTATGTTGTACAAGAAAGTGAATAGTGTAGAAATAGACAATGAGATTGTCGCTGACATTACTAAAGAAATACAAGAAGGTGCTATGGCTTTCATGAAGGCTGAATATAAAGTTCTAAGCGTATTCGTATTAGTTGTAGGGGCATTATTAGCATGGCTCAATGACTTGGAAACTGCAATAGCATTCTTTGCAGGTGCGATTGCATCTGGACTTGCTGGACTCTCTGGTATGCGTGCAGCAACATCCGCTAATGGAAGAACTGCAATGGCTGCTAAGAATGATGGACAAGCAGGAGCATTGGCTGTTTCATACAATGGAGGTGCTGTTATGGGACTCTCAGTTGGAGGACTAGGATTACTAGGTATCTCCCTAGTTGCTTTCTGGCTCGGTGCCGAAAAAGAGGCTAGTGACTTATCTGCTGCTGCTGGTTTCGGGATGGGTGCGTCATCAATCGCTCTCTTTGCTCGCGTAGGTGGTGGAATATACACTAAGGCTGCAGATGTTGGAGCGGACTTAGTTGGTAAAGTAGAAGCTGGAATTCCAGAAGATGATCCACGAAACCCTGGTGTTATCGCAGACAATGTTGGAGACAATGTTGGCGATGTGGCAGGAATGGGTGCAGATATTTTCGAGTCATTCGTTGGTTCTATAATTGCTGCAATGATTATTGCAAGTAATTCTGAAGACATGTCAGTTGACTATGTAATAATGCCAATTATGCTTGGATTAATAGGTTACATCGCATCTATAATCGGTGTATTCTCGATGACATTTTTAAAGAATGGATCTGATGCTGCTGCTGCATTAAGAAATACTACATTTATTGCTGCTGCTTTATTCTGGGCGGGTGGATACCTAGCTATTTATCAAGGTCTAATTGATGTTGAAATTGGAGTTATGCACTCAGTAGTACTAGGAAGTATCGTAGGTATTCTGATTGGATTAGTTACTGAATACTATACAGGTATTGAACCAGTTTTCGGAATTAAAACTAAAGCAATTGCTCACATTGGAGAAATGTCAAAAACAGGACCGGCAACTAATGCGATAGCAGGACTTTCGATAGGTATGATGTCTACATTCCTTCCTATCATTCTGATTTCAGTTGGTATCCTAGGAGCTAATGAGCTCAATGGTGGTGGAGAAATGGGTCTTTACGGGATTGCAATGGCTGCTATGGGAATGCTCGCTACAGTAGGAGTCACAATGACTGTAGACGCATATGGACCAGTTGCAGACAACGCAGGAGGTATTGCTGAGATGAGTAGCCTGGGCAAAGAGGTTCGTGCAATTACTGATGAACTAGATTCAATAGGAAATACAACTGCAGCAGTTGGAAAAGGATTTGCTATTGGTTCAGCAGCATTAACTGCACTCGCATTATTCGCGGCCTATGCTTCAGCAATAGGTGAAGGTATAGATTTAGATTTAACAAATCCAATGGTTGTAGTCGGACTACTAATTGGAGGAGGATTACCATTCGTAGTTGCTGCTATGACAATGACTTCAGTTGGAAAAGCAGCTCAAGAAATGGTTATTGAAATCAGAAGACAATTCAGAGAAATACCAGGACTTCTAGAAGGAAAAGAAGGTGTGAAACCGGATTCTAAGAAATGTGTAGATATCTCAACTCAAGCAGCACTAAGGGAGATGGTGGGACCGGGTGTAGTTGCAGTAACAGCACCAGTCATTGTTGGATTAGTTCTAGGCTGGAATGCATTAGGAGGACTTCTAGCAGGATCACTCGTAACTGGAGTTTTGATGGCACTATTCATGGCCAATGCAGGTGGAGCTTGGGACAATGCAAAGAAAGCAATAGAACAAGGACATATTGAAGGAACAGAAAAAGGAGACTCTGCTCACGATGCTGCAATCATAGGAGATACAATTGGAGATCCATTCAAAGATACGTCTGGACCATCATTGAACATCCTCATTAAATTAATGTCCATAGTGGCAGTTGTACTCGCTGGAACTGATACATTAACCGCTACTGGACTTTTCTGAGACTACAGACCGTTAGCCTCTTGACTAATTGATAAGAGGCATTAACATGAGTAGAATCGCGACAGTTGGTATAGTCATGATTATGATGATTACTTCTTTAGCAGGATGTACAGGAATATCTAATGGAATTATTGGTAGTTCTGGAGATGAGGAAATTTCAGTTCCGGAGTGGGAACTTGGAGATAACTGGTTATACACATTTTCCACACCTGATTATAGCGATGATACTACAAAATTGGTTGTAGCTACAACAGATATTGAAGAAAATGGAACGGCTTATATGCTTGCTATTTCAAGTATTGGAGAAGCAAGAAGACATGCAGTATTGAATCATAATCCATTCCTTGGAAGAATTACTCATGACGATTTAAGTCCTTTTGAAAATGGCATGTCTCAAACTGTACTAGATTTCCCATTATCAAGAAATAAGGCTTGGAGTTTTAGTTTATTTGGAAATGATTGGAATGCAATTGTTACATCTGTTGATTCATCCATAGCTTCGATAAGAGCAACTGCAAATGATGGATCTTCAATTGATTATATATTCGATGGGAACATAGCATTCTTCTCGTCTTTTATTTGGACTGATTCAGAAGGAGTTATACAATTAAAGATGAAAAATGCAGATAATGGAGTTGGCCATACAGGCGATGTTTATTTTGTAAGAGGAGGGGATTTATACAGTAATAATTGGTATAATACCGGCCCTGATGCTGAATTTGTAGATACATTCTTTGTTAGCGACCATCCAAGGGATGGAGAATGGAATGAAATGATATATTTCTTAGATGCATCATGTGGGGGTGGATCTACAATATCCCTGACTTTAAGAGATCATACATCTGTTTCTGCACTAGAACGACTTTGGGGTCCAGGAGCGGAAGAAACTGGAACTTTAGGTACAATACCATACCCAAGTGAAGAATATACTCTTACCGCGACATTTACCGGCAATACACATTTAAGAATATTATTAGCAGGCGGAATTACTTATTCTTGGAACCTCTAGATGATAATATGTCAGGTACTTTTGTAATGATGCATGGTATGACTGGAACCTCTGCCAAAATGCAACCGTTGGCTAAACAATTAGGGCCGGAGGGTTGGACTATACTCTGCCCTGAAGCACAAATCCCTCATCCAACAAGAGGAGGATTTGCTTGGTGGTTACGATCAGATAATCCTACTGAGCCACTTAATGAAGAATCATTAAGACAAGTTGATGATTCTATATCTAGAGTTGTTTCTGAAATTCCAGATGGACCAATCATAATAGGTGGTTTTTCACAAGGTGCAGCAATTGCTTCAGCGATGCTTGAACATGAAATACAAAACAGAATAGTTGGTTTGGTTCTATTAGGTACAAAAACAGTTAGACCTGAAAAGCTCAGAGAAATCTTACCATTTATAAGGAGTAGAAAGGTTGCATGGATGCATGGATCTAGAGATCACCTAGTTCCTTTAGAACAAGGACTTGAGCATTTAGAAATTTTTGAACAGGCCGGATGGGATGTGATAAAATTAGAACATGATAAAGGTCATATGGTTAATCTAAATCAATTAGGTGAATTGAAATCTGGAATACAAAATATGGCGGACTCGATAGATTATAAATAGTCCATTAAATGGTCTGAACCACCAATTAATACTGGTTTCTCACCACGCATATCAAAACAAATAGGCACTGTACGATGTCCTGTAACTCCAACTACTTCAGAACGAAGATTATCTTCATAATCCATATTTATTTCTGAAAATGTCAAATTTTTTGATTTTAAAACATTCTTAGCTAGATTACAATAGCCACAAATAGTCTGTGTAAAAAGTAAAAAGTCAGTATTACATTCATTCAATATTTCAGAAAACCTATCCATGTCTCCACATCCTATGGCAAACCTACCAGCCGAGGACTAATGAACCTGAGGCTCTTTGAACAATACATTATTCTGAATAATTATCTAAGAGGTAGATGGTTGTAAATCTCCATCATTCCACCATTCAGGACGTTCTCCCAAATCAGTATCTGGATCTTCTTCTTCCCATTCCTCATCATCTTGAATACGTCCCTCAAGAACTCTATCAGTCTCATTCTCATCGATGAAAATCAACAACACCACTGTTACCATAGTTAAAATTGCACCTAAGTAAATAGCGGAGGAATAATCAAAGATTTCTATAAGTCTACCAGTTAATGTGTAAGCGAATACACCTGATAGATTGAAAAATGACATATATGCGGTGAATTGTGTACCACCAACCTTACTCCATGTCAGCCTCATTGTCAATGAAACAATGCAAATCCAAGCTATTCCTGCTATAATCCCTTGGAGAATGAGGAATGTTATCATGATAGTAGTATTACTCCATACAGGTTCTAAGAATGCTAGACATGCATTAGAAAATGCCAGAGCAAGGAAGAATACCATTGCCACTCTTCTTGTACCATAACGATCACCTAAAAATCCGCCAAATATCTGGCCAAACATCACTCCGAAAACAACTATTCCACCAACTATCCCGTTATACTTTGCTTGGGACCATCCCACTCCATTGATGAAAATATCAAATGTTATTGGGACTACAAAGACGTATAGTTCGGCAAGAAGACAAAGGCCAATTAATATTAATGCAGACTTTACAGAAAAGGCTTTAACAAGATAAAAAGAAATTCTTGCAACTGTATTTTTAGTTCCCAGAGGTAATACGGAGAATGGATTAGGGACCTCTGGCAATAGAGTTTCTTCATTACCCGAATTATCTAAAATTAATTTGATTAAAACAGATAATATAGCTAAAGAAAGAGAAATGTAACTAATCGGATTAGTAAATGTCCTAACCAGCGAACCCAAGGACCAGTCGATAGTGAATACATCAATAGCAAATCCTACAAACCAAACTATCAAACCAATTATCGTAAAAAATGCTGTGATTGAAATTCTTTGTTCAGAAACACTGTATCCAACAGTCTTAGCCTTAAGGAATTCTGTCTCATCAACCCAAGGAGTTTCAGAATCATCATTATCTATAGTATCCTCATTGTTTTCTGAATCTATTAGAATTGCATCGATCTTGGACCAAGGGAACAACTTAACCCCAGGTTTTTCTATCAATGTCAGAGGTACCCAGATAATTAACATCAGTAGAGCTAATTGTGCCAAAATCACTCCTGAAATCCCAATGTAGGATACGAGAACTCCTAATCCTGCACCTCCAATAATAATTCCACCCCTCTTGGCAGCAAACATGAATCCATTCACCTTAGCAACCTCATCAGGTTGAAGAATTTCTACAGCTAGTGCATCAGTAGCTACATCTTGAAGTGATGCAAATATGTTATGAACGAATAATACTCTAGTGACTAAATCTACTTGTTCATTAAGATCATCAACAAAAATCAGACTTCCTAATGTCAAAGCCATTCCGACTTGGGCAAACAGTACCCATTGCCTACGAGGCCCATATCTTTCAATAAATACAGCGTCTACTACTGGACCCCAAATCCATTTGAAGGTCCATGGTAGTGCTACAGTAGCGAATAATATGGCTATATCTTCTACTGGAGTCCCGTTATCAACCAGATAAGCGGCAAATGTAATACTGGCGAATCCCCATGGAAGACCTTGAGCGAAATACATTAAACAAAGTGTGATCACTCGTCGAGTTTTGTTCTCAGTTAATGCACCACCTTTTCTCCATTCTATTGAGGCAGTTCTAATTCCCGCGATGGCAGAAGGAACCCAATTAAATGGATTGATTTTTTCAATCGTTTCTGCTATCCAAACAGACATTTCAAATGGTTCGGCGAATTCCTCTTTTGAATTCCAATCTTCACGATATGCTACCCATCCTAAAAGAGCCAGTACTGCTAGGAAGGGTATAATGAACAAAATTGGTCCAATAGATAATTTTCCTAAGTTAGCTTCAGAATCTAAGAGTGAAACAAAAATTGGGAACTCTACGTAAACACCACCCGGATCACCTCCTTGGTCTGAATAGTACATTCGGAAGCTACCCGAACAATCAGCACCAGGAGTACCAGGAATAGGACTTTGACATAGAGGTCCACCTTCAGCAGGAACTGAATAACTGATTGTAATTACTGTTCTGGTATCTTTTGACCAAGTTTGGAAAGATTCACTAACTGTAATATCCCAATCAGTGATAAAATCATTACCATTATTTATTGAGTTAGCGGACTCAGTATGCTGAGAAATCTGTTCTTCACCTCTGAACAAAGTTATTGTAAGATCACATTCTTCTCCTCCACAATTCCCTGATTCAATATTGAATTTCATTCTAACATTAATTGTTCCATTAGTCTCCAAAATAAAATCGTCGGAAAATCCAGTTTGTAGTTCACAAGAAAAGTCTACACTTACATCCTGTCCTTCAGGAAATAATATCTCACCATAACCTTCCGATGCTGAACCTTCTGATAAATTATCAAAATTATTCCAGCAATCATCTAAACTCTCAGAACCCCAGAAGTACATGTATGGGTCATCACTTGTAGGATGATTCTCAACTGAATCAGATTGAGCAGTAACAGACATAGACAAATAACTGAGTGTTAATAGCAACACTACGCCAATAGTTAGACTTCGACGTGTGGATTGCATAAGTTATGGGATGATTAGTGACGTTTGAGTGTTTACCCGATAGGTTTGGGAATTATTCATCAGAAATAATACGCATACCTTGCTCATCATAATCCCAATCAATAATTTCCCAACCTTCTTTTTCCAAGTTCTCGGTAACATTTTTTCTAAACATTGGTGAACAAAGAATACCAACAGTTCCACCTGCACCTGCACCCAATGCTTTCCATGCCGTAACTGATTTAGATTCAATTAGAGGTTGAATTACTGCTCGGAATGGGTCATGTAATGAGGAGTCCATCAAATCTACACCTTCACAGACATCTCTTAAAGATTCTACAACTAACTCGCGTCGATCTCTCTGAATGCCATCTGACATTTTTCTCGCAGCCGCTCTGATTTTATGTAATCCGTTGATTACATCTTCATCGCCGGAATTATACCTCTCCCATATTGAATCATGTAACTTACCGGAATTATGCGTGATTTTAGTATCTGCAATAATGAAATGTTTTTTCAACCAATTTTTAGAAGATTTCATCGGTTCAAATGGGAGTATTTCAACACTATCTCCAATAAATAGTAGATGATTAAAACCACCATGTGCTGATGCCCATTGATCTTGTCGACCACCTTTATTTTCTAAAATTGATTCAAATTGAAATGCCATTTCCGCTACCTTCTCAGGAGATTTTTTATGCCCTAATATCGTTGCAATTAGACCTACATTTAATGCACCACTTGTGCCAAGGCCTGAGCCGGTTGGAACCTCACTTGAATATTCAACCCTTATTCTACCAGATTCATCTTTTTCCATCACTGCATGAATATATTTATTTATAGTAAAATTAACAACTTCTCCACCA
The DNA here is from genome assembly GCA_023700255.1 of Candidatus Thalassarchaeaceae archaeon. Lineage (GTDB taxonomy): Archaea > Thermoplasmatota > Poseidoniia > Poseidoniales > Thalassarchaeaceae > MGIIb-O2. The sequence continues at coordinate 35,839 of JAJPRD010000001.1, read as the reverse complement.
AAATCATTGCAATACGGAGGTACGTCAGTCCAACCTCCTGCTAAATCTACGCGAACTGGGACAATGACTTCAAAACGCTCAACCATAGATAGTCCGATGCTTGGTTACATGAGAACCCTCCGCTCAAGCCTAACCGTTTGACCGAAAATAACCCCTTTGGGTACCCCCTCCGAGATACATGGCTGACACAGTTGATGATGCTATATTGGCATTCTCTCAAGGGAAACCAGTGATGGTTTTTGATTCTGATTTTAGAGAGAAAGAAACTGATTTATTATGGCCAGCAACAGCAGCAACACCTGCAGTCATGAGACGTCTAAGAATAGATTGTGGAGGTCTACTTTTCTTAGCAATAGGTGATGAAATAGGGCAAATGTTTGATCTACCATGGTTGCAAGATTTGCATACACATCAAGAACTAGTAAATGATAATCCGGTTCTTTCTCATCTAATTACTAATGATTTACAATATGACACAAGGTCCGCCTTTACTTTATCGATAAATCATCGTGACACGTACACTGGAATTACAGATAGAGATCGATCATTAACAACAAAAAGATTTGGAGAACTATCTGGTGAATTAATGAATAAATCGGTAAATGGAGAAGAGGCATACAAAGCATTAGGTAATGAGTTTCGTACACCCGGCCATATACCTGTTTGTAGAGAATCACCAGGTGGACTATCTACAAGACAGGGGCATACCGAATTAGCAGTAGCTATTGCTAGACTTGCGGGTCAAGTTCCTGCAACTATTGGCGCTGAAATGCTTCAACCAGATGGAGATGGGGCTCTTTCAGTTCCAGATGCAAGGATATATGCGGCTAAACATAACATCCCAATGATTACTGGTGATGATCTGATGAATGCATTAAACATGAATAAATAATAAATTACAAAGTAACATTAGGAGATATAAACATGGTACGTGTAATGGCAGTTGGTGTTTTTGATTTACTACACGCTGGTCATCTGCACTATGTTGAGCAGGCCAAGTCATTAGGTGATGAATTAGTTGTTGTTGTAGCACATGATGATACTGTACGTAAACAAAAGCATGAACCAGTGACAAATCAAGATCTGAGAAGACGTATGGTTGAAGGATTAAAACCAGTAGATAAAGCAATAATCGGCAACCCACCTAGTGAGCCAATATTCGACATATTAGAGATCATTAAGCCTGATATTATTGCACTAGGCTATGATCAAAAGCATTCTCGTGATTCAATTAAAAAAGGCTTAGAAGAAAATGGCTGGGGCCAAGTCGAAGTAATTCGTGTAGAAGGACTTGCGGATGACTTAGATGGGACAAGAAAAATAATTGCAAGAATATTGAGTTTATGGTCAGGTGAAACTGGCGGACCCTATGAGGAAGATTAGGATGTATACAGGTATTGTTGCAGGTACTGCACCAGTTGTAGACATAAAAGATGGGGAGATAATTCGTAGCTTAATAATAAATCTAGACGGATACTTGGAAAATCTAAAAATCGGTGCAAGTGTAGCTCTAGATGGAGTTTGTATGACAGTAGTCTCAATAGAAGATACTTATGTTAAGTTTGACGCTATAGAAGAAACACTAACCCGTACAACTCTAGGAAACCTGGAAATTGGTTCAATGGTCAATATTGAAAGATCTCTCAAAATGGGTGACGAACTAGGTGGGCATCTAATTTCAGGACATATCTTAATGACCGTGGAAATAATCTCCAGAGATGAACGAGGAGAGGGTGTTGATTTTTTAATTGAAAACACTCCTGAATCTAGACCATATGTTCTGGAAAAAGGCTTCATTGGTATCGATGGTATGTCATTGACTATTGGAGAAGTTACAGACGAGTATTTTTCATTGCACATTATTCCAGAGACTCTAAGAGTCACAACAATTAGTAACAAAAAAGTGGGGGATAAAGTCAATCTTGAAATTGATTCTCGCACTCAAGTATTAGTGGATACAATTAGAAAAAGTATGGAAGTGAATAAATGAGAATTGCAGCAGTATGTGGTTCATTCCACCAAAAAGAAATCCAGAGGATGCTTGAATATGCAAAAGATGAAGCTAATTCTAAGAATGCAGAAATCTGTGAAATAATTTGGGTACCTGGATCAATGGAAGTACCATTAGCTCTAGAACGACTCTTGAAAAAAAAAGATATTGATGCTGCAATTACTTTAGGGATAATCGAACTTGGAGAAACTCAACACGGCCTAGTAATGGGTCAAGCAGTCATTAGGTCAATCATTGAACTTCAGATTAAGCATGGAAAGCCAATTGGACTGGGTATTATTGGTCCCGGAGCAGAGGAACATCATGTAGAACCAAGGCTAGAACCACATGCAAGGTCTGCAGTTTCAGCAGTCATCACTATGTCTAAGTGAATTACTTCCGAATCTTATGTTTACTGTTGTGTTCGAGTTAATGTTCAAAGCATTCCTATCATTCCGAGAGCCATGACAGATGATGTGCGCAATGTGATAATCATAGGTTCAGGACCTGCTGGGTACACTGCAGGTCTATACTCAGCTAGAGCATTATTAGAGCCATTGATGTTTGCAGGATATATGTCAGGGGGACAATTAATGCTAACTTCCGATATAGAAAATTTCCCAGGTTATCCCGAAGGAATTGGAGGACCTGAAATGATGATTCAACTAAGAGAGCAAGCTGAAAAATTTGGATTAGAAGTACAAGATAAAAATGTAGAGAAAGTAGATTTCTCTGAAAGACCGTTCAAAGTTTGGGTTGAAGGAGAGTTATTTTTATCTAAATCAGTTATTATTTGCACCGGAGCAGAATCGATATGGCTCGGCGCAGAAGGCGAAGACGAACAAAAGGGAAGGGGAATCAGCACCTGTGCGACTTGTGATGGAGCATTTTTTAGAGAGCAAGAAGTACTAGTTATTGGCGGGGGAGACTCGGCTATGGAAGAGGCTACATTCCTTACAAGATTCGCTAGCAAAGTAACTCTATTACATAGAAGAGATGTTTTTAGAGCATCTAAGGTCATGTATGAAAGAGCGGCAAAACATCCTAAAATTGAGATTAAGACATTTAGTTCAGTTAAGAGTTGGCTTTCAGATGATAGTGGTTTAAGTGGTGCTATTCTTGAAGATCCTAGAGATGGAAGTACAGAAGAAATTTCATGCACTGGAGCATTTATAGCTATAGGACACAAACCAATTACTGGATTTCTAGATAAACAAATTGAAACTGATGAATCCGGATATATTTTAGCAAAAATACATACTATGACAAGTGTCCCTGGAATTTTTGCAGCAGGAGATGTTGTTGACACAAGATATCGTCAAGCAATAACTGCTGCAGGAATGGGTTGCCAAGCAGCAATGGATGCCGAAAAATGGCTTGAAGATCAGCATTGAGGGAAAAATGATCGATGATAATAAAACCTCTATTGAGGTAGTAAATAAAAATCTGACAAATGATCAGAAGGCTAGATATGCAAGGCACCTAATGCTACCGCAAGTTGGAGAAAAAGGTCAGTTGAAAATTAACTCATCGTCAGTTCTAGTAGTGGGTGCCGGAGGATTAGGATCTCCAGTACTAATGTATTTAGCAGCAGCAGGTATTGGAAGAATTGGAATAATTGATGATGACGTCGTAGATATTACAAATCTACAGCGACAAATTCTTCATTCAACCTCTTCAATTGGTGAATCAAAAGTAGATTCAGCTAAAAAAAGAATTTATCAAATTAATCCTGACATTAAGGTTGAGATCTTTAATTTAAGATTGGATGTTGGAAATGCTGAGCGAATTATCTCGAATTATGATGTCATTGTAGATGGAACTGATAACTTTGCTACCCGGTATACAATCAGTGATTGCTGTGAAATTTTAGAGAAACCATGGGTTTTTGGTAGCATTCATCGATTCGAAGGCCAGGTATCTGTCTTTAACCTAAGAGGAAGTCCAAATTATCGAGATTTATTCCCTAAAGCACCTCCTCCTGAGCTCGCCCCTAATTGTGCTCAAGCAGGTGTATTGGGAGTATTACCAGGAATAGTAGGTTCTTTCCAAGCAAATGAAGTACTAAAAATCGTCTTAGATATTGGAGACACATTAGATGGACGATTATTGTTAATAGATGCATTGTCGATGAATATTCGCTCTGTTAAATATTATTCAGATGAAAAAAGAAAAAGAGTAACCGAACTTTCGGAAGAATCGATATATTGTTCAGTGGAGACAGGTGAGCAACAATCATTAGATGCCTCCATAAAACAAGAATCTATGGGAGAAATTCAGCCATCCGATTATTTCGAGAAAGTAAAGCATGGCTGGAGACCTTTTTTCCTAGATGTAAGGGGAGAGGCTGAAGAAAGAATTGTTAGCCTACCAAATACAGATCTAAGAATAACGCATACTGAAGTCCCATCTAGAATCCACGAAATACCTACTGACAGAGACATTGTTGTTTATTGTAGAAGTGGTATGAGGTCAGCTATGATAGTTAGATTGCTTAAACAGTCTGGAAATTATCCTAAGAGCGTGTATAACCTCTCGGGAGGCATTCATTTATGGTCAAATACCGTAGATTCGAGCGTGCCTAAGTATTGACCAAATATTACGGGTTTAATTGTTGCAGTCTACCATTTAATTAAGGTATAACTTAGTAAAACGAAGATTTAATTAAACTAATGTGGTATTTTTTCAATTAAACGGTATAAAATCATTCAGTCTACCTTTTAATTGCGGTTTTCTATTAGAAATAGAATTTAATTTAGGATAATATACCACAAATAAGGAATAAATACCACATTTGTACCTTATGAGGCGATTAGTTGTAGTACTTAGAGAGATTCCGACAGCATATGACAATAGCGCGACAAGGGATATGGTTATGCCCAGAGTGCGGAAGTCACGAAGTATGGAAAACAAGAGAAAGCAACACCAATCAAATAGACAGAAAGTGTAATGATTGCCATAAAAGAGCACGCGTCACATTAGATCGTTCAGACACAGGTAAAGGACGGAAAAGAAATTTCAAAATATGGGAGAGAGATTTAAGCATCGATTTCAAGGACATCATTGAAGAAGCAAAAAGAAGGAATAACAAAGCACATATTGATTTGAATTCGGAAAAAATCATGGCTCCTAAGACAAATAACACACCTAGCCAATCAGAACTACCACCTATATGGGGCGCAAAATGGACCCCTACAAAGGCGTTGCTTTTCACGCAAAAAATAGATGAGAGAGAAGTCAAAAAAGAGCTTCTACTATTTGTAGCGGAAAGGCACGACGGGTACTTAGAATTTATATCAAAAAAGTGGACAGGTCAAAAACCACCACCTACATTTAATGGAACTGTATATCATGAATTCACAAAAGAATTTTGTAAAACAATATCCTATTCATTGAGAGAGAGACTTTTGACGCCAGATTTGGCAATAATTGGAGATGAAGAAGTAATACCTAGGAGAAACTCTGAACTGTACCTAGGTAGACGTAATGTTCGTTTCTTAAGAGATATAGCATTATGCTTAAGGAGAATCGCATATGCATCAAGTATAGACCTGAAGACACATTTACAATGGCAAAGATGGATGACAAGAACTAGGGAAATGGACGAACACCTGAAAGATCTTTTTACAAATGGAATAAGCACACCAGACGGAGGGAAATTCGGAGGAAAGGGATTTAGATCAACATGGCAAGAAGGAATCGTAGCATGTGCGACACCACTAAGGAGAGCGATTGACACACCTATTGGAGAAAAGCATCATGCTGATATTATTGCACCTATGATAAGAGATACGGGCTTGGCTCTAGCAGTAGGCCAAACACCTTTAGAAATATTTGCCGCACAAATGGGAAAATCTGGGTCATATATGAGTGGAGGGAATCTAGATTCAGGAGGACGTGACCTACATATTGGAAATTGGGAAAAAGGTGTTTTACCACCCACTGCACCACTACCAATAGCTAGTGCTACTGCCACTGGGGTTGCTTTAGCAGCCTCTTTGTTAAACATTAACAGATTTCATCTAGCACCAGTAGGAGAAGGAACTAGTAGTAATGGAGAGTTTTGGGAAGCAATGAATTTAGCGGGCGCAAGGGGGTTGCCAATTGCATTCATGATTCAGAATAACCAAATTGCTTTGGATACCTTTACCGTCGGGCAATCTGGAGCAGAAACTTTCGGAGATAAGGGTCACGCAATGGGTATCCCTTCATGGTCGATTGATGGTTCAAATCCATCTCAATTTTATGCATCTACTGCAACTGCTAGAGAATATGCACTTGATGGTGGAGGACCTACTTTAATTCATGTAGAAACAATGAGAGGTTGCGGGCATGCACATCATCATGATGACCTGTACCTTGGTTCAGCGTCGGGTAACCCACCAGGTTACGTAGGAAGAGATTTATTGACTTATTGGGCTGAAAAAGACCCTTTACCAACTCACAGACAGCAATGCATATTGCTCGGGGCTAGTGAAAAACAACTAATGAAAATAGAAAAAGAAGAACAATATCTTGTAGAAAATGCAAGGAAAGAAATGGAATTAATGCCTTGGCCAGAAGGAAACACAGTTACACAAGGTATCACTTCAAGACACAATGCTGATTCTCATTCACAACAGTACGAGAGATTTGAGAATGAATCAACGAACATCGTACCGAGTCCCGTCAAAAATGGAGAGTTGAAAATAAAATTCTCTAACGCATCTAACTCTTCAACATACAGTAGGGCAATACAAAATGCCATGGTAGTTTTAGCAGAAAAATATGGTGAAAAAATCGTATTCATGGGTGAAGATATGGAAGTAGCTGGAGCGTTTGGAATGAATATTCCTCTCAAAGCAAAAGGTCATTCAGAAAAATTACTAGATATGCCATTATCGGAATCGATAATCATCCACTCAGCTACAGGTGCGGCTCTTGGCGGTATGAGGCCCGTTGCAGAAATACAATTCGGAGGATTTGCTGCATTAGCAATGAATGCTTTAGTTAATAATGCCGCTCAATTACGTTGGAGGTGGGGGGCAGAAGTCCCTCTAACAGTTAGAATACCTCTCGGTGCGAAAACAAGAAGTGGACCGTTTCATGCAAACATGATTGAATCTTGGTTCATCAACGACCCAGGATTAACGATAGTATTCCCGAGTAACCCTCAAGATGCTTATGATTTACTAATTGAATCACACGACTTGAACGATCCCGTGATTTTTCTTGAACATCTCGGATTATATGGTCTAGGGGGAGGGAAAACAGGATGGGGGGACTCCATTAATCAGATAATTGATACCGAATCCGTGAAAAATAGATTAGAAAATAATGAATCATCTATCGGTAAAGCGAAGATCATCAGAGGTGGAAATAACTTGACGATTATCACATGGGGTGCAATGGTACATGTCGCCCTCAAAGCAGCAACTATACTATCCAATGAAGACATTGAGGTTGAAATCATTGACCTCCGCACCATATTGCCATTTGATTCAAAAACTTGCATAGAATCAGTCATGAGGACTAAGAAAATGATTGTACTTCAAGAGTCCCAGTATACAGGTGGACTGGGGCACACTGTGAGTAGTAGAGTCATAGAAGAAACCTTTTGGAACATGGAATCTCCGCCAGTAGTAATAGGTGCACTAGATACACCAGTCCCATTCTCACCAACATTGGAAGATTATACTATACCTACCGTAGAACTTGTATTGAGACATGTAAGAAGAATGTGCAAATAAATAACGAGGCAAATAATAATGTTAGAATTCATGTTCTCTTTGCCTGATTTAGTACTAGTTATTTTAGGTTTTATATTGCTTATTACTGGCGGTGAAAGTGTAGTACAGGGAGCTATTACATTAGCAAAAAAAATGAATGTTTCACCACTATTAATTGGTTTTACAATAGTTGCCGTAGGGACCTCTCTCCCTGAATTAGCAGTAACGATAAAGGCTGTAAGTAGCAATAATCAACAACTTGTAGATTTAGCAGTAGGAGGAGTCTTAGGATCAAATGTCGCTAATATCATGTTAGTATTAGGAACTGCTGCAATGCTTGGTGCCTGTGAAGACCCAGGTTTGGGAATTAAAAAAGATGCAGTTGCAGTGATTTTAGCATCCATCGTCCTGTTAATTGCTGTAATGATGGGAGAAATTAGTGGAATATTTGGAATTGCAATGTTAGTCTCCCTAATCTTATTTTATGCATACTCATATATTTATTCAAAAAAACTGGGTTTGGAAGATGAACTCGATGACACATGGATAGGCGAGAATATGATTCTAGCTATGGGAGTGACAATATTTGGAGGATTAATGATTTTCTTTGGTGCGGAATTATTGATAGAGGGAGCAACAGGAATTGCAACTTCAATGGGAATCTCAGAAACGATTGTAGGGCTGAGTATAATTGCTTTAGGCACATCATTACCAGAATTAGCAGTTACAATAATTGCAGCATTGAGGGGTCATAAAGGAGTTGCAATAGGAAATGTCCTTGGTTCAAATGTCATTAATATCTTAGGAATTCTAGGTGTTGCTTCAACATATGCAGGAGGGATTTTAATTTCGGAAGAATTTGCAGGAAGAGACATATGGGTCGTCATGATTACTTCAGGTTTAGTTGCAGCAATGCTACTTGGTGAGAAAAAAATAAGTAAAAATATCGGATTAACTATGGTCATAGGATACCTACTATACATAGTATATCTGTACTTATCTTGATTCTTTAGTATAGGCGAACGGCTAAGTCTGAATGCCACCTGCGAGTGACATGGTTAACTTCGAATTGACTGATGAGCAACTTATGTTGCAAGAATTGGCACGTAATTTCGCTGATGAAGAAATCAAGCCTAATGCCTCTTTTTGGGATAAAGAAAGTGTATTTCCAAGAGATGCTATAGCTAAAGCAAATGAATTAGGACTTCTAACTCTCAAAATTCCTGAAAAATATGGTGGAGGGGGTATGGGGTCATTTGAAGAAGTATTGGTGCTTGAAGAATTAGGTAGAGGAGATCCGGGATTTGCTACTGCTGCTGGGAGTTCGATGTTAGCATCTTACCCAATAATAACTGGAGGCACAGAACAGCAAAAAGAGAAGTATCTTCGAATGATAACCGAAGGGAAAATCGCAGCATATTGTGTGACAGAACCCGGTGCAGGAAGTGATGTACAGGCAATACAAACAGAAGCAGTAAAAGAAGGCAATGAATATATTATTAATGGACAAAAAATGTGGATTACAGGTGCTGGATATGCAGACTGGTTCTTCGTATTGGCTTACACCGATAAAAATGCAGGATATAAAGGAATGAGTGGATTTATAGTTGATGCAAATTCAGAAGGGTTAGAATTAGGTAAAAAGGAAGAAAATATGGGTCAACGTTGTTCAGACACACGTTCAGTGACCTTCAATAATGTCCGTGTCCCTAATGACAATCTAATAGGCGGGAAAGAAAATGATGGTTGGATGAATGCAATGAAAGCATTTGATTTATCTAGACCGAGTATATCATCTCACGCAGTAGGAAATGCACGTGGAGCGATGGAAGAAGCAATATCTTATGCTAGTGAAAGAAATGCATTCAATAAACCAATTATTCGTCATCAAGCAATATCATTTATGTTAGCAGATATGGCTACAAAGATCGAAGCTGCAAGAATGTTGGTTTGGAAAGCAGCTCTAAAGGCAGATTCAGGACAAAGAAATACTCTTGAGGCTGCTCATGCAAAAAGATTTGCTGCAGATATGGCTATGGAAGTCACAACAGATGCAGTACAGGTATTTGGAGGATATGGATATTCCGAAGAATACCCGGTTGCTAGGCGAATGAGAGGGGCAAAGGTCGTACAAATTTTCGAGGGTTCTAGCCAAATTCAAAGGCTCATCATCAGCAGAGAAATGCTTCAAAATACTTAGACAAATACACCCATAGCGATTTAATTAATATTGCGCGGGTAACCGTTTGATTCAAGTCTAGGCAGAGTGTCCGGACAAACGATAACATGAGTGACAAGGTGAAACTTACAAAGCAGCTCACAGCGATTATGGTATTGGGATTAATGCTAGTTCCAGTATTGGCTACTGCAGTACCATTACAAGATGAAATAGATTCTAAAAATCAAGTAATGGAAACTCCATGGTGGGAAAATACACTTATGGATAAAGATGGTGACTACATACATGACGCAATATGGAAAGCAGCGGAAAATAATTACTACAATTATCTAGACGAAAATAATATGATTAGCGTAATTGTTGATTTTGACCACACTCCAACTATTGATGATGAAATAATGCTTGAAGAAAATGTCATGTTTCAGATACAATTCAGATATTGGTTGATTGATAGTATTGCTGGAAAGGTAGACATAGACCTAATTCCAAAAATCATACAATTACCAGGAGTTGTTTTCGTAGAGCTTGATGGTCGCTTAGAAATACAAATGAACGATGTTAATGAAGTTCATGATGTAACACAAGTATGGCAAGAAACAGGATACACAGGGGCAGGCAGCGTAGTAGCAATAATTGATACTGGAATAGACAGTGACCATGTGGGTTTAGATGATATTGACGACTCAAACTATACTAATGATACAAAGGTAATCGCGTTTTACGATGCAGTTAATTCACCTGAATTAACAGATGGAACCGAAGTTAAAGCATACGATGACCAAGGTCATGGAACACATTGCGCAGGAATTACTGCAGGCACTGGAGCACCAGATTATCTATACAAAGGAGTTGCCCCTAAAGCGCAACTAGTGGGAGTTAAAGTTCTAGATTCAGGAGGCTCAGGTTCATTTGCAACAGTGATGGCAGGAATGGAATGGACTGTCGAGAAAAAAAATGTATTCAACATACGTGCAGCAAGCATGAGTCTAGGTGGACCGGGAGCTATTGAGTGGACATCTTCTGAAGAAGAATCGGTGAATAGAATGGGGAATGAAATGATGAGAGAAGGAGTGGCACTTTTCATTGCAGCAGGAAATAGTGCCTTCAGTGCACAGATTGGAACCCCTGGTTCTGCTGAAGATGTAATCACAGTTGGCGCTCTCGACAAGAATACTGCGATAGCCGTTTATTCAAGTCAGGGTCCGACTGAAGAAAATAGAGTGAAACCAAATATAGCATTCGTAGGAAGTAATGTCATGGCGCCTGATTTTAACACAGGAGATGGTTACACCGGCAAATCAGGAACAAGTATGGCAACACCTGGAGCTGCAGGATTAGCCGCATTAATGTATCAGGCAAATCCGGACCTATCTCCTTTTGACATTAGGAATATAATGCAAGAAACTGCAACTTATCGTAGATGCGACTACATGTTTGCAAATGAGCCATGTGCTGAAGATGCTATCCCTAAAAATAGACAAAACAATGTTTACGGACACGGCCATGTGAATTCCGTGCCTTCAGTCATGGAAGCTGCAAACAAAGTTTACGAATTATCTTTAACTCTAAATGTCACATTGGCTAGCGATTATAACACAGATAATAGGGTTCTAATTAATCAAGAAGAAGGTGTTCTATTCAATGTCGAAGGAGGAGCAACTAGAATTCAATGGAGGACATGGGACATGAGAGATAATTGGATGGATCTTGCAACATTTGATGGTGAAGATACGGCATTTACAGTAACACATTCACTGCTTGTAGATAGATTACAATATTTACCGAATAATACAGTAGAAGGTGATCAAGTATTATTAGTTCGAGCGATTACAAATGAAAAATCATCAACTAATTTAGCAGTTGACATACATATCATAGGCGATGAAAAAGTACTATCGAAGAGTAGTGATTCAGGAGTCTCAGGGATAATTATCGGAGTTCTTTCATTATTAGTATTAGTTTTATTTGCGGTCCTAACAATAACAACTTTAAAATTAAAAAATACAGGATTCTTTGAAGATGATGAAGAAATAAATTCTCAGGAACATATTGAAAATTTAGAAGTTAAAGAACATACAGCAAATGACGACAGTAGTGGTTGATTTGAAAATAAATGATGCTATAATAATTGCAGCAGGAGCAAGTGAAAGGCTAGGTATGCCAAAAGCGTTAATTGATATAAATGGAGAAACTTTGATTCAATTGATTATTAGAAAATTGAAAAATAATAATCTTAATGTAATCATAGTAACACGTCAAGATTTAAAAGACGAAATTTTGTCTTTTGGAGAAAAAGTAATTATTAATTTGAATCCTGAAAATGGACGTACTGGAAGTATCCAATATGGGCTAAAAGAAATCCAAGGGAAAGCCTGTATAATTGTCCCAGTAGATAGACCGGGATTTTCTGAATCTACACTTCAAAAATTAGTTCAGACTGATATTACTTCATGCCCAAGTAAAAATGGAAAAGGGGGACATCCAGTAGTAATATCAGTTAAAGATTGTAAAAAAGTCTTGAATAGTGACCCATTAACACCTTTAAGGGAGATTATTGACCCCTTGAAAATTGAGGTAGATGATGAATTTTTACATCTAAATATAGATTATTTAGAAGATATTGAGGAGTTAAAGAGGATGATGATTTCTAATACCCGCTTGCGAAATCAAGAAACGTGAAACCTTTTCACAGGTTTATGTCTGTTCAGGTCCTAACTTGGGTTATTGACCAAGTTAAGAAAGGTCAAAGGATAGCTATTGCGACTGTAATTAATGCTAAAGGAAGTGTTCCTGGAAAACCTGGAGCGAGGTTGGCATTAAACTCTAAGGGAGATAGTTTTGGCACCGTAGGTGGTGCAGGATTAGAATTAAAAATACAAAATAATTTAGAAAAATTATTGAATGATAAAACCGATTCTCGACGGAAAAAGGGTGGTGTGATAGAGACTTTCCAATTATACAAAGATGCGAAAGGAAAAGAAGTAACAGCACTTGATAGCCTATGTGGTGGTCGCGTGACTGTTAGTATGGAAGTAATTGAACCGATGCCACATATCTTGATTGCAGGGGGAGGTCATGTAGGTAAGTGCGTGGCTATAGTAGCAGATTCTTTAGGTTGGGATTATTCAGTATTTGATGTTAGAAAGGATTACTCGAATAATGAAAAATATCCATTAGCAGTTGAAACAATTACAAGCAGCGCGAAATTATTTCTAGATTCAGAAAATTCTGAGTCAATAAAGAGATTTTCGGACATTCTTCTACTTGGCCATGATTGGGCTGTTGATCAAGAGTTATTGTTGGGCCTACTGAAGATAAAAGGTGAAGAAAACCGACCTAGAATAGGCGCTATAGGATCTAAGTCTAAATGGAGTTCTTTTAGGAATGAAGCATTAGAAAATGGCATTAAAGAAAGTTGGTTTAATTCCGCTAGGTGTCCCATTGGTCTTGAAATCGGTGCTGAGACCCCGGAAGAAATTGGCCTAGCAGTGTGTGCGGAAATTCTTGTATTGGAAAAAAATATCAGCGACCCGAAGAACTGAAAAATAAAATCAAACTGGGTGGTATAATGAGAAGTCAGTCGATAACTTTAGTTTTACTAATTACTATGGCATCTTTGAGTGGATGTTTATCGAATGAAGAAAGTAAAGAAGCAACTATTGAGATTGAAAACGACTTTCGAACTTATTCAGTAGTTGCTCCAATAGATACTGGAATTAACGTATATCACGACCATTTTAGAACAAATGAAACTATTCCTGATTGGTTATTAGATGGTTTGGGAGTAACCATGACTTGTGAATTAACTTTCATAGGAACATGGCAAGAGAGATATGACGCAGACAAAGAATCTTGTTGGGACATGATAAATTCCACAGATATAGTATACTTCGAAGGTACAAAAATAATAGGTACTACTCCTGATGATGAGACTGATATACCAATACTTGATGATCCATCTGATGGTCATGGTTCTGCAGTTACAGGTGCTGTGCTTAATGCGAACCCGGAAGCAATCATTTTCTTTGTAGAAGGATTTAGCGATGCAGCAGTATTAGCAGCAGCCAATCAACCACTTGTAGATATTATAACGACAAGTTTCGGACCGATTGGGTCAGTCCCAGTTCCGGGAATTGAAGATGCTACGAAAATAGCAGTTGTACAAGAAAAGAAAATACATACTGGTGCAGCGGATAATTCACCATCTCCCGCGGTTCAAGATTCTACTGCGGGGCCTCCGTGGAGCATAGGAGTTTCAGGATATGCTGAAGAAGGCGATGATCAAAAAGAAACAATGAGTGGATCATATCCCGATATTGCAGCAGATTGGACTCAAGTTTTACCTAATCATGATGACATTGATGGTTATCACGAAACGAGTGGGACCTCTTTTGCCACCCCTAGAACTGCAGGTCTTCTTTCTAAAATAATCCAATACCTTAGGACTGAATCAGGAGATTTTTCATCAGGAGCTGACCCCGAAACCAGAGGTGGTTACCTAGTTAATGGAGACAATCTAAATATATCTCAAGCACATATAAGAGATGCACTAAATCTATCTGCTTGGTATCCATCTTTCAGCACATGGGACCCTCTTTCAGGAACTACTCCAGTATCCCCTGTTGCTCCATGCACACAAGTAGGATGGGGCGTAGTTAACGAATCAAATGTAGAACCAATAATCAACCACCTTAATGGCATGATTACTCAACCAAATCGGCCCTCAGATGTGACTCTTTGTATGGAAACTAATCAAGAAATCAGAGAGTCATACTGGAATTAGAGGGCATCGGCGGATTCAATAAGAAGATAGTACTGCACTCATTATGCGTAAGGTTGTCCTAAAGTGGAAAACTAATTCTTTACGCGGTTCAAAAGAAATATCTAAGATTCTAGAACTCTGTGATAAAATAGAGATTTTGGGTCATCTTTCAATAAGTGAAATAGGAGTAACACAACTCGCTGAGATTAAGTTAAAAGAAGGTAAAAATATAGAGCAAATTTCTGAATTAGAGAATTTTGAAGTTACCACAATACATGAAGAGAGTGAAGAAGGAATTTTAGTAAGCTTATTTTGTACACATCCCCTAGCTTTAACTGCAATTGAGTTGTCTAATATCCACATTCAGCCACCTTATGGTATTTCAGAGAAAAAAGGAATGGAAATGAGAATCTCGGGGATATCTAATTCTGTTAGAAGATTCATCAGTCTAATTAGGATAGTATTGCCACCAGATAATATCTCAGTACAATCTTTTCAAAAAGAAGGTAATGATAACGTTTGGGAAGCTATTCTTACTGATAGACAAATTGAAGTTTTATCCCATGCTATAAGAAAAGGATTCTACAGTATGGATAGGAATGTCACATTAAAGCAACTTGCAGACGAGATGCAAATGGCAAGAAGTACTTATGGAGAACATATAAGAAGAGCAGAGGTCGAAATAATGAATAAAATAATGAATGACTTAAACTAAGTCTTAACCCTTCAAACCGAATGCTCAAATGGAAACCCCGATTGGTTAGGATGTTAGCATGAGTGTCATACGCCTACCAATGCTCCCAAGTTCTGAAAAAATACCTTGGAAAGCAAACGTAAACGGAAAGGCAATTTCTAAGCCAATTGAAAGCAATGCAATACTCCTTGATGTGCTAAGAGATCAAGTTGGGACTCTAGGCGTCAAAAGAGGATGCGACATGGGGACATGTGGTTGTTGTTCAGTATTAATTGATGGAAAACCTAAACTTTCTTGTTTAGTTTTAGCACAAGAAGTATCTGACTGCGAGATAACAACAGTTGAAGGTTTAGCTGATGGTCATCATCTTCATCCTATACAAGAAATGTTTGGAGAATACGGAGGGAGCCAATGTGGATTTTGTACACCAGGATTTTTAGTTGTTATATCTGCATTACTTGAGGAAAATTCGTCACCTAGTGATTCTGAAATAAAAAACGCAATAGAAGGAAATCTATGCAGATGCACGGGGTATCAACAAATTGTTGATTCGGTTAGAGCTGCTAGTGAATTACTTAATTCAGGAAAGAAAACAAACAATTCAACACAACCTAAGAGTAACCCTAACCCTGGATTTGACGAATGAGGAATTATAATGTCAAAAAAAGAAAAGAAAGAGATGGTTGGGTATAGACAACAACCAGGGAAAATCAATTTTTCAAGACCCGGTTCAGGAGGTAAGAGTCCATTTAGTGAACCAAGAGACGAAGAAATGATTCCGGAAAGTCAAGGAGGCAACAAAGAACAACCTTGGGGAAGTCATCGACATGACGAATTAATTACAGGAAGAGTTGTAGGTAAACCAACACCACTTGTAGATAGTAAGTGGAAAGTCACTGGAAGGGCAAAATATGGTGATGATATTAGATTACCAAACGAATTAATAGGAAAAATTGTGCGTTCACCACACCATTATGCAAGAGTTTTATCTATTGATTTATCTAAAGCGCTTGAACTACCAGGTGTTGTATCCATAGGAACTGGAGATGATGCTAAAAATAAATTTGGAGTTCTTCCTGTAACTAAAGATGAGCATGCAATGGCTGTTGATAGAGTAAGGCACATTGGAGACTTAGTAGCATGTGTGGCGGCAGAAGATGAAGCTACTGCATTAGAGGCAGTACGGTTAATAGACGTAGAATACGAGATCCTTGAGTCCATTCATGATATGAAAGATGGGTTAAATGATTCAGAAGAACCTATTCATGACAGAGGAGAATATCATATTGGAGAAGCTAATGTCCAAAAAAGAGTTTTTCAAGAATTTGGCAATATTGAATCGATGCAAAAAAATGCAATCATCAGTCACAAAAAAAATTGGTTTTTCAATGGAGTGAATCATGCCGCTACAGAACCACATGCAGTAGTTGCTGATTGGGACCCATCTGGTAGGTTGACATTGTATACACCGCAACAGGTACCTCATTACGTACATAGAGCACTAGCAGATGTTCTCGAGATTCCTATGCACCAAATAAATGTCCATAGAACCTTTGTAGGTGGCGGTTTCGGAGGTAAATCAGATCCATTTCCACATGAAATGTGTGCATCTATATTAGCACGTAAATCTGGAAGACCAGTAAGAATTACATTTGATAGAGAGGAAGTTTATTGGATAAATAGAGGTAGACATCCATCTCATATTGAAATGAATTTGCATGCAGATGATGAAGGAAGAATTTGCGGTATTGAGACTGATGCATTAATTGACGGAGGAGCATTTGCATCTTTTGGTCATGTGACAACATATTACAATGGTGTACTTCACACCGCACCTTATGAAATTGGAGCGTTCCATTACACAGGAGCGAGAGTTTGGACAAACAAGCCTGCTAGTGGAGCAATGAGAGGCCATGGAGCAGTAAATTCGAGATGTGCTGTAGAAGTTGGAATTGATGACATCTCAGAAAAACTACAAGTCGATCCTATTTCTTTCAGATTAGCCAATTTACTACCACCTAACTCTGCAACAATTACCGGTTTCAGAGTCACTAGTATTGGAATGAGAGAATGTCTTGAAAGAGTTATGAAAGAGTCTGGATGGAAAGATAAATTTAGAAAAATGCCATTAGGACATGGAATAGGTATAGGATGTGGATTTTTCATTTCTGGAAGTGGTTTGCCAATTCATTGGGATCCAAATAAATTCCCTCATGCTACCGTTCATCTGAAAATAGATATGGATGGAGGAGTTACAGTTCATACAGGCGCTGCTGATATCGGACAGGGTTCAGATACAGTAGTGGCTCAATCCGTAGCAGAAGTTCTCGGTCTACCTCTCGATATGATAAGAGTAAAATCTAGAGAAACTGATACATCACCAGTAGACCTTGGGTCATATTCTTCCAGAGTAACTTTTATGAATGCAAATGCAGCAATTTCAGCGGCTATGAAAATAAGGCAAGAATTGCTTGTTTCAACATCTGAAATTACAAATTCACCAATTGAAAAATTGGTTTTTGGAGACCGAAGAATTTTCAGAAAAGATGACCCCGCAGTAGGTGTATCTTACCTAGAGGCATTACACAAAGCACAAGAAGAAAGAGGCGCATTAGTTGCTTCAGGAGCATATAGAACCCCTCCAATGGGTAGGGCACATAAAGGAGCAGCTGCAGGCTTAGCACCCGCTTATTCATTTTCTGCCTATGTTGCAGAAGTTAAAGTGGATGTTGAAACTGGGCAAACAAAAGTTGAGAAAGTTTGGGCAGCACACGATTGTGGTAAGGCATTGAATCCTCTCGCTGTAAAGGGACAAATAATTGGTTCTTGCCATATGGGTATGGGTCAGGTTCTTTCAGAAGAAATGAGATATGGTAGAAGTGGTAATCTTATGAACACAGATCTTCTTGATTATAAAATTCCGAGCATTCATGAAATGCCAGAGGTCATGCCAATAATTGTTGAGTCAAATGATCCAGAAGGACCTTTTGGGGCAAAAGAAGCTGGAGAAGGACCTCTTTTACCGATATTACCTGCTGTTTGCAACGCAGTTTATGATGCAATAGGTGTAAGAAGCGCAGAGTTGCCTATAACTCCTGATAGATTATACAAAAATATTGAAAAAAAATGTAGAGAACTGAAAATCAATGATCCATTAGACCTCCCATCTCCTAGATTAGAGTTATCTGAACTACAAAATAAACTTGAAAAGAGAGCCGAAGAACATTCGATTAGAGATAAAGAAAGGAGATTAAAATCAGATATTGAGCCCTATCATAACGGAGCACTATTTGGGATGGATCCAACAATACCTCCGGATGAGGTCGATGAAAGTTGGAAGGTGACGGTAATACCATCAGAAGAATATCTTGAGAATCCCCGATTAGCTGGAAGTGCATGGCTACATACTGAAAGAAGAAAAAGAGGTGACTAAAATGAAGATGCCTCCGTTCAAATTGTATACTCCAATTAGTTTAGATGAAGCTTTAGAAATTGCAAAAAAATTACAATTAAATGATGAAGAATTTGATTGGGTCGCAGGAGGGACTGACCTCTTACCTAACTATAAATGGCATCTTAATACTAAAAAAAGTGTAATCTCTTTAGCTAAGATTACAGAATTAACTGAACTATCAAATACGCATATCGGTGCTATGGTAAGATTGCAAGATTTAGCTGAATCAGAAGTAACTCACCCCGTCCTTGCTAAATCTGCTAATTCAATAGCTAGTATCATGATTAGACGCTCAGGGACAGTAGGAGGAAATATCTGTTTAGATACGAGATGTTATTGGTTCAATCAAACTGAAGATTGGAGAGAGTCAATCGAATGGTGTCATAAATGTGACTGTGGAACTGGAGCTGATTGTAGAGTAATACCAAATCAAAACACATTATGCGTAGCTACTTATCAAGCAGATTTAGCACCTGTCTTAATGTGCATGGAGGCTAAAGTGCACTTGATATCAACCTCAGGAAAAAGAGAGATGTTATTGAACGATTTCTTTGAACTTGATGGAATGACAAGGAATAAGTTACAGCCTGGAGAATTATTAACTCACATCAGTATACCTGAAGAAATTTCTGAGTGGGCAGGAGACTATCAAAAATTGCGTCAGCGAGAATCTTGGGATTTCCCTGAGGCAGGGGTTGCTGTTCTTTGGAAAAAGGAAGAGAATGTCCTTAAAAAATTAAGAGTCGCTACAACTGGCCTAGAATCAATTCCAGGGTACCATGAGGATTTATCGTCACAATTAGTGGAAGATTGGAATGGAAAAGAAAGCATCTCAACTCTGTCTGAAAATATAAGAAAAGCGGTTAAGCCAGTGCAAAATACCTGGTATACACCATCTTACAGGAGAAAGATGGTGAAGGTATTAACAAAGAGAGCCTGTAAGGGGTTATTAGGTGAGTAAGATGAAGAATATCATATGTTTCTCAGTATTTGCTATTTTATTTCTAAGTTCGACAGGCCTTACTTATGCTCAACAACCAGAATTAGGGAATTGGGAATTAGGAATAAAATATATTGCAGATGATGAAAGCAATCCATTTATTATTGCTGAAAATGGAGAAAAATCAATTGAATTTTATGTACATAATACTGAGACTTTTGAAGTAGAAGTTAGTTTCACATACGATTTACCATTTGATGGAAGTGCTGATGGCCCAGAAAATGAAAAAATACAACCAGGAGATAATGAAACATTCACACTTAATATCAAGGATGTGGACGTTTTTGATTTCGATGCAAACTCATTAGATGAGATGAAAATTACTGCAAGCTTAGTATCTAGAGCAAGCATCGCAGTTTTGATACCTGAAAATCAAGAAGTTTTAGCTGATCTAAAAATACCAATAATTCACTCAATTACTGTTGATATCGCAGACCCAGTAGGGCCGATGAATGCTGGCACGGATATGATCTTGAGAGTTAGTGTAACAAATACTGGAAATATAAAAGATAAAGTCGGAGAAATAGATTTATCAGATAATTGTCCTTTAATGACATCAGATAATGGATTAGACAAATTACTCGTAACTGATTTAGAAAAAGGACAATCATCAAATGCAGATTTGAAAATTACTGCATCAGAAAGTCATCCAAGAAAAAACTGCAAGTTAGAAATAACCGTTTATTCAAATGGTGCGATGAATTCAGGATCTTCTAAAATCTCTGAAGATGAAACCTCAATTACAGTGGAACCGCCACTAACTAAACCAGTAGATAATAAGCCAAACCCTGATGACCAAAACAGTGATTTGGAAGTGGTTGATTCAAATTTACCAACAGCTGGATTAAATACTATTTTATTATCTACTTGCATAGCTCTGTTTTATTCAAATAGCAATAAAAAAATAAAAATAAAAAATAAAAAATGAGGAACTAGTATAGTGTATAAAACGCACTCGAACTGATTAAAACAAGTTATTGACCTGAACTAGTAGCAGCAACATATAACTATCATTCATCACTGGGTTGAGATACCGTTCAGCGTTTGCTATGTTCTATATCTAAAAAAAGGATTGATTATTGTGGTAGAAGAAAATTCAGAGGGCTGGGATTTCAATACTATTGTGATAGCATCTATGACAGTAACAGTTGTACTGCTTCTTCTTGCGCCAATGATGATGGTGATAGGTAAAGAGACTTCTTACTCTGCGTATGAATCTAATAATTTAGCTCAATTAAGCGAAATGAGAGAGGATATGACTGACCCTACTGGTCTTGAGGATGGGTATTTCATAGCAAATACAATGTCTACGCCGATGCTAGTTAACGATTGGAAAGACCCTCATCGAACCATGTTAGTTATTGTGTCTCCTGAAAAACCAATTGATGAAACTGCTGCTGATGCAATTTATGATTTCGTAACAGAGAAAGGAGGGAAAGTAATAGTAGCTGCAGATAATACTAATGCGAACAGATTAGCATCTAAATTCGGAGTATCATATTTCGATTCCCCACTATTAGATCAAAATCAACACTGGCTTGAATACAATGAAGATGGTACTGTAAAGAATCCTGTATGGCAGAATGTTTGGAGCGTTGCGTCAGTTGAGAACGATGTTAACGAAATGGAAGCGGGTGCGGCAAGAAAAGGTTGCTCTGATTTCCAGATATCTAATAACGACCCTAAGTCCTGTAGAATCCCTGTAATGTTCCGCTCACCTACTGGAATAAGATTTGAGCCTACTGCTGAAGATTTGCCGCAGACAAACCAAGATAGTCAGAGAGAAGTCAATATTCTTGCCACAGCATCATCTTCTGCATTCATAGATATCGAAGGAGATGGAGATGCAAGTAATGCTCTAAATCCAGCACCTGGAGACCTATCTCTAATAATTCGCATAGATTATCCTAATGTCCAAGTTTACGACAAAGCAACAGGTAAAGGGTTTAGCGACTTACAAGAAATAAGCGTCACAGGAAGCATTGTGTTCGTATCAGATGATGAAGCATTTTCAAATCGATTATGGGATATCTCAACTGCAGCAGAAACAGGAATGAGAACTTCTTGTGAAGGGATTGTAGAATCAAAATGCTGGATGAATGAAATTAATGATAATAATGACTGGAATGGAAATAGTGTATATTTCCAAATGTTAGTACACTCAATGATGGAATTCGATAATACTCAACTATCTAGTCAGATAAGACAAGACACAGGTAATTTTCAAATCGTTTTCGATGAAAGTAGGCATGCAACTGGAACTATCTCTGCACCATTTGTAGCGACTATGTCTACAGTAGTATTACTCACATCTAATACATTCCTTAAGTGGCTCGTAGTTCTGAACGTAGGATTACTACTGCTTGTTTCAATGATGGTAGTACCTGAGAAGGAAAACTGGAGACATGTCTTCGATCTAACTAAGTTTAATCAAAGACCTAACAAACTAGACTCAAGCACATATAAATTAAGAGTCAAACAATCATTATTCACTAAAGTAAGGGTACATCATGACCTGACACGAGACCAAATGGCTTCAAAACCACCAGCAGAAGTCCAAGCAATGATAGGCGACCCTAGGCTAGTGGAACTAGCTTACAGCCAAACACGAACATACTCACCCCAAGAACTAAGGCAACTTATGGTAGCTATTAGGAAATGGGGTAAGGGAAATTAGATTAATTGGAGAGATGAAAAATGAATGCAACACCACCAGCAAATAAACCAGAAGCACCGCAAGCAGACGCGGTTAGCCAGGGTTATGCAAAGAAAGCCGAAAGCGTTCGTGGATCTAAGAAAATGAGTGACAGACTCGAAGCTGTGGGAGCAATCGGTGAAGCGATTAGCCTAGAGGTTCAGAAAGTTATTATTGGAAAGAGCCACGTAATTGACAATGTCATGGTTGATATTTTGGCGAATGGTAACCTTCTGTTCGAAGATTACCCAGGACTTGCAAAAACCCTGATGACCAACACTTTCGCTGATGCGCTTGGATGTGATTTCAAGCGTGTACAGTTTACACCCGATTTGCTTCCAGCAGATATTACAGGAACAAATATCTATGATGCAAAGAAAGGAGAGTTTAGTTTCAAACCGGGACCGATTTTCTGCAACTTACTTCTATCTGACGAGATTAACAGAGCTCCTCCTAAAACACAGGCGGCTTTGCTTGAAGCTATGCAGGAAAAACAAGTTACTATCGGTATAATTACTCACAAATTACCAAATCCGTTCTTAACAATGGCTACACAAAATCCAGTCGAACAAGAAGGAACTTATCCACTACCTGAAGCTCAGTTAGATCGATTCATGTTCAAAATGTCAGTAGGTTATCCTGATAGAGCAGATGAAGATGAAATTCTAAGAAGGAGAATTGAGAGAAAGACAGATGCTGTAGAAGTTGATGAGATTACTGATCCTGCAAGAGTTGTTGCAATGCAACAAGCTATTGAAGATGTATATGTAGACCCAGCAGTACGAATGTACATGGTTGAGATTGTATCTAGAACAAGAGAAGATCCCCGTGTATTAGTTGGCTCGTCCCCTCGTGGTTCTCAAGCATTACTGAAAACAAGTCGTGCAGCTGCTGCAATGCGCGGAAGAGATTTCGTCACCCCTGATGATGTCAAATCTGTTGCTACATTAGCTGTGGCACACAGACTAATCCTGAAACCAGAACACCAAATAAAAGGTCTTGAGAACGATCAAGTAGTCTCAGATATCCTTAGACAAGTACCAGTTCCAACGGTATGATTTTATTTTACTAATTAATAGGAGATTTGCTTATGGCATGGAGTAGAAAATCAGCAATGTTTGCATCGCTGGCGGTAGCTCTATATCTCCTAGGGCTAGTATTACGTAATCAACAACTAGTGACTGTAGCTGTAGTTCTTCTTTCGTTCCTTACATGGGCCGCATTTAGGACTACAAATGCAGATGTATCATCATCTGGAAGAAGAATGGATGATGATAACGACACAGGTGGTATTGCATTACAAAATCTCGTAGCACTAAGAAGATTATCATCAGCACGTGTTTTTGAAGATGGTGAAATCGATGTATCTATAAGAATTCAGAATAAATCAAATCTCTCTAAAGTTCTGGAAGTTAGAGATCGAGTACCAGAAGTAATGAGAATAAAGAAAGGAGCAAATTACGTCTTGATGGAATTAGGACCTCAAAGAGAAACAGAAATTGCATACACTATTGAAGCACCATTAAGAGGATTCTACACAATTGGTCCAGTATGTATTAGAATACAAGATACATTTGGACTATTCCATAATGAAAGAGAAATTCATCTTTATGATGATTTCCTAGTTTTCCCAAAAATGGAAGATATTAAAGATGCATTAATCAAAAGTCGTGTACCTAAGATTTTCACAGGTGCGGTAAACATAAGAAATCCAGGTGAGGGGTCAAATTTCTATAACCTAAGAGAATATGTACCAGGGGATGCAATGAAGAAAGTAAACTGGAAAGCTACTGCTCGATCGGGCGGTAAATTGATGGTTAATGAGTTCGAAAGAGATGCTGTTAGTGACATTATTTTACTTGTTGATAGTAGATCAGTATCTGAAACGGGTCCAGTAAGTAGAAACTCATTGGTATATAGTACTAGAGCAGCAGCAAGTTTAGCACAATATTTCCTTTCAAGAAGAGATTCAGTAGGATTGGTAGTCTATGGTGATGAAATTGTATCAGTAGACAGAGATACTGGTAAAAAGCAATTATATGTTATCCTAACAAAGCTAGCGGGTGCTATGGCCAAAGGAAATACGCCTCTAAAAGTTGTAACAAATAGAATTATGCCGCACATTAATAGAGGCAGTCCTATAATTATTCTAAGCCCTCTAGAAGATGACCCTACTATAATTGAAGCAGTGAGAGACTTTAGATCTCGAAACTTTGATGTCACAATACTATCACCAAGTAGTTTAGAATTTGAGTTTGACGCAAGAAGGTTAGATCGAACTGGCTATGAATTACTAAAAACAGAAAGAGATATTCTAATGAGCGAATTAAGAGGGCTGGGCGCGAATGTTATGGACTGGGAACCAGATATGCTATTGAATACAGCTTTATCTGGGGCAAGAGGATTTTGAGGAGGAATTGATTTGGCAGAAAAGAAATCAGACACGTCTCATTTATACGATGGTAAAACCGTCAGATCATCTGCACCTAGTAGGAAAAAAGCAGCAGGTAAAATGACGGGAAGTTCAGAAATCCCTAAAGATGCTATTCCAGAAGTTCACGTGCCATCAATGATTGAATCATTATTTGGTGGACCTATTGTATCTAAAACTAAATTCTTACCACCAGATAGAGTTGTCCAGACATTACAGATGTCGGCAGCAATTATTCTAACACTTTTATCTATCGTAACATTTACTGTAACACCAGTATCTGGGACTGCATGGTTTTGGTTAAGTGACATAATCAATCAACCAGCAATTGGAGCATTATTCCATATATTACTCATAGCAATGGGTTTTATTGGAGGAATGTATGGGATTTTCCAAAGAGAACAACGTGCAATTTTGATATCTTATATCATCTTAATTTTAGTTACAATTAGATTTGCAGGCAGTAAAGTTGAATTTGGTATAGACTTACTTCCAGATGGAGAAATCGCTCAGAAACTGCTATTGATATCTTATGCACTTTTCCTTGTAATGTATATAGAATTAACAAGCGGAATCATAAGATTCTCCATGCTTGATAAATCCATCAGAACTGGTGAAGTCTATGTGATGAATGTTAAGAAAATAACTTCTCAATATTATAGGTCATTAATGATTACACCTCTAGTTGCAGGATTCGTCGCATTAATTACTCTGATGATTAATTTAATCATCCCATTTATAGTTGGATTACTAGGTAGCGACTCTACTGCAAAAAGACTTGAAGAGAGTGTAGAATTAACATCTGTTTACGGAGTTGCTCTGGGAACCGCAGTTGTGTTTATGATCGTAGCATCTGCATTTGCAGTCAACTTACCGGCAAGGTTGGCGCAGATGAGAGAAAATAGTAGTAAATGAATAAAAAATTATTCAATATATCCGCCAATTAAACCTAAATCGGCAATAACTAGTATAGCAACTGACTCAACCACAGGTACTGCTCTTGGGCCTAATACTGGATCATGCCTACCATGGACCTTCAGAGGCCTTTGTTCTCCGCTAGGCAGATGTAACGTTGATTGTTCTCTAGCAAGGCTACTAGGGGGTTTGAAATGAACTACTACTCTAATGCTAGCACTTGTTGAACGACCGCCTAAAGAGCCATCTGCATCACCAGATTCTGAGCCCTCCAATACAGGGTTTTTTCCTTCTAAAGTCCAGGCATCATTATTCTCTGAACCTCTCATCTTTGACGTCTTAAAACCATGAGAAAATTCTACCGCTCTAGCTCCAGGTATTGCCATCAAACCTCTGGCTAATGCCGGTTCAATACCGTCAAACCATGGTTCACCAACTCCTATTGGTAACCCTTCAATCAATAATTCAACTGAAGAACCTATAGAATCAAGTTCTTTTCTGATATTTTCTAATAATTTTGACATTTTTACAACTGCGACAGAATCTCTACAATTCAAACGAGCCATATCAGTCCCCTCCTCTAATGGAGTAACTCTATCTAATTCGAATAAGGGTTCAGAGACAATATCTCCTACACTTGCCAAATGTGCTGAGCAAGACCAACCTACTGAGTCTAACAAAGCACGTGTTTGACTTCCAGCAGCTACAAGACCAAAAGTAAGTCTAGCAGATTGCGAACCTCCACCTCTGAGATCGCTGACTCCATCTGTTCGAATATGCTCTACCATATCGGCATGACCAGGGCGAGGATGATCTGGAAGAAATGAATAATCTTTTGAACGTACATCAGAATTATGAGTGATTAAAAGTATTGGCCAACCTGTAGCTACACCTTCGTTGACTCCAGACATTATCTCACATTCATCAATCTCTGCCCTAGATGAGAGCCCTTTCCTACCAGGTTTTCTTCTATTAATGAAATCTAATAACGCCTCATTATCAATAGGTGTACCAGCAGGTAGGCCTTCCAATAATGCTCCTACACAACGTCCATGACTTTCGCCAAAAAGAGTCACTCGGAGACGCTCACCTAACTTCATACTCATAAATTCACCAAACCTATTAATTTTTTATTTGAAAAATTAGTCTCAATAATTTCATAATCTGTTCGACTAAGATACTCACGCATAGTTGAATTCTCTTGGCCAAAACATACGACAGATATTACTGGGCCAGAACCAGTAATTGCCGCTGAAATCGCACCATTGACTATTGCTTGATTACAGATACGCAGAGCATCATCATCACCCGTTGCCGCGGCTACTGCCATACCATTAGCCGACATTGCATGAAAAATAGATTCTCCTGATAATAAGCCTAATGCTCGATTGAATATCTTAGATTGTTCTTTAAATTTTTGAGCATTGATATCATTAGAACGTCTTCCTCTAAGAATTAAGAATATTTGATAGATGTTTTCTTCTAAATCTCCTTTAAGTAAGATAGATTCTTCCGCTTTTTGAGATGGATCTACCAATTTCCACCCTGAAGAAATAGCTGCCCATGTGTCATCCATACTCCCTGATATAGTACACCCAGCATGGCGTTGTGAAGATACTGCTAAATCTATAATTTCGAAATCATTTAACCCGGCCCATGTAGCATTGTTAAGAGCTTTTAATGCAGCACAAGAGAGCGCTGAACTTGATTTAAGACCTTGCCCGATTGGTATATTGGAAGAAATACGCCATCCAAAATCATCAGGCAAAGGTAGACCATTTTGCCTCCAAATAAACTCTATTGAGTCAAGTAGTGAGTGATGATCTGCTTCGACCTCTTGGACTTCAGAAACTAATTCAACTTTCATTTTTAAATCGATACCGATTGAACATCCTTTACCTAATCCTAAAGCATGGAGTATTGAGATGGCAGCATTAGCTTCTGCTTCAGCGAGGACCTTCATTTCTCAGTCATCTCCCCATCCAGTGCATTACCTATATGCCTCATTTGATTATCATTACGTACAATAATCTCATCGCCAATTTTAATATTTGTCACTGAGACTATATCACCTGATTTATCAATAAGCCTTACAGTCTCAGCTTGTTGTAACATTATTTGTCCTTCAAAATTCGATTTAGATCTAAAACGAATTATGAGAAATGGACGTTTTTCTATTTTAAGGCGACCAATTATACATTTTCTTCTTTGACCAGAATGAGAAAATATTGCTACTTCATCACCAGCTGATAATTCAGAAAGATAACGGGTAGAGTCATCAGCCATTAAAACATAAGAGTGAACAGACCCTGCATTAACTCTGAATGGTCTTGAAGGAACATATTCTGATTCAATTGTTTCACCATGAACTAAGGCAAGAGAAAATGAAGTTGAACCAATTACCATACCTTCACCAACTTCTAATCTTTCAATTAAGTCAATACACACTCTTTCTCCAATTCCAGTTGACTCAATAGATTCTACCTTAGCAGAAGATAAATCAGTAATGTGATTAGAAGTGACTTTTATTATTTTATTAGAGGATATTAATTCCGCTTCATTCCAAAGTTCATCATCATGAGATGGTAGCAAGAGAGCATCAACACCATGTTCGAGAGCAAAAGCAGCGCCATTAATGTCTACAATTTTATTTATTGCAACAGCGATTTTAGTACCACTACCCGATGAATTTGATATTAGATTTTCTAAAGGAATCATTTTCCAATCAGAACATCTAACAAGAATCCAAGGTATCATACCAATAAGAGAAATCGCTTCTTTTTGAGATGTTGAATCATCAAGATTTACTTCTGCTACATCAGGAGCTGAACCTGTCCATAATCTAGAACAAGATTCACGTGAAGATTCATTTTTATTGGAATCTTGCCAAAGTTCCAAATACTCACCTCTCAAGTAATTTTGAAGCATTAACTGCAGTTTCACCATCATGAACAACTGCTCTAAGTGCGCGAATACAAGACTCTGGGTCATTGGCACCAAATACTTGACGGCCGATGCAAACACCTGAGCCACCAGATACCATTGATAGTTCTACAATTTGAAGTAAGTCATTGAATGAGATACCTCGTGGCCCGCCTGAAATAAATACAGGTATAGGGACTGCCTGACAAACTAACTTGAACGATTCGACATCACCGGTCCAAGGTACCTTAACAATATCACATCCTAGTTCCCAAGCAACTCTAGCAGCATGAGCAACACCTCTTGTGATATCACTTTCAGCGATTTTTAGATGAGGGCCTCTTGGATATATCATCCCGAGCGTAGGGAGACCTAATGCCATTGCTTCACTAGTTAACATACCCATATCTTCAATCATCTCAGGTTCATTCTCGTCACCAAGATTAATTTGAGCTGAAACTGCGTTAGCACCCCTAATAAGGCATTCTTCAGCATTAGCTACTCTTACCTTGTATTGATCTCTAGGACCTGCATTTACAGTAGATACAGATACATGACAAACGAAATTCCCCCAACCAGTCTGATCTACATAATGACTCAAAGCACCTTTTTGTAAAACAATTGCATCAGCACCCCCTGAGATACAGGAAGATACAACTTCATCCATTTGTTCAAGACCCTTCTCCGGATAACCAGAAATGCCATGATCCATAGGGACCCAAACACCTTTTCCACCCGGAAGAATTTGGGCTAGACGATCTACAAGCCCTTCTACCATGAATTAGCGCCTACTGTATCCCTCTTGAAAGGTATCGTATAGAAATAATAGACAATTCAGCAGATTTAATTAGAAATTATAAATCTAAATCAATGATTAGTGGAGCATGATCAGATACTGAAAGTCCTCCTTCCCTCAATACTTTAGCTGATTTAAATATCTTAAGTGCCGCTTCATTAGCAAGAGCATAATCTATCCTCCAGCCTCTATTCAACGCTCTAGCTTGACCTCTATTAGACCACCATGAATATGGACCCTTAATATCACCAACTTCAATTCTAAGTAAATCATTCCACCCTATTGATAAAAAGCGAGTGAACCATTCCCTTTCATGAATAAGGAATCCTGAAGTATTTTTATTACCTGATGGATTCCAGATGTCATTTTCAGTATGAGCGATATTAAGATCACCACATAGAAGCACTGGCTCATCAACATCTATGAATTTCTTTGACCAAACGAGTAAATCCTCCAACCATTTATCTTTGAACCTCTGTCTTTCGATATTGGCACCACCGTTTGGGAGATAGATGTTAATACAATGGAGAACACCATGTTTCGTATGAAGAACTCTACCTTCAGAATCATCTATATCAACATTAGTTGAAATGCCTCGGCCTTCTTCAGAAATCCCTACTCTGGACCAAGTGGAAACTCCTGAATATCCCTTCTTCTGAGCAGGATGCCAAATTACTTCATGCCCATCTGCTGGCTTCCAATTATCAGGCATCTGCTCGGGTAGAGCCCTAACTTCTTGGAATAACCAAACATCACTATCAATTTCTCTAATAAAATCATCAAGGCCTTTACGATTAGCGGCTCTGATACCATTTAAATTCCAAGTCACAATACGCATGATACTAACCTCATTGAGATAGGTCTTTTACTTTCTCTACCAAATTCATGTACCTAAGCCTCCATATTCCAATAGGAACCATGGCTACTGAAATAGATAAAACAATTATCATAAGTT
Organism: Candidatus Thalassarchaeaceae archaeon; assembly: GCA_023700255.1. Lineage (GTDB taxonomy): Archaea > Thermoplasmatota > Poseidoniia > Poseidoniales > Thalassarchaeaceae > MGIIb-O2. The sequence goes on along the minus strand of JAJPRD010000001.1, from coordinate 5,338 downwards.
GAATTGCAACACTGGGAACAAGCACTACTGGAAAATAAAACTGCCATGTTGAAAATGATGCAGCGAGACCTACTGCCCCGCCAAATGCAAAAGCGATTCCAAATAATCCGCCTATTATTCCAATTAATACACTTTCAAAAAGGAGCATTGTACCAAGACTAAGAGTAGATGCTCCTAATACCCTCAAAGTAGCAAGCTCAAAGTCTCTCTCAGCGATGTTCATAATCATCGTATTGAACATTACAACCAGAGTGAACAGTACTCCTAACCCCATTATAGCAGTAAGAACCTGGGTCTGTTTATCGAGTAATATTTCAATACCTTTGAGAAGAGTTTCTCTTTCTTGAATCCCATTAGAAATATTGCCAAGACCTTCATCAATTTCAACACCTTCAGGTAACTCAAGATATACCGAAGTAGCATTTAATCCGATGACACTTGACAAATCTGTTTGCGTAAAGAACATTATGCGAGAAATCTCACCCCTCACTGAACCCACTATTTCAACATTAAGTTCTAATCCTGAAATCGAAACTAGATGTGTTTCACCTACCGACCAACCACTCATTTGTAATGACCCTTCATCCATCATCACCTGGAATATAGTACTTCCAGATGCAGGTATTTTTCCTTCAATGATTTCCAAACTACGCATAGATTCCCCTTGTCCATATCCACTCAGGCCCACAACAACGAAGTTTCGTTGCATATCCGAATTATCCACGAGATTACCGGTTGAGGTTTCGATAATAATTTCATAAGAAGCCCCATTATCCTCAGCCCATTCTATCACTGAAAACTCACCATCAGATTGCACATAAACCTGAACATCCCAAGACTGGTCATCTCTTAGTCCGCCAACTACTGTATCTTGAAGACTGAAAGCCATCATTTGGATAGAACCAGCAAGCATCAATGAAATACCAACTGCTAGAAATGTCATTGATAGTCTGGCGGGTTTCCTAAGACTTGAACGAATTGATAAACCTAAAAGAGTAGGCATCCAATTAGTTAGCGAACGTAATAAGTTTGATCCCACCCTTATTTCCGTATTCCCTCCAAGAACCTCAAGTGGATCAACACGCGTTGCTTTCCATGCAGGAAATACTCCCGAAATAAAAACAATGAACATTGTTAAGCCGATAGTAGATACATAGAGATTCATTGGTATTGATCTCTCAATAATTGGTATACCAACAATTCCTTCATAGAAATCGAGCATCCCGTTCATGCCATAAGGACCGGCAATTACACCTAGTAAACAACCAAAAAAACCTATAAAAAGAGGTGCGATTAGGTATCCAGTCATTATTGAATTACGTGGTATCCCAAGTGTCCTTAGTATCGCTATCTCACGATTTTGACTCTGAACTAATCTCTGCAAACTGAGAGCTATAGTTATGGCAGCTATAAATTGAATCAATATGGTAAATGGAGCTGCTGTTTTCTTAGCACTTTCAAGATCTTGTCTCATAAGTTCGACTGATTCAATCTGGCCACGATCACGTATTCTTCCGTCTAATCCTACCTCTTCCATGGATTCAATTAACGATGCTTTCACAGCATCTAATTCTTCTCCCTCATATTCTTCAGTATTAGAAAGATCGAATGATGGTGTGCCTTCAATATCAAACATTATTGTATTAGCAGAACCAAACGAAAAACCAGTCAATCTTTGCATACCAAGATGAGACACATAACCAGTAACAAACTGACCTGATTCCGGAGGAACAATTGAACCCTCAGGGGCCATATAAATATGCAAAGGGTGATATGCAAATCCAACAATAGTGAAATTCATACTTCCATTCCCTGCTCCTATACTAATTACATCGTCTAAATTAAGAGAGAGTGCCTCTTTGACATGAGCATCAATTACTATCTCATCTGCATCAGAGGCAGGATAACCCTCAGAATTACCGTCAGGAAACCATAACCTATCGATTTCAGAATCGGGTGATATTCCATGCCATATTGAATTAATTATGTGATCACCTGTAACATCGCTATGGAACATTGCTCCATTAATCACCATTCTTCCCTCACAGACATCTAAACCATCAGATCCTACAGGCCACAGTGACTCTGCTTCTACACACAATGATTGAACCTGATTTTGTGACCAGACAGTAGTTTTATTGTCAATCCATAAATCAGCAAGATTTGCTCCGGATTCTGAGTCATCGTATACAGAGTCATACATTGGCTCAAGATTAGCAGCATAGCCACCAAAAGTGATACCTGCGAATACACCAACAAATATCATTCCAATGACGGCTACTAATCGTAATTTTGTCCCCAATAGACTTCTTGCTAGTCTTTTATTCAATAGGATATAAATCACCTCACTCCTAAGATTTTGATTTATTGACTTCTTCATCGGATATTATTCGACCACTATCTATTCGAATAACTCGTGTAGCATATTTGACAAGAGACTCGTCATGAGTTACGAAAACTGCTGTAATTTTCTCATTCGCACAAGCCTCGACTAGAACCTGCATTACTTTGTCAGAAGTTTCTGTATCTAGATTCCCAGTCATCTCATCTCCTAAAAGTAGAGTGGGTTTCTTTGCAATACTACGTGCAATCGCTACTCGTTGCTGCTGACCCCCACTAATTTCTCCAGGGAACCTATCTTTCTCTGAATTAAGTCCCACAAGTTTGAGTAACTGCTCGGCCCGTACTGGGTCTTTCTTTCCAGCTAATTCCTGAATTAGCAATATATTCTCTATAACCGTCAGGTCTTGAAGAAGATTGAAGAATTGGAATACATATCCAATATTCTCTCTTCTAAATGAAGTCATTTTTTCAGAATGATTACGAGGCACTTCTTTTCCTTTGAAATCATATTCTCCATTAGTTGGACTATCAAGAGCAGATAGGCAATTGAGAAGTGTTGTTTTACCTGAACCTGAGGGACCAAGTAAAATGACAAGTTCACCTTCATTAATTTCAATATTAATTCCATCAAGTGCTTTGACAATCCCCGCAGGAGTTTCATAATATCTCTGAAGGTTTTTCATTTCCAATAACTTATTCATATTTACACCATATAATTTTCAAGAATTACTAGCATTAGCAAAGAAATTCATTGATTCTCTGAATAACTCCTCACGACGTCGTCTTTTATTTCTTCTCAAATGAAGGAAGGTGAAAATAAAGGCTAAGATAATTAGGAATGGGATGAAAGTCTGGGCATGATATCTTTCCATGAACTCTATTATTCCTCTTGCAGTATACGCCCAGGTAATAGACGCTGCTGAGCCTCCAACAAGACATGCTAATAACACTCTACGAAAACGCATTCTAGCAACTAATCCTAACATTGCACCAACTAATACACCACTAGCCATAAATGGGATCCAAACAAAAACAATTAATGCCCAAAAACCATATTTATCAATTCTTGAACGATTAGAATGTGCAACGTATTCCACTGATGAAAGAATATCACCCATGAATGGATTTTGCAATAATGCCCCTGTAATACCACCCTGTTTAGCCACCATAGCTTCACCAATTAAGTCATCTTTTTCTGAAATCCCAATAGAATCAGTAAGGCTCTCGTATGTCTTCTGCGCTTGTTCAACTCTTCCTGCTACTGCTCTATCTGAGAGAGTCGCTTTCTCGTTTCTTGCACTAATTATTAATTCCCTTGAACCTAATGATTGATTTATTGCTTCACGCATATATTGTGTCAAGTCCTCTTGCATATCGATATATGATTTGCGATAAAGAAAATATGAGAATCTCATAATAGGAGTATATATTACCCTAATTAATACAGAATCTTCATCAACAATTATAGCAGTACCGTAATCTATAAGATTATGCTTTTTAAACCATTTATTCAATAATTGAGTTACTTCTTCATCTAGCTTACCATTGGCGCCAAGACCTGTGAAAAATCCACTATAATCTTCTGATAGAACACTTCTCTCTGAGCCAATAATTGAAAGATCTCTAGAAAGTATAAATTCATTATTTAAATTACCATTAATACCATCAAGAGATAATGATTTAATCTGCAAAGGTCTCATTTCACCAAATATTGCAAATTCTTCGAGTAAATCTTTAGTAAAACCTGCACGGATGTCAGTTGCCCCTCCAATCGTCTTACTAGTCGTTTGATAAGGAATTATGATATCAACAGATATTGCCCGCTCTTGCATTTTTAAATCTTCAAATTTTATTAATACTCTCTGATCCCTCTCAGATTTTCTAAGAGTTCTTTCAATAAGTCTACGAAGCTGTTTTTTAGTTAATAAATCATCAATATCTCTATGATACATACGGTGCATTAATGGATATTGAACACATAAAAAGAATATAGACATTCCAAGTGAAATAATAGCCATCCACCAAGCAGGAACTTGGGCACTACCTCCTGTAAGCATAGCAGTCTCTCTACCTCCAGCCCATTCCAAAGCCATCAAAGCCCATCCCCAATACCCTAATTCAGCCATTGTTAGGCATACTCTTGGATCCGGATCAAAAACCTCCACTTCTTTCCTCATATCTGAACTAAAGACTCCACCTGATGAATGAGTTGTAACTTCAACATCTATTGTTTTCTCGCTGCCACTGATTCTTAGTTGGTCAGATACTTGAGAGAAGGTTGTGGAATTAGTCACAGACAATTCTGAAGCATTATCACTTTGATATAAAGCAACAATTAACAAATAATTCCCATCAGCAATACTCTCATCTAATTCAAATAAAAGTTCAACATCACCAATACCACTTTCATAATGACCATCATCAGTGTTTGAATAATTTAAATGTACCAATTTCACAACTAATACGGAGGCATTATTCGACACAGCATTTTTTGATTTTACATTAAATTCATCATGGTTAGATACATAAATATCGAAAGAAATCGCCCCCTCACCATCTATACATTCACCACCTGTATCGAGAGGTGTTTTAGATAGCGTTTCATCTAGAAAGATTGAATCCTCTGCAAATACTCCTGATGAAAGGAGTGTTACGCTTCCAAAAAATATAATTCCAGCTATTAAACCGAAAATAAGTACAACATCATCAAATGTTTTAGGGAATTTTTTATCGGTATCAGTTCTTCGAGATCTTATCCGATCTAATTCTTTATCAAGACTATCTTTTTCATTAGAATTAGCCTTTCCTGGGGGTTCATCTATCTCCCTCAATGAACCCTCATCAACTGACATAATGCTTGATGGAGGGGGGTGGGACATTAAGTCAGCGGTATTGATTTACAATATCTAAAGATAGAAATAACATACATGAGTAAAAAAATGGTGCAGGGGACAGGATTTGAACCTGCGAAGCACTACGCACTGGGACCTAAACC
>JAJPRD010000049.1 GCA_023700255.1 Candidatus Thalassarchaeaceae archaeon | reverse complement strand
TATTAAAGATTCTAAAACTGCTGCCTTATCTACCATGTTATCTCTCCGAAAGTACTTCCGCCTCTGAAACCACTCTATTGAACATATTTAAGAAACCATTTGCCCTGCTCGGTGTTAATGACGATTTTAACCCCATTTCCTTTACAAATTCGGGAGTTAGTTTTGCAACCTCAATTGGTAGCATTCCATTTACCGTGATTGCTGTTATCGACATTAAACCTTGAACAATTTGTGCATCTGCTCCAGCTCTTAATAAAAAAAGTCCATTTTCATCCAATGAACATTTCACATGTGCTCTTGATTGACATCCCAAAATTTGATTTTTGTCATTCCATTCCTCTATAGGTAATGAGCTAGGATGCTTTTTAGCATATTCAAATAGTAACTCATATCTCTCCATCGAATCAAAGCAATCCTTGAATTCTTCAATTATTGGTGTTAGATGTGTCGGCCAAGAAGCACCTTCCATGGTCTATCCAACACGTCATTTCTATTGAAATTGATTGTATATGCTAAGCAAATCTTTCACATACATTTCTTAGATGAGATATAAATGACTCTGCTTCTTCTTGTGTGTTGTATATCCAGAATGAGGCCCTATTTGTGGATGGAACACCTAATGCGTCCATTAATGGTTGAGCGCAGTGATGTCCAGTTCTCACAGCAAAACCACCTTCATCAAGTAAAAATGCTAAATCTTGGGATTGTATTGTTTCATGTAAGAAAGAAACAGCGCCAGATGAATTTTTATTAGAGGGGTCTCCATATATTTTTATCCCGGGTATTTTATTCATTTCTTTACCAGTCCATGCTGCTATTTCATGTACATGATCATGAATGTCTTTCATTTCAAATTGTGAAAGCCATTTTACGGCTGCACCCCAACCTATTGCTTCTGCAATTCTTGGTGTACCTGTTTCAAACATAGCATGACCCTCCTGAAAAGTTGATCCCTCGGTTGTCACTTTTCTAATCATTGACCCCCCAGTCATAAATGGCCCCATTTCTTCGAGTCTTTCTGATGATACTAATAAACATCCAATACCTGTTGGTCCTGCCATTTTATGTGCCGAAATCGCAATAAAATCCGCCTTTAAAGCACTAAAGTCTATTTTTTCATGTGGAGCACCCTGGGCGCAATCTAGAAGTATATACGCACCATATTTCTTACTTATTTGTATTATTTGTTCTATTGGATTTCTAATCCCTAGAACGTTACTCGTATGTGTGACACAGACTAATGATGCATCTTTTACGGCCACCTCAAAAGCATCCATATCTAGAGTATAAGTTTCAGTATTTATTGGTACATATCGTACTTCAATTCCTTTCTCTTTCGATAATTCTTGCCATGGTACAATATCTGCATGATGTTCCATTTCTGTAAGTACAATTACATCACCTTCTTTGAGATTATATTTTGCCCACCCATAAGATACGAGATTTATTGCTTCAGTTGCTCCACTTGTATATACGAGATTTCCCGGTTTAGTTCCAAAGAATTGTGCAATCTCTTTTCTTGCATTTTCTAATGCAGTTGTAGCTTCATCTGCTAGTGTGTGATTTGCTCTATGTGCATTTGAATTATAAGTTTCATAATACCTAGTCATTTCATCAATTACACATTGTGGTTTTTGAGAAGTAGCTGCATTATCGAAATAAACTAATTGTTTACCATTCGGTAGAATCCTACTAAGTATTGGAAAATCAGCACGAATTGAGTTAATATCTAGTGCCATCAGGTTTCCCTCTATCTGCCCGTAATGCTAATAAGATATCAAACAATGTATTTATTTTCAACCCGACCTTTATGTCTACAGACCTTTCTGGGAACACCGATGGTAACTGGAGTTGGACAAAATGTGGTTGATTCGCTTGGAAAAAGAGATTTGAATTTAGATGGTAATGTAATTAACCTTGCTTTAGTGGGAAGTAGTCGATTTTACGATTATGAAATATTTGAAAATCTTATAGAACAATGGGTTGATGCGAATGGTTATCCTGATTTGATCATAGTTGGTGGTGCGAGTGGTGTTGACTATATGGCCGAACGTTGGGCTGACAATAATTCAATTCCGATTGCTATATTTACCGAAGAATGGGGTGATACTAACAGAACTCTAAGAGATAGTGGACGGCCTGAAGCGCCTAATACGCTTACTGAAAAAATTCTTAATGCAGCTACTGATATTCTAGCCATCCCTTCAAAGACTAGTAAATGGACTAGGATTATTATTGAAATAGCTCAAAAAAGAAATATCCCTATTACAATACATGAAATAGATTAATCAGATTTACCTATTCATTCTGGCATTATTTGGTTTAAGATCTTTAACAGCCCTCTTAAAGTAACTTCACTTATACCTGATACTTTGCAAACTTCACTCTGTGTTCTTGGTGAATTGCTGTTTTGTGACGCTTTATACAACATACATCCTGCAATTCCTGATGGTTTTTTTCCTTGCCAGATCATGTTCTGACTGACTTTGTCCCACAAATCTCTTGTATCTCCAAGTACATATGGTGGAAGTCCTAGATCCGAATGAAATTTTTCAAAATATTCCTCTGGTCCAGTAATATGGTGAGTATTCATTTTTCTAGCCACTAATCGAATGGTTCTTTTCAATTCTTTTTCTTCAACTTCAGAGATCATATCAAAGGCTTTGGCAATGACATCAATTCTCCTAGGGATTTCAGCCTGCCTTGCTGCAATATAGACACAGGCAGCAGTAACTCCTCTGATACTACGGCCAGTAACTATTCCCTCTTTCATAGCATGACGATATAAGTTGGCAGCCTCTTGTTCAATCTGTGGAGGTAAATCACCTCTGTCACGAATAAATTGCATAGCAATAGTCAGGTTTCTACTTCTGCTGTCTCTCGTTTTACTTCTCTGGTCGACTCTTTGCCTCCTTCTCCATTCTCGTAGATTTTTCCCAGTCATCCCATGCCTTGCAGCTGCTCCTGAGGTCAGATCTGTTCTACTGATTTCAGTAGATAGTCCTTTATCAGAAAGCGTTAATGTCGTAGGTGCGCCTACTCGACTTCTGTCATTACCCCCTGAATGATTAGTCCATTCAGCACCAGGATCAATCATATTTTCTGCAGCAACATATCCACATTCTGCACATATGGTTTCTCCTCTTGCAGCATCAGTATCCCATGAGTTTGAACTACAAACCTTACATTTTCCACTCACAGCATCTGTTCCTCTGGCTCTGGAGGGTCTTTTATTTGGAATTATCGCCTTCTTTCGATTGTCTCCATTATGGTTCTGATTTACAGATGATTTTTGTTGCTGCGTATCTCTCTTCATCATGTCAACCTCAAGTTGTATAGTCATGTCAGTCATATATAAACCTCTCGCCTTTTGAGGTCAAATTCTTGATTTTTTAATCCACTTTTTCCTGTTTATCTGAGCGCCACATTCTTGCACCTCCTCTTACTCCAATCATATATGGGAGATGGTGGGCTAGTACGAACGGCTCTTTATGAGATGCATTTAGAAGCTGGTGCAAAGATTGTTGATTTTCATGGTTTCGAATTACCAATTTGGTATACCTCAATACAAGAAGAACATTTATTATGTCGTGAAAAATCAGGATTATTTGATGTATCTCATATGGGTTTTTTCGAATTCCAAGGTGAAAATGTTTTATCATGGTTGAATTCTATAGGTACTCAACAGTATATGAACTTCACAAATGGTCAGTGCGGATATACTCATTTTCTAGATACTCATGGTAATATTATTGATGACATGATTTTTGCAGTTGATTCTGAGAGTCGAGTATTAGGTGTTCCTAATGCCTCTATGATTTCCATAATGTGGGATTGGTTTGAATCTCATCTTCCTGATGATGGCTCAATAACTATAACTGATTTTTCGAATGGGACGAGTATAATCGCTCTTCAGGGTCCTGAATCATCTTCAATTTTACAACAGGTATTAGGTGTGAAAAATGTTGTATCTAGGTTTAGATGCCAAGAAATCAATTCAAATGATTTAGGAATCACTGGTTGGATTCAGGGTACTGGTTATACTGGGGAAAAAGGTGTCGAGATTTTTATCCCAGATGATCAAGCCAGCAAGCTTTGGACCTCATTAGTTGAATTTGGTGCCATACCTGTGGGTTTAGGCGCGAGAGATACGTTAAGACTGGAAAAAGGATATCTTCTTTCAGGTCAGGATTTTTTATGGCCAGGCTTAGGCATGAATCCTGAAGTAGATTTTCCGAATGGATTTTTAACAAGAAATTCTACAGAAACAAACGTTCCCTTCGGATTAAATTTAGATCATGATTTCATTGGTAAAGAATCAGTAATCAATTCGATGAATTCTAACTCTAGATGGCATGGTCTTCTATGTCAAGAACGAGGACCATCTCCACGGCCTGGTCATCTAGTTCTAGATGGTCCCGATGCGGATGCAAGAATTATTGGCTACGTGACAAGCGGTGGACCGTCTCCAAGTCTCAATCGAACCGGTATAGCATTAGGTTATCTTGACAATGTAGTTTTAGGTCAAGAACTATGGATCCAAACAAGCTCTCGTCGTCGAATTCGATCAATTATTGTCCAACCACCATTCGTTTAGATACACCTATCTAAAGAAATGTTGACGGCGCAAGTATCATGTCTATGTTCTTCCCCCAACTAATATGGAACTTTCAGACAAGCTAGTAGCAGCAGCTATGAAAAACCTTGAAAAATTACTTATTAGCAAGGGCTTAACTGCTGAATCTTTAATCTCTAAATTTGATATTGATGGTGACGGTTTAATTAATTTAGATGAATTTGATAAAGGCCTTACAAGATTAACCGGGTCGCCTGCACCTCGTTCTTATCTCAGACCAATTTTTTCTGCAATTGATATAGATGGTAATGGTAATCTTTCACAGAATGAGTTAATGTCTCTTTTAGGCATAGAAAATAAAACTACTGCCAGCACGAATTCTCTTGTGATATCAGATCATCCTAATGATAAATATAATGGCAAGTATGTTCTACAAAGTTCTAATATAAATGATAAATCCTGGTATATGAATTCTAATAATTGCAGATTATATTTCTATAATGCTAGTGATGGTGGAGCACCATCTTGGAGTTTAGATAATAGGGAACAAAATGGTGCGTATGATTGGTATGATGGTGGATGGACCAGAGTCCCAGCAGACCAAAATATACCTCTTGGAGTTCGTAGATTTGTAGGTGCTGGTAAGATCACAATCACTGAATCTTCTGATGAAACTGTCACTAATGATGAGATATCTGATTCTCCAATAAAAGGAGTAACTCAAGATTCGTCAATACAATTATCTAATGAGTCAAAACCTGAATCTATAACAGATCTTGCTGAGAAATGGTCTGATGAATTCGAACAAATGATTGAATCTCCATCAAGTCCTGAAATGATCGATTCTATTTTTCAAGGTGTAAATGTAAAATTCGAGGAGGAGGTCTCTCAATTGCCTATATATGCCCAAGCACCTGTTAGAGCAATCTGGAAAATCAAATCTGATTCTGCTGTAACTGTTGCTAAAACTAAATTGTATAGTGATAATGCAAAAATTGCAACTGGTTTAGGTGTGACGGGAGTAGCTTTAGGTACTGCTTTAAACGTGAAATTAGA
>JAJPRD010000015.1 GCA_023700255.1 Candidatus Thalassarchaeaceae archaeon | reverse complement strand
AATGTGACCAGCTGAAAAGTGAACAGAAAGGGGCTTACTCCCTGCACCCTCACAAATTAATAGTGCGAACGCTATTCTAATACTGCATCTAAAACGGTAGATTCCTCTAATGAACCGCTATCAGCATAATCTAACCAAGAACCATGACCCATTATGCGTGAAGTTAATTCCTTCTGTAATACGATAATAGATGGAAGGAAGATTGCACTTGCCAACAAAGCTAGTACTAACAAAACCATCATTAGTACAAAGAAATTCTGTAAACCAGGTATTGATACAAATAATCCAGCCGAAAGTCCTGCACATGTTGTAGCAGTTGTTTCAAAGATTGTCTGTCCAGTTTTAGCTACTGATTTGACTATCCCTGCAGGAGTTTCTCCTTCGTCCTTAATACGATCAATAATATGTATTGAATCATCAACACCTATTCCAAATACTATTGTTCCAATCATAGCCGTAAATACATTTACTCCAACTCCACCGAATCTCATCAGTAATGGTTGCCATAGAACTACTGCAGCCACAGCAGACATGGTGAAAATTGCTAATCGAGGAGACCTGAATAGGAATGCCATAGTAATTAATAGAATAAACATAGTCCAAATTGTAGTTAAACTCTGAGCTTTATGTATTCCAGAATTAATATCAATAGATACTGGTAGACCACCGGTTAGTAACGAATTATATGTATCATCTACATTTATCGCAGTACATTTTAGGGGGTTGAGACATTCCTCTTCGCCTTGAAGAATATCATCAATAGCATTACGAAGAAGAGTGGCATCTGCAAGATTAATGTAAGGTTGGTTAGCATAAACTAGAGTTTTCGTTTCCCCCATTCCACTATCTGCATTCATTAGCATCGAACGTATTTCGGGAGAAAGTGTATCAAAAGCGATATTCACCATATCTTCTCTACTTGATACTGAATATGCCCAACATTGTGGAGTTAACGGATTCTCAATAGGGTTAGATTTTTGCCAACATTCATCATGTAATATTTCCCAAAGACTTTGATCATAAAGTTCCAAACCAGAGATATTCACATCTACATGTATTGCTTTAAGGACATTGACCAAACTTATCGTATCTGTTTCTGGTACGTTGTCAACAAGAATTTGTAAATTCTCTATTGAATCGAGAATTGGAATATCCCGTATAGGAGCTGTGCCATTAACAACACCTCTATCTTCAGCATTGATGATGAACATATTTACTTGCCCACCCTCAAATACAGCACTATATTCACGAAGCGTTTCATACGATTCTAAATTTGGAGGTACTTCATCTGGACCAGCAGAAATTTGCTGACCCATAGTTTCTGCAAATACATTGAGACCGAAACCAGTGATTAATAAGGCTGCAAGTATCACAAAGACAGAGAATTTCACTGGTATTTCACCAATTTTATTCCACATATTATCGAACATCTTACTAGGACCTTTACGATACTTAAGTAACTCTACCAAAGCAGGAACCATTATCATGGATAGAATAAAAGTCACAACAATCCCAAGAAGAAGAGTCACCCCTACTGTACGCATTGGTTGTATTGGCACTAAGAAAGTCCAAGTTAAGACACTGAAACCAATAATCGTAGTCAAAGCAGAAAGGAATATTGCATTGCCGGTAGTTAGAGCAGCCTTAACAGTGGCACTCAAACTTATCAGAGGATCCCATGGATCTATGTCTTCAATTTCAACACCATCCCTATTAGCAATCCATGCTTTTTCTAGACGCTCTTCTATTAATTCCACTCGATTTTCTTCGATTCGGTTAGTCAGGTGTAATGAATAATCAACACCCAAACCAACGAGTATCGGACCCGCTGAAATTATCATTGGCGTTAACATCACATCAAAAATAACCGTTATACCGAATGTTATTGCTAAGCTCATTGCAATTGGTAAACCACCTACAATTATGACCTTAGGGTTTCTATGGAGAATAAGCATAGTAATACAAACAAGCAATGCACTTATTGGTAACATTGTATTAACTAATTCTTTGTAAATAGAATCGGATACATCATGAAGAACTGGAGTTAAACCGGTAACAGTTACAGCCTTTCTTTGAGGTATGTCATCAAGCCTTTCGAGGTCCATTGTAGTAGTAGGATTCGAATAATCTCGGCTACATAATTCACAATTAATACCTGATTCGTCGTAAATTAATTTGTCAGCATAAGCAATGAAGGCCTTGTGATCTTGAACTTGGCCATTTTTTAAATCGTCTCTAGCAGGAATATCAGTCCCTTCCATATCAAAAATAATACCCATTACTATTACTCCTGTATCCCAGATTCCATCTCCATTTGTATCTCTAACAAAAGACTCTAGGAGAGAACTCGTTTGGTCAACTAGATTATCGATTCTTTCTTGTTCATCTGGTATAGAATATCCTTCGTATGGATTCAAACTAGAAACTGCACAATCCTGAGTTTGGCCGGTAGGGAGGCCATATTTCTCAACCGCACAATTAAATCGGTAACTCGAAGAATTTGCTTCTTTAATGATTTGAGAAGGAGATAGAATCCATATCACACCATCTATTTCCCCTCTATCATCTTTATATTGATCAAGACCTGATTGATAACCACCTCGATTCTTATTGCGGTCATCTCCTTCTAACCATGATAATTGCTGAAGAATATTGGCATCAGTGATATTTTCATCACCATGTTCGGCTCCAGTTGCTGCATTATCTGTTTGTATATACAGAATGAAGATATCTGTAGCCCAAGGGGCCTCCCTTACATCCAGTAAAAGTTCGGTAGAATCCGCGCCATCGGGGAGATATATCTCGACATCTCCGTTAATTTGTTGTTCAAAACTCATAGCATCTTTACCTAAAAGAGCCGTTGTTAGAAGAAGTAACGCAACTATGAAGCCAGGACTTCTCAAAACAGCAGAATAAGTTAATTCGGCAAGACGAATTGAGCTATTGCGAGCAACACTGTTGATATCATCCATTAATTGAATACCAGTATCGTATACATCTCCCAATGGACTCTCTACAATTGATTTTTTAATTTGAATTGATGAATTCCTGATAGGTACTAATTTTTCAAACACCCATTCCCAAAAAATAACCTCATCATCTTCTTCGAATTTAGTACTTTTAGCGACCTCCTCTCGGCCGTCAGGTACATCGGTCACATATGGTGGCCGTTAGTCAGACCAAATGAAATAATCGCATATAATTAAACAAAGACTAGGAATTAAGCACGATTTGTAATTTTCTAAAATATTTGAAGAGTAAAAAAGAAGGTTTATTCATATGTGCATACAGACCAAGTATACGAATTACTGAAAGTAAATGAGCACCTCGGCTAATTGATAATATGGCAAGACGAAGGAAAGCCTTGGCTCCGAAAGGAAGAGATGATGATGTAAGAATAGTAGCAGGATTTGCATTAGGATCTATCCTGACAGTCCTAATTATACTAGTCGGTGTCATTGCACCACCTGCTACAATCGGTCCTAGCGAAGGTGAATTAGCACCGGATTTCAGTGCAGATGCTTATAGTGGCTCAAACTGGGAAAATTTCAAACTCTCAGATTCTTTTGATTATGAATGGGAAGAGGGAGAATCAGGTGAATGGATATTAATTCAATTTATTGATACGGACTGCCCATATTGCTGGAGTGAAGGAAGTACAATGAGTGAACTCCACGCACAATGGTCAAATGATGTAGAATTCTTAACAGTAGCTGTAGAACTTTCAATTAGTGGTCATGATAGTGATCGTCAAGAGATAGAAGCGTTCCGTGATAAAACAAATTATGGCACTGATGAAAGTGACGGGAATGGATGCAATTCGGGAAGAGATAATTGTATCAACAGACCAGGAACTACACATAACTGGAATTACATCGAAGGATCAAGTAATATAATGAAAGATTGGGAAGTAACAGGAACACCATTCCTAGTTATTCTGAATCCAGATGGTTATGTCGCTTGGAATCAAGGAGAAAATAATGGAGAGAGCATTGAAGACGCAATGCAAAGAGTAGTAGGTGGTTCTCAATGAATGAAGCATTAACTGATCCCATACTACTTTCATTCATAGGTGGACTCTTAATTAGCAGTTATTTTATGTTTGCTAATAATAAAAGCACCACTAATCTCCTAATGTCTTCACTATTATTTGCAGGTGTAGGTATAATTTCTTCGACCTACACTTACATAATCCACAATAAAATGATAGTTCAAGGCACAACATCTTTCTGTTCATCAGATGGTTTTATACAATGCGGATCAGTTATTGGTGACCCAGATTGGAATAATCTCTTTGGTGTACCTTGGGGTATATTTGGAATCATATCATTCTCATTATTAATTTTCCTAAGTTTATCATTATATCTCGACAGACATGCAAAATGGGTTGATGATTATCTTAACTATTCATGGTGGGCATCATTAGCAGGTTTGCCTTTTGTTGCTCTATTAGTTGTAATTGAGTTGACACAAGTAGAACAAGCACCACATATTTGCCCGTTTTGCACCATAGCACATTTATCACTAATAGGATATGCAGCAGCAATATATTATTTGAAAATTAATAAATCCCATGGTAAATGGTCTGAACAGGAGTGATAAAGATGGAATTAGTTACAGGTGGTGCAGGATTTATTGGATCACACCTCGTAGACGCTTTAGTGGCTAAAGGACTACAGGTGCGAGTCTTAGATAACTTTAGTAGTGGTAGAGAAGAATTCCTAGAACATCACTCAAACACAAATAATGTGGAAATAATAAGAGCTGATTTACTAGATTTAGAAGAAGTTAAAAAGGCAATGAATGGAATACATACAGTACACCATCTAGCCGCTAATCCAGATATTAGATTAGGTACTGAAATAACAGATACAGACTTACAACAAGGCACTATTGCAACATACAATGTCCTAGAAGCAATGAGACATAATAATGTCAAAAGAATCTCATTTGCATCTTCAAGTGCAATATATGGTGAAGCAAGCATTATGCCGACTCCTGAGACATATGGACCGGTCTTACCAATTTCATTGTACGGAGCATCTAAATTAGCATCAGAAGCATTGATTAGTTCATGGTGCGGAACATTTGGAGGAGAAGCATGGATCAATAGATTCGCGAACATAGTAGGACCTAGGGGGACACATGGCGTGATTTTTGATTTCATACATAAATTGAAAAAAGACCCGAGTAGATTAGAGGTTTTAGGAAATGGGCGTCAAGAAAAATCGTATATGTCAGCGGAAGATTGTGTTAGAGCAATGGTACACCTAGTTGATAATACAGAGCAGAAGGTAAATCTTTACAACCTAGGTACAGGAGATACTTGTTCAGTCAGAAGAATTGCAGAAATTGTCGTAGAAGAAAGTGGATTCAAGGATGTATCAATAGAGTATACCGGTGGTGACAGAGGTTGGGCTGGTGATGTTCCAAAAACATCTCTCGATGTAGAATATCTCTTTTCAACAGGATTCGCGCCAAAGATGCAATCAGAGGATGCAATCAGATACACTGTAAAAGAACTAATCAAAGAGATCGGTCTTTGAGTAGAATTATTGCTGAAATTATTATGACGCCTAGAAGAGGAGTTAGAATACTAATTCCATCATCACTGGAAGATTGACCTAGAGGAAGAGATACTGCACCCAATGTGGTCCTTATATCATTAATTGTAGATTCATGCACTGCAACAATAGATATTTCTTCTATTTCTTCATTCGCTAAATTAAACTCAAGATTTACCGTATAACCATCAGATGTTCGAGTAATAGAAACATTTGAGAAACCAGAATTGAAATTAGTGCCTAATAACTCTTCATTAATCGATTGATTTTCTAGAATTTCGATATTAACATAACCTCGAGTTACATCCTCATGTTTAGTAATCCCATTTGTTGCCAATGACTTATCAATAGTTTTATCGGCCAATAAAAAGACACTTGCTTGAGTATCACTGATATTCTCAATTAAATAAAAATTAATTATTAATTGTAGTGAATTATGATTCGTTTGAGATGCAGAAATTGAAATTGGAGTATCTGAATCGCGATTGCCTTCTGTATTTAATAATGCTCTATCCAAATCAAAAGGGGCAACTATTCCTTTGATATCATTACCACTATCAAACCAAAAAGAGGGGGCTAAGGCTTGGCCATCTGGGAAAATCGATAATCGTTCTGAAGTTATTGAATCTCCAAGAGGATCATTCACCGGATCGTGTAATGCTACCCTAATTAATCGTGAACCGCGATCTTCAACAAAACCACCAATCCATGGATCAATCTTGGCACAAACATCACACCAGGTAGCTGTGTATTGTTCCATCAATACCGAATTACCACCCTCCACATACCATGCTTCGGAATCTCCTTCTGCAACAGTAATAGGAGAACTTGACATTATAAATAGCAAAAGAATTGAGATACAGAACCTGAAATTATCTCTCATCTGAACTATCCTAAACGGTTCCACTTCATAACCAAGAGGCTGGACGATGCTCACAGATGAGTAAGCGCTGGTACCAAGAAAATCGCCGCGACCCTTGGCGGAGGCAGGCGAAGGCAAAGGGCTACAGAGCTCGTTCCGCTTACAAATTAAAACAAATACAAGATAAATTTGAAGTCATTAGAAAGGGAGATTATGTCCTAGATATTGGCTGCCACCCAGGAGGTTGGACACAGGTTGCTGTGGAAGAGGTAGGCGATGATGGGCATGTAATAGGAGTAGATCTTCTCTCAACATCACCTGTAGAAGGCGCGACAATATTAATTGGGAATATAACAAATCCAAAAACAATGGAACAGATAGATAAGGAACTAGAAGGACATTTCCTTAACTGCGTAATCAGCGACATTTCTCCAAGATTAACCGGGAGATACGATACGGATCAGGCTATATCACTCGAATTATCTACAATGGTATTAGATGCATCTATGCCTATCCTAACACCAGGTGGATCATTCGTAACAAAAATATTCCAAGGAGTAGGTATTGAAGGACTAATTGAGGCCGCGAGAATGAGGTTTTCTAATGTTCAAAGATATGCACCAACTGCTTCGAGAAATTCGTCTTCTGAAACCTACCTAGTCTGTAGGAATAAATTGCCAAAAGTCAAGAAAGAAGCAATGGGAAGAACTGCCTATGAGCAACTGAAAGATCACCTAAAGGGACTCGATATAGTCATAGAAGAAGATGATCCTGAAATTGATTCAAAAATTGGATTTAGAAAGTATGTCAAATCAAAATAATGACATATGATGATGAGATTTTAAATTCATTGTATAAACAATAGGTTAAGTATTGTTCTGTGTTCATACATACTAGATGAACAGTTATAGATTATCTAATTTAAGCCGAAGAACGAATGCCTTAGTTATCGGAATGACTATGTTTGCACTAATGTGTGTGCAATCAGTTAGCGCCATGACTATAAATCCAGCAGAGCAAGGATATGATAACCTACAGATGTTAACTTTCTTTACTTTCTTCGTTGGTTACATTGCAATGGGTGCAGCATTTGTTTTCTTCCTTGTTGAAAGAAATAATGTCGCTCCACAGTACAGAACGACTATGACAATCTCTGCGTTGATTGTGGGTATTGCTGCTTTGCATTACTACTACATGAGAGGTGTTTACATCGATCACGGACTCGTAAGTATAGAATACAGATATATGGATTGGATTATTACAGTACCACTAATGGCACTGAAATTCCCAAGTCTAGTAGGTAAAGATGCAATCACTGATTCAAAGGTCTTTGGTTTAGGTTTCACCGGAATTTGTTTCCTAGGTGCGATTATAATGATCGGCTTCGGATACGCTGGGGAAGCAAACTTGATTGAAAATGGAGCTTTAGCATTAGTTCTAGGTGGTGTAGGTTGGGCTATGATTATTGTAGCAACTGGAACTCCATGGACTACTGGGAAGGGAGTAGATAATAGTAAAATTGCTCCTGAACTAATGTGGTCAACAAACGCTCTAAGATGGTTTATTGTAGTTGGATGGATCATATACCCAGTAGGTTACTTATTCAGCCCTGAGACTGATCTTCTCTCCAATGTAACTCAAGAACAAATGGCTGTTCTTTACAACATTGCAGACATGATTAACAAGATCGGTTTCGGTATTGTTGCATGGATGGGTGCTAAGAAAGCAACTGAAATGATGGCTTAGATTTAAGAAAATAAATTAAAGTTTCAGAATTACGTAAAGGATAGGCTGGGGTATTAAAACCTCAGCCTTTCCCTAAATTACAAAATAATAATTATTCAGAATCTCTATCGTAAGGCATAATGTTCTGCCATTCAGATGCATCAGATCTTGAGACAATAGCTTCGACCCAATCTGAGTCTGAGCAATTAAATACCTCATGAGGAAGTCCTGGTTCAATATAGAACATATCACCAGCACTGTGGACTACTGAATCTCTACACCCTGGTCCAAATTCATGCCTTACACTGCCTTTCAATAAGAATACCATTACATCAAAATCAACATGAATATGCGCTTTGGCAATACCACCTGGTGGAATAAATGCCTTATTCATTGATAGTTTCGTAGCAGGAGTATTCTTCGCAGATAAACCAGCACCATATTGAATGTTATTCCATCCTCTGACTTTGTGTACCTCTCTAAGACCATGGATACCACCCACATCTTCTACATATTTTTTCAAATCAGTTTGCTCGCCTTCTAAGGTCAATTCCTTCCCGCCCATGTTATGACCGATTTGTTAATAGATATTAAACAATAGTAATAAATGGAAAAAAATACCTGATTTGACATTTCCCTAACAAAAAGACTCGAAACTCAGGTTTCAAATATGTGAAATAGAATATACCCCTAAACCACACAATATATTGTTAAAACGATAGACTGAGACTGTCATTCTAGCCTATCCTTTCAATCAAGCCTAAAAAGGGGTGGTGGCTCGCCGGCTTCATCCGAGGAAATAATATGGCAAACAGAGCAGAAGTATGTACATCATCTGGTGTACCTCTAGTAGACAATAAAAGTACTGCTTTCCCATGTCCAGACTGTGGAGTATCAATTGGCAGAAGTGCCCAATGCCGTACACAAGCGGTACCTTACATTTGCCCGAGTTGTGGTTTCCAAGGACCTTGAATAGGTGTTAATTATGGGTCACGTCGTTGTAAAGTATAAAGTAACTATAAATAATCCAGAAGATGGAACTCCAGACTATCAGTCTATTGCAGACATGATAGATTCTTTTACAGAAGTTCAGGCAGTGGATATCAAACCATTAGCTTTTGGAATGATGTTTATTGAAGTTCAAGTAGTCTTAGGTGAAGGAGAAGGAATTGTAGATGAGTTTGAACAAAGAGTTAGATCCACAAATCCCCTAGTAGGACAAATAGAAGCATTAGAAATGGGACGCCTTTAATCCCTAATCATCTAATATATTGATTTTAAATCAATAATGATCTAAAGGTGAACGCATTAGTTCACGCATCAATACTGTTGCATAAGTACCTGGGGGGAGTATGAATTTCAGCCTTAGACTTGCACCCTCATAGTTCCATCGATCACCATCTCTAGGCCCTTCATCCCATCGCTTTGAAACTGACAATTCTGAAATTTCAGGAACCTCTTCTACAGAAAATTCACGGAATTTCACAGATAACGGTCTTCTTGTACCACTAGTAGTCAGACGAGGTATTGCTTGGACTCTCCAATTAATAGAACCTAGATTAGTAGTTTCAAGTGCTTTCATTTCAATCACACCAGGGATTCCTGAGGCAATTGTTACATCATTACCCGGAAGAATACCAGTAACAGCTAACCTACCTAACTGGCAATTTCTACGGCACCGTTCTAAGTTTGTATCACTAACTTCAGCCATCTTACCAACGTCTATTCGGCCACTGGCTTGCACTGGAGCAACAAGATCACCAATTTGAGGTTCAACTAAGCTGACATTAGAATTAAGCCTGCCAGCAAGTGCATGATTAAATGCTAAAGATTGAAGAGAGTGAACTGTCAATAATTGTAAAGAGGGAGGGAGTGTTTTGTACGCTTTAACCCAATTATCTGGTTGTTTATCTAAACTTTCTAGAATGCTTTTTTCATATCCAAGATGTCTTGGTATAATCTCGAGACATTTAGCAGGATCATGGGTTTCTCTCCACATTTCTCTTAATTCATCAGTCTCTTTGCCATCGTTCAAACCCTTCATTCCAAGATACAAATTTACTGCTTCTTCGAAATCACCTGAAACTACTGCTCTACCAACTTCCGGTGTCACAGGCCTTGTAGAACCAAAACGTTGTGGACCTATCCAATTAGGGAATATATTCTCACCTAGTTTTTCAGACATTTTTTCGATTAAATCTAAAACTCTCCGCATAGCTTCTTTGCCCTCAAGAGGAGTCCCATCTACGTCACAACAACCTCTTACAGTTAATGCGAACCGATTCCCATCATGATCAGACATTCCAATTTTCTGATGAGTTCGACCTAAGATCTCTATTGAAGAATCAGCAATATCGACTTGTTCAATTTTTTTCTGAGGGGCATCAATTACTAAAAGTTGGGTTGTGATTGCACGCTTATCTTTCAAACCGGATGCAAAAACACGATTTCTGTTAATCCCACAGGCTCTTGATAGCCTCTTAAGGAACCTATTTGTTTCCCAATTCACTAATGTAACTCTAACTACTGTAAATCTACCCTTAGGATCTAAGGCAGGAATTGATGAAACCTCTTCAACCCTAAAATCTTCTACTCGAACTTTAAGCAAACCGCCAATACCTAAACCGTCAACTGCTCCTGAACCAAAACCAAGGTATTCTTCAATGGACTGATTATCCATACTACAACAACGCTTACAGTTTGAGACCAGTGAATTCTTTGTTTATTCCCTTACAAAGATCACGGAAAACTTTCTCTGCTTTTTTACCTTTAACGCAACGAACATAAAGTTCAGGTTCATCAAGATCAGGATGCTTTTCGAAATAATTTGCGTATTCTACATCTTTACTATCGTTAAGACGTGAACGGAATAATTGCAGGGTTGAATGGTTCTCTCCGATAACTCTGAGACGAAGTTCGGTTCCTTCGTTTTTTAGCACCTTGATTGGCATAAGACAACCGCTCGACTCGACACCCCTTTTTGAGGGCTTGCCTCTGAATGCGGGACCAAGTGAGCACATCAAACGGTCTAACTTTAACACCAACATTCATTCGGCGGTGCAATGGCGGAGGGCGAATCTAGAGAAGAACGGTTTGCTGAAACATTCAGTAGATTGGCTCCAGCCATCCTTTTCGTCAGTCTATTATTGACATTAGTGACTGCTTCGGCACTAATCCCCCTACCTGAATTTACTACCGACCTTTCATCATTTGCACCAGAAAATGATGCTAAAGAAGCGGAAGAACGCATGGATCTAGTAATGACTAATACTCCTAACAGAGTATATGTCCAAATTAACCCTAGCATAGAAGGTGCCAATATTCTAGAGATTGGTGCTTTGCAGCAAATGGCTACCGACCTAGCAATGATTAATTCAGTTTTTGGTGAAGACATCACATCGCACATAAATATTGCAAACATACTAGATAATATCCTTAAAGAAAGAGATAATCAAAGTCGAACTATACAAGATTTCGAAGAATGGGATAATTTACTTTTAGCCATAATTGATGATGATGAGAAATGTACTGATGCTATTGGAAATGATCAAGCGATTGCTTCGGCTACATTCGCTAGAGATGCTCTATTGAATATAGACTTCGAATACCTAGCTGTTTGTGATTGGATTGTAGCCCAGGAAGGAACATCTACCCCTGTAGCATCAAGCACAATGTGGGTCATAGAAGTCAATGGTGAACTCGATTCTAAAGAAAGACAAACATTGGCGAAGAACATAAGAGATGTACTTACTGGAAATATCAGTTCAAGTAGCGATTCATCATTAACTTATGGAGTGATTTCTGATGATTTAATTAGCAATGACATAAATGACACAACATTAGACAATTTCGTGTGGTTACTATTATTGGCAATTATCGTTGTAGTTTTTGTCTTATCAATAGTATTTCGTTCATTTTTAATGATCGCAGCACCTTTACTAGGACTTTCAGCGGCACTAATATGGACGTATGGAACTATAACTCTGCTAGGAAGACCTTTTTCGATACTTGAAGTTGCTGTGGCGCCCGTAGTATTTGGATTAGGTATAGATTACGCGATACATCTGCAAAGAGGATATGAAGAAGCAAAGAAGCACACTTCATCAGCGGCATATGCATGGGTTAAATCGTTCTCAATAATTAGAGTTGCATTGACTTTAGCAGTTGTAACCACCGTTTCTGCATTCCTAGCTAGCTCATTATCACCATTGCCTCCACTGCGAACTTTTGGTATAACCTTGGCATTAGGCGTAGTATGCGCATTTATTGCAAGTACAGTTACTGTAGGAGCATTGCATGTAGTAGTAGAAAAAACCACAGGAATTAAGAAAAGAAAAACAATTGATTTATCTGGGTTTGCTAAAGCGGCAACGAATTTTCAGAAAAGAAATACTGCAAGAATTCTTTTAGTAGTCATAATATTGACAACTAGTTCCGTGTTTTTAGCGGGTACAAAACTAGATACTAGTTTCGAGTTAACTGATTTCCTGTCAGAAGAAGACATGCCAATAATGGAAGTTAGATCGGACATTTATGAGTCATATGATGCGGCTGCATGGAAATCGGTGACGATACTTATTGAACCCAAAAGCGGAGAAGATTCACTAAATGGTGAAAGAGATATTCTCCGGGGATTAGAATTTTTAGATTTAAGAATCTCAGCCATACCTGATGTAGTCACACCAATAAATACGGACTCCCAAAGACCTTCTTATGATGGACTTTATCCTATACTAAGGGATGCTGTAGAAATGAATTCTACCTTTGGAGACAAATATCATTTAGGTATATTTGATGGCGAACTAGACATAGTAGATGATTTTGAAGAGGGAGATATCTCTGCGGCTATTCATTCACTACTGCTAAATGATTCGATAGGAGAACCGCTTCGAGGGCAAACATGGTCAGAAAGAACTGCTATGCATGTTGCTCTAACTGACGACAATTCATCACTTAGATACCTAAAGATTCGAGTTGACGTTATAGCTGAAACAAGCGAACAAACATCTGATTTAGCCGAAGAATTTGAGAAGCAAGCGGCTTTAATAGAATCTGAAAAGTATATTGACGGAGAAGTACATATTGGTGGAGAAGTAATGATGATACACAGTATTTTCTCAGGCTTAGTAGTATCACAGGTTGAATCAACAGGAGTGAGTTTGTTAGTTTCAATATTAGTTCTATTCGTTTTAACAAGAAGATTAGGACAATCTCTAGTGGTAATCTTACCAGTTGCAATATCTGGTTCATGGGTAGTTGGATCAATGGCAATTTTGGGATTAAATTGGAATGTATTAACTATTATGATTACAGCTCTAACTGTTGGTTTAGGGATAGATTACTCTATACATGTATGGAGAAGTTTCGAAGCAAATCGAAAATCAGGGTTAGGCTTATGGGATTCAATGACAAAAATGTATGCAACTACAGGCACAGCATTAATTATGTCAGCAGGTACAACTATCTGTGGATTTTTAGTGTTAAAATTATCTCCAATTCCAGTCATACAAGACTTTGGAATTGTAAGTTCAATATCAGTAGCATTCTCACTGATACTTGCGCTATTTGTGCTACCTGGATTACTAGCTGCAGAAGTTAGAAGTTCAAATGGAGATAATTAAATCGCTTCTATTACAGAAACTATCTCAACCATATCTAAACCCTGTTCTCTGGCTACTAATGCAAGGGCCATCCATAGAGTAACAGGGCCTAATGAACGCCTTTTCCTTTGTGCGCGGCGAACAACTTCTCGATTATCAATTTTCGACATTTGAGATATTAATTTGATTAACTGTGGTATACTTCCTTCCGAACGGTCAGGAGGACGATTTGAGGCCACCTTAACTGGATATTGCGATTGAATGACTTCTACAACTGCCTTCGACACCTTAGGTTGTTGAATTGGTAAACCATTGTCAACTACAGTTGTATAATTAGGGGGATTAGAGATTATTCTAAAAATAGGTCTCCATCCTAATTCAGGTAAAGTTTTCTTAATCCCTCTGGCAGGTGTTAGAATTCTATTGTCACAGACTAACCAACCTGAATCTAATAATTTATTAATAACCATCTGAGAATCATTTGGCTCCATCCATTGAAGTTCGAGAGACCAAAGTCTTATCAAATCTGAAATTTCCACTTCATCAAATTCTGAAAAACTCACAAACAGTAGGCGAGAAATTTCATCTATTGAGCGATCGGACATATTTACAGATTTGCAGACAATACAGTATGACTTGATTGTTTTCTAAATAATTTCTGCACTTCTATACAGCGAATTGAATAATGAACGCCTTATCCGGACCTACGGTTGTTTATGGCAAATGAGTATATTGCGAGAGATCCCCGCACAGGGAAGGTGATTCAAACTAGACAAAAATCAATTGAAGTTGATATTAGATCACTTCAACCAATTGATGGAGCGTGGCAAAGAATACCTGTATATGAAATCCTAAAATTAGCAGCAGGAGATGTCGAGTATATACAGTTGTCACTTACTAATGGTGGGGGTTTTGTCACAAGAGTAGATGGAATTAAAGCGTTAAGCAGAGTATATGAGAATTTGATACCAAAAGCTCATGAAATTTTATTAAATGCATTAGATGATGATTTAGTGGAAATAAGAATTGCTGGATTAGAAGTAATGCCTAGCTTTTCTCTAAAATTACATACTGATTTGATGATTTATCTCTCTGATAGATTACAGGATGGAGATGATGAGGTAGAACTAGTAGCTATGCAGACACTACAAAAGATGTCTCCGGTTTTCCCATCTGGTTGTGAAGATATCCTTAGAAGAGAATTAAGACACACAGATAAGATTCATCGTAAAAATGCTTTTGATGCCTTGAAAGTAACAAGCGTGGCTTGGCCTGAAGCAGGATGTTTACACCTAGATGAATTAATCCGAGAAGAAGATGTAGATCTAAGAAGAAGGGGATCTAAAATCTTAAGAAATATTGCGGCTAAAGGAGGATCTACGGGATGGGATTTAATCGGTTGGTCTCTTGATGATGAAGACGTGCAAGTAAGGAGAAATGCATCACAATGCTTAGTGACACTTGCGAATTCTGAACCACGAATTGCTTTGATACTCGTAGAAAATGCATTGAATGAAGATGATACCGTCATACGTAATTCAGTGATTAGAGCAATGAAGAAACTAGATATGCAAAGCCCAAGAGTAACTGATATGATTTTGCGTGGAGCAAGATCAAGAAACTTAGAATTAAGAAAGGCTTGCATCAGCCAACTTTCAATAATATTAACAGGAGATCGCTTAACAGAAAGTGCTGCAGAATTACTTCGTCAAGAAACAAACCCTGAACTTAAAAAACGCCTCGCTGCTCTATCAATTGATCTGGCATTAGATGGTACTGAAACTGAGAAAAATAGTTTTTTAGCACCTGTTGAAAAAGTAGATGATGAGATGGGTGATGAATTCACATTACCAATTAGACCGGATAAGCCGAAGGGTGAACATGATAAACAGAAGGCAAGTCGGCCAAATCCAGAGGACTTACGATGAGCGAACAGTTTAATGAGAAACTCGAGCAATTTGAGCGCCTATGGGAAGGTGTTACACCAAATGGCATCAATAGACAAAAATCTTTGAAATTCCAACAATACATGCGTCAACATGTTATGCAAAAATTCCATAAAAAGACAAATGATCAATTTGCTTCTGCAGACAAGGGTCACTTTAATCATAATTTTTCATCAAAGGATCAGTACCTAACAAAAGAAAACTGTAAGAGGTATTGGATGGGAGAGCTGCAGAAGGAAATCAGCGATTCCGAATCCTTCTGAGGCGATTAAATGTCAACATTCGAAAAATGGAATTTGGAAGCACCAATTTTAGAGGCTATAAAATCTCGAGGCTGGGTTGAACCAACTGAAATTCAAGTAGATGCAATTCCTTTAGCAAGAACGGGTAAAGACATAGTTGGACAAGCAAAAACAGGTTCAGGTAAAACCGCAGCATTTGGGATTCCAATTCTTGAGATTTGTCAAAAGAAAGGCACCCCACAGGCAATTATTCTTTGTCCAACTAGGGAACTTGCAGTTCAAGTATCTGAAGAGATGATTGAACTTCAAGGTACAAAGGGCCTGAATATTATTTCAGTATACGGTGGAACTGATATTGAAAAGCAGGCAAAAAAATTACTAGATGGTTGCGATATAGTGGTTGGTACACCTGGCAGGGTTATCGATATGAACAAAAGAGGGCACCTCAACTTAGAAGAAATCACTATATTTTGCCTTGATGAAGCAGACCGAATGCTAGATATGGGATTTTTCCCAGATATTCTTTGGATTATAGAAAAAATGCCTAATAGAAAACAGACTTTACTATTCAGTGCTACATTCCCAGAGGAAGTTCTGAATGTCGCAGACGAGTTTATGACGGATGCAGAACACGTAATGAGTGATGATTTAGAAGTAGATATCCCTGAAATCGACCTATATGCAGTGCGTATAGGAAGAGGGAACAAACTTTGGGTCCTTGGCCGTATCATAGCTAACATGACTGAAAATGGACAAATGCTAGTATTTAGTAATACGAAACGTATGGTTGATGTAATAGTAGAGAGATTAGGGAAATTCCAAATGAAGGCAGTAGGAATACATGGTGATATGCCTCAGAACAAAAGAGAAAGATTACTCAATGATTTCAAGTCTGGTAAAGAGAAGATTGTGGTAGCAACAGATGTTGCTGCTAGAGGACTTGATGTTGATGGGATTACTGTCGTAGTTAATTACGATTTACCAGATGATACAGAATCATTTGTGCATCGAATAGGCCGAACTGGGAGAATGGGTAAGAAAGGAGAAGCTTGGAGTCTTGTTTCTAAAGAAGATCGAGGTAGCATTCAGAAAATCTGCTCGACGTGGGGACTTACAATTCCATTTGTAGAAGCACCAGCGTTACCGGAAGGAGTTGATAGAGACCCAGTAAGAAAAAGAGAAGATTGGGATGAAGTCGCTGATTCATTTGGAATGGTCAGAATTAATTTGAATGTCGGACAAAATGATGCAACAAAAAGATCTCTTTCTGATTGGATTGCCAGCCAGGCAAAAATTTCAGATATTGTCATTGGAGAAATAACTCAATCAAATGACTCTTCAGAAGTAGAAATTCATGTTGCAAAGGTAGCCTATGTGATAGATGTCATAAAAGCACGTGAATATAACGGTCGTAAACTCAAACCAGTGATTGTCGAGTCCTGAGGAGAACAAATGTCTGAATCGAATTCAGAAGATGATTCAATCATTCTTGATTTGATTGGTTTCTTTTGTCCGGTTCCAATACATGAAACACGTAAGGTACTAGATAAAATGGAAAATGGAGTTACAATTCAAGTATTGTGTGATGATCCTGAAACAAAGCATGACATGCCGGCTTTATGTGATAGATTAGGAGTCGAGTTAATCAGCATTAGTGAAAATTCAGGAGAATTCATCTACAAAATAAAGAAATAATCCTAAGAGTTGAGATAAATTATGGAATCGGGTAATGGAGTTAAAATTCAGGAAAAATTTGATGTCCCAGCGGATGCCCGTTTACCAACAAAGTATGGAGTATTCAGGATACGAATATTTCATGAAAAGTCAACTGGTTTAGATCATGTTGCTTTGACCTTAGGTGAGATGTCAGGCCCCGACCCAGTTCTTGTCAGAGTACATTCAGAGTGCATAACAGGTGATACATTTGCAAGTACTAGATGTGACTGCGGGGCGCAATTAGAATATACATTAAAAGAAATACAGCAAAAAGGATGGGGCTGCGTAGTTTATCTTCGGCAAGAGGGAAGAGGGATAGGTTTGCATGCTAAAATACAGGCTTATAACTTACAGGATAAAGGTGCTGATACTTTGGATGCTAATCTTATGCTAGGGTTACCTGGAGATGCTAGAGATTATTCTATAGCATCTAAAATACTGAACACTTTAGGAGTGAAAAAAGTATCACTGTTAACAAATAATCCAGATAAAGTAGAAAAATTAGAGACGTTAGGTGTAAGTGTATCAGAAAGAGTGCCGCTAATTGTAGGTGTAGGGAAAGAAAATATAAATTATCTAAAAACAAAAAGTTCTAAGATGGGACACCATATATCAACTAGTGATTTGGAAGATAATACCACAAATCAGTCATAAATTACCAAGATGGGGCCGTGACCGGGAATTGAACCCGGGCCGGCGGGACCACAACCCACCGTGCTAACCTCTACACCATCACAGCCATCTTGGTAATCACTGGAGAGTAGGACTGTATTTCAAGCGTTCCAATGAACGCATATGATAATCAGATAACCAACGCATTCAAGCGGTAGTCGAGTCCGTATACAAATAATGGCGAAGGTGGGCAGTCTCGGAGCATTTCTTATAGCAATGTTTCTCATTGTTCCAATAATACCAATCATCCAAGCAGATACAGTAATTGCTTCAGAATCTATTGAACTCACGACAATGGGTGATTTCCAAGATCCTGGACAGTGGGAAATAAGCAGCACTTCAGGATTCAGTAATAACCCAGCAGATTATACAATAGGTATGGTAGCAGATAACGAGTTATCGTTCACACATGAAAGACCTGATAATTTCCAAACACACACCGCATGGGCGACTAATAGCCCCACTAGCTCAAATTACAGTTTAGGAGAACCTGATACATATTACAGTTGGTCGAAAGGGCCAGAAATCACAGTCGGAGGTTTCGACTATACGGGATTATACGGTAAAGAAATTGAAAACGTGTCGTTAGTATTACATTTTGAAATCCCTAATGCATTAAATCAAGATTCAGTTAGAATAATCCTAGAAAACACAGGTACTGACAAATTAGTACGAGAATTTGCTCATACGTCTTCAGGAGTATTCCGAATGAATAACCCATTAGTCATAGAAATGGATGATTTACTAGAATGGGACTGGAATGAAGTTGTAAATTCTCAAATCACTGTAGACTATGTATCACAGGGAACAAATGACGATTCTGAAGTAAGATTAGATGCTATTGGGATTAGGGTCAAATATCATATGCCATGGTATTCTTTTGAAAATATTAGAGCAAACCATAATACAGACATAAAAAATCTACCAGTTATAGATTATTCACCATATGACGGTGAAACTCAAGGATTAACGATAGACTCTTGTGGACTTTTACCTGATGGATCAGATGTATCATACTGGACTTTTGAAGTAAATGCACCCTACGGTCAGGAATTAGGAAGAATTCACGTTTATAGCACTGGGAACTATACTATTGGAGCAATACCGGAGAGTCTTTTTGATGAAGGATATGCAATCAAAAATAGTGGTGATTTGTTAGATAACCCTACTGAAAAGCAACACATAAGAATCGATATACTAGATGGGTGTGTAGAAGCTGTGAGAGTTGATGTAAATGACCCACAACTAATTGTAAATGGCAGGATTACAGGTTCAACTGAGGGTTTATCGACTTCAAGTAGCGTTAAATTTGCAATAGGGGAATATCTTGTAGAAACTATCCCAATGAATATAGGATATTTTTCGTTTAGTATACCAATTGGGTATGCATTCCCATTGGACAATAGTGAAACAGTCATTGGAGTTGCTTCCAGATTTCAATGGTCATCTGATGGAAATACAGAAACTACAATTATCCATATTGATTCAATGGATATAAGCGGAGGTTTTGAGTTAGAATATGATTATTCACCGACTTGTCAAAATATTGCCAACCTAGAAATGACTGAAGATGAAGGAGGATTCTTGATGTCTTTACCTTGCCAAGATGATAGGACTGAAAGAAAAGATTTACTTATTACGGTTACGAGTTCTGATGAATCAATAATAACATCTAGTTCAATATATAGTGCAGACCAAAACCTCAACTTTATTCAATTACAAACTATATCTGATGCATCCGGAGAATGTAGAATAACGGTCAAAGTTTACGATAGCAGTGGAAGTCAAAACAACGTATGGGAAGGAACATTCACAGTAAAAGTAGACTCTGTACCGGATATTCCTATCATCGAAAATCTACCATTAATAGTATATATTGACCTCGGAGATACACTAAGTATTCCCCTGAATATTTATGACTCTGATTCAGATGATTTTGAAATTACAATAAGTAAATCGTGGGCAAGTATCGACGAACAAAGTAACCTCATCATGAAACCAGTTGACTCAGGGCTGCATACAGTTACTATCACAGTAAATGATAGTATAAATGAAGTTTCAGAAAATATAATGGTTGATGTTTCTGCCAAATCAGATCTATTAGTTGAATCTGTCTCGATTAAGAGAAATGGAGCTGAAATCTCTAATGCTGAAGATGGGGATGTTGTAGAAATTACCTCATATATCAGAAATCAAGGCAGAGGTACTGCCAATGGTATTGATGTCAGATGCTACGTTAATGATGTGCTAATCGATATTAAGAAAATTGACATATTGCAACCAGGTGCAATTATTAGTGCTGTCTGTGACACATCATTATTGGGAAATGATAATGAAAATATAATTAAAATCATAGTAGATAGCACACTATCAATAGATGAATCAAATGAAGACAACAATCAAGAAGAGTTGACAATATTTGTTTCAGCTCCTGAAATTGGATCATCTAGTGGGACTGGTGAAAGTTTCAAAGAAACAACGATAATTGTTTTATGTTTACTAATTGTATTAATTTCGTTTGTATTATTACAATTAAGTCCGGGTAAAATAAGAAAGCCATTCAATAAGAGAAAGTAAGCCGTAATAAGTATACATTTGGCTGATAATGTCTAATTCTCGGGTAATAGTTATACCATGTATAATCTTGAAAGAAGAATACCGCGCGCTGTTTCATGTTGAAACTGCACCGGTGGGGTGTGTAATAATGATGAAATTAAAAATTCGTTTAGAAACAGAAGAATGGGTATATGAAGAACATGAAATGATTTAACAGTTTAATTCTGTTTAGACCAGTTTTGTGGGTAAATCCCAGTAGGCATCAGTACACTCTTAGCAACTGCAATTTCTCCCTTTTTCATACCTTGAATAGCATCTACATCGACAATTGCTTCAGCTACTGCAACGGTTTCCCCCTTCATGCTACTAATTACAACAAATGCCCCACTAGTGATGCCTATTGAAGCATCGACGACTCCTGGTCGTGCAAGAGGGGCTCCATGCGTCATTGCAGCAACTGCTCCGTCTTTGATAGTGATACTAGGGAATTTAGTTAATATCGATTCAACTGGTGTCAATAATTTTTTCAAACTTCTTTCATCACTATGTTCTTTCCAAAGAAATATTGCATCGGCTAATTCATGCATACTGCAAGCCATGCTCTCATCAAAAATGCTAGTTTGATCACGATGTAATTCTAGCATTTCACAAGAAGTATCCAATAATAGACCTATGTCTCTAGTCAATGTTCTGATATAAGTTCCAGCAACACAGGAAATTTCGATAGCAGCAATATTAGTACTGGCATCAAAATCAAGAAGAGTGAGGGAAGTGATAGTTCGTGTACGAACTTGAACCTTGACAGCGGATTCTTTAGGAGGAACGTTGTATATCTCACCAACTAGGCTATCGAGAAGAATCGCTATTTCTTCAGAATCAATATCTCTACCAAAGCGAATGACTGAAATATATCTCTTATCTCCCTTCAAAATTATATCTGTAAGTCTTGTAGCTCTTCCACATAATATTGTCAATAGTCCAGTTGCCATAGGATCTAGGGTCCCGCCATGACCTATTTTTGTGATGCCCAATATATTTCTAATCCAAGCAGTCAATTGATGACTTGTAGGGCCTCGAGGTTTCTTAACTAATAAAATCCCTGAACCTAAAAGTTCCTCAAGAGATCTATCGGTAGGCAAGCAACCGAATTTGGGATTGGTGACTGCATCTTCATCGAAAGTAATTCTATCCATTTTAATATCCCCTTAGGCTAGATTCAACAAGATTGAACACTTCATCTGCACCTATGTCATCAGCATCGATAATGAGGCTATAAGGACTCATGTCATCTAAATCAATATCGTAAAGAATCCTATACCTTTCTTTATCGTCCATTTGTCTTTTTTGGGATAGCAAAAGACGAGTTTCATAATCGCCGCCTTCTCTATTTTGAATTCTACGAGCACATTCTTCGGGACTAACGTTAACCCAAACTCTAAGACAATTAATTTCCAACATATGCGCCCACCAACCAGATAGTCGACTCTCAACAACCTCTGCCCCTTCTGGATTTTGAATTTCCTCTTTGAGAGTAATGTCTAATGATCTATCCACATCTAAGTTTTCTTTACATAGATCACTGAACGCACCAACAGTTAATCCACGGCGCTGTGCTTCAGCACGAAATATATCACCGCCATTAACCGAATGCCAAGAATGGCTTTCTACAATTTTTTTAACTAATGTAGAGGTTCCACTTCCAGGTGGACCACTAACTGTGATTTTGATCACGAATTCATCTCCATTCGACTCTACAAACATCACAGCGTAATTTTCCTTGAGCTGTTCTACTAATGATATCTGAATCACAAGATGGACAAATCGTCCCTTTTTGAGGTGGAGCAACATGTTGATTTCCCCCCGTACGCTTTAATGAATCAGTTAATGGAGACTGAACTCCCGTTTTCCTAGGCCCCGCCCTCTTCCTCTGAGTACGGCGAGTACGACTATCTGAACTCGAACTAGTTTTTTCCTCTTCAAGGAGGTATAACAGGGGTTCAGGTATTAGTTCCCCAGAAAGAACTCTCGGATGAGTTTTGTAACGTAATAATTTTATATGTCTATCGACTATTCTTCCAAGAGGAGCACTCATTGTAATATATGTGGCAATCCATGCTGGAAATACCCACATTACTTTATTCTCAAAACCCCACATTGGTTGCCATGGTAGACTGACATAATCCACTCTAAAATCAAGAACAGTATCTGCCATCCAACTAAATATCCCTATGATAAATATCATAGTGAACATCATTGGTTTCATCATAGCGCCTTGCATTGCCATTTGTTCAGGCATCATTTCCATTTGCAGTTTCTGCATTTTATCCGTACGAGCAGTATCTCTTGACATCCTAGCTTCACGCATCTGCTGACTAATTTGTTTACTTCGATGACTATGGTGAGCCTGTTTCAAAGGATCCATAAAGAATCCGCGGATTACAGTATTAATGACCATTATACTTGAACCAAGAATGAATACAGTTGGGACGAAGTATTGTTCAAGACCTAAAGTACCAAAAAGAAGAGGTTCTAAAACTGAACCGGAAGCATCTGAAAGGGATGTTCGAATTCCAGGGAACATCATTAAACCCATCATCATCAAAAGTAAAAACAACATTGGTAACATCGCTGAACCCATGCCTGCGGGCTGGGCATTACCACTAGGACCCGCTTCTACCATGATACGATGGCTTCAGACGTATTGAATGAATACTTCGGTTGAGAAACTTCAATATCGATAAGGAATTACTTGAATGAATAGCCACAAACTAAACATGTAGATGCACCTGTTTCTGCATCTGACATACAAATTGGGCAACTATTTTCAGATTTTTGGTCAGATAAAGAATCTTTCTCAACTAGATTATCAGATTCAATTGGAAATTCTACTACTTCATCTATTGAAGCAGGCAATTCATGATCCTCAATCATCACACTTTCTTGGACCTCTACTACATTTTTAGATATTGGAACCGAGATAAAAGGTGCATGAACTACTGAATCTATCCATTCAGGAACGTTTGGTTCATCATCTACTTCTTTACCAAATGTAGCACCATGGAAATCTTGTGCATCAGATACTTTGTATTCTGCCTCTGTATCTCCTTGAATCTCATACACTACTTCGATTCTCTCATTTTTCTCAATCCTACCGATATACCAAGTTACTTTATTGCCATCTCTAGATGATTCTTTAGTGAATGAAGAGTCCTTCTCACCATTTATGGTGGATTTTACTGATGAACTTTCTATTGAAAAGGTACCAGGGACTACATCATGTAACGCTAAATCATCGAGAGCACTATCAGAGGTGTTGTGAAACATTAACAGGATTTCATATCTACCTGCTCCTCCGCCAGGGAATACTTCTTTTCCAGTACTAATCTGACGCCTTCGATGTACGACTCTAATGATTGGAGGTCTTTCAACCGTTCTTGTTGCAACCGGACCAAAACGTTCCATACTAAAATCAGAACGAATTGGCGCTGCTAAAACTTCATTCATTGGAGATGGATCAGGAGCATGAAGAGGATAACGAATTACCATTATTTTCCCAGGTTTAAGACCTAGCCTAGATGATGTACCTACGGTTATCCTAAGTCCATGTCCTGGGTTATCAGGTGAAATTAATTTCTCTTCGATTTGGTTACCATTTATCACTTCAATACGATACTGGTCTTTATTTAACTCTGCACCTTCTATCTCGATATGTACATTTTCAAGTTTAGGAGGAACAAATATACCTGGGATATCATCTATAATTCTCATAACATTAATCGTGGCGGAACCTGTATTCTCAATCGTTGTAGTAGCTTCTAAATTTGAAGACACATAAGATTTAATTCGAGAGATATCAAACCTCTTTAATATCGTTGCATCAAGTATGGATAGACGTTGTTCAGAAACTTGTATTGACCCTGAAGATTTCACAGAAACTCTTGGTAGTATAGAATACCTGACTTCTTGACTAAAACTAGGTTGATCTTCTGATTCAACTCTTTTCTCCATAGATTCCCAACTCCCATCGGGAGGTATGTCTTGTCTAAGGTCAGATACATCTAGAATTGGAGATTCACGACCGGCTAATCTAACAGAGGCTCCAGACAGAGATACTACAAAAGAGGATTTATTCTCAAAAATACACTTACAATGCCATACTCCAGGCCGGTCATCTTCTTTAGCATTAACATAAGAAAACTGGCGTCCAGAACTTGATACATTTTCAAAACCAATTCTAGACACTGTAGATTCAGCATTATATGTAACTACTGAAGTACCAGCAGGTATTTTCTCAACATTGTCAATTAAGATTGCAGGTAAAATAGATAAATTCCTGCTTTCTCCAACTGCCATCCTCCCAATTTCCCAGATAACAGTGTTTTCCTCAATCATGTATTCAGGAGAACTTGGTATCTCAAAATTTGAACTAAAAGAACGTCTGAGAACCACGTCTGTTAATGAAACAGGAGACACATTTTCAATTACTATTGAAATTAGAACCTCCTGAGAGGTTTTGGAATATACTAATGAAACACTAGGTTCTTGATCTCTCTCAGGATCAGTATCTATTTTCTCCTTTATTTCCAGCATTTTAGGACCGTTCGAGTTGTAAGGAATTATGGTTTCTTCAGTTGCATCTAATTCTCGAACCGTCACTAACTTACCACCTAAATCGGTAGCATCAGTATTAGATAATTCAATCTCAATATCCCAGGCCCGGTGTTTTTTACTCGGGTTTTTTAATATTAGTTCCCCATCTATTGTTTGTTTTATTGAACTTCCATCTGGATTTATCAGAGATTCTTCAACCTCACTTAAAGTAGCGTGCAGTTTGTCACCAGGTATCACGTCAACCTCAGTAGAAGGACGTAAGTGATGTGAAGATTCTGATACTGATATAGAGGGATTAAGAGAATCAAGAGCATCAGATATTCTTTTCTCTTCATTTTCATCATCTCCCACGGCTGCTTCTAAACCCCAAATTTCGGAGTCACTACTTGGTGGAATCTCTTCTGCGGCACCAAATACTGCTAAGTTATCAGAAAGAGATTTCTCATTATCAAAATTAATTTGAACATCTACTGAATCTATTTGTTTAATAGATTCATCAGGTAATAAATTAGGAC
>JAJPRD010000048.1 GCA_023700255.1 Candidatus Thalassarchaeaceae archaeon | reverse complement strand
TATATGTCGAATTATTATGATGAAAGAAGTCATATCGATAAGGCATTTGAAAATTGGAATGGCAGTGTTTATTGGGTTCAGGGATTACAAGATTGGAATGTAGATCCCCACCAAGTATTTGGTGGACCAATTGGGACAAATTGGTATCAAGATTATGTAGATTCAGGGTATGAAATAAGGGGTATATTAGGACAATGGGAGCACAATTATCCTGATCAATGGACCAAACACAATGCCCAGGATAGTGGATATGGTGGAGAGGCAATTCACAATATGACGCGTTGGGATTGG
Source organism: Candidatus Thalassarchaeaceae archaeon (assembly GCA_023700255.1). Classification (GTDB taxonomy): domain Archaea; phylum Thermoplasmatota; class Poseidoniia; order Poseidoniales; family Thalassarchaeaceae; genus MGIIb-O2. The sequence goes on along the minus strand of JAJPRD010000048.1, from coordinate 5,434 downwards.
GCTCAAGATTTATTTGAATGGTATGAATACTATCTCAAAGGAAACGGTCCAAAACCAGATGCTGTTGCTCAAGTTCAGAGGAATGATGGCCAATGGCGAATCGAGCAAACATGGCCTCCTGAAGATATAGAATGGCTTTCACTCCCTCTTTCAGAATGTTCCAGTTCAGGGGCATTTACTGGCGGAGGAGCTCCAGCCGTTGGCGGTGGACAAACCGTTACTACAACTTGTTCTGCCATTTCTGAAACAGAAGACATTATGATTTCAGGCCTTATTAGGTTACATTTGGAAGCGGTTGCAACAATGGACGGCGGCCAAATATTCGCAGAATTAAGGGACTCTGAAACAGGTATAAGATTGGGCCATGCTACAATGGATATCAGGTATCATGCGGGGGGTTATGATCCTCAAACAGTTTTACCTTCTCAACAATTGACTATGATGATGGAATTTCAAGCAATTGATGCTTTACTTCCCGCAGGGCATGGGTTCAATATAGTGTTTACAGATACGGGTGAAGACTATCTCGCTCCAGCATGCGGACCAAGTTGTACTGTACACATTTTACCTTCATTATCCGAGATGTTAATACCTCATATTAATCGAGATTTAGCTAATGTGTTGGTTACGCCGCAGAGCATAGATGCAGCGAACAATTAATCTGAATTATAGATATAAGAGATAATCAGAGTCTCTTTCTTCGCTATAGTCAATTAAGTCTTTTGATCTACCTATAATCGCCGCAGCCGCAATTTCTTTCATTGCCTCACTAATCCATCTAAGGCTATTAAAATCATTCAGATCAAACCAACCAAAATCTTCAATTTCTTTTTTATCAATTATTATTTTTGATGATTCACAATCAATTAGATATGCTAGAAACACTGCAGGTAAATTTTGAATTAAACATTCCCTAACTCCAACTAAACCGATTACAGAACCATTAATGCCGCACTCCTCTTTCAATTCTCTAACTGCAGCCCGATATGGCAACTCGCCCTTATCGACAGATCCTTTGGGTATTCCCCATAGGCCTTTTTGTGGGCCAGCGGCCTCTTTTACGAGGAGAATTTGATTATTTCTTACTAGACAAGATGCAACGCCAAGGTCAGTTAGGATTGGCTTCATATGGATATTAAGCACAATCTCACTTATCAAATTCTGTTTTCTGAACTGAGGTACAAACATTGGTAGGTTTCATTGGTAGAAAGGTCACCCTTCGATACATGTCTCTACCAAGGCGAGCCATGGAACAGATGGGTTTCGCCATCTGCTGCTTGTCTTGCGATGCTCCAGATATTGCTGGTAGCCAGAGATGTAAATCTTGTATCTCTTCACACGTAAAGGCGAGAGATAAGATATCTTCTGGACCTGCAATAACCAAAGCCGACAGATTATCGAGAGAATTCATAACAATGTTAGCAAATCCTTCTGACTTTATAGAAAATTCAGAACATTCTGAATTAATGACACATTATAAATCCTTGATTGACGCCCATCAAGGAACATCTCAACCTAAAACGGCCGAAGAAGTTAAACAGAGATTTGAAGCACAAAGGAAAAAGAAAGAACGATCATTAATTCGTGATGTAGCAAGTAATCGAAAACGATCATCTGAGGCTTTAACTTCTAAAGAAATTGAAGGATTATTATTAAAAATAAGTGATAAAGTCCCGGAAGAATCCGACTCGTATTGGGAAGAATTACTTGAGGACGTTAGTGAGTTATTAGAGGAAGATTGAAATTACGAGCATTAAAACAGACCATATTCGTGGAGTTAAACAAGATGACAGAAAAGCGAGATCCTCGTGCACATTGGTTGGACGAAGATCCATTCGACCAAATGAATAATAATTCCAAGACTCATACTCGTACAAGGGATGATGGAAATTGGCGTAAACCACATATTCGTGTAGTTCATAAAAACATATCGGGGCAACCATTTTTCAGATCATTTAACTCACGGCAAACTCAAACAATCCCTATTCATAAAGGATCAATTTGGCATTTTTCTAAGACCGAGATTGAGCATTTAATTCAAGCCACCATGGCATTCACACTAGCACTCGCTTTCATGACGGTGGGAGGTATTTTTGGCGCATTAAATGCGCCATATCAGTTTATAATAGGAGGTTCAGTATATTTCGTAGCTCTAGCACCAGCATTTTTATTACATGAGATAGCACATAAAATAGTAGCAAGAAATTATGGTTGCTGGGCTGAATTTAGAGCATCCCCGGCAGGTCTAAGATTTGGAGTAATAATTGCAATGGCTTTTGGAATAGTATTCATGGCACCGGGGGCCGTAATGGTTGCAGGCAATACATCTAAATCTCAATTCGGAAAAATTGCTTTAGCAGGACCAGTAACCAATGTTATACTTTGGCTACTTGGTCTTATGATGATATATTTAGGCGTCGGCGATAATATTGTAGGTAAGATGATAATAGTTCCTTGGATGTGGGGGAATGCAGTATTAGGTACATTTAATATGATTCCTTGGGGACCACTCGATGGCAGAAAAATCAAGACTTGGTCCGAGATTATCTTTTATTTTTGGTTTATAATATGTGGTAGTTTAATTTGGTTTAATTTAAATTATCTTAACGTAATCTTGCAGTGATTATTAGTGCATCGTAGCAGATGAAAAAAATTATAATCAAACAGGAAACAGCACGATAATTGCTACGATGCAACAGTTAATCTGTTACTTTGAAGATTAAGTTTTTCCCGGCATTGTTTAGATTCGGCTTCTCAAAAGAACAAGTAGCATTATTATTCCATTAATTTGAAAAATCAATTCGTCAATCAACCCAATATTTGTGCTCACGGCCAAAGCCAATATCAAAAGAGATTGGACACCATACCCTAATAATGACGACATGGTTAATTCAAAAGATAAATCTTCACTGCCCTTACCGGCTATAAAATTTATTATTTCATCTTGCCACGAGAATCCAATAAGATATATTTTATGTAAAAAATTAACATGTTTTTGATTTTCCCAAGGTTGAGCAGTGGGGCATATTTTCTCATCAACACGGCTTGTGGTGTCGCCCGCGCCAATTATTCTTGCACGGACCGAAAAATGATTGAACAAAGAGTATTGAAATAGGACTGCCATAATAACTCCACCAGTTAGGAAATGACTCCAATCTAAATATATTCCAAAGGCGTACATCACTAGTATCAATCCAATTGTATCTGCAATCGTATCCCAATATCTTCCAACATGAGAGGGACGTTCTCTTATTCTAGCCAACTCACCATCAATAGCATCAATGACGCCCTTTATTACAAGTACAATACAACCCTCAATTATCATTTCTTGAGTGATTAACCATGCACAAAAAATAGATGCTAATAGGTGAAAATGGGTTACCATCAATACACTCACGGAGGTATTTTTCAGATTCTTAGCAAAGAAACGAGCGATAGGGCGCCCCCAGTCTGAAAGATCTACTGCGCGACTATCGCCATATTTTCCACTAGTCATAATAAATCATCATCTCTTTAATTTAGTTAGAGTAAAGCATTCAAAACAGGCTTTTCATCACAGTGGAAAAATGTCATCAGGGCCCACCAAGTAATCATGTCTAGGCTATTTACAAGGTTAGCAACACCAGTATTTTCCTCTCCATAATTTTTACCAGTTGTATCCATCCATTGTTCCATTTCCTCTAAGGTGTCACAAACTTGATGATAACACCAATATCCATCAACAAGTCCGCCGAAGCCAACAGTCACAACACCTAGATTATCTTGGAAACTTGCATGATCACTTCTAGCTGTTGTATCTTCATAAACTATAATTTCTGGCCTATCCATATCTTGCCATACACTGGTTTTCCAAGTATCAGCTGAATAGTTTAAGCCAACTAGAGTCCCCATTTGCTCCTCCAGCCCTAGAGCATCCGAACCAATCCAATTTGAAAGGCCTACCATACCCGGTTGATCCAATTTATCATGATTGGGGCCAGGTCCAATATAGACCCTCATAGGCCATACTTCTGCATCTTTTGGATATCCATCTTCATCAAGAGCAGGATCAGGATCTCCGTGTGGAGCTCCTCCGCCTCCAGGCCAATTTACTCCAGCCATATCTAAATTAATATAATTTGTAATCGTAACATCGGGATTATCTTCTCCAACGTAATACTCTGTCCAATAATCCGATCCTCTTTTGCCACCCTCTTCTCCAGACCATAGACAGAAGACCATAGTTCTCCTACTTTCAAAATCAGCCAATGCTCGTGCAGTTTCGAGGACCATAGAAGTACCCGCAGTATTATCATACGCCCCCACTCTGGTTCCATAAGTTCTCTCTCCAATTAGATGAGGGTCTAGGAGAACAGCATTAGCGGGAGGTGCAATATCAAAATGCGCGCCAAAAACTAACCATTCATTTACAACTTCTGAGCCCCATTTATAGGCACAAATATTGTATGCTTCAGGGTTTTGTGATCCTAGGATATCTGTGAATTCAAATCTATGTGTTTTAACTTCAAGGCCGAATGATGATAATTCATTAGTTAGATATTGAGCAGCATCTTCGTAAGCAGGATTGCCTTGTCCAGCCCACCTATCGTAATAACCCTCTTTACCATCTATAATATCAAAAGAGTCAGCGGGATCAGTTATTTCATGCAGTCTATCATAAACAATTTTACCATGGACTATTCCACTAGAAAATTCACCACCCTCTTCTTTTTCTACAGACATCGACCTATCAATATTAACAAATTTAGTAGCCACAATTCCACCAGTCCCCATACTATTGTTTACGGTACTATAGGTATTATTTTCCAAAGGCTCTACTCTTTCAATTCCGTTATTAGAATCATCTAACTCTCCTCCTCTAATTATCCATGAGTCCCAAGACTCGCCTTGGTCTCTAATTGGCCAATAATTCCTCCCCATTTCTCCTATCAAAAATACCATAGAATCAGTTCTTGGCGGCGCTAATATCGATAGACTCTCAGATTCTCCATCTCCCAAATCAATTATGGTTGAGTTTTGAATAAAACCCGTATTTGGATCTTTTATCAAGTATGGGATGAAGACGGACATAGGTGTTGAAGCAGTAAATTCAATCTCTTGAAAAAACCCACCGTCTAATACTGTAACATTCACTGAGAGGTCTCCTTCAGTTGGTAAATTTTCTGATGATGCGAAGCACCCACTAAGGGGAGCTGTTACCATTAGAAGGACAAGTAACCCGGCTACTTTCGTACGACCCATGCTATCTTCGAAAGCGGATATCTTGTTGAACTAAACGGTCTCTTGTTCCTTAGATTCAAGAGTCGTTTTCATCCCAATTTTTCAAATCATCTTCTTTAGATGGAGTTACTGATGTAAATTCAGAAACAGTGTTTGTACTTGTTGTAAAGCCAGAGCCACCTAATGGCGCCATATTCACTTGATTCTTCTGAGG
>JAJPRD010000047.1 GCA_023700255.1 Candidatus Thalassarchaeaceae archaeon | reverse complement strand
TGACCACCAATTATTGGTCTTTTTTTCTGCCCAGTCCTCTTGATTACTAGATGAAATAAATGTATTTAATTCTTCCAAAGAGAGGTAACCATCCCCATCTACATCGCATTTATCGAATTCCATTCTAAGTTCAATTAATTCAGATTTACCCAGTTCCCAGAAGTAATCAACAAACTGTTCCTTGGTAATAAAACCATCATTATCGACATCTATTTCATCAAAATTAGTTCTATCTTCCGAGTCAGTGTAAACACTAAAGTCTTCAAAGGATATTGGAGAATTATCAGAAGGCAAATCAAATTTTTTTGAAATTTTATCATATGCCATTTTAAAATCCCAATTCCAAGGTCTTTCATTTATACTTAAACCATCAAAGGCCGTCTCAGTAAATTCATCAAAAGATACTCGGCCGTCACCATCTTTGTCGTGTAGGTTCATCACCATTTTAGCCATTGGATTTGCTATGATTTTGCTAAGAGATGAAACTCTACTAGTTTTCTTAAGACCAGAACGAGGAGTTCTGAGTATGATTTCATTTTTTCTTGAAATGACATACTTCCCAGTACCCATAAAATGCATTATCACTTGTTTAATAAAAAGCATTATGATTAAGGTTAATGGAAATCCACAAACAATCAGAGGGATTATTGTAAATATCGAAGTCATTCCTGATATTCCATCCCCTACTTGATATCCACCTGCTTCCAAAGAGTAGTATATGAGTAATGAATCAAAAATAGAAAATACAACAATAGCAGTGCCCATTTGTTTAATTACCTCGAATGAGGTCATTTTTTTATCGCCTTTATTGAAATTTATCTCGGGCATCTAGACTCTCTCCATAAAAATATGAAATTAAAGAGACTCGACATCGACATTGGTTTCTTCACCTGTTTCTAGATCTTTAATACGAACTTTGCCCTCTTTCCATTCATCGGGCATAACCATAACCAGACGTTGAGCACCAGATCTTTCAGCATGTTTGAAAGCCCATTTTAGCCTCTTATCTTCTAAAACTAAGTCGACTGCCCTACCTGCGGATCTAAGTGAAGAAGCAACTGACATTGCGGCGTTTCTTAATTCAGGACTTAATGAAATTACGATATCATCATTGCCACTTGTTAATTCAGGGACTAATCCTTTTTCTGCTAATAATTCCATAATTACCATGTCACCAAAACCAAATCCAGTTGCAGGTAAATCTTTTCCACCCAATGTTGAAAGAAGTTTGTCATATCTTCCCCCTCCACAAATTGCACGTAATTCGCCGGCTCTATCATGAGCTTCGAAGACTGGACCGGTATAGTAAGCTAAACCTCTAACAATAGAAGCATCAAATTCTACCCATTCAGAAATTCCATATGAATCCAAGGCTGAAAATAGGTTTGTTAGTTCAGACACTGCTTCGCTATCTTCGCCTAGTACTTCTCTCAAAGACTCCATGTCTTTGATTCCTAGTGTTGATTGAATAGTTCCAATAGCATTAGGCTCTAATCCTAGATCTGCTAATTGTTGACTTACTGTATCAGCAGGTAATTTGTCCATTTTATCTACAATAATACATGTCTGAGTAAATGTATCCCCAGTTATTCCAAGAGAACCTAATACTTCTTCGAGAACTTTACGGCTACTCATACGAATAACTAGATCTTCTTCAGTTAGGCCTACTCGATTAAAGAAAGTAACGAGTATAGAAATTAATTCGGCATCAGCGGATATTTCGTTAGTACCCCAAATATCTACATTCCATTGATAGTGTTCTCTACCTCTACCACGCTGAGTTCGTTCATACCTCCAGCATTGAGGGATTGAATACCATTTGATGGGCATGGGCAAAGCACCGGCTCTAGCCATCACCATACGTGCTAAAGAAGGAGTCATTTCTGGTCTTAGAGCAACCTTACGATCCCCTTTATCTTGAAAATTATATAGCTGTTGAGTAATCTCCTCACCTTGCTTCCTAGTATACAGATCTTCATGTTCGAGAACCGGAGCATCATACTCTTCAAAACCGTGCAATAGAGCCGCATCATCGAAGTTATCGAAAAGCCAATTTCGCAACCTCATATCCTCTGGATAGAAGTCTCGAGTACCTCGAACGCCTTGTGCCACGGTTATTCCAACAAACAAAGCCACTTCAAGCCTTACGTCGTTCACGTAAATTTTCAAGCCTTTCTTGACGTGACACACGTCCATCAGAAAGTGGGAATGCAAAAAATCTGAGACCCAAAAATGTTGCAGGGCCACATGCTGCAGTATTAATCCACCAAGACAATAACTCGCCTAATTCAATAACCTCAACCATGATGTAGAAACTTGTTGTTGAAACCACCAATAGTACGAAGTATACGACCATCATTTTAGTAAAACTAGAACGTACCTCTGATTCAGATTCAAAAGTTAACCAACGGTGTAATACAAAAGCCTGAATACAACTAATGAGAAAAGATACTGCCCAACCAAAGGTTTCAGGAGATCTGGTCATAGTTGCATAATTAGAAAAATACCAATATAATGCGGCAAAAACTACTAGATTAATACAACCAACCGCACAGTACATCACATACTCTCGTATTAGTTTGGACCAAGGATACTCGTCACTTACAAATTTAGACATCTTGTTCACGAGTGTTTCAACTATTGCGTATGAAGAGTATGATTTTTTGTTTCACCATATTCATTTACGAATGTTTCAGGAAGATTTCCTCCAGCTTCTACTATGAATGGATCAGTTCCACCTGGTAATGCCTCAATGGATACTTCCGCACCAGCGGGAACATTTCTGTAAAGTGGACGTGGTTCTAGTTCCCAATTACTAGGCCAGAAAGAACCATTCCTAGAAGTCACACGATTTATCAGGATATATTTATTCATACTAATGAATAAACCAGCTGTAACTCCCCAGAATAAAAGGATAATCATAATTCCATCAGGATTTGTTGGGTCCCAAGGATTATGTTGTGCATTGAATATTAGGTCACTGAAATATGATAACATCAAAACACCAAACATTAATGGGAATCCAAGATACATGATATAATCCCACCAACGGCCAATCCACCAATCATTATCTCCAGTATTAATGAAATCATCACGGAATGGAGAAACGCCATTATCTAGATATTCTCTGAAATTAAATCCAGTAATATCATTTTCATCTTGCCAAGCGCGATATTGAGACCAGCCATATTTCCAAATTGAGTAAGCAATAAACAAACCACTGAACATTAATCCATATCCCCAAATATGGTCTTGAACTTCTAAAAATTGAGGGAACGCGACACCTGAATCAGAGTCTACAAGTATCCATAAACCAGCACTAGGTAAACCAAACAAGAAGATTGCAAGAGTTGTGAAACCAACTGCTTTTTGGCGTTCAATACCATGATCTACGAAATTCCTTACGCAAAGTTCGACTGTTGAAATCATTGAAGTTAAAGCAGCAAATGAAAGTGCTAGGAAGAACATTGTAACCATTAGAAGTTGGACTACTGGTCCACCAGGTGCTTGTGCAAATACTTCCGGAAGAACTAGGAAAGTGATAGCACTACTGCCACCACTTACTGCAGCTAGTGGATCATCGCTAACTGAGAATACCGCCATCATTACAGTCAAACCTGCAATTATAGAGATACTATTGTTTGCAAGACACATGGTTGCAGCATTAAGTGTAGTATCCTCGTCTTTACGCATGTATACGGAATAAGTAATTGCCATACCCATACCTGCAGAACAAGACCAAGCAGATTGAGAGAGACCATTTATCCAAGTCTCAGGTTGACTAAGATATCCTGGTTGAATACTAAACATATAGATGAAGCCATCTAATGAACCATCATCTAAGTCCATAATGAATGAAAGGAATAGTGCAGCGAATAAAAGAATAAAAAGTGAAACCATCAGTGTAACGTTAACTTTCTCAATTGCCTTAGCACCTTTCCAAATTGCTGCCATTGTAATAATAACAGCAATTAATTGGAAGAAAATTACTTGATACGGATCTTGTAAGAAATCGTTCCATACCTGAACAGTATCTACTTCAGAACCTAAACCGCCACGAATCGCAGTTTGGAAATAATTGATACACCACCCTGTAACGACTGCATAATAGAAACCTATTGCTGTGGAAATCCAAGCGGTCCAAAGACCCATCCAAGCAAATTTATTTCCAGCAAAGATACGGAAAGTACCGACTGTACCAGTACGACTTCTTTTACCCAATGCGAATTCTGCAATAATTAGGGGTATAGACCATAAAAATAAGAAAATTAACCAAGGAACAAGGAAAGACCCCCCTCCATTTGCTCCAACCATTCTTGGGAAACGCCAAATGTTTCCTGTACCAATAGCAGCACCGATAGTAGCGAAAATTAATCCTAACCTTCCACTGAATTCATCCGAAGTTGGTTCATCTTTGGGTTGCATCAGGATTCACCTCTAGTGCGCATTTCTTTCGGTAGAGCAAGAACATCTCGATCATCATTAAACATCTCTTTCAGAGTATATCCAAGACCACCCCAAACCATTGTTGCTATCAAAGCAAACATCAGTAAAGCGAGGACTGTTGAGCCAAATGATGCACGGTAAGGTATTGATAATTCATAATAATTAGGACCATCGGAAAGCGTAGGGTAAGAAAATGGGAACGCTCCATTAGTTGTACCAAGCATTGCTTTGTAGTGTATCTTACCTACTGAGCTATCAGGAACAGGTACTTTTGCCTGTAGCAAAGTTCCATTACTTCCATCCAGAAGTACACAGGATAATCCCATCGTATCATCAAAAGCAGACATTTCCCAAGGTACTTCTCGCCATTCTGTAGGTCCAAAGTCATCTTGCTGCCTGGTTGGTTCGACTAATCTCCACATCAAATGTGTACGAGTCATGTTAGTAGTGTAAGGGAAAGTTGAATCTAAACAAAAATCAATAGGAATCTCACCTTTCGATGGAACTAATACCTCAGTTGGAGGCGCTAACCATTGGGATACAGTGGTATTCTCGATTCCAACTATTGCACGATATCTTGGATCATCTGCCATCTCTATCATGTAGAATGGTACACCCAAATTACGAACTGCAATATGAGAAATATCTTCAGGATTTTGATGGAATGCTGTTCCTATTTCCATAGTGTAACAATAAGAATTATGAACACCATAATGCCAATCGCAGAAATCCCCTGTTGTTGGGTATAGGTCTGAGGATTGCATAGGTGCATAGTCTGTCATTTCAGCCATTTGGATACCGTGATAAACTAGAAATTCATCATCTGGAGTGTAACAGTTTGTACAGTGACCCCATGGCCATAACACAAGTTCAGAGTATGCATGCCATGTCAATGTAGCTTTGAATTCTGAAGCACCATCGCCATTGTCATCATTCATTTCAGTCAGATCTTGTATGAATTTTGTTTCAGGCTCGCTATTACCTCCCCACCAATCTTCATCAGTCAAACCATCTGCATCGTCATCTTTACCATCAACATGGTCTTCATTTATCTGACCATCACCATCATTGTCAGTATCATCCACTGGACCATTGTAAACATCATTATTTGCACCTGCTTCCCCTGCATAGCACATCCCTGGGAAAAGAGGACCAGTTGCACCTAAAGGAGCACCCCACTCAAACTGATAGTTACGATTCAAATCTACGCCATCGCATGTTGAATCGACTTCTTCATCAATATCAGGAAGAGGAGTTATGCCGGTTACAGTATTATCACGAAGATTCTTTCTCCAACCAGCCGAACTGCAATCCCAAGCTTCTTCTCCAGGACATTGTTCAGGCATGAAAACTTCACGATCGTAGCGGTTACCATCAACATTCAACATAGGTATTAGATAAATTTCACGTGTATTTACTAAATCTGTAATCCATTGTTCAGAGAAGTCTTCGTCAACTCCAAGATCGCCAGGTCCACAGGGATTTCCATCGCCATTACTATCTTGAGCACTAGAATTTAGTGATAAACAGTCTCCATCATTATCTATTCCATCCCAACCATCTTCGTCGATTAATCCATCACCGTCATTATCAATACCTGCCATACCATAATAGTAAGCAATTGTTTCTAGCATAAGCATTGGTACTTCATAAGACATCCATTCTCTTGCATGATGGTTACCAACTAACATTACATCAGGTAAATCTGCATAATTACCGCAATCTCCTACGAATAC
>JAJPRD010000046.1 GCA_023700255.1 Candidatus Thalassarchaeaceae archaeon | reverse complement strand
CGACCCTTATGAAACACTAGATTCTGATGGCGATGGAGTCGGCGATAACTCAGATGAATTTCCTTACGACCCTTATGAAACACTAGATTCTGATGGCGATGGAGTCGGCGATAACTCAGATATATTCCCAAATGACCCTAATGAAACATTAGATTCGGATGCTGATGGAACGGGTGATAATGCTGATATGTTCCCTAACAATTACAATGAAACACTTGATTATGATGGCGATGGAGTAGGTGATAATGCTGATATGTTCCCTAACGATCTCAATGAAACAATCGATACTGATGGCGATGGAGTAGGTGATAATGCTGATATGTTCCCATATGATTCTAGTGAAACTATCGATTTTGATGGTGATGGAGTAGGTGATAATTCAGATATATTCCCCGAGGATTTATCTGAAGATACCGATACAGATGGTGATGGAGTGGGTGATAACTCAGATGCATTCCCAGATGATTCTTCTGAATATACAGATACAGATGGTGATGGAGTAGGTGATAATTCAGATTTTTATCCTGGTGACCCAGAAAGATGGCTATACTTGGATTCACAAATTAGTCAAAAAGAAATTATGATTTCTATTCTAATTATATCATCGATCGTATATCTTTTTAGATCTCCAAAATCATCTTCTGAAGATGAATATTCAGATACTGATTTCGAAGAATAATTCATATAATCTCTTAGTGGTTTGAACCGTTGTGATTATGTGGGGTTCGCTTCTCGGCGACTCACCGCTCGTGTGGTGTAGTTCGGTCCATCATGCCGCCCTTTCGAGGCGGCGACCCGGGTTCAAATCCCGGCACGAGCACCAAAAACTCTTTTTTTGGCTGTTTTTTCAATTATTGCAGGCAAAAGAAACATAAGGTAATTAAGGCTCTGAGGAATTAATGATACCACTCATTGAGTCTTATATTGAAGACATTGAGTCAGCCAGTACAATTGTTCAAATTATATTAGGTATTGTGATAAGTATAGTTGCTACTATAATTTCAAGATTGATCTTACGAGGACCTTTATTGAATGCAATTTCTTCGAGTGACAACTTATTTGATTAGGGCAATATCGCCAGTCCAATGGAAAACTAGTAGTTCATCGCCCATTCCTCTTCCAAAACCAACTATCATACCACCGCTAGATCCTATGTAATGATCCAACCATTCACCATCAACTTCTTTCAGTAACCATATCGACCCACTGCAGAAGTCACCATACAGATATCCATCATGTAGTGACTCTGGCCCCCAGTCCATCCAGAAGCCCCCAGTAATCGAACAATTTCCATTTTGATGGGAATATGTCACTATTGGATCAGTCATGTTTTCAACGGGTTCAGATGTGATATCACTACAATCCTCGTTTGCATTAAATTCTTGGAAACCCTCTCTGATTGACCAACCTAAATTAGAAACATTGGTTAGTGAAACTAAATTCACTTCTTCCCAACAATTCTGTCCCACATCTGCGACCCAAAGCATATTATTACTATCCAAAGAAAATCTCCAAGGATTCCTTAATCCATAGTGCAAAACGTATGGATCAATCTCTGAGTTATTCATTACCGGACTTATCTCATTATTTTGGAATGAGAAAAGATGTATAGCACCAAGTGGATTAGAAGTATTCTGTCCATTAGCTTGCGGGTCATTGGCACTACCTCCGTCCCCTACTCCCCAGAGATATTGGTTATTTCCGATTTCTAATAGATGACCACCATTGTGATTCCTGTAGGGCTGTTCAATATTTCTCAATATTGATATTGAGGAAATGTCGAGAACACCATTGTCTCCTATCAACGCTGAAGCTAAGATTAGATCAGAATTATTTGGTCCCTCACAATTTCCATCTTCAACATATGACAATAGTACTAATCTAGAACTAATATAATCTTCATCAAATACCATACCGAGAAGTCCCTGCTCCATATGACAACGACTTATGATTGAGGTTAAATCTGCTACTTCAGTTAATTTCGTACCATTCCATGACTTAACAAAACCATTTAGATAAATAATCCATAATTCTCCATTTTCTGGATTTATTATTGATTGATGTGGAGTTTCTAATCCTTCGATATATGTGTTACAATCTAGTGAATATTCATCCAAGAATTTACACCCTAGATCTGAAGGATCTGGCCAATCGAATTCATCATCTGAACTATTAGAAATACAGCCAGTCAGTCCTGAGCATAGCAAAATTGCTATGATTAAAGCAGATTTATTCATCTATTTGCCTCATTCGAAGTAAGCTTGTATTCCAGGTACATTTGAAATTGCATCTGCATATGTGCCTAAGTGTTGTTGAGCATTAGTAATTACCATCCCATCAGTATTCAAAAGATCATTCAAAATCTCCTTACCTTCTGCGTCATCGTTTAGTGCAACTAATGCATTTTGAACCATTATGACAGTTTCTTCATCCATAGTTTCTGGATTGTATAATGCTGGATGGCTAGGTGCTTGTCCGAATGCTGGTAGCATGACATATTCATCTATTTCTAAACACCAATCATATCTATCATCTCCAGTACAGTATGAATCTACTACTGAATCTTTAGCTAATGCAACATCCCCTGTTCCATCAGAGAGACATCTTAGTGCACCTTTGTATGATGAGTATGGTGTTCCACCATCTGGAATACTCGAATCTTCATCAAAGAAGTTAGTTACAGTAGCTCTGAGTGATTCTATTTCATCGGGGTCGCCAACAACATCAGCATATCCATTACCAATTAAATATCCCATTGGGATAAGCATACCCGCACTTTTCAACCATCCTGTATGGCATGATTTCTTCCCTTCCATAAGTGCGAAAGGATCTGTTGAATCATCATCGTCTAGGTACGCTTCAGCCATATCTGAATCTGCTTTAACCCAAGCAGTTGCATTATAGTAAACACGACCATCTGCCTTTTCTTCTGCTGCTAGAACATCCAGTCCGTATACTTCCCATGCAAGCCATGCTGCTGCTCCATCCATGAATGCTAAGTCGGCATTTCCTTTATCGACTGCTTCGATTGCAGCGCCTGAATCCGTTACTGGATATATTTCAACATCCATTCCAGTTAGAGTACTGAGTTTATCAGCTAGATGTTGTGGATTCTTATCCCATATTAAGTAAGTATCTTGAACCTCAAAGGCTACTACTAGGCAGTTATCTTTATCATCGCACTCTTCATAATTTACATTGAAAATTAGGTATATTGAAGTTATTGATAATAATACAATTCCTGCCATCATTATAGCCTTATTTTTTACTGCCCAGTTGGTTATACTAGCCGCTTGCATAATGACTCCGAAATAAGAACCTTTCATAATATTTAGGGTGGCCTAAACTCTTGAACAGATGAAATAAGTTATTTATTCGGTTCAGAAACCAAATAGCCATTTAGGTCCAGCTATAATCCATCTAAAGCGAGATTCAGATGCTTTGAATAAATTCACTCGATGTCTGCCTACCCTGACTAATTCAACTCCCGATGCATGTATTTCCTGACTCCAATGAGTTCTTGATTCCTGAGGGAATGACTTTTCGAAACGTTCAGGAGTAGCCATTAGTTTCCAATTTTTAAATTCGGATATAGTCTGTATTATCTCTATTCTTGCTTGATCAGAAAAAACTTCTTTAATTTCAACCATTACTTTCTCTGTGCGTCCTTCTAATTCACTTACTACTTCTTTGAAAGTTGGTATAGTTATCTCTAAGTCCTCTCCTGCTGTTATGATTTCATCAAAAGTCATTTTAGCAAGTTCAACTAATTCTCCATCTATATCTATGCTATCATCATGGAATACGAATACTATTCCATCAATTGATTCTCTAATGTCGAATTCCCAATATTTGAATTTTGAATCAGTCGTTTTTTCGATTGCACTTCTTAATCCCTCGATAGTGTTCTCTAACTTAGTTCCTGAAGCACCTAGCCTATGTCCTGAATTATTCATAAAATATCTCCAAATGGTCCCAGATGTACTATTTGTTTGCTTTAACTACCTGTTTAAGATACTACTGGAGGAATAGCAATATTCTCATAGATTGATTCAATAAATACAAACAGCGAGTTCCGAAGAAGATTTAGCAAGGGAATCAAGAGTTTCTTAATTCCTAAGTATTGGTAATTTAACCTAATATTGGAGTTACGGTCATCACTGTAACAGCGAAAGATGCGTAAAAACCAATTAGTATTACAAGTATATGTCCTGAGTTCATTGTTATACGTTGTAATGATTCATTAATGAATGCATGTTTAATTTTTCGATTTTGATATAAATATAGATAGTATTATACTCTAAATGTGTCGAAAATTTCTACAAGAATCAAATGGAACTTTATGATGTCAAATGGCGGACGTTGGGGTATAATATTTGGATAGTTTATTAAAATACTATATTTTATTTTAATTTTATATTATCTAAGTATGTAATTAATCTAGATAATGGGCGGAGGGACGATGATAATGGATTCTCTAATGAAATATATTCATGGAAATGCTGAAAAGTATGCCTACATAAATTTGCTAGCAGATGTCAATGGTTTCTATGAAAAATGGGGATTCAAACCAACATCTCCTCGTTCTGTTGGTATGTCTATTAAAATAAATAATAAAACTAATTAGTTAAAATAATCCAATAAATAACGACATAGCTAACATAGAAGCTGCTGGCAATGCTCTCGACAAACTATCTTCTTTTATTCTCAAATGACAAATGACGGCACCGGCCATCAATATAGCCATCGAAATAGCAGCAGGATCTACTAGTTCACTTTTCCAGTATCCTGCTATTAGCGCAATAGCCAGAGCTATTTTTGTGGCTCCAATGGCATATACTGACCAATCAGGCAATCCATAGACCGCGAATTCTTCTTTGATATTACTGGCATTTCCAGCCCTGTATGCAGTATTCCAATTTGGCCTAATTATCCAAACAGAAAATATTACACAAGCAATAATCATCTGGAATACTAGAGATAAGGAATGCATTATGTCGATTGCCATGTTGTCTGTCGAGATTGTATGAGATATATAATTGTTTAATCAAAAATTATACTATTCATATAGAAAATTGATTCAATTTTCTATTATCGTTTTCTTATTACTAGCAACTATATTTGAAAATAACAATGCAACATCTATGCTAATAATAGAAGTAGTAAAACTAGTAATTAATCCGGAATCTAAATTTACAATATTTATTAGTAGAGC
The DNA here is from genome assembly GCA_023700255.1 of Candidatus Thalassarchaeaceae archaeon. Classification (GTDB taxonomy): domain Archaea; phylum Thermoplasmatota; class Poseidoniia; order Poseidoniales; family Thalassarchaeaceae; genus MGIIb-O2. Next base: position 973 of record JAJPRD010000046.1, on the reverse strand, counting down.
AGCGATAAGTCCCACGGTAATAGATCCCACTAAAGTAAGTAATTGATTATTAATTTGAGTTGATGTTAGTCTAATTTCTTCAATTTCAGCTCCTGTGAGTACTATTGGGATTTTTTTTAATGAAGATTTCACTCGATTTAGAAGTGAAGTTCCATTAATTTCAATTCTACCTAATTTTATTCTGTGATATACTCCAAGAATAAAGAACGTTGTCAGTAATGTCACTGAAATAAGAATCATAAATGACCATTCGGAAAGATCGAAATAATTCATCCGATTCAGCCACCACAATGACCACATCCAAAAGAAAACTATTACTTGAAAATATTTTATTTGTGATCTGATTCCTCCAACTAATTCTTTATTTTCTTTTAGTAAATATTCTATTATTAATCCAACCAGCATAGCCAAAGAAATTGACAAAGTTATGACTAATGGTAATTGCGATATAGTATCATTTTTATCTAAACTCCCTAATTTTAATGTACACAGGACTAGGGTTACCGCAGTAATCAAATTTGTCAAACTCATTAGGATATGAAGGGGGTCAGTACTGTCTGCTAAATGAGTAAATCCACTCAATACTGGAGAATCCTGATTTTCATCACTGAGGTCCATGATAATGTATGTGAGATAGGTTTCTTTCATCAACTAATCGGATAGTGAGTCATTGATTTTCTTTTCAATCACTTTTTCTTATTTGGCTAATATAATTAGGCTATGAGGATTGAGTGTTCTAATAGTGGACGCTGAGGTCTGCGAACCTTCATCAAGCGACCCAGTTACAGTCAGTAATTAAAGCAGCGTACTCCCTAATAAGGTTGGGAGAAGTCAAGTCGGCAGAGTCTCTTCTGAAGCCATTTACTTCTGAATTAGCCGAGGTTAGGCCAACTGCTGCCATGACTTGGTCGAGTAGTGGCCAAACTAACGGGAGGAGTGCGTTATGAGCACTTCAGACAAGATTCAGAGCATA
>JAJPRD010000045.1 GCA_023700255.1 Candidatus Thalassarchaeaceae archaeon | reverse complement strand
ATGCCAGCACCTCCTGGTTTACCACCTAAATGACATTGATTCAACCGTATGTTCAAACATTCATCCTCTTTCGAGGATATATGACCGAAGGAGTACTGTTAGTAGAAAACAAACAAATTGAAGGTACTTATCCAGATGGAGGTTTAGTTTCTATTTGGACTTTAAATCGTCCAGATAAACTAAATTCATTAAATGCGGAATCTCATAAAGCTTTGAAAGAGGCTTGTGATATGGCTGAATCAAATGATTCGATTAGAGTTATTGTGATTAGAGGCGCCGCTCCAAATCCTCCAATAGAGGGAAAGAGGCCTAAACCTGCATCTTTTGCTGCTGGTGCAGATATTTCCGAGTTTCTTGGTAAAAATTCGGATGATGTTAGAGGATTTTTTGAAGATAATGCATGGGAAAGAGTCTGGAATCTCACAAAGCCTACTATTGCTATGGTTGATGGTTTTGCTCTCGGAGGAGGTGCCGAATTAGCACTTTCTTGTGATTTGAGAGTAGCATCTGAGAGGGCTAAATTTGGAACACCAGAAATTAATTTAGGATTAATACCGGGTGGTGGTGGAACGCAACGATTATGCCGTCTTATTGGATATGGTAAAGCATTAGAAATGGTTCTTACTGGAGACATGATGGATGCAGAAACAGCTCTCTCTTGTGGCTTAGTCAACTCTGTGACAACTGCTGAGAACCTTGATAATTTTACAATGTCGTTAGCAGAAAACATCGCTCGAAAATCTCCCTACACTACTAAGGTAGCAAAACGTGCTGTACGTGCCTCTCTGGATTTGCCTTTCAGCGAGGGAGTACTTGCTGAAAGATCTGAGTTCGTTGCCCTCTTTGATACAGAAGATAAAGAAATAGGTGTTCAAGCCTTTCTAGAGCGTAAAGATGCTAAATGGGTAGGTAGATAATCAACTTAAATAGTCAATTTTATATTTGAATTGATTTAATTTCTAAAAATTCATCTAATCCGTGAGTTCCAAGTTCTCTACCATTTCCTGACAGTTTGTATCCTCCAAATGGAGCACTTATATTGAAAGCACCACCATTAATACTAACTTGCCCTGTCCTCATACCTTTCGCGAAGTTAATTGCTCTCTTTTCATCCCCTGACCAGACTCCTCCCGATAATCCATAAATTGAATCATTAGCCAAAGATAGTGCTTCCTCTTCTGTTTTGTAAGTTGTAATAACTAAAACAGGACCGAAAATTTCTTCTTTCCATATTTTCATATTCGGAGTGACATCTGCAAAGATAGTAGGTTTAACATAGAACCCTTTAGTCAATCCATCAGGCATACCTAATCCTCCCGAAATTAAAGTAGCACCTTCATTAATTCCAGATTCTATATATTTACTGACACTTGATTGTTGTTTTGAGCTAACCATTGGTCCGCACCTTGTATTCTCATCTAAGGGGTCACCAGCCAAGTAAGAGTTATTCTTTGCTGCAATTATTTCACATACCTCTCTATTCATTGATTCAGGTATTATTAGCCTTGTTAATGCTGAACATGTTTGACCACTATTTTGATGACAAGCTGCAATTGCTTTTTTGGCAACTATACTGGGTTCTGAATCATCTAGTGCTACATTAGCACTTTTACCTCCTAATTCAAGGGTTACTCTCTTTATGGTCGGCGCTGCAGATTGACTTACTGAAATTCCTGCCCCTGTGGATCCTGTAAATGAAACCATATCTACATCTGGATGACTAGACATATAATCGCCTACTTCTGAACCATGTCCAGATACTAAGTTAAACACTCCAGCAGGTAAACCAATTTCATCTAGAATTTCTGCTAGTATGAAAGCACTGAGCGGTGCTTCCTTAGATGGTTTCAGAATCATTGTGCAACCTGCTGCAATTGCTGGAGCAACTTTTCCTATTATTTGATGCAGGGGGAAGTTCCAAGGCGTAATAAAAACACAAACACCTATGGGTTCTTTACAGATTATTGAATTTCTTACTTTTTCTTCCCATGAAAATTCTTCTAGGATTTTTGCATAGCTTCTAGATACAACTCTTGGAGTTCCTACCATTGCTACTCGTGAATATCCAATAGGTGTGCCTATCTCTGCAGTAATTGTCTGTGCTAATTCTTCTCCTCTCTCTTTGAATGCTTTAGAAAGTAAATTAAGTAACTCAATACGTTTCTCTACACTACTTTTTGACCAACTGTCAAAAGCTAACTTTGCTGCATGAACCGCTTTATCAACATCTTCTGAAGAACCAACTGGTACCTTTCCTATTATTTCTTCAGTTGCAGGATTAATTATCTCTATACTTCCTTTTCCTACAGGATCTACCCATTTCCCATCGATATACAGTTGCTCTCGTGTGTGCATGGACTAGGCGAGGAGTATCTACTTTAGATATTCACGCAGTCTAATAGTGCATACCCATTCGGATAATCATGACGATTACAGTCCAACATCTCCCAAATAGTGTTGCTTTAGTCACTTTATCTGCTCACGCTTCGCGAAATGCTTTCTCTCTCGATTCAATGAAGTCAATGTCTGATATTTTTGACGATTTATTGAGTGACCCCTCTATCCGATCAATCGTAATGACTGGTACTGGGCGTTTTTTCTGTTCAGGCGCTGATATTGGTGCATTTGCATCTTCGATTGAGGATGGTAGTATCGCTGAAATGGTTGGTGGTTTAACCTCGATTTTACATCCGATGCAATTGAAAATTCGTGCATCTGAAAAAATATTTGTTGTTGCAATAAATGGTGCCGCAGCAGGTGGTGGTTTAGGTATAGCTTTGTGCGCTGATTATCGTGTTTGTGAACCGAATGCTAAGTTAGCTGCTGCATTCTTCTCATTAGGCCTATCTCCTGATGGTGGAACTACGTGGTTATTACCTCGACTTGTAGGTACTCAAAGAGCAAAATGTTTCTTTTTTAATAACGAAACATGGAGTGGTAAACAAGCTTTAGAATACGGAGCAGTTGATGAGTTAGCAGATTCCTCCGAACTTCTCGAGAGGGCTATTGAAGTTGCAGAAAAATGGGGTAGTTGGTCAGTTTCGAGTCGTCGTTCTACTAAACAATTGATTGATGCCTCTACCTCTACTTTTATGGAAACTCAACTAGAATTTGAAAAATTACTTATTACAAATTCTTCACTCACCCCTGATTTCGCCGAAGGAGTTTCAGCTTTTATTGAAAAAAGAGATCCGGAATTTAGCTAATAACAGGTTATATTTCGATATCTCTTAGTCTAATGACACCAACTATTAATGATAATATACATGATAAAGCCGCAAGATTTGAAATGACAATCGCAACCGATTTAATCATAAATCCATAAATTAACCAGAGTAGTAATGCTGTGCATATTAAGTGTAAAGTAGGTAGAGAGATTCCTTCATGCTTTTTTTTAATCCATACCTCTTTTATTTGAGGTATCCAAGCCAATACCCCTAAAGTGCCTGCTATTATTCCAATCGATTCAATAAAAATACTTGGCATAAAAAACCCTCATTCAGGTAAGTCAGTTCTTTCAGTTTTTCCTGAATCAGACCAATTGTAAATCCCCTTGTTTGTTTTTTTCCCTAAACTTCCTTCTGAAACTAATTTATTTAATAGCTGATGTGGACGATAAGATTCATCATCAAAAGCATCTGCAAGACTATTAAGAATGTCTTTTCTAACATCTAAACCTACCAAGTCAGAGAGCTCTAATGGCCCCATTGGATGTTTGTATCCAAGTTTCATTGCTAGATCGATGTCACTTGCTGAAGCCACACCTTCCGATAACATCCTAATTGCTTCATTTCCAAGAACTACTCCTAGCCTACTAGTTGCAAATCCAGGGACATCTTTGACTACAATTGTTTCTTTTCCCATTACTTTGCCTATAGATTGGGCAAATGCAATAGTTTCTTCTGAACATTTATCGTGCTTTACTAATTCCAGAAGTTTCATTATTGGAACTGGATTGAAAAAATGCATTCCTATTATTCTCTCAGGACAGGTCGTTACGTTTGCTATGCTTGAAATGGGGAGGCTCGATGTATTAGTAGCAAGTATTGCATGTTTTGGCGCGATTTTTTCTAGTTTGATGAATATTTCTTTTTTTAATTTCATAATCTCTGGGACTGCTTCGATGACCAAATCGGTATCTTCTACTGCTTTGTTTAAATTTGTATAGAGCTTAAGATTAGAACTCCATTTTTCTTTTTCTTCTAAACTAGTCTTACCTTTGGAAATGCCTTTATCCCAAAAATGATTGATATTATTCATCCCTTTTTCCAAGCTTTCGGGAAATGCATCAAATAATCTTGTTTCCCAACCACTCTGTGCACAAACTTGAGCAATTCCTGAACCCATGGTTCCAGCACCAATGACTGTAACGGTGCGCACATGCATAGCCAGTCGTTATGGCTTTAGGCCATAGGCATTACTCATTCTTCTCTTCCATATGCTGCAAGTGCAGACTGGAATAAGCGCTGCCTTGGTACATCATGTTCTAAAAAACAAGTGAATGGTGCAACATCTTTTAGCAATTCTATAGCACTTACATATGCTCCATAAATAAAGGGGTCTGCAACTTCTGTTGGAGGGATATTTATTCCTAGTTTTACAAGGCCTTTCCTGGTATCTTCATCCCAAATCGCATATGTATGATGTGTGAAATGTAGGTATGATGAAAGCCTCTTAATATCGGATCGAGGATTTTCGGTGAAACTATCTAATAACAGGGTATCTGGATACCTTATAGCATATAATGCTAATTTTACTTCCCTTGTGGTGTCCTCTCTCCATTCTCTTTTACCTAATCCCATCCATTGATCTATCATGTCTAGCATGTTGTCATCATATGGTCTCTTGACCATGTATAGTAATTTTTCATATTCCTCATAATCTTGCTGCTCAGAATGGTGATGCTGATAGAATAATTCAGTTAGTCTGTCAAAAAATGGTTTACATCTTTCCTTATCAAAAGCTAGTAGTGCTACATGTTGCATAAAATCACCTTTTACAATTAATTCTCTTTGTACTCTCGATATTGAATCCATTCTTGCTTCATGTATTCATTCATTAATTTGTCTTCGTCTTCATCAGTGGGTAGGACGCTTATCAGGTAATCCTGATATTCTTCATTTGTCCCCTCAAATTTATCTCCTCTAATTGTATAATTTTTCCCTGCATGATTTCCTATGCCTCTATTGAATTTATCAGATGGTATGAATAAATCTGGTTCTCCTTCTTTTCTTGCAGAACTAATTCTCCTCATTTCTTCACGTAGTTCTTGGTAGTATAAATCTCTACTCGCTTCATTCAGATGTCCCCTATCTGCCTCAACATCACTTTCTCTTTCGTCATATCTACCTTTTACTCCGTAAACATATGCCCATTGTGCACTTGTTGAATCATCAGTTCCAAACAAATCTAATCCTGTACTTATCCATTTATTTAGATACTTTTGTAGTAATTCACAAGGGATAACTCCTTGTTTTACAATTCTTCGAAGACCATTAGCTCCTGTGCCCAAATGAAATGATTCTTCTTTAAGCATTGGACCCATTGAAGCCGCTAGAGGTCTGAATGAAGATGTACTAAGCATCTTCAACTGGTATTTTCCATCTCTATCGATGAAATGTGTAAAGCAAAAGAAATCTAGCCAATGATCAATTGGAGCATTAAATGACCCTAGTATTCTGGTGCCATCTTGTGCATTTCTTTCCAGTAGTTTTGACGCTTCCCTAACTCCCTGCTCCCCGAAATAAGTACACAATAAGTAAGCCATTTGCCATCCATGCCTTTGCTCTTCACACATTATTCGCATAGCAGATTTTCGGTCATATTCAGTTGGTGCTGTTGCTAGAAGGTGATTCTGCTGCTCTACGCTTGCGAATTCAGTATCTCCCTGAACACTAACCATACTGATAATTGCATCTCTAATATTTTGTTGGGGTATTTGCATTCTTCTTTCCCATTTTGGCATTCCCTTAAAATCTCCAAACTCGATCTCGTTTCCTGCGGTATCCCAATCGAATTTTATATCGAATCTATAGTCACCTAACCAAGACGGATCAAAGCCAATCCTTGTTTGCCATTGACTGAAATCTTTTATCCAAGCCTCGAAGTTAGGTGTATATCCTTCTACTATTTCGGTATCTGCCATATAATTGCGGCAAGGATATTAGTATATGAATAAATGTACATTTACCGTAGAATATTATTTCCCTATAAATCGAGGTGTACGGCGTTCAACATATGA
>JAJPRD010000044.1 GCA_023700255.1 Candidatus Thalassarchaeaceae archaeon | reverse complement strand
TAAAATATCTATGAAATCTCCGAAGCCACCACATCTATTGTACCCGCAATCAGCCTCCATACTCAAAGGATCTCCAAAATTATTTACTTGAACTGTGGTGATTAGAGGAGTGTCACTAAACGAATCTGTCATGACAGAAATATACCCATTCCACGTATCTCCTCCAGTATCTCCAAGGTATGCAAAGGCAACACGGCCACTATCTCCTGCAGCAACAGCAGGGAACCCGGTACCATTCAGTCCAGGGGGAGCAATCATCATTGGGTCGCTCCAAGAATCTCCTTTGTCAAGAGAATATGAATAGTAAGGGAGGTCGTCTACGCCCATCCACATTGCATGCAGATTATTTTCTTCATCAGGGTATACTTGTGCCTCTTCCGCATTCCATGTAGCGGCCGTACCAGTAATGTCGGTTGGAAGCTTGTGTTCAGACCAAGTCAAACCCCCATTTGTACTTCTGTATATTGAATAGCCCTCACCATCGCAACTTGGATTTCCTCTGTAGAAATTGCCGTCATTAGCCCCTACCATATGACCAGTCAAACCTCCGCTGTTACAATTGACTGGAGCGCCTGAAACTTGCTGTGTCCAAGTCAAGCCTCCATCGAAACTCGAAGAACACAGTGGGTGGGGAGCATTCCCGTTGATACAGAATACCCAGGTTGTTGGATGCAATGGCGCAGGATAAGGCGAAGAGGCTATTGTTTGATGGTCTTGAATCGAAGTCCCCGAAGCTCCTGTTGGTAAAGGAGACCAGGTTTGTCCTTCATCATCTGAAGTTTCAACAGTCATCCCCAATAGGGCATGCATATCGAATTTCATTATTCGATCAGTCCAAGGGTCTACGTAAACATAAGGGTCATTAGAATTCCCGACAGGTATTAGGGTAGGATTGTAAACATCTTGGCATGAATACTCGGAAACATTAGTCATCTGGAAAAGGTCACTACACTGAATAATTGCAGTAGCGCCAGCAGCTCCATTCCCGTAACTAGTCATGTAGATATTGTCTTGAGAAGTAATTCCAATCGTAGGCTCAAAAGTTGAAAAACCAATTCCATAATATGTCCCCTCTGCACATAAAGGGATATTTTCTTCTTGTAAAATTGAGGTCCCATTAATTATATGTGGAGCAACTAGTGCGTCAATAGCTCCCGGGTAATGATACCAGGTATTGTTAGCAATTCCATTAGGGCAGAGGCTATCAAAGGGACTCTTTTCTTTGATTTCTTCTACTGTATTTCCAGCAAAACAACCAGATATCATAGGGGCTAAAAGAAGCAGAACCATGCAACCGGCTATTGTACGCATGAATGATCGTAAATGCACAACATACATCAGAATAACGGTTAAACAATCATGACATCTTCAATGTCGAATTACCACCAATAGGCAACTCGGGCAAGCTCATCAATTCCCCATATAGTGCTGGCCCATTTGTGAATGTGCCAATTATTGCTTCTTCAAAGCCCGCAGCATTATGCGCCAAAGCAATCCATGGTCTACCTTCATCATCTATTTCAACATCGATAAAGTCTCCAAAACCACCACAGCGAACATTCCCGCAGTCTCCAGTAACGTCTAGTGGGTCATTAGGGAGATTCACAGCAACACTAGTGATCAAGGGCACTTCGGCGAATGCATCAGTCATGACTGCCATATATCCACCCCAGCCAACACCACCTGAAGTAGTATTATTTTCAGCCACATCATTCATCTCTCCAATATATCCAATAACTACTTTTCCAGAATCTCCCGCAAAAATAGTGGGGAATCCCGTTTCTTTAATTCCGGGTGCTGATACCATCAGAGGTTGACTCCAAGAATCACCCCTATCTTGTGAGTTAGCATACCAAATCATTTGATCGGTTGATATCCAAGTAGCGTGTACATTCCCTCCCTCGTCAACAGCAGTTGCAACTTCATGAGAATGCCATCCTTGTTGCATCTGTACTTCTGTAGTGATGGTATGTTCGCTCCAAGTAAATCCTCCATCGAGTGAACGATATACTGCCGGACCTTCACATGAAGGATTTCCACGATAGATAGACCCATCAGAGCCTCCCGCTACGTGCCCATGAAGTCCAGAACATTGATTTCCAAAACTCTCTACTGGGAATCCAAGTGCTTGCTGGTCCCAACTTTGCCCACCAGTAACCGAACGTGAGCACATTGGTCCCGCAGCCGCGGACCCAGTATTGATACAGTAAACATACACTACATCTCCAACCAATGCATTTGAGTGCGGCATAGAAGCAATGCTTTGATGGTCTTGCGGGAGCTCATAACCTTCAACGGGATAGGGAATGCTCCAAGACTCGCCATCATCATCAGAATATTCAACAAACATAGATACCAAGGCATGCATATCAAATTTCACCAAACGATCATTGAACTTATCTACATACAAATAAGGGTCATTTGAATTCGGTGTCTGACCAGAGTCATCATCGACCTGTCCAAAAGGTCCAACATCTTCCCAAGTTTGCCCCTGATCTCTGGACCGAATGATGTGTGTACCATCGCCTAATCCATTATAATTAGTGAAAAATATAGCGCCAGAGGAAGTAATCCCTAAAGTCGGTTCAAAAGTATCCCAACCAGTTCCATAATAAGTCCCACTAGCATAAAATGGAAGGTTATCTCCCGAAAGATTAGTAGTAATATTCGCATTTGTAACTGCCAAGATATTAGTTGCATCGATTGCTGTGGGGTTAGATACAGTACCCGGATAATGATACCAAGTAGTCATTGAAATTTCACCTTCTTCAAAGATAAAAGGCCCACTTTCAACAATTTCTTCTACCTTTTCTCCTGCAAAACAACCGGATAAAGTAGGAACAATCATCAATAAGCCGACTATGATTGTAAGGGTACGCACATGTTTCCGAATTTACAATAGCATAAAACATAAACAGTGCCATTGTGTCTAGCCAATCATTTCCAATTATTATCTATAATATTTGGAATAGTGTCAGTTATAGTTTCAGTAAGAGATCTCCATTTCATTTGAAGGTCATTTTCCGCAGGAGTAGCGTCCCAATATAATTTATTCTTCAAATGTCTTTTCGCCCAAGAAATACTAACTTTTGGATGAAAAGCACAAACTATCAATGCGATATAGTAAGGTAATTGTCTAACCGGCCATTTTCTTTTCGGATATCGTTGTTTCAAAATTTTAGATATATCTGCCCACATCATTTCTCCTGCAACCGTCAGGTATCTCCCCTTATCGACACCCATTGTTAGAGCTCTTACATGAGCCTCTGCAACATCTCTTACGTCTACTATGTTTATTTGCATAGGTAATATTACCGGTAATTCTCTGTTTACAAGCATCATTATCACAGACAATGATCCTCTCAAATGCCGTGATGAAAGAGGCGGGCCGAAGACCATACATGGATGTATTGTAACCATTTTCAACTTTTTTGCACCTTCTAGATTTTCATGCCATTCCCTCACAATCATTTCTGCACTATATTTTGCTAATCCATAAGGATTTTCTTCTAACGTTGCATCCGATGCAAAAGTTTCAGTCGTAAGAGTTATTCCATCTTCCCAATTTTCAGGCCTAATCGCAGCAGTTGAGGAAGTATGGACAAATCTTTCCACACTCCCACTTTTTTCAATAGCAGAAATGACGTTTTGTGTTCCTATTACACTTGGATCGACAATTTTAGATTGGGGATCTTCAGATCTTACAATTACAGCAGCAGCAGTATGTATGACATCAGTAGTTCCAAAGATAGCAGCATCCACGCTTTCAGAATCAAAAAGGTCCATTTCTACAATCTCCAAAGAACCCCCCTCCAAGATATCTAGATCAGTGAGGTGCCCAACTCTCTCTGTATCATTGCAATCTCTGACCGTAGCTCTGACCGTTTTTCCTTTTGATAACAGGTTCGCCACAACATGACTTCCAATATATCCACTAGCGCCGGTAACTACGACAACTCCCTCACTCATACCTTTTCGTCAAGCACATAGCATTTTGACTTAGCGCATCTATTCTTTTTTACGGATTTCCTTATTGTTAGCCAACCAACTTGGTGCCCACCAATTAAGATCCCCCATTAATCTCATAGTTGCTGGTACAACCAAAGCTCTGACTATGCTGGCATCAACCGCTACACCCAAAGCAAGCATCAACCCGAATTGTTTCATAATAACTACCGAGGACGTGCCAAATGCCGCAAATACAGTAATCATAACTAAAGCAGCTGAAGTGATAATCCGACCACTCTTCTGCAATCCTACCGCTACCGCTTTTGTATTATCTCCTGTACGCTCCCATTCTTCATGAATCCTGGATAGCATCAGGACCTCATAATCCATACTTAACCCAAAGAGAATAGCAAAAATCATCACAGGAGTTGTAGGGTCAATTGGTTGAGGCGTAAAATTCAATAATTCAGCCCCATTTCCTAGTTGGAAGATCCATATCAAAACTCCAAATGATGCGCTTATGGATAAAATATTCATAATTAGTGCTTTTATTGGTAAAATAACAGATCTAACTTGGAAGAATATTAGGATATAAGTGGAGATGAAAATAAATGCTAGAGCGATAGGCATTTTTTCTGCTACAGCATCTAAAACATCTTGATTATATGCTGCAATTCCGGCAACATGGACCTCTCCTTCGCCATCAAACTGCATATTTTTACTTTCTAATGCCCTGATGTTTTTCACAACAACTCTTGCATCTTCGCTAGACTGATCGCCCTCTATACCAACGACCAATAATATGACTCCTTCACCTACAGATGCTTCTTTGTGATAATTACGTTGAAGGGCTAATATCTCAGCCTCTTCAGCTGTTAAATTTTGATCATTCGATTCATCCCAAAAAGCAATCATTTCATCTTGATTCATCGAAGCATCAAAATGAGCATGAGTGTATACATAACTGGCCTTATTAATATTCAAAATTTCTTTTGAGAACAAATACAAACTCCGGAGATTCTCTTCTGAGAATGGCTCTACTCCATCCTCAATCTCAAATACGACAAGAGCTGTATTTGCAACATTTTCTGGCCATTTTTCATCTGTAATTTCCAATCCATTTCTTGCCTCATCATCAGGACTTAGGGCCTTCCAAGTTACAATTCCCCACTCTGCTTGAATGAACGGAGATCCAGCGATTAATAATACCAATATTGCCGGTATAAGTACAGAAATCGGGCGCTTCATCACGCCTTCAGCAATTCGTGACCAAAAACCATCATCTTCATTTTTTTCCTCCATAGAGAAAGGCACCTTGAATGAATTCACCCTATCTCCTAAGAGAGATAATGTAGCAGGAAGTAAAACCATAGAAGACGTCAACGCCACGAATGTAGCACAAATACCACCCCACCCTAGAGACGGCAATCCTGTATTTTCAAAAAATAACATTCCCATTAACCCCACCATCACAGTCATTCCTGAGAAGAAAATAGCGCGCCCAGCAGTTGCACTTGTCATTGCAATAGCCGTTCTATGATCACGCCCTCTGGCTAATTCTTCCCTGAATCTATTAACGATAAATAGGGAATAGTCAACACTTAATCCAATTCCCAATAATGAGACAATATTATTGGCATAAATAGTAATATCGTCAAAGATATATGTTAATCCCGTGACAATTCCAACAGCAGCGACAACAGTATAAACACCAGTCAATACCGGTAATCCAGCAGCAACAAGACTTCCAAATACTAGTAGCAATATCATCAAAGTTAGTGGTGCCGATATCAATTCTGCTTTAATTAATTCTTCTTCTAATGTCAAATCAAAAGAAACATCAATTGCCAAATCTCCGGTTACCCATTTTTCCATATTTTCTGGGATATTTTCTGGTAATTCTAAATCTTCAATAGTATCTTTCAAAAGAACTTTTGAACCCTCCCTATCTAAATTTATTTGAATCTTAATTCTCGACCATGAACTATCTACTCCACTAATCAACTTTGATTGATTTGCTTCATTAGTAAACCAGGGGTAATCTATTGCAACATTTTTATTATCTTTATAAATTTCTACTGTACTTTCCATGGCAGTTCTAATTTCAGAATCATTGGAAACTCCAGTAGGGTGATGAAATAATACATAAAATACTTGATAGCCACTTTCATTTTCATCTGAAAATCCTGATGCAAGAGCTTGCCATCCATATACTGATTCTAAATCTCCTTCTCCAAAACCTTCAGCATATTTCGGTTCTAAAGTAATTAATCCAGCCAGACTGACCCCTAAAAGTAAAGTAGCCACTAAGACAACTTTGGCATTATCATAAACGAAACCGCCTATTTTGTAGTATAGCCTATCTTGTAAAACCGACGGGTCAGTAGTACCTTCCA
>JAJPRD010000043.1 GCA_023700255.1 Candidatus Thalassarchaeaceae archaeon | reverse complement strand
GAGTTGCTATTCTTTGATTACCTGTGAACATTAAAACTGCTAAAATTGAAAGAAGAACTACACCGCTAGCAATACTAGAGACTGTATCTAAATCTCCTTGAAAAACGAGTAAAAGAACTAACCCCAGAATTAGGGAAAACCAACCCGTCATTCTCATCCCCGATAGCATAGTATCAGTCCTTCTACTGGGTCACCTATCTTCACTTTAACGGGGCCCTGAGATGATCGCAAAGAATTCTAAGAGACTCACCTCTATGGGATTTGGCATCTTTTTCTGATTGTAACATTTCTCCGAATGTCCTCCCATCACCTGAATTAGGGATAAATATTGGATCAAAACCAAAACCATTAGAACCACGGATTTCAGTGGATATTTGTCCAGAGCATTTCCCCATAGAATTCCAATACTTACCGTTTTCATAAAGTATTGAATAAGCACGATATTCTGCTTGACGATTGGGATTTTTTTCGAGAAGATTAATGATACCTTGATTCCCTATAGTTCTTGAAACATATGAGGAATAAACTCCGGGGAAAAGACCTAATCCATCGATGAATAAGCCTGAATCTTCAACTAATATCGCACAACCTTCAAATTTAGTACCTGAAATTAATTCTAAAGATTGATCTATTTTAGATTTAGAAATAACTTCAATATCATCCGCCTGAGGTTCGATAAAATTAGGAGATTTACCATCAATAATTAATCTTGCAACATCATGCCCTAAGGTGCCTAATGCAACTTTTGCTTCAGCAATTTTATTTTCATTACTAGTCGCAAAAAGAATTTTCATTTGAACCACTCAAGCATGATATCTTACCCGCCCTCTAATAGAATTAAATCTTTCAACAACTTCATCTCCAGATGGTGAAAAATCATTGGATAAAGAAGTATATCCTTCGATTATTGTATCAATCGCATTTTCATATTCATGATGACTAGCATTTAAACATTCATTCAACACCTGTAAGTCAAGACCTAATTGCTCAATTTCTGGAACAATCTTAGCAAGTCCAAAATCAATAAGATTTAGTTGGCCATCATCATCAATCATCACATTATGAGTGGTTAAATCACCGTGAGAAATACCCAACTCATGCATTTCACGGATAAGAATTCCTAAATTTCTAATCGGCTCTAAATCAGAGTTACCACCTAATAGATAATCATACAATGTCACACCACTTATATGGCTTAATAAAATCCAGCCATTATCAATATCGACATCTAATATTGAAGGAGATGGGATTGAAGTTGATTGTAATTTGATCAGAACTCTAACTTCTACTGAAAGCCTCTGACGTGTCAATCTTTTATCTAAATCAGGATGGCGGTAAGAACGTGGATTACGGGTCTTAAGAACCGCTTTAGCCCCCATCCAATTACCAGAAATTACGATAGCCTCTGCACCTTGATGAATAATTTTTGATTGCTGCCACATTGGCACTAAGTCATCATCCATGTCTATCGGAGGTGACATACCTTGAAAGAGGTTAAACCCAACCAATGAGCGAATTCACATGTCTATGGACCTACCTGTGGCCCCAAATCCACGTGGAAATGTAATTCCAAAAGTATATTCTGAATACGTTATTGAGAAAGAAGCATTAAGGCTTACTGAAGTAATAAAACAACCCAAAAGGTGGACTTTTGAACACTGTAAAACAATAGCACCATACACATTAGAAATCAATGAATTAAAAAAGGATAAGGATGTTTATCTGATTGCTCATTCTTATCAAACTCCAGACATTGTATATGGAGTTGCAGACGAAGTTTCTGATAGTTATTCATTATCTAAATCTGCTAGAGATGCTGAACAACAAATAATTTTATTTTCAAGTGTTAGATTCATGGCAGAAACTGCTAAAATTCTGAGCCCTAGTAAATTAGTCCTTCATCCATCACCAGAAGCTGGTTGTTCATTATCAGAAAGTATAACTGCTCAAGATGTAAGAGACTTAAAAGAAAAATATCCAGGAGTACCAGTAGCTTGTTACATCAACACAACAGCTGAAGTAAAGGCAGAAGTAGATGTTTGTGTAACTAGTAGTAACTATCTGAAAATATGCGAAAATCTACCGGGTGATAAACTGATCTTTGTCCCAGATAGATTCATGGGGGAACATTTACAAAATTCTCTTCAAGGTAAAAAAGAAGTTATAATTTATGATGGAGAATGTGAAGTACATGCATTATTTACTGGTGAAAAAGTTTTATCGTGGAAAGAAAGAGCTAGTGAAGCAGGAATTAATCTTCAAGTTTTAAGCCACCCTGAATGCGCAGCAGATGTCTTAGAAGAAAGTGATATTATTGGAAGTAGCGAAGTATTGATTAAAGAATCAATACGATTGGGAAAAGAGGGGTTTAACAATATTATGTTGATTACAGAATGTGGGACTGCTGATAGAGTGATGGCAGAAACCAAAGATGAACTGAATATTATAGGGACATGCGTAATGTGCAGACATATGAAAACGACACTATTGGAAGATATCCTACAAGCATTAAGAGAACCAAGTTCTGAACAAATTATTGAATTAGATAAAGAAGTTATAGAAAAAGCAAAATCATCATTAGATGAGATGTTCAGATACGCTGAACTTTAATCTCGCGGTCTTTTTTCTAAGGCTGATTGCTGAGACCAAACTAAGAGTAGAGGAATAAGCAGTAGTACCGCAGCTTGGAGTACAACAGATGAGTATTCTTCAAACGTATTTTCTAATTGATAAATTACTAATTCAGAGTTGCCATCTTCATCAATTGTTATCCAGGTGATACCATTGCTCAGCATATATGGATCATAGTGGTCTGAATTATCTTCAGTAGGTATCTGAATGGCACCTTGGTCACCATCAATATCCCAAAGGAACACATCTCTATTGAAATTGAGAGGATCTAAATTAATTGAAGGAGAAGTTATTGGTCTCTGAAGAAATGCGATATAATTCCCCTCAATACTTGGGGATTCAGCGGGCCAAAGAGGATTTGATAACATTGTTTGTTCACCAGTTAAAGTATCTATTAGGATAAGTCGATTTAATGGCCCGACATCGACCGTTATGACAATGAAATTCTCATCCATTTCGATATCCAATACAGTAGAATTATTATAGTCAACTGGGACTTCATACAACCTTTCCAAATATTCATCATTCAAATCATTAGAGAATGTTTCAATTAATATATTAATTTCTATACTAGGACTAAATAATGTTGTGACATTAATGATTGGTCCATTAGCAGTATTAAATGCAGATGCGATAAATGAACCTGAGGCTTCAATCGCAGTCAAATTACCAATTTCATTAGAGAGTACTGTTTGATTTAGAAGAACATTAATTATTTCCATACTACCATTTGTAACCTTTACTAAATAGGGGTCACCATGAACATTTTCCCCTATTGAGAATTTATCAGAAGTCAGATTTTCTGTAATACTAAATATTGGTTCTATTTTATCTAAAGAGATATTATCTAACTGGAAAAAATCAAGATGGAAGTTATCGAATAATATGAAGCTGTTATTTGATAATTCTATACTTGGAGGAGTCACCCAACTAATTCCTCCAATTACTGTTTCTTGCTGAGTACTAACATTCCAGAGATTTATATTGATATCAGGACCTATTTCTTCGATACCGACGACCCAACCTTCTGATCCTGCTGCTTTAGTTGGATTCACTCCTTCAATTGGAAAATCTTGATGTGTAGCATCCCATAATAGCACACTACTAGTAATAAACAATAGAGAGGCAATAAAAGCCTTGGTTTGACTTGAACTTGGCTGTTTGAGAGGGGAAAATAGATTCTTAACCATCTTCCAAGATTCAGAGGTCCATTTCTTAGGATCATCTATAGCACGAGCTAATCTTCGTGAAAATAATCTTTCATCAGCAAATCTCCAGATAGGGGCATGAGTTTTAGAAGTAATCTCAACTGCAATTACTGCTACAATAATTCCACCAATAATATCTGATACCCAATGTATGCCAAGATATAAGATTGTAAATCCTGTTAAAACGATAAATAACAATAACAATCTTCGATAACGTAACCATCGCTCATCTGAATCCCACCTTTCCATAGTTAGCCATATAGCAAACGGAAGGCCAATATGTAGGCTAGGCATACCATTAGTAAATGGATCAATTTGAATAAACCAATTATGAATTTCGGGTGTCAAGTCATAAGCAATTGTTTCCATTTCGGGAATATAATTTCCAGTCACTCTGACATTAAAAAATAAGTAAAATGGAATTGCGAGAATATATACCCAAAACATAGAAAGTGACACTCTATCAGCCATATATCGATCATCAAAAAAGATAGGATAAACAAACGAAGAAAATGTCACTGCCATAAATCCCATTACGTAAAAATGTGTCAATCCTACCGATAACAAAGAATTCTGTAATTCAGACTGAATGAAGAAAACTATGTCACCCTCAATAGCATATACATAAGGAGTCATGTCAAGTTGTGTATTAGCCATAAGAATTCTATCTAATTGATCTAGTAAATCTTTCCATAAATATACTGAAAATACAACTATCATATGAGCCCAATATCTTCTGAACATATCTATGAAACCAGAGATTCTTATTTTAGCATAATCAGGCTTAAATAAAGGCATCAATCCTATACTAATTACTATAGCACCAGTGATCCATGTAAGATAGATGCTAGTCCCCACAGCCATACTATCAGTATGTATGGGATAGCCCATCCATCATCAAATTGACCCTTCTATGAAATCACTGTTTAGGATATACGAACAGTTGGACTGTTCGGCTGTTCTAGCGTTAAAATTACCTTTTCTACAATTTTATCAAATGCTTTAGCCGCATCCCCATCAGGCTCAGCAACAATACGGTGAACTCCATCATCTCCACCTCTAACAATTCCAGGATCGAATGGTAGTGAACCTAAAAATGGAACCGATAGGTTTTCGGCGGCGTTAACTCCACCTCCACTCTTAAAAATATCAAGTGTAATTGACCAATTTCCTTCATCATCGGAAGTAGTTTCAATAATGCCACCACTAGGTCCATTAATTCCAACCTTAGTATTTGGTTCAGTATGACCATTTATTTTATATCCACTCATATTTTCAACTACACCAATAACTGGAATAGAAATTGTTTTTGCAAAATTTATCGATTTCCTACTATCTAAAAGAGCTACTTCTTGAGGTGTAGTGACAATTACTACCCCATCAATTGTTGGTAAACTTTGAGAGACTGTTAATGGTTCATCACTAGTTCCAGGTGGGAAATCTATAATCAACGCATCTAATTCCCCCCATTCAACATCGCCAATAAATTGATTGATGGCGCCTAACTTAATCGGGCCACGCCAAATCACTGGTTTATCAGGATCTTCAATTAGGAAAGCCATGGAGATAACTTTGATGCCATGTGCTCCAATTGCAGGATATATTCTTCCATTTTCAACATGTAAATCAGTTCCTTCTAAACCAAGCATCTTGGGGACATTGGGTCCAGTAATATCGATGTCCATAATTCCTACTTTCATTCCCTTACGAGCTAAAGAAAGTGCTAATCCAGTAGCAACTGTTGATTTGCCGACTCCACCTTTACCAGATAAAACCATAATTTTATGTTTAATATCTTCATCCATTTTATTTATTCGAAGTTTCCTTTGCATTTGTTGATAAGCTTGTTCCATTTGTGCTTTTTGTTCGGATGAAACTTCTGATTTCTGAGTTTTAGGTTCAGAGCCACTCTGATGATGACGAATTGGAATATCGGACATTAGTCAATGGGCAGAGTAAATCATACTTCAACCCTAGTAAACATTAGTTTTACATTAATAATTAAGAAACTGCTTTAGTTTAATTAATTAAGAGTATTATTTTGTAAGTTAATATGAAACTTCTATTTGTGTGTGTAGGGAATACATGTAGGAGTCAAATGGCCGAGGCTCTAGCTAAGAATATGGGTTTTCAAGTTCAATCAGCAGGTACACATCCAGGCGAAGAAATTGCACCTAATGCATTAATGGCAATAAAAGAATTAGGAATAGAAATAGAAAATCAGTATCCTAAATCTATAAATCAAATCAATACAGAGTTATTTGATAAAATTATTAGTATGGGTTGTGGAGTAAAGTGCCCTAATTTACCTATTTGGGCCGATTGGGAGTTGAGCGACCCCGTTGGAAAACCGATTCAGGTTTATCGAAATACGAGAGATAAAATACAAATTTTATTAGAAAATTTGTATCAAACTCAGACCGACGCGTAGAAAAGTGACTCAGGTTTGCAGGTAGGTATACGAGTGTAGTGTAGTGGTTATCACCGGGCGTTGCCAACGCCTGAACCCGGGTTCAAATCCCGGCACTCGTACCAAT
>JAJPRD010000042.1 GCA_023700255.1 Candidatus Thalassarchaeaceae archaeon | reverse complement strand
GCTTCTATCATTGCATAGTAAATTTGAGGTTGTTGATAATACTTATCTAATTCTTCAAAAGAATCTTCCCAAACAATATGAGCATTTGCAAAGGAGTCCACGTCGATCGCCGGCCAATCTCTATTTTGAGTATGGCGAGATACTTCGAAATCATCAATTACTGAAATAGATGAATCTATAGCCACTCCACCGTCAAGATCATCTTGAGATGGATCTATTACTGTATATTTAATAGCCCAGTTACCAGCTCTATCTGCCCAAACAATATGTGCCCTATCGTTATTGTCAATGGCAATATCTGGATGCCAAGCTCTACTTTGCCCAGGGTTAGATATTTGAGTGGCTGCGATAAGAGTTTCACCTCTAGCATCGACTAATTTGTAGTAAAGATGTTGAGTATTGCGGCTCCACACAAAATGAACATTTCCTTCGGAATCAGAGTCAAGAGCCACCATTCGGTCATTTTGTGAACCACCATTAACAATTTGTACCGCATCAGTGAGCACTACCTCACTTGCTGCAACCTGTGGTGCAGTCATTGCAACAAATATACTCATTAGCATTAATGTGACCATCATCACACTACTTCTTTTCTGACTTCTATCCATAATTCAACCTCCAGCCGGGCGCTGTAACAGATGAATTCGTACATTCTCCATACTTAACCTCGACCCTTACGGGTCATTCCTAAATTTTTGATGAGAATGAAATTTAAGCCCATTCGTCTCTATCGAAACTGCGCCCGAAACCACCGGTTTCATCAATGTCTATGTTCATTTTTTCATCTTTAGAATCCAGAGATTTTGATGTTTTTTCGGATTTCTTAGATATCCAATCATCAACGGGACCGGGTTTACCGATTCCTGGACCATATCCAAATTTAATTTTATGAATTAAAGATAATTTCGTAAGCCATACGTGCCTCATAGTATGCATGAATTCATTTTGACTTAAGCCATCAAACCAAATTGGTCTCGAGAGATTAAATGCTTGGAGAGGTCCTGGTTCTTGTTCTTTTTTCCCAATGTGTAATACCCAATCTAAATCTGCCTGGGTTAGAAGCATTCGAGTATCATGTAACCAAGTTTCCCATCCAAGAGGGTCGGTAGAATGGTGATCTTTCATTTCCGATTGTTGACCCGAATCTACACGTGTTATGGAGTAAATTAATACTAAATTTCTGTTCTTTGGGATTACTACATTGAACACATGTGCGGCCTTAGTTGGTGGGTAACGAACATGTAAATGTAGAAAGTTTTGAGGATCTTGAACTTCTCTTGTTTCTAGTTTCTCACTCTCGAGCCATTTCCTAATAGCAGAGGCTGCGGCTGCGTTCTCGTCCATACCCATTGTTTTACCTCGACCTATATGAGAAGTCCTAATTGTGAATCCAGATTTTTAAGTAGTACATTGAGCCTTTGACCGCTCTTAGATTTAGATAAATTTACCCTAATTAATGCTACCCTGTAGTCTGACCAAAAATCATATCCCTGTAAAAATATTAATGAAGATGAATAGAATATTAAGATCGCTCCGACTATGAAAAAGATTGAATTAAAAGAAAATATGCTTAAGCCTGATAAAGGTAATATGAGAATAGATACTGATGGCCAAAAGAAAACTGGAGAAAACATGCCGGCTAAGAAGAAATACGTTGTCCGAGCATCTTGTCCTTCATCGCTATTATTTGCCATATAACGAGCAATTGCGGATTGGATTCCTGAACCCAGTAATGTAGGGAAAAACGTAATTGCCATCAAAATTAGACCTAATATAGCTTTAATTCGAGTTTTTGTATTCAACATTTCCAATGTCTGATTCTGTCCTATTGAACTTGAATCAAGGTCATGAGAATGAAGTATTTCTGCTGCTTCTATGGCATCTGGAATGATTTTTTGTAGACCTATGTTGGTTTTGATTTTATCGCGTATCACCCTTGTGGAAAACACTTCTTCGCTGAGTTTCCTCAAAGGTGATCGATTATTATTTGCTTCTAAATTAGCAATTAGCTTCAATGCTCTAAAAGTTTCCCAATCGGGAGATTCTGGAGTTAGAGGAGATAATGCATTGTACATTTCTTCCCTCAAATTATTTACTGCGTCAGAAGGTGGCTCAATCCATTCTCCTGCCGCTAATCTAGCAGATTCTGCCTCATTAAATACTAAACTAATCGCGATTGGTTTGGAGTATTCTACAAAACAATTAGTTCTAAACCAATAATGTGTTTTCCAGTGAAGTCCTGTTGGTTGGATTACTGGTGGGGGATTGTTTCTTTCACTAGCTATTGCTGCTGCAACTAAAGCTGCTCTAGCAGCCCCTGATCTAAGTGCATGTAATCTAGAATCCTGATGTGATTTGCCCTCTGGCATTATTACTGCGCCGTGGCCACCTGCCAAACAATTCGCAATTGTTAACATACTTCTATGATTTATTTTTTTAGCAAATTCTGAGTCTGTCAGGCCTGCCTCTACTTCTGCTTTTCTCAATACAGCTTGTGCCCCATTTCTTCGAGACCACCAGCCAATAACGGGGCCAGTAATCAAATCATGGCGCCCCAGCGATATAATTCTCTTTTTTTGAGTTTTAATCATAACGCTTGGGTCTACTAATCCATTGATATGAGTCGCTATTGAAATTCTACCCCCTGTGTTTTGAGGGATTTTATCTGCTTCAAATTTACGGAATATGATTGAGTCCCCTACGAAAATCATCAACCTGAGTATGTATCCGAAAAATAAATTGCCAGGATGTCTTCCATCATGACTATACGGTGCTTTTTCTAATTTTTCTCGGTTAAATTTATGTGCGGCAGAAGATAACTCAGGGAGTATCTCAGGTGCTCCGCTTGACTCATCCACACCTCTTCGAATTGGTCTAAGTTTGAGAATACACCGGTTAAGAAAAGCAGATTAAAATTTTCTTTAACTTGTTGAAATAACTATTTTATTAATGTAAATATAGATTCTGCAATATCTTTGGCATCTAAATGATTTATTGATTTGGGATTCCACACAAATGAATGATCTGAATCTGAATATCGGGGAATTATATGAATGTGAAGGTGGGGGACTGTCTGCCCCGCGGACTCCCCATTATTTTGAATAAGATTGTAATTCGACGCCCCCGTTACTTGCATTATTGCACGGCAGATTTTAGGAAGTACGCGCCCCAAAGAAGCTGCAGAGTCTTCAGATAGAGAATCCATAGTTGGCGATTCCTCTTTTGGTATAACCAAAGTATGACCCCTCGTCAAAGGATTGATGTCAAGAAAAGCATAAACAAAATCATCTTCATACACTTTATGGGAGGGGATTTTTCCGCTTAATATCAAAGAAAAAATGCTATCTTGTGCATCGCTCATTATAATATTCAACCTGTTTTTGCCATTGACTCTAATATGCTAAACATCGCATCTGCCCTTATCGCATGAAGGAGTTCGGTATTCATGACTTTAGAGGTGTCTGTTAAACTAATTTGATCTTCTTGTAAAATCTTAATTTTCGGCAACAGAGATTCGATGCTACCATCAATATTCTTTGCTAAATCTGACAATTGTTTGGTAATTTGTCCGACCGATTTACCTTGTTGTGAATTATATTTTTCTAATTTCTTTGAAATTTTAATTAATTCTTTATTGATATTGTCGCTGCCTGCGAATTCAGTTTTCCGTGCCCAGTTACCTGCATGGTTGCCGGCTGCTTCGCCTGTGACTAAATCTTCGAGTTGAAGATTACCGGAAAGATAACCGTCGCCGTGCATGCCAGTATTTGCAGATCTGCCGGCTGCATAAAGTCCCGTAAACCACATACTTTCTGACTTGAACGTAACTCTTCCATTATCATCAACAGGGGCACCACCTAGTGTAAAAGCCACTGATTCAGAGAGAGGTATTACTTCTAATTTAGAGTCTAGTCCAGTTCTTTCTTCGATACGCCTAATAGCTTGAGCATACCATATTTTAGCAACTTTGTCTAATCCACGTAAGTCCAGAACATATTCCTCACCAAAATCATGGTCGCCCGTACTTACATCTTCACCCGATTCTTTTCTATATCGGCCACCAGAACTCAGAATATCGAGAGGTAAATGCAAATTTGTCCCTCTAACTGTTAACAAATGCTTTTGGATATTCAACATGCCTTGAAGTTTCACTCCAGCAGATGCTGCAAGAGCTGTTCCTGTACCCGCGCCCTCAGAAAAATTATTCCAAAGACCTTGGTGTCCGTCTGTTGCTAGAATTATTGCCTTGGCTTGAATCCCAAAGGTTTCTCCGGATTGTAAATTTAGCACAGTAATTCCTCGGACCTGTTTATTATCCATTACCAAAGAAAGTGGCTGTAGATCGGTCCTCCTTACAATTCCTCTCTTCATTACTTGCTCTTCAAGAATCCTCGTTATTTCCCTAGATGTTGAGTCTCCACAACCCACTAACCTAGGTCTACTATGACCATGCCCTGAAGATGCAAACGGCAAGCCATCTTCACGCCTCTGGAGTACTAGTCCCCAATTTTCTAATTGGCCTAAAACACGAATTCCCTCGCCACATACTCTTGCCACTACTGACTTATTGCATGTATCTCCTCCGGCTAAGATCGTATCATCTCGATGAGTGGTTGAATCTACTTCATCAAAAGAAATAGCAATGCCACTAACTGGTGATGCCCCTGTGCCTGAGCCTACACCTCCAGCATCTACGATAATTGGTTTGGTTCCAGCATCGGATGATGATATAGCCGCCCTAAGAGCCGCTGGACCACTGCCGATAATTACAACATCCCAAGATTCCATGTTCTTTCGGACTCGTCGAAAAGATTCCTTCTCAAGAAGATGACGCTGTGGACTATATCGTGAAATTAATTATTCGGACACCGATAGTGCGAGTTTTCTGACTGCTTCGGCTGCATCTGTCATCCTAACTCCTGCACTCTCAGGATGCAAACTTGAGGTCAAAGTAGTTTGTACGATAGTAGATGATAATGTGTTTCCATCTCCACCATTTATAGTGACCTGAACTGGGTGTGGGCCGGAAACAGAACTTGGCCATGCTAAACCAATCCAAAGTACTAATGCCGAGTTTAGTAATCCATTCAAAGTAACTATTTCTTTAGTTCTAGTTCTCGGGCAGGGTACTCTCAATGTTTGTACTTCTGGTTCTCCATGAGCCGTAACTATCTCAACTTCAATCGTCATATCAGTTTGCCCACCATTATGCACCATAACAAACAGATCTGATTGTCCGTCCGAAGAACGGGGAGGGAGATCCAAATCCATTCGCCAATTATTCTCACTAAGACTTAATTCACCATTTTTTGAGGCGTCATGTAACCTATCGATAAGACGGAATAATCCTGGTTGCCAAGCACGAGTATGTGCTAAAAGCCTGTGAATAGTAGTTATATTAATTTTTGAAGTTGTATCGGTTAATTGATCAATCGCTGACACTTTATACACTGCCCTAATTGAGGTCATCATTTCATCAGTTGATAACAAACCTCTTGCATTCAAATGTAATGCTGCTAGCATATGTTCTAAAGCAGCATCGGGCGTAGTTTCGTCTCTCGCCTTTGCCGAAAGAGACTTTGCCCACTCGTCCCAACTTGCTGCAGTTTCAGGGTCTAAATGAGCAACTAATACATCGGTTAAAACTCTATTTAAGATACTATCATGCAAAGTTGGTGCATGTAAAGAAAGTAATGGGAATTTATTGGAACGCATTGGAATTGACCCTTCTAATTGGAACGTATTTACCCCTGAAATACATCCAAATATTACTGCTGAACTGACTAAAATTTTACCTAATACATAACCAGTGTCTAGTTCCCATACTGTAAATAATGCTAATGCCGATAAGATTGAACAAAACAACCTCACCCTCTCCCGTAAAACTCTTTCATGAAGAGTATTGAGAATTCGTTCAACACCAGGATATGCTTCTTTAGATTTGAAACCTTCAATTCTTAATTGGAGGCGATGTCTGGCAGACATTTTTGCAAACAATGAGGAAAGATTTGGTGGTAAAAGCAATACTGAAAGAAGAATGGAAATTATAATCGCTGATTCAATGGATGAATATTCCCAATTAGTCAGTATTACACCGGCCGAAGTAGGAGCCGCTATAGAAAACCAAAATCTTATCGAAGGCATATATTTAATTGTTGAAACCCACGTCCAGAATCGTCTCTGGGAATCGACTCTTTCTACCCTTTTTGAAAATGCTCTAGAATTGGAAGGATGTACTTCTGACTCTTCCGCATAAGGTGTCGGTAGAGGTGCTTGGGTGCCGTTCACAGTACGACGAGGTGTTCAATATCCTTGATGGCATCGGAAGATCTTGGCAAAAAACATCATTTTCCACCAACCTCACATTTCTTGAAGCATACGCTCTCGCACG
>JAJPRD010000041.1 GCA_023700255.1 Candidatus Thalassarchaeaceae archaeon | reverse complement strand
TATATCCCATTATATCGAGTCGATTGAAGATATTTTTTAGCAGATTTAAGAAGTTCGATCTCCTGGTCAAAAGTTACTTGTTGGATTGCTTCATCAAAACTAATCCACATGTAGTTGATATGTTCATGAGATAGTTTGACATTCAATTCATCTGTTTCAGCGAGGTACCAAAAAACTTCTTTGTCAGTAGGTACACCTTTCAATGAGAATGTATACTCTGTTCTTGAGGCCCAACCTTCGATTAGAGTTACTTTAGATATCCCTGTTTCTTCTAATAATTCCCTCTCAGCAGTAGAAAAATGATTTGTGTCCGAACCTTCTACATGCCCTTTGGGGAAACTCCAATGCCCTTGCGGGTATTGTAATAAAAGAACGCTGTCATAATTGATTAAAATGAATCCGCATGATGTCTCCATGAGGTACGCTAGAGGTCATTGATATTCAATTATAGCAGGGAAAGAATACGCAAACACAATTGAATAGGTACGCAGAGTATAGGATATGTCCGACGAAGCGTTGGCTCTCGATATTGAGAGAATTATCACTGATAGTGATCTTGATGGAGTTGTAACTGGAGCGATACTAAGGAGATGGTGGCCCAATACAGAAATTAAATTTGGCCACCCCGGAGATCTTCGTGCAGGTATGATGGACCATTTAATCAATCGAAAAACGGCTATATGTGACTTACCAAGACATATGAATTGTGGATTAAGTATTGATCATCATCAATCAAATGAACCGGATGATGAGGTTAATTCGGAGATGGTTGTATTATGGGAACCAACGCCAAGTGCTGCAAGAATCGCATACAATCTTCTAAAAAATAAAATTGATTTGACTGATTTGACTGATATGATGGTTTGGGTCGATAAATTAGATGGAGGAACGATTACAATTGAAGAGTTCATGGGTGATAACCCAGTATTATGGTTAGGGAGAATTATTGGTTCAGATGAGAATATTGCAAAAAAAATTCTTGAAAATTTACAGAATAAAATGTCGGTTGAAGACATTTTATTAATTCCAGAAATAAATAACAGATTGGAGGAACGGCGGAATAAACAGGCGTCTCTAAAAAAGGATATTTCTGAAAATATCGAAATCATAGATAGGCTAGCTATTGCAAGATTAGAAAATTTAAAAATAAGGTCGAATGGTTATCATGTGACGGCAATTGCGGGAGATAAATGTGATGCGTGTTTAGTCATTCACGGAGATACTGGTGCAGAATTTAATGAGGAAGAAAGTTATCCCGTCTCTGCTTCATTTTATACAAATTCATTTATCCATAAATCAGGAGGAGTTTACGACTTAACAAAGTTAGCAACAAGATTTGATGTTGACGGAGGTGGGCACGCTAATGCTTGTGGGTGTAGAATTAAGTCTACGGAAAATAAACTTGTAGTACAACGAGAAGTTGTTGGAAAAGATATTGAAGAAAATATCAAAGAATGGTTGAAGATGTGGTCTCAAAGATAAGTGAAAAGATATAAAAATCCGAGAAAAGCGTGTATAAAAATTAGATAAACCATGATGTCACTTACTCTTCCATGCAAATTACTGATCTTAGCAAAAGAGATTCCCTCTTTACGATTTTTACTGGATTGAATCCCTAATCGTCTCAAATATATCATGAAAAGAAGGCCTAATATTCCAGCCCATCCGTGAAAATGATTAGGGATTAAATTAGAGTAAATCACCTCCCCATTAATTATCTGAAAATAAATTACTTTAGAAAAAAATGCTAAAGAAATCACTCCAATTACCTGAAAAAATAGTTTATTCCCGCTTTTTTCGTGACTTACAACTGCTCTTTGTCGCTCGAGACCTTTCAGTTTAGTGCCTAATTGGCGCCATTTTCTCTGATTGAGAAATGACCAAATGACTGTCAAAGCAGCTAAAGGATGGAGGAGAATGATTACTGTGGCCGCGACCTCCATGGGCGTGGCTAAATCATATCATATCTTGAGTTCTCGCTTTTTCAACCTTGCATAGCAAGGCGGTGCGTTCATGTAGGGGAGTATGTGGGCAATTTGTCGGAGTGTCTTCGTTTGGAGCAGTATCTTCTAGATTGTATTGAAACCCTGCAACCTGCAGGTGATGATGAAGCGCGTAGAAAACGTGCTATGCAGAAGCCAAATAGTTCATGGGAACTATTGAATAAAAATTGGAAAGCTTTGGCAGTTCTGGCAGCAGAAAAAACTGCACCTAAAGCAATAGATAAAGATGAGTTAGAAAAAGACTTAGAAAGAGGAAATATAAATCGAGGGCATAGAAGTCGGATCGGTCGAAGAGGAGCGAGGCAAGTTAAACGTGGTTTTGAAGATTATTTGTTAACACCACAACAGGCGATTGACTCAAAAAATTCTGCGGCATTTAAATTGGCAGTATTGATTGCTCAGAAACATAAAATGAATTCTTGGGAGCAATCTTTTGATGATCAAATGAATTTTCTAAGAGCAGAATGTAGTCAAGGAATTCATCAAGTTTGGAGTAGGTTGGCCAGAGAAGCTCCCGTATTCGCAGAATTAGAAAGATTTGAGATAAATGATGAAGAAGAATTTGTTAAAGATTCGGCCGATTGGATTGAGGCAGCTAATATCGATCCTACTGATAATTCTAGTGTCCGAGAATGGTTGGAAATGGAAATTCCTTTCAAATTAACATCTACTCAGGCACTTTCCCTGGACAAGATTAAGAAAGACTTGGCTGGAAAAGCAAGACCTAAATCTTGGACACTGATTATGAAAGGTCGCCTAAGAGAGCTTGAAAATGAAGGAGCTTTATTAGAAGCTATTTTACTTCTTGGTGCGGATTCAGAAGATGCTGGAAATGTTTTAAATAAAATTCAAGATAATCCCGCCATGGCCCAAGTGGTAGCAAAACAAAAGAAATTACAACTTCTTCGTGTAGATAATGCTGAGATTTTAATGGAATCTTTGACTCAAGAAGGAGAGGATAATCTCTCTGAAGCAATAAGGTTAGAGGGGTGGAAAAGAATTGAAGGGATTGATCAAGAATTATCTCTGAAGTTACTAAAACAAGGGATGAATATATTAGAAAAGAATGAACAAAAAATACCATCTTCTTTACTTTGGAAAATTAGTAAAGTTCTTTTTCAAAAAAAGAAATACAAAGAATCTATAGCAACAATGGAAAACCTCTCATTAACTAATTCTGAAGAATTAATTTTTGCAATTCAAATAATCTCAAAAATATATTCAGAGAAACTAGAGGTCGCTATCATTGATGCGATTAAAAACGCCAAAGAAGAAACAATTTTATTCGCTATGAGGTGCGAAGATGCCCCTATTTCTATTCAATTAGAATCTTCGAAAATACTATTAGAAATAGATTCTATAAGGTACACTGACGAAATTCTATCAGTACTTACTCGGACTGCTGATGTAGAAGGATTAGCAAATAATATGGCAAAGAATGAATCTTTAGCTCTAGCATATCCTTTCAGAGCACTAATGATTTGGCATTTAATGCCTGCAGAAAATGGTATAAATAATATAGAGCAAATATTTAATCTTCGGAAGAAAGCATTATCTGCACTTGAAGAATCCGAAAAAGACGATGTTCTATCGGATGTTTCTATAGCATTGATTTCATTGCTTGGAGGAGTGTCTTCGGATATGGAGTCTATACACAAGATGCTTGATTCAAAATCAATTATTAAATTAAATCAAGTAAGAAGAGCTTTGTCATCAGATGGTGATGGAGTTGTAGATGATTCTTTGATTAAATCACTAAATGACTCGGTCATCAATACTGAAATGACTGCCTTAGATAAGAGATTATTTGAATCACTAATTAATTCATTATATCTTAATTCTGCTGCAATGAAATTACAATCAGGGAATGATGAGAAACATGAAGCGGCATTGTTAACATTGGAAAGATTGGCTTCAAGAGACGAGAATACTATTCGAACTATCAGAGAACTTACGAATCTAGTTAAAGAACATAGCATAGGTATAGAATCTTTGGAGAAATGGTATAGGGCAAATGATAAAGATTCGTCAGAATATCAAATTATTAGAGCAGCTTTAGAAAGAGGTAAGGGTAATCGATTAAATGCAGCTAGAGCTTACAAAGAAGGAGCTCTGAAAATCAAAGATGATTATGAAGAATCTTCACTTATTTTAAGAAAGGCAATGATTGAATATGCACATGCAGGCACGTGGAAAGAAGCGGTGGAATTATTAGATCAAAAACCAGAACTAGGGACGTTGCTTACTCAAAGATTTCAACTATATTTGAGAACTTGTGCCGATAATCACGCAGGAAAGACCGATTCTGCGACTAAGAAACTTATACGATTTGTTAGTGAAGAAGAGAAAATTGAGGGAGAAGAATATGATTCTGATTTCAATAAAAGAAGGAAAGAATCTCTCGAGCTTATTCAAAGATACCCAGATGAACATAATCTACCCGCTCAACATTTCAAGGGTAGAGTCAAAGCCGCTTTATTGAGCCTAGAAAGATCTGGAAATTCCAGACAATCTGACTTAGAGAGAAGGTTTCAGTTAGAATTACATGAGATGAAGGATATTTTAGAATTAACTTTGTTGGGAGAACAAATAGCAGAGGACAATCCACTTCGAGGCATCAGAAGGTTCGAAGAAGCAATTGAGACGGGATATTTCAAAGGTAGAGAAATTGACCGTTTGAGGGATACTCAAAGAGCGGTTTTTGTTAGCCAAAGTGCAAATATTCCTGTAAGGGATAGAAAAACATTACGTAATCTGGGATTAAAGCCATTGATATTGGTAGATACAAATATACTGATTCATGCCCTAAAAGATGATTTGTTACAAGAAATCTCTAATGATGAGTTTGGCTCTTTTGATTGGTCGGTTGAACGTTCTTTCCATATGATGCTTAGGAGACAGGGTGGGAAAGGGCGCTTCCTCTCAATACCCCCTGCGGCTTTAGGAGAATTCACTCACCGAACGAAAAATCCAGATGCTGTGCTAAGTTTATTCAATGATGTTTATATTGATAGAAAAGAATGGAAAAGAAAAATAACGTCTAAATTTCTTAAAGAAAGAGTTGATGAAATTTGCAAGTCATTTAGTACGTGGCCTCAAGAAAATTATAGCAAAGAGAGGGGAGAGATTAATTTGGAAGATTTCCTAGTAAAGCATGAGAAGATTTTCGAATTAGTTGATGAACAAAAACGGGCAAGATCAGAAGAAATTCCTCCTCGTAGTGAAATAGATGGAAAGGATATATATCCCGAAAAGGGTGATATGGATATAATGTGTGATGCGGCTCTATTAGCGGCATCTCCATTACAAGAAATTGGAAATATTCTTGTAGCAACAAGAGATTCTGACTTCAGATTAGTCTCGAGGGCTCTAGAAGAAAAATACGGTTTTGGAGTTGTTTCTGATGCTCAACAGTTGAATATAAAAATAAGATAATTTTTACTCACATGTGAGAAATCAAAGCTTCACCGAAAGAAGAGCAAGAAAGAAGAGTTGCATCATCCATCAATCTCTCGAAATCATAAGTCACTGTTCGAGCAGATATTGCGCCCCCCATACCTTTGACTATCAGATCTGCAGCCTCATCCCAACCCATGTGCCTGAGCATCATTTCTGCGGAGAGAATTAAAGAGCCTGGATTCACTTTGTTTTGCCCGGTATATTTGGGTGCTGTTCCATGAGTTGCTTCAAATATTGAAATACCTGTATCATAATTGATATTTGCCCCTGGAGCGATTCCTATTCCACCAACCTGTGCTGCCAGAGCATCAGAAATATAATCACCATTAAGATTCATTGTCGTCAATACACCGTACTCTTTTGGCCGTGTGAGAACTTGTTGCAACATAGCATCAGCGATTACATCCTTGATTAAAATTTGATTACCGGTCTTGGGATTAGTCATAGTGCACCATGGGCCACCATCTAGTTCTGTAGCACCATACTCATCTTTCGCTAATTGGTATCCCCAATCTCTAAATCCACCCTCTGTGAATTTCATAATATTCCCTTTATGAACAATAGTTACGCTTGACTTATCTTGATCTATCGCATAATTAATTGCTGCTCTAACTATTCTAGATGTTCCCTCGCTACTAATTGGTTTGATTCCGATCCCACTGGTGTCCGGGAATCTAATTTTGGTCACTCCCATTTCATTTTGAAGAAAATTAATCACTTTCTGAACGTCTGAGCTACCAGCTTCCCATTCTATACCTGCATATACGTCTTCACTATTTTCACGAAATATGATCATATCTACATCTTCCGGACGCTTTACTGGGCTAGGAGTTCCTTCATACCACCTGACTGGACGGACACACGCAAAAAGATCTAATTTTTGACGTAATGCAACATTCAAACTCCTAATGCCACCCCCAACAGGAGTTGTTAATGGGCCCTTTATTGACACTAAGCCTGTCCTCATTGCGTCCAGTGTTTCATTAGGTAACCATTCCCCGGTCATATCGAATGCTTTCTGACCTGCTAAAACTTCTACCCAATGAATTTTCTTTGATTGTGAATATGCTTTCTCAACGGCCGCATCGACTACATTGATCATTACAGGAGTAATGTCGATACCGATGCCATCGCCTTCGATATAGTGTACAATTGGTTCATCGGGTACAATTAATTTGCCATCTTTAATCGAAATTGCGGCTCCAACGGTCATTGCTCTCAGAGGGTCCACTTACCACCCATTCATGAAGCCAACCC
>JAJPRD010000040.1 GCA_023700255.1 Candidatus Thalassarchaeaceae archaeon | reverse complement strand
TCTCTCCACTTGGTCCTCCCATGTCCTAATGACTTGGGGCCAACTTGTGATGAATATAGCCGGACTCCTCAGGCTATTGAAGCATGCGCTTAATTTAATGACGAAAGACTATATTTTTGATGATTTTAGGATTGTCATGATTGACGCACTTGTCGATGCAGCACATCACGAAGTAGTGGCTTACGCTGGAATGATTTTGATACTAACTGCATTTTTTTTAGAAACACGCGATATTTTAGATAGTAAAGCCTCAGTATATTTACAATTAATGGCTCTGGGGTCCGGTCTATTGGCAATAAGAGCGTATCTTATCGACGAATGGGCCTTTTTCATTCTAGAAATTGCTTGGTTTTCTGCAGCTTTGTTAGGGCTCATGTCATTATCAAAGTTGAATGATTAATTTTTTAATCTATTGGAACAATTCAGGATTCCAAGATGTAATATAGCCTGTAAAAGCACTGGCCATAACTGTAAGAGGGCTTGCTAGGTAGAGTTTACCTGGTCCCGACCTTCCTTGAAAATTGCGATTAATCGCTGAAACAGACACTTGTTCAACATTATCGCTGACGCCGGGCCCTGCTCCAATACATGCACCACACCCTGGATCAATCAGTTTCACCCCTGCTCTTTCAAACATTTCAGTCCAACCTTTTGCTTCTGATAGATCTTTAACTGTCTTAGAACCAAATTGAATATAACATTCAACTCCCTCTGCTATTGTTAGACCTGCATCTAATGCTGCTTTTGTAACTTCAGCATAGTATGCAAAGTCATCCTCTTTTCCAGCTGTACAAGATCCAGCATATGCAATATCAATATTAATGGTGCCTAAGTCTTTGACATATGCTCCATTTGTAGGGTCTGAAGGTATGCCTTTGTCTGGATCGCCCGGATGAGCGACCATAGGTTGAATGTTATCCAAATTAATTACATGTACTCCTCCATGATAATTGGCCCCTTCATCCGGAAAAACAAACGAATCACGAATTTCTTCTTTAGTGGTTGAAGGTCTTCTATCGATTAGCCATTCAATAGTTAAATCATCGGGGTCGCAAATACCTGTTTTAGCACTACATTCCGTTGCCATATTGCATAACGTTGCCCTTTCATCCATTGACAAACTTGCAAGTCCAGGACCTCCAAATTCCATACTCCGATCTAGCGTTTCTGAGTTTGCGGCATACTTCCATAATATGTGTAATATAACATCTTTAGCGGTACACCCCGGATCTAAGCTCCCCTCTAAATTAAATCTAATGCTTTCTGGAACTTTTACGAATGCAAATTGATTATGGATTAAGTTAGCATATTCTGTAGATCCGACTCCATATGTCAATGCATTACTCGCGCCTCCCATGCAAGTATGACTGTCTGTCGCTTGTATAAAATCCCCCACATCAATAAATTCTTCTCTAGCTACTTGATGGCAAATACCCGGAGAAACTCCATTAACTGCCGAATAATCTCTTACACCAGTATGTTTTTGAAAGATATTTTGTAAGTCTCTTAATGCTTGTATTTTTGCTTTAAATTTACCAAATCTAGGGACACCCGTTGCATATAATAAATGGTCTTCAAAGACAGCAAATTTAGGGGGATTGGGTATAGTATAATTATCTCCATATTCTAATTTTAAGAATTCATGAACCTGTGCTGTAGTAAACTCATGTGAATAACCTCCATCCACAGAAGCCAAAACCGCATCTCCCGGTTTAAGATATCCTTTTTCCTTGTTTTTAGTGATTAATTTATTTGAAATTATTTTTTCAGCAATAGTCATTGGGCGGGGTATTTTATTTACTTCCGGAAGTTTAACATTACCTGCCTTTAATTCTTTAGCGAAGGGAAGAATCCCTCCATTTTCTAAAATCAATTTAGTGACGGGATCATATTTTTTGGTAAATTCACTTAATGCAATTTTTTCACCATTCTGTAATCTTTCAAGTATTGCGTGATCACCCATTAACTGCCCTAAATTAATATTGTTTCTTTCATGTATAGGAGCAAATGATGCAGCAATTACAATTTTTATTCCAGACCACTTTTCACACTGGGGGGCTGTTTCTCTACTAGATCCAGTTCCTTTCCTGTGTCCAGAAACAATGACTTCAAAGCCTCCATTTATCAACGCATGTTGTTCAAAAACGCGGCGCCCATCGAGCAGTAATCCAGCATACGCATTTTCAGCAATTTTTGCAGGTTCATAATCAAAACAAACCCAAGCAGGAGTCATCACATCAGTATTTATGTCATCTAATAAATCACCAATGGTTAAATCTTCCATTTTCAAGTTTAGCCCTTCATACAATTGTTTTTGTATAAGGCCGAGGTCTTTCGTCAAAAACAAAACTCTTTTCTCAGGATTTAGGGAAATTTCTGAGTGTGGCCATTCTTCATCTCTCATCCACAACCCTCCGAATAGTTCTTGCCAAGGTTGGGTAATATATCACCATTCTCAATTTTTCACCTAGTAAAAATTGGTATTTCGTCTAACTTTTTTTTCCCATTGATATGTTAACCTTAAATAACATCGTCAATCGGGATATTTTACCTTTCTTAGGAAAGAGGATGTGATGGGATGGCAGATTATCTCGTGGAAGACACTGTAAAATGCGACGAATGTGGAAGCCGTAATCTAAATCGTGACGAATCTCGTGGAGAGGTCGTTTGTGAAGACTGTGGGTTGGTTCTTGAAGACAAAGTAATTGATCAGGGAGCCGAATGGCGCGTTTTCAGCCCAGAACAGGGTGATCAGAGGGCACGTACAGGTGCTCCAATGACTGTTATGTTACACGACAAAGGTCTCTCAACGGATATCGATTGGCAAAATAAAGATTATTCTGGGAAATCAATTTCATCTCGTTATAGGTCACAGTTTTATCGAATGAGGAAATGGCAAAAGCGTTCTCGTGTTAGTAACGCTACAGAAAGAAATCTTGCAATGGCTTTAGCTGAATTAGATCGAATGGCGAGCCGACTAGACCTTCCTAAATCAATTAGAGAATCTGCGGCTGTTAATTACAAGAAAGCTGTAGAAGCCAGACTTATCCGAGGCCGTTCAATTGAAGGAGTTGCAGCAGCATCTCTCTACGCTGCCTGCCGCCAATGTCAAAACCCTAGAACATTAGATGAAATTGGAGAGGCGAGCCGTACAGGTAGGAAAGAAATCGGCCGAACATACCGTTTCATGGTTAGGGAATTAAAGATGAAAATACCTCCAACTAAACCAGAAGATTATATTCCACGGTTTTGTTCAGGTCTTGATTTAGATGCTGAAGTTCAATCCAAAGCATATGAATTAATTGCTGCAGCTCAGGAAAAAGAATTAACCAGCGGAAGAGGACCTACTGGAATAGCAGCATCAATAATTTACATCGCCAGTGTACTATGTGGAAAAAGAAGAACTCAGAGAGAAGTTGCTGAGGTAGCAGGTGTTACTGAAGTGACAATCAGAAACAGGTACAAGGAGTTAATCCAAAATCTGAATATCGAACTTGAAATTTAAGTCGGTGACAGAATGACAAGGAGAGAGGCAAAATCTCTCATCAGAGAATCTTGTAACAATCTTACGAGGGATAGCATCTCTTTATCATTTGATTTTATTCCATTGCCGAATCCTCCTTTAGAACTACCTGATTTCCCTGCCGACCCTCCTTCCAAATCCTCTAAAATAATTCAGCAAGCTTTAGGGATTTCTTCAGCAGATACTGCAGGATTTTATTATAGATTAGAGCAAATTATTGAAATTGACGAACCAAGTTTTGTTAAAAGAAATATAACCCCCATGGTCGCACGAGAAAAATGGTTATTGGGAAATATAGATTTAATTGCCGAAAAAATCTTGATATTACAGATAAAAGATTTTTTCACATCGGCATTAGATGAAAATTCACCAGATACAGATCGTTGGTATATCGCTGTAAGTATTTTAATTGGATTAATTTTAAAAGGTTCAGAAATAACCGAGTCTGAATGTTTCAATTTATTTCTTTCAATAATAGTCGCAAGACAACCAAGCGCTCGGTCTCAGAATAAATCAACTGGGCCTCATCATATATCTTGGAATGGCCAAAATTCTAATACAAATTTCGAAGAAATCGCCCATCCTAGTGGCGTTTTAGCAGCAAATTCAATTTTAGATATTCTCGAACTGTATGAATCGAAAAACTCTACAGTATTACCCTATTGGTTAGAAAGATTATCCGTTAGCGAACAAACCTCGAATACCCTCAATATTCCATTGAGGATACATAATTTAGTAGTCGATTGTGAGGAAAAGTCATCATTGCCTCTAGTTATGGCTGCAATTCAGTCACTATCTCACCACCCCGATGAATCGAAAGAAGTCTTATTTGAAATTTGTAAAAGTCAAAAAGTATTTTTAAGAAGAAATTTAGCTTCTATGTTGCCACGTATAGATTCTGAAGATCGAGGCTTTGCTAAAATTTTACTTGAGGGATTACTAAATGATGAAGATTCTGATACGCGAGTGATATCTACGACTTATTTAGGATCGTTAGCGCGTCTTGAAGTACAGACATTCATTGATTTGTCTAAAAAAATATTTATTGGGGGGGATTCTAGAATGATTCAAAGATTGGTTGATTCTGGAATTCGTTACTACCTTTCAATGGATTCAAGTGATAGTGAAGGATTAATTCCTCTTGCATGGGTTTTTAGTAATTTAGAATCAAGATCAAAATTATCGGGAATGTTAATTCAATTAGCTAAAATAAATATTCCAGCAATCCAAAAAATCTCACTTAGAATATTTGAATTAAGTCCGGAATCATATAATGATTTATTCAATAGAATAAATACAAGGGATCCGAAAATTGCATTTCTGATCAAGAACAACCAGTCGTAGCACCGCAAGCATTGCACTTCAAGCAAGTTCCATTTCGAACCATTTGGCTGCTTCCGCAATCAGTGCAGATATCACCAGTAAATCCATTCTCTCTTGCCAATCTTCTAGTTTTAGCCACCGAATCTTCAACTTTCTCAAATGCACCAAGTGTTTGTTGTACTTCTCTTATTTCTCCTTTATTTCTAACCACACCATCTTGCGTAATCTCCGGTCTACTTATTGAATAAGGATCTAAATCTTCATCTGAAACATGTGCTAAATCATGCCTTCCCAAATATTTAATTGCTAATTCTCTGAATATATAGTCGACGATACTGGATGACATCTTTACTCTTCCACTGCCCCCCATAACCATTCCACTTGGTTCAAACTTTTGGAATGTGAAAGAATTCACAAACGCGTCAAGAGGGACTCCATGTTGTAGTCCTAAAGATACTGCAATTGCAAATTGATTCAACATTGATCTCCATGCCGCACCTTCTTTAGAAGTAGTTAACATTATTTCTCCGAGTCTCCCATCATCATAGGAACTATGGTTTAGATACACTGTGTGCCCACCTACTCTTGCCTTCATTCTACCACCTTCGCAACTGTCCGGCAATGGCCTCCTTGATGCAATATAATCATGAACCATTGATTCTGCAAGTGGTTGAGCCTTTGTTTCAGGTAATGGTAAAGTTTCAACAACTTGTTCAATCATTTTTCGCACAATAACAACTTCTTCATCTTCTTCCTCTTCTAGGGCGCTAGGATCAACAAGTTGATTCATTAAAGGCTGAGATAACTTTGAACAATCTCTGTAAACTGCACATGCCTTAATCATAGTTGAAAAACTTAAGTCATAGGCCTCTTTAATTTCAGAAATTGAAGAATTAGATGGCATATTAATTGTTTTCGAAATTGCACCAGAAATGAATGGTTGTGCTGAAGCCATCATATGTACATGAGCCGGCCAATCAATAGAACGAATACCATGTTTGCCGCCAGGTGTAGCACAATCGAAAACCGCTAAATGCTCATCTTTCAAACCAGGTGCTCCTTCAATAGTACCTCTGCCAAGAACATGCTCATTTACCTCATTAATTTCTTCTGATGTAAGTCCAAGGAACCCGAGAACATCAAAGAAATCATCATTATACTGTTCTTCACTGATACCCAGAGTCTCTACACACAATTCTTTACCAAGTATACTAGGCGAGAAAGCAGATCTAATGTCAAAAACATCTGGTAATTTACTTTCAATATTCTTAATTTGCTTATTCGAGAATCCTAGAGATTCTAACTTCTGTATAGATAATTGAGGGCATTCGTTCAAACTTTTTGTACCCATGACGAATTCTTCAATATTTTTTGTTTGTTTGGCTGAATATCCAAGTCGGCGTAGAGCCATAGTCACTCCTTTATTGATAATTCTAAGGGACCCTCCACCCGCTAGGGTTTTGTACTGTACTAGGGAGAATTGTGGTTCTACTCCTGTAGTATCACA
Source organism: Candidatus Thalassarchaeaceae archaeon (assembly GCA_023700255.1). Lineage (GTDB taxonomy): Archaea > Thermoplasmatota > Poseidoniia > Poseidoniales > Thalassarchaeaceae > MGIIb-O2. Next base: position 516 of record JAJPRD010000040.1, on the reverse strand, counting down.
CCCCATTACGAGGCCAATAGTGCCTGTTGGAGCAATTACAGTTGTTTGTGCATTTCTATAACCATGTTCTTCTCCGTCTCTCAATGCTCTATCCCATGCATCTCTCGCTGCCATAAGCAAATCTTGAGGGCATTTCTTTGCGTTGATCCCCCGTGGAGTTATTGTCAAACCTTCATATTCTGAATCAGGTACGTCATAAGCCGCTCTTCGATGATTTCTCATCACTCTTAGCATATGTTCAGAATTTCTCTCATAATCTGGGTAAGGCCCTAAAATCGAAGCGATTTCTGCGCTTGTTGAATATGATTCACCACACATTATAGCAGTTAGAGCCCCACAAATTGCATATGCCCTTTCGTCATCATACGGGATACCCATGTGCATCAAAAGAGAGCCAATATTGCAGTAACCTAGGCCTAAAGTTCGATAATCATATGATTTCTGTGCGATTTCGGCAGAAGGGAATTGAGCCATCAAGACACTAATTTCTAAAGTAGCTGTCCAAAGTCTAACACT
>JAJPRD010000014.1 GCA_023700255.1 Candidatus Thalassarchaeaceae archaeon | reverse complement strand
TGGGTACCCATCCCCATCATTACGGTATTTCTTGAGTATATGAGAACGATGGGTGGAATTCTGCGAATAATCCCTGTTTCACGAGTAACTAGAGGTTGCTCAAACTGATTTTTTAGTATATCAGAATGTGACATTAAATGCTGAATCACAAGCTGGACAATCGAGTTGACGAGTACCGGGACGAGGTCTAATTCGTAATTTTCTTTCACAACCAGGACATTCAATTTCTACTTTGACAATCTTTGCAGTTAGAGTGAATACACCTGTACAACCACTGCATGTAATGCCAACCGGCCTCTCATCTGTATCCGCTACAAGTATCATATTACAATGTGGACATGGTACCGATTCTTCGATTAATGCATCAATTGTAGGTTGGTGAGATACTTTGCAAATTGCTTCACAAATTTCACATTGTATTTCGCCAAGTCCTGGCGGCAACATATGGTTGCAATGAGCACATTCTGCCAAAGGCGCTACATGTTTCGACTCTACCTCTGCTGAATCTGCCATGTCCTCGCTACCCCCTATTATTTATCAAGCGGTCGTATTATTAGCCCCAAATAACACCTCAAATGCTTCTTTCAGGTCATTGACCAAGCCTTTCATTAGATCCACTAATACGGTAGTTCTTCTAGTGTCATTAGTAGACACAAACATACCGTTTATTATTATCAAAAATACGCTGGCTTCATGAATCGCAATTCCTGCTGCAATACTTGTATTGAATCCAGCTAAAGTCGTTAATACGAGAATTAATGTTACGACTACAGATATTGCGATATTGATATTAACAATCATTTTTGTTTTCTTTGCAAGTTCTAATAATCTCACTATTGCTCTTGGGTCATCACCAGGTATCAATACATCTGCTGCTTCAAGATTTACCTGATCACCACTACCGACTGCAATACCAATATTTGCTGCGGCTAAAGCACCTGCATCATTGAATCCGTCTCCTGCCATCAAAGTACGTCGTGCTTTACTTCGTTCTTCGACCCATTTCGCCTTTCCTTCAGGATCCACATTACCTCTACAGATGGAAGGATCAATGCCTAATTGAGTAGCAAAAGCCTCTACTGAGGACTGCTCATCTCCACTAAGAATCTCAACTATAATTCCTTGTTCTTGGAGCATTTGTACCATTTCCTTGACTCCTTCCCGGGCGTCATCATGAACAAAAGAAAATGCTGCTACCGATTTGCCATCGAGAGATAGAACACTAACTCCGTGACCTTTCTTACGAGAGCTATCTAAGACTTCTTGAATATCGTCAGAAATTATAACACCTTGAGAAATCAACCAATCTGCTCTACCAAATATTATTTCTTTACCACTAAATTTGCCAGAGACACCAGCATCACCATCGCTAATTCCAGTGACTTTTTTTGGTTTTACATCAGACTCTTTTGCTAACGAAATTATTGCTTTAGCATATGGGTGATTTGAGCGCTGTTCTAAAGCTGAAACTATACCTAAGATATTATCTTCCTTCTGTCCGCTAGCACAAACAAAATTACCGATTTTTGGATGTCCAGTTGTTAAAGTTCCAGTTTTATCTAGTAATACTAGTTCTATAGATGCAGCTGACTCAAGAACATCACCTCCTCTTGCAATAAGTCCAGAGGCAGAGGCAGAAGAGAGCGCAGTCGCGTGCGGTACAGGAGCCGCCAATAACAAAGAACAAGGGCAAGATACTACCCATAGCACCAGAGTCGTAACGAAATCTTTCGTCAGAATCCCATAGAGAAGTGAACCAATCAAGACAAACGGAACCCAAACTGCAGTAAATCGCTCAATTGTTGATTGAGTACGAGTTGGTTGATCACGGTAGTGACGAACTAAATCAATCAAACTTGCTAGACGAGTAGAATCACCAGTTGCTTCACAACTAACTACAATTGGTCCACGAACTAAGACTAAACCTGCTTCAACATGATCACCTATAGTAATGCTAATTGGTATTGGTTCGCCGGTTAATGGAGCACGGTCAATTGACCCACTTCCATCAATTATTACACCATCAACAGGTACAACTTCACCTGACCTAATCTCAACAATATCTCCAATATCTAAAGCTTCAATTGGAATCCATTCCTCCTCAGAATCATTCTCCTTGACATTAGGTCCACAATGGTCGTCATCACAACAGCTATCTTCACTAACAGAAGAAAGTCTGGCTAATCGAGGAAGCCTGTCAAGACCTCCTTGCATTGCATTTCTAGCTCTTACGAGAGCGCTTTCTTCAAGATGAGATGCAAATGCAACTAATCCTGTAACAATAAGTGCCTCAGGGTATTCTTCCATTATCATGGCCCCAATTACTGCTAAAGAAGTTAAAACTTGGAAACCAAGCACTCTATTTTGAATACTTGATATTGCAGCTTTAAACATGGGGAAACCAGCAAATGAGATTCCTATTAAAGAAAGTAACAAGGCAGTAAAATTAGGAATTGAATCTAATTGATTGATTGCAAATACACCTAAAATGAGAGGGATTGTAAAGAATGCAGAGAGAATTTGTACTTGATCTGGCCTAAGTTTTGAAGTCGTAGATTTCTGAAATTTCAAATTGTCGCCAAGTAATTGATGCAACCTTTCATCAGAAATCTCCCTCATTTTCATAGAATTATAAGTTATCTTCTGTAATTCGATTTTTCCGTCTTCAAACCTTACATTGATTACTCCGGGGACATCAAGTAGCGCTGTTCTAAGAGATTTACGATCGATCCCAAGATTACTAGCTGCTCCTCCGGGGGTAATCCCAAATACTGACTGCCAAATAACAAGAGGATTATGCCCTAAACTCTCTAAAACTGAATTAGCTCGAGATACTTTTCCTTTTGCTAAATCTAAACTAAACTTAACGGTACCTTCCGTAACTGATACTTTAACATCATCAACACCAGGTAATCTATTCACCGCTTTTGTTGCTTTCATTGCGCAATCTGCACAATCCATACCATCGATGCCCCATTCAATATCATAAATACCATCAACAACTAAATCTGCATCTAATATTGAATCAGCACTGCTTGCAAATGATTTCATGTTGTCCTTTCTTTCTTGAAGAATTTTTTTCATATCTGATGACTGTTTAATTTTCATAGGAATTTGTGATAAACTATCACCCATAGTCCTAGAAATATTCGAAATTATGCCTCTAGCATCAGAATTAATGGATTTTTCTGAATTCGATTTAATAGAAGAAGTAGTAGATTCGGACTCTTCGTCTTCATCGAGAAGAAGAAACTCCTCTTCATCCATGATACTGCGACAAGGAGCTCATCCTTGAATCTGACTAGATAAAGTCTGAGCGATGAGATGATGAAATAGAACCTTCACGCAGGTGCATGGAGAAAATACCTGAGGGAGATGATTGGGAGATGATTGTCTTTGATATAGATGGTACACTACTAGATCTAGATGGATTTCAACCAGAATTAATTCCATTGGTTAGAGAGATTGAGAATATGGGGATTGTAGTATCGCTAGCTTCGGGAAGAACTTTACCAAATGTTACGCCAATACAACAGGCTCTTGCAGTATCAGGATTTGTAATAGGTGAAAATGGCGGTATGGTTTGGGATAGTAAAGAAGGGTTTCCGATTAGATGCCTAGCAGATGGGTCAAGAGCAAGAGATGCTGCGAAATGGTTAGCTACACAAATAGATGGTTTAGATCCTGAAGGAATTGAAACGAATCGTTGGAGAGAGACTGAATGGTGTCTACTTGATACTGAGAATTATGAAAAGATGAAAGATGCTCTCAAAGAATCTCAATGGCCAGACTTACAAGTAGTCCCTACTGGATTTGCTGTACATATAACTGAAAAAGAACTTAACAAAGCAAGTGGATTGAAAGTTGCATTTGAGCAAAGAGGTATTGATCCAAAAAAAGTCATTGCAATTGGAGATGCATCAAATGATATTCCAATGTTTGAGATGTGTGGCTTCGCAGTTGCTGTAAATGATGAATTTGAAGGAGTCAAAGAAGCAGCAGATTATTCAACCAAAAATAAAGGAACTTTGGGGACTATTGAATTCCTTCAGCAATTTATTATGTCTCGTAAGTAGAAAATGGTGCAGGAGGCAGGATTCGAACCTGCGAAGTTCTACACATCGGAACTTGAGCCCGACCCCTTTGACCACTCGGGTACACCTGCGGCCCTCCGAGATGTTTTTTCTTATTGAGTCCGACGGATGAAGAGACTTGAAAGGAGATATACAAAGGAATCATTCATGGCCTTCCTCTCTCTGTCATCATACAGGTTGCTCATATGATTGACGAAGTCGCTTCATCAAGACTATCAAAGCAACAGCTAATTACAGTCGAAAAAGCTCTTTTTGAATTCACAAGACAACAAAAAGCAAGTCAAAATGTCCCTGTTGAGATCGCCTTGAGAAATTTCTGGCCATCAATCCATCAATTGCTTTCTCATCTAGAAAATGAATTATCAGAAACAATAGGAAATGAAGGGATGAATGCCAAAACACAACTTCAATCCCGTAGACTCGGAGTTGCAAGAACATCCGTCTCAGATTTAACAAGAATGAGAATGAATGCATTTACTCAACATGCAATCTTGACACATCTAATCAAAGGACCTAATGGAAATACAAACGAAATTCGAGTACCTCCTCTGAATTGGCAAAAACATGACCCTGCAGAAAGAATCTACTACACAAGTGTTGAACGCTTAGTCGAGAAATACAAACATGATGTTTCTTGGAATAGTATGCTTCATGGAGGAAAGCCAATGGCATTCAAGCAACCAGAACTTGGAGGTAATGCAGCCCTTACTGAGTTCAATGATTCTGATGAAGATGAAGTTGCGACTACTCAAGTAGTAGCTTCGGCTCCAAAACAATCTGAAGAGATATGGGATGACCCTGAATTTGATGAAGAAGATCGAATACGTCAAATGGATGAGTTTCCAGAAAGAGCCACTGGAGCAATCTCATCGACTTCATTGAATACAACTACCTCTGAGAAAGCGGGCTCAGATATGAAGAGAATTAGGATATTACAGGATTTAATGGACCCTATTATTGATGAGGATGGCACATCTATTGAGCTTACAGCAGGGGAAGTTGCCAACTTTTCATCACTCATGGCGGATACATTAATTGCAGCTGGATTTGCAGAATCTGCAGAAATATAGAGAAGCAATAACTTAGAGGCGTCATTACAGGGTATACTCTATCGAAGGTGAGCCAATGGCAGAATCAGTAACAAATAAACAGCTAAAACAATTAAGATCAAATTTTTCAAATGACCCTGCAGCAAAGGTTGCACAGAATGCAGTAACCAATGGAAATCTATTAGATATCGCATTAAATAGAGATTTAGTGCAAAATATTGACTCGACATTTTCCATAAAATTGGATGACTGGAAGGTTACAAATCAGAAAAGTAGTGGAAGATGTTGGCTATTCGCAACATTGAATTTATTCAGACCTGGAACAATGAAAAAGTTAAATGTTAAAGATTTTGAATTTAGTCAATCGCATATTCATTTCTGGGATAAATTTGAGAGAGGGAATCATTTCTTTGAGGCAATTATTGATACAGCAGATAGACCATTAGATGATCGAACAATTGGATTCCTTCTTGGAGACCCTATAGGAGATGGTGGACAGTGGAATATGGCAATGAACCTGATCCGTAAACATGGATTAGTACCAAAATCTGCTTATCCAGAAAGTATCTCATCATCAAGCACAAGATGGATGAATGCTATATTGAAAGATATCCTAAGAAGTGGGGCAAGCGAATTACGAGAAATTCTTGATAATGGTGGATCAAAAGAAGAAGCTCGAGCTCATAAAGATAAGAGAGTCGGGGATATTTGGAAAATTTTGTGTATTCATTTAGGAACTCCTCCAGAAGAATTTGATTGGCAGTGGGAAGATAAAGATGGGGACTTCCATAGAAAAGGAAGTATGACTCCGCAAGAATTTGCTGAAGAATATGTAGATATGGATTGGGAAGATTATGTTTGTATTGTCAATGACCCAAGAAATGAGTATTACCAAACTTACACAGTAGACTATCTACAAAATGTGGCCGGAGGCCCACCTGTAGTCTATCTAAACGTTCCAAGCCAAGAAATGAAAGATGTCACACAGAAATTACTAGAGGATGGATTACCAGTATGGATGGGTTGTGATGTAGGTAAGCAAATGCATAGGAAGAGAGGTCTATGGGATGCTAAATTATTTGATTTTGCAGCATTATATGGTGCTGAATTTGGAATGGATAAGGCAAATCGTCTAAGATATAGTCAAACAATGATGACTCATGCTATGCTTTTCACTGGAGTAGATGTAATTGATGGAGTCCCACGAAGATGGAGAGTAGAGAATTCTTGGGGAGCTAAAGAAAGCGGTGAAAAAGGATTCTATACAATGAATGATTCTTGGTATGATGAACATATGTTTGAAATTGCAGCACCAACAAGTTATCTTAATGACAAGATGAAAAATGGGCTTAATACAACACCTGTCGTATTACCTGCTTGGGATCCAATGGGCAGTTTAGCAAGAGATGAAGCAGCACTTTGAATATTTATAATTGATGAGATGATAATATGGCATTAGATAGAAAAAATAATATTTGCACGATTTGCCAAAAGAAAGGTGATACTAATTGGCATCAAATAATTACCAATAGCCCTTCTCAAAATAATCAAAAAGAATTATTTTCAAATCCTAATAACAAGATTGAACTTTGTAACAGTTGCCATAATAAAACTGTAGAATCCGCCTCAAAAATGCAAGGAGGAAGGTTTACAGGATTAAATCAGCCATCAGAAGGAAAACCTGCTAAACAAAAATCTCGTGAAGCAAGAGTTGTTGCTAAACAAAAATCCCGTGATGGACGAGTTCTTGCAAAAAAGAGAAATCTAGAAAGAAAAGATAAGCAAGAACGAATTACTTCTAGGAAAAAAGGAACACCTTGATTGGGGAAACTCATTTACAACTAAGAATTTGACTTTCACTAAAGTAGTGACTATGTTGGAGTTATGCAAGAAACAACGTATATCACGATAGTTTAATCAAAAACTAATTTGTAGAATACAAATTTCATCCAAGGTTTCGAAGTGAAAGCTCGATTGTAACTGAATCTGGATATTCAATCATCATGATTGCTTTCAATGCCTTCTCATCCTTTGAACTGTTAGTTACGAGTTCAAGAAGACGCTTGTGAAAACGCATTTCCCAGTGATCCCAGGTCTCTGCACCTTCTCCATCTGGAGCTTTTCTGCATGGTACAACTAATTTACGAGTAGGCAAAGGTATAGGGCCACGAAGTGCAACACCAGACTTATCTGAAATTGCTTTAATGGTAGCACATACCAAATCTACATCTTTGTAATTGTCACCGGTTAACTTGATTGTAGTAACGACTGGCATTTTATTCACCCAATCTTTCTATAATTCTAAGCTTTCTTCTCAATCTTCATGCAGACGCCCGCAGCCACGGTTTTACCCATGTCACGAATAGCGAATCTTGCAAGTTCAGGGAATTTATCCATCTGTTCAATAGCCATTGGCTTGGTTGGACCGAAACGAATCAAAGCAGCATCTCCAGTCTTTAGGAACGGAGGGTTTGCTTCCTTAGTTTTTGAATTCTCTAATAGTTCAACGAATCTAACTGCTACTTGGCTAGTATGGCAGTGGAATACAGGTGTGTATCCTACACCAATTGCCTTTGGTATCTCCATAAGTTGGATTTGTCCAACGAATGTTTCGTCGTGACGTACGAAGCTAGGTGGGTTTTCTGGGTATCCAGCAACATCTCCACGGCGGATATCAGTTGCAGCAAGACCACGTACGTTGAATCCAACGTTGTCACCAGGCTCAGCCTTAGCGTGAACAGTGTGGTGCATCTCAATTGACTTAACCTCAGCAGATTGCTGACTCGGGTTGAAAACTACAGTCTTACCTGAGTTTAGAACACCAGTCTCGATTTTTCCTACTGGTACGGTTCCAATACCGCTGATTTTGTAAACATCCTGGATAGGAAGTCTTAGTGGACGAGATGTTGGTTTTGGAGGCATCTGAATACTATCAATAGCTTCGAACAGAGTAGGTCCCTTGTACCAATTCATGTTCTCACTCTTGTTGTAGATGTTCTCTCCATAGAAAGAAGATCCTGCAATCATTGGAACATCAGCTGGGTTAAATCCAGCCATCTTCAATAGATTAGATACTTCTGTCTTAACAGAGTTGAATTTATCTTCTGAGTAATCTACTCCACTAATGTCCATCTTGTTGATGTTAACGATTAGTTGTTTTACTCCTAGTACACGTGCTAAGAAAGCGTGTTCCTTAGTTTGTGCGTTTACTCCATCGTTAGCTGCAACACAAAGAACAGCAGCATCTGCTTGGCTTGTTCCAGTGATCATGTTCTTTACGAAATCACGGTGACCAGGTGCGTCAATAACTGTGAAGTAATAATTTGGAGTGTAGAATTCTTTATGAGCAACGTCGATAGTAATTCCACGCTCACGCTCTTCCTTTAATCCGTCCATAACATAAGCCAGACCGAAACCTGACTTACCCATCTCAGATGCAAGTTTTTCATTCTTATCAATAACGTGTTGTTCGATATGACCACTATCTAAAAGTAGTCTCCCAACTGTTGTCGATTTTCCATGGTCAACGTGACCAACGAATACTATATTCAAGTGCGGTTTGCTTCTATCTTCCCATTGTGAACCCATTTGATACACCCCTAAGGTAGACTCGCCGACCGTAGAGCCATATTTGAATCCATTCATCTCAATGAATATATTAATTGGTTACTTGAGTGATACAAACAACGCCGCAGTTCATCGATATTGAAGTTCTATAATGAAATGTTTTATCTCAGTGTTGTGAGTTTTCTCATTTTGTATATCTGCGGTCCATTCACCAGGTAGTTTTCCGCGTACAGTTGAACCACTAATCACCATCCAAACACATTGATCATCTGAATCGCAGTCTCCTGCATCCCTATTGTCAGTACCTATAGCAGAGGTATTAGCAACTTCATCATTAGTACTATTGTAGATATAGATGTCAAGTATATTTTCAGAATCGACAGTAATGCCACCTGCACCATCATCTTCCTTAGGATAAATTAACTTGATTCTAAGATAACGAATTCTGTCATCAGTTTCAGTATTGTATGACAAAGGATACTCCCAAGACATGATTATTGGTTCATTCCCTAAGCGGCGATCAATTTCAAAATCTGACCAAACGCCACGGTAGTTGACATATACCTTAGAACTCTCTGAAGAGGTTAAGCCATTATTGTCTACTACTGTTAAACTAACTTCCCATGCACCTGCGCTGATTGCTTCTCCATTAGAGGGTAAATTTTCCCACTCAATCGTTTCACCAGTGGCATCAATATCATTTTCTAAATCGCCATCATTATCTGAATCATAACTAGTATCTAGATCCCAATTCCATTCTACAATATATTCCTCAGCATAACAATTTGAATCATCGGGGTTACATCCAGCCCATGAATCGGAAGCATCAAGAGTGATTTTCGTGGTAAACTCTACCTTCTTATCGCTTATTTCTTTATCCTCTTCACAAACCCAAATTAAAACAAAGTTTCCAGCTGGTGCAGTTTCTCCATCACAATCATCATCTTTCTCAGAACTAATTTCTGCCTGAGGCTCTCTAGCAGAAGGATCGATGATATTCACAGTCTTCTTAGTAGTGGTTTCCAATGAACCATCACTGACTGTTAATTTAACTGAATATTCTCCATCCTGATTAAAAGTATGTATTGTTGTAAGCCCAGAACCAGTATTTCCATCTCCAAAGTTCCATGAAAATGTCAGTGAGTCTCCATCTGGATCAGTTGAACCTGCTGCATTGAACGTTACTTCATCACCTGAACGAATATTTGAGTTAGGATTTAGTGAAAATGTAGCAGAAGGGGCATTATTACCACTAAATTGATCTAAACAACCTGCTAGAGGGGTACTAATCATCAATAAAACCAAGATAAATGCAAGTCCACGAACGCGCGTCATCATGCCTTGCGTGATATCCGTGTATCATCAAACCTACGGCTCCACGTAATAGGCCTTACCAGTCCAATAATGACTTCTGAGTGGAAGGATTCTTTGCATAATCTTTCAGTTGTGCCTCATCAAATTTCAATGCAGAAGTAATTCTACCAAGGGATTTCGCCAACCTATTGACGTAATATTGGGGATCTGGTTTTGGAGGTTCACCGCCAATCTCATCGACCAACCAGGCCTTTATGCCCATAGGACTTGATTTAGAATTAGTAATGATATAACCAACTTTCATGCCAGGAGTAAATTGTAACCCTCGACTTATCCTTTCTTTAGCAGCACGGACATATGGGAGACTATCTGGATTCGCATAAATCTTGTCAAATACCCATTTCCCTGATTTCTTATCCCAAGATCCTTTACACGAACGACTTACTATTAAATCAGAAGTTTCTACTTTCCCTTGATGAACTTCGGTGATTACTGATTTAGCCAAATCAATTGCACCTTCTTCATCTCCTTCCAAAATTAATTCAAACATTTCAGTCATAGTTTGACTTAGTATACTAAACGAATCTGTCCTTCTAACTTCATATCCACGTATCAATAATTCTTCACGGGGCCAAATTACTCTGCCAACATATCTTTTCTTAGCGCCATGAGAAAAGAATGCAGATAGGGCTGTTTCAAATTCTAGTTCTGCACCTTCTTTGGTAAATTGATTAGCTAATTGCTCACCAAGTTTAATGGTCTCATCTTTTGCAGATTCCCATGCCAATAGTTCAGGACCTCCTGATGGCTTTTTAGCAGGAGTATTTTCTTCTGTACGCGTGCAAACAAATATTGAATCAGTGTCTGAATAAACCACATCATAACCTTCTTCTTCAAGATTAGAAATAATCTCAGTAATATTATACCTAGCCCATTCAGTAATACTAGCACCTAATTTTTCATGAGTGAATCGATAAAAACTTGATGCAAATACTCCATAAAATGAATTCATAAGTATTTTTACAGCATACTGCAATTGATCATTCAGAAACGCTCCATCTTCATCTCCAGCCTCTAATGCTAGAGAATATGCTTTCTTGTATTTGTCTCGGCTATCCATTAAACCTTGAAGCAATAGAGGAACAAGCCCAACTCTATCTTCTTTCGATAAATAACGGGTATCAGTAACTGGAGAAATGTAATGATTAGGGTCTTTGTTAGAATCTCGAATTAATGTGGTTGAACAAATATTATTAGAAATCATTATTGATGGGTACATAGACTTGAAATCAAGAACTGCAACCCAATTTTTAGTTCCGGGTTCGACTTCATGCACATAACCCCCTGCGATTTGCTCCCTACGTCCAGAGGTTCTATTGGTTGTTGGAATTGCAACTCCGTTTCTGTCTGCTAATCTAACAACAAGAGAATCGATCCATTGACTAGTGGTTCCAGTCGACGCTGTTTCAACAGTTGTAGACGATACTGAGGCTAATGCTTCTTTACGGGGTATTGATTTTAATTTGTCAAGAATATCTAGCGGTAATATTGTATCTCTGACACAATACTCCATTACTTCATCGGGTCTATTAGCCCATTCCATATCCATTTGACTAGCATCAACATCTAATTTTTGCTTATCTTCTTGATTAGGCCAAAGTAAATTTGACACATATTTCAAAGACTCTCTTTGAGGACTCAGTGTTTGCCTGGCTTGCCACCATGCATCTAGGGGTATACGACCATATATTCGCCATACTCTATTGTTCTGCCTTTTAGGAAATATATCACCTTGTGTCTTGACTCCAACCTCATTTCTTGTAGCAGGTAAACGGCCCCAACCAAACATTGCAGCCTGATCAGATAGTGAATTCGAACTATTTTCTTCAGATCTATCTAACATTCTTGGTAAATCAAAATTATCAATATTATATCCAGTAATAAAATCTGGATCTTCCTCTCTAACAAATCTTGTTAGACCTTCCATTATTTCTCTTTCAGTACCTCTGTATTCTCGAATTGTTCTTTCACCATTTCTATCAATAACTGCTGCAGCACATAGAATATTGTTATGTTTTACACTTGTTTCGAGATCATAAGAAAAAGTAACAAAAGGAGTAGGAAAAGGCTCCGCTCTTTTGAGAGATGAAACATCACAATGCATTATCAAATCAACAGGATAAAGCCCTGCACCTCCAATTCCCCTAATTTTTTCTGCTATTTCGTTGGAATTAGTTGTTTTGGGTATTTCGTCAGGCGCACGTTCGCCAGCCCAGAGCACTTCTCCAGAAAAAGAAATATGCGGTCCTAAATCAAAATCCATAAGCAGCTTGTGTATAAGAAAAATATCGGAACTTGTGACATCCCATCCAGCTTTAGATAATTTTTTAATTAAAGTATTGTAACTATAATATTCTCTAGATTTTACATTGATTCTCCAATGAGGTCTTTCCTGTCCATTATGCAATTTATTACCTAACTCAATTGGTTCTCCAGATACATTGCTATCATTAGTAACTTCATCTAAAGAAAGTTTAGAGTATTTAGAATCACTATTTGTCATAGGATCAGATATTTCGATATAAGGTTGAAACCCATTAACCAATAATAATATTGAATGCCCGAATTTAGAACGACACCATAATTCAATTACCGTTTTTTTAGAGTCACTCTGCCAATCTTGATGACGACCTGAAATTATACATGCTTCATCTCTCCATTCCAATGAACACACCCTATCCTATCATTGAGTCGTATCATGCCTACCCTTGTGAAGTTCTCCTAATGCTATTTTGTGTTTGATTAAGCACAACCGTTGAAAGCCGCCCCCTCCCCCAAGCAATTGATTGAGGACTTTATGATGTTAGATGATTCTAAACCGAGCATTGATTGGGATAGCCTAACTTTTAGTTTTACAGAGACTGATAGAATGTATATGTCAACCTGTAAAAAAGGAGAAGAATGGAAATCTGGAGTCATGCAAGACTACCAGGAACTTCGAATTTCTCCTGCGGCCGGAGTAATAAATTATGGCCAAGGATTATTCGAAGGTATGAAAGCTCGACGTACAGAAGATGGAAGAGTCCTTTTATTCCGTCCAGAATTTAATGCACGTAGATCTGCAGAAGGTTGTAGAAGATTAGGTATGCCACCTGTTTCAGAAGAAATTTTCCTTAGTGCTGTAAAGAAAGTTGTAGAAGAAAATATTCGTTGGTTGCCTCCAAATGGTAAAGGAGAATTGTATATCAGACCTCTTATTTTTGGAAGTGGGGCGGTTTTAGGGGTTTCTCCAGCGCCAGAGTATACATTCCTAATTTATGCAGTACCCGTTGGCCCGTACTTCAAAGGAGGAATGAATCCAATTTCTCTAAAGGTTTCTGATGAGTACCATCGAGCTGCTCCTGGAGGTTCAGGAGGAGTCAAGGCAATTGGGAATTATGCTCCGGGTATGATGCCATCACAAAACGCAAAATCAGAGGGTTATGCCGAAATTATCTACCTCGATGCTGTGAATCATAAATATGTAGAAGAGGTTGGAGCAGCTAATTTCTTCTGTATCAAAGATAATGTAATTTATACTCCAGAACTTACAGGGACAATACTCCCTGGAATTACTAGATTGTCAATTATCGAATTAGGTCGTTCAATGGGTTATGAAGTACACGAAGAAAAAATTGACATTGATTTTGCGATGACTGCTGATGAAGCATTTTGTGCAGGGACTGCAGCAGTTATATCACCAATTGGATCAATCGAACACGGAGGGAAAATTACAAATTATTCTAACGGAGGTATTGGGAAAATAACTCAGGAACTATTCGTTGCTCTAACAGATATCATGAATGGTCGTGTTGAGGACAAGTTTGGATGGACTCCAGAACTTTAATTATTTACGGCCGAATTTCTTTTTTCTTTGGCCGCTAGTATTTCCTTTGAGTGATTTCCTTTGGGTTCGAATTTGTTTGTCTCCTTTTTTCAAAGGCTGTTTCTTCCCTGATTTGTCATCATCTTTAGATTCTTTAAATTGACGACGGAGTCGAAGTCCAATAGTTTGCATAATACCTTCTTTCGAATCTGCCCTAGTTACTGAAATTGCTTCTTGAGTAGAGAGTATTAAACGACCTTCTTTCGAATGAGGACGAGACGGATGACTTGCTTCTATATCGCGTTTCATTTTAGAAAGGCCTACATCACGTGCAGCCCAAACTATAGCATCTAAACTAGGACTAGGAATTGAGGCTTCTCTAGGAACTCTACGTCCCTCTTTACGAGACAGTTTGGAATCGAAATACCTAGTCCAAAGTATCATCTTTGACTTGTCGGCTGTCATGCTATCGCTCACTCCGCGTTATTTGACTAACTTGAGTGCTTCGACTGAATCATTCTTCAATAAGAATGCCAGAAATGACTCCATCCATACCAGGTCTGCTAGTTACTCTAACTCTACCTAGTTCTGTCTGAATGATTGCTCCTTTAGTAACTATATTACGACGAACGAAGTTAAGATTTGCACCGTTCTCGATTACGTTTGAAATTGTAGAACGAGTAGTACTACCATCCTTTGAGTTAACGTTTACTGTGTGTGCTGAAGTAACTCTAACTGTCTGTGAACCTGCGTTCTTTCGGTATTTCTTGGAAGCATCCTCAGTCCCTACGAAAGCATATTGAGTTTCGCTAGAAATCTCTGTTCGGCGCTTGCCTCGATAACGGTTTGGTCTCTTCAAGCGTCCACCGGTCGGCTTGCGTCGAGATATACCATGCCACTTTGCCATGAAACCCGCCGACTTGCCACCCTTATTTCAATAGATTGGAATAAACGATTACAAGAAATTTGACATTTTTCACCTTAATCGTGTGTTATAATGGTTGAATTTCTAATGATTTAACCTAAGTACAGTTGATAGACGATATCCCCGCAGAACTACTTGTGAGTGAGAAGAGACTCCGTCGGCGAACCCCCGTCAGATGGAAACAAATACGTAAAGAAATGTCTGAAATTTCAGACCTCATGGGTGTAGAATTAAACTTCCCTACTTCTTTCCTAGAGAAAGGTCATTTCCAAGAAAGAGATTTAATTCTTGTAGATAAAATACCTCTTGCAATCCAAATAGGTACGCAGGAAGGAAAAATATGGTTCCCTACAATTAGAGGAATTCTAACTTGGGGTACTGAGAAATATTGGGCATCTGTAGATCATGGAGCCATTCCTTTCTTGATGAACGGTGCGGATTGTATGGGGGCGGGGGTCCATCAAGCAGATCCAAACATAAAAGCTGGTGATTTAATGTGGATTAGAGATTTACAACATGGTAAGCCATTAGCAATAGGTATGGCTGTTGTGAGCGGAATAGAAATGGCGGAAATGACGAAAGGTAAAGCGATTAATACAATCCACTGGGTTGGAGATGAACTTTGGGAACTAGAAACTTGAATCAATAGGTTTCATTTGTAAGAAACTCTGCGAATAGTCATGCACAAACTTGTCGCAGTTGCTATTGTTGCGATTCTAGCATTCAATGTAATGGCTTCAGAAGGCGGATTAAATGAAGGCACTGACCTCTCTGAAACTAGTATCTTAGCAATAGACGCGAGTAATGTAATTTATGCTGATTCTGATTTCACTATTTCTATAACTCTCAAAGATGATGCTATTGAAAATATTAGCCATATTAATTGGATTACACAAGTTTGTATTAACACAGGAGTTTGTTATCCTCCAAAAACGATTGAGATGACCACTGATGACAATAAAACTTGGATTAGCATAGTAGATATCGATGAAGGTGCGACTTATTTGAACTGGAGAATTGACTTAGTAGATTCTAATGAAAATACTACAAGAGTTCCTGAAACAGGCTTTGGTTGGAAGATTTGGTCTGATTGTTGGTATGATGGAAATAATTGGGGTGGAAATGATAACTCGTGTTGGCCAGAAGAAGATACTGACAGCGTTCCAGGATTCATTATGACACTAACTTTGGCAGCAATAGGGATAGCAGGTTTGATGACTCGACGCGACTGAGCAAAATCATGGCCGATGGCGCGGAAGAGTTAGGATTCATTGATTTGGAATTTATCGAACTTTCAAAAGAAGACATGTCAAATCAAGCATCTGATTTCTTTAATTTAATGAATAAAAGACGCACTACGAGACATTTTTCAAAAAAAGAGGTCCCGCGGGAATTAATAGAATTTGCAATAAAAACTGCTGGTACGGCACCTTCAGGAGCTCATTTACAGCCTTGGACTTTCGTTGCAATATCAAATAATGATCTCAAAAGAAAAATTCGAAAGGCTGCAGAAGAAGAAGAAAAGAAAACTTATTCGAAAAGAATGCCAGAAGCATGGGCTGAGTTGTTACGACCTTTGGGCACAGATTATGTCAAAGAGCATATTACTGATGCCCCATGGATTATCGTTATTTTTAGACAAACAAAAAGAACTCGTGAAAACGGGGATTTAGGTCCAACATATTATTCTCAAGAGTCCTGTGGAATTGCAGTAGGACTTTTTATCGCAGCAATACAAAATATGGGACTTACTACATTGACTCATACGCCATCTCCTATGAAATTCCTTAGAGATATATTAGGACGCCCAGAGCATGAAAATGCTATGCTTCTGATGCCTGTTGGTTATCCAGCGAATAATGCAAAAGTCCCAGATATTGCTAGGAAAAATATTGACGAAATTTCAGAATGGTTTGACTGATGATTTTTATTTATTTGTTGAAGGAGTAAAGAAAATTAATGCAACTCCAGAACCTATGATTAATAATC
This sequence comes from Candidatus Thalassarchaeaceae archaeon, assembly GCA_023700255.1. GTDB lineage: Archaea > Thermoplasmatota > Poseidoniia > Poseidoniales > Thalassarchaeaceae > MGIIb-O2. Next base: position 13,099 of record JAJPRD010000014.1, on the reverse strand, counting down.
CTCCAATAATTATTTTAATTGTTAATATTTCATCAAACAAAATTATGCCATACATTGTTGCGATTATTACAGTGAGATAGGAAAATGCGCTAACCCAAGCAGCATTTGCTTTGTGATAAGCCATTGTGATTCCAACTTGACCTCCTCCGGCACCTATACCAATTCCTACTAACGCAGCTATCATTTCCCAAGTTAGACTCGACAAACCAGGTGCTGCTTGGATTACTGAACCTACGACTGAAAATGCAGCAAACCAAAATACAACTGTAGAGGGAGAATCTGTCTTTCTCAAGTCGCGAACAAAAATATATGCTAAACCCGCAAAAAATCCAGAGCCTAATGCCAACAAGGCATTTGGATCTATACTATCTAAGTCTGGAGAAACAATTAAAATAATTCCAATAAATGCAGTAATAAGCATAAATAAGACTGAAGAGGATACTTTTTCTCGAATTAAACTACCAGATAAGAGTGCGACGAATAGCGGGGCTGTATATTGTAATGTTACGGCTTGACCTATTGGAATTAAAGATAGAGCTGAAAAATAAAGAGTCATTGCAATTAATCCTACCAAACAACGTAAAAACATCTTCTTTGGATCATTCATCCTGAGACTAGTTTTGTGATATCTAGCAAAAATTGCCACCGCTACTGCGATTACTAAAGAACGTACAAAAATAATCATCCAAACGTCTGTATTTAGCGAAGTCCATTTGACAAGTGCATTCATGGTTCCAAAACAAATACTTCCAAATATCATCCAAAGAACTGCTACTCTTGGAGAGTCTACTGGATGCTTAGGGTCTAAGGAAACATAAGATGAGAGATCAGGACCATCTTTAGCTAATTCCGCTATAGATTCAAGACCTCGACCGAGTCCTTTAGAGGTCATCTAAATGAGTCCCCACCTTTGTTCTAAGGAATTAGAGACACCCTGATAATCTTGACCACCATTACTATTTGGATCATGGAGATGGATTGGAACTCCGTGACTAGGTGCTTCGGCCAATTTGATATTTCTACGGATAGCAGGCTGGATTACGAACTCGGGTAAATGTTCTAAAATTTCAGAAGCTACCTGATTATTTAGAAGTGTATTTGCATGCATAGTTAACAGAACTCCATCAACTCCCAACCTAGGATTAAGTAGATTTCTAACTTCTCTAATAGTCCCTGCTAACATTGCTAGACCCTCCAAAGCAAAGTATTCGGTTTGAACAGGAATTAGAACACCATCACTAGCAACTAAAGCGTTGATTGTCACTAAACCTAATGATGGAGGTGTATCGATTATAACAATATCATAATGTGGCAATAATGGTTCTAAAGCCTCAGCTAATCTTCTTTCTCTGCCTAACTGCCGTAACATTTCTTGCTCTAAACCAACCAAACTACGGTCTCCAACAATCATATGTAAGCCATCAACTGCTGTAGCGTGACGAGCACTTACAGCTGTTTCAGGAGATAATATAAGATCTCTAGTAGTATGTTTAACCTTACTTTTATCGACCCCTAAACCAGTAGCACAATTACCCTGAGAATCAGCATCTACGACCAATACTCTATGTCCGCGTAAAGCAAGTTGAGAACTAATATTAATGACTGTCGTTGTTTTTCCAACACCACCCTTCTGATTTATTACAGTGACGATTCTGGCTCTACCATCTGGAGTAGGGGTAGAAAAAGGCAAATCTAATGGCCTATTTGTTTGTTGAGTTTTAACTTCATTAAAATTATCAGAAGAATTATTTATTGTTTCATTTTCAGTAAATTCCGCGTCAATTATCAATGGAACTTGTTCGACTTTTGGAAGTCGATTATCGTCACCATTAACGGACATACAAGCGCCTTCGGCGCTTAGAAGGGAGTTGAATGTGCCGCTATAATATGCAACCAAGAACTTGAATTCGGTAGTGTCTGAGATTAACCGATGATTTCCGCCCAAGCAAGCATTCTACCTGTTTGAGCATCCATTGCAAAATTGATATTATGTTCACGATTAGACTCTGTCCACTTTCTACTACCAATAATCGTAACCTGACCTTCAGTTAATTCTCCGGGAAGGAAAGAGAAAATATCATTATCTTCGGAAACTGAAAGTCTGTAGCCATAATCTGTATTCTCAAACCATGACGAGGAGCCTAGGGAACTTGCTAAATCTTGATAACGATCAACATCAAGAATTCTACTTTCTAGGTTTTTTAGTGTATGAGTCGATGGAATAGCTTCTTGATTCCAAGTAATGTCACCGTCATTCCTTCCTTCATCATCGAAAGAACATTGATTATTAGATAAACTAACTATTGCCCAACCTGAGGTTTCATCTGAACGAACCCAAGATAGATTCCATTCTTCCAAATTCTCATCACCATGCCCCCCATATATCCCCTGCCAAATATATCCATCACTATCAATCGCAACAGAAATATCTCTACTAGAATAATTAGTACGTAGACAATTTAACGCATCTTCGATACTGAAAGCCCTAATTTCTGATTCATCCCACATAGCAGTAGACCAATCTTTCTTGGCATTTGTACTTAATTTATCTTCACCAGGACCAGGCCTACCCGCATAGACTGAGCCCCAAGGTATCGATTTAGAACCTGAATCCGACGATATTCGGCTCATTTTCATTTTAATGACCAAGGAGCCTTCTGGAAGTGCTGCATCCGTAGCTGTACTTTCAAAGAAACTACAATCGGGTTTATTCAGATTTTTATCTATCAAAATATCAACTTGTTGTTCAACAGCCCAAGGAACTCCATTCTTAACTAAAATATCAATATTCATTCGACCAAGACATCTTTCAATTTCTGTATGAACAATTTTAATTGGATAAACAAGACCATGTTCGGCATTGTTCTGTTCAGGACCAACTTCCCATTGCCAATCCTTATTCCAATCTGAAATAGACTCAGAAGTCATCCCTGATTCTAACTTAATGCTTCCAAAGAATTCATGTAAGCCAATAGGAGATAGAGGGAATGTCAAAATTGGAGCTATACCATCTAAATTGCCAAATCCATCAGCACCAAAAGTAACGATATTTGCATTTGTTGTATCCCCCTCAACATCAGTAAAAGAGATTATAGATTCTGATCTTAGAAGGCTACTTTCAGATAACTCATCATAAATATTAGTAGTCATTGAAAGGTCATTTCCCGATAATGACCATCCTAGATTTCCACAGACATTAGTGTCTTTCCAAGTTTTACCCTCTAAATCGACATCAAGATCATGTGTAATTTGCTGTTGGACTGTCAGGTGCGAACGCCCATAGGCATCTTTAGCATCGATAGTACCATAAAAATCAGGATTCGAAGACTGCCTATCTATAGGATGAGTTACTTGTGAATCATCACCTTCAATTATTGCAATCGATCCAGTACCTGCAATACCAACTGTTAATCGATTACATGCGTCTTGAATAGCAGTCTCGGGTAATTGATCCCTTAGTATAGAAACCATTTCATCACCATCTAAAATGATCTCTCCATTACTCAAAGTAAATGTCATCGAATCTCCATAATTTATAGGTCTCGCTTGAAATGATGAATCTGCAGATAGGAAATAAACTACACCTGCCCCAACTAATAGAATGACTACGAATACAGCAGATATTTGTTGCCAATATTTCTTGAAAATATCCGCTGAAGGTATAGTAATGGTAAATGACGGTTGCTCGGAAGACTCTGTTGAAATCATTGGTTCTACTGTATTTTCATCCATAACGTCATCCGACCAAGGATCTTTTTCATCAAGAATTAAAGAGGGTTCAACATCATTATTCGATACTTCATCGATTGACTCATGAACTTCTTCAATGATTTCTGCATCAAATATCTCGGCGTCCATAATTTCATCGTTAGAAATTGGTTCTTCCGGCTCAGGATCTACAATTAGACTATCTTTATCATCTACACGTGATATTAGACGATTTATTGCATCATCAATTTCTCTAGAAGAACGAACCTTGTCTTTGGTTTCAACAACCGAAGTTGCGACTTCTGCGATCTCAACATTTTCTTCATCAAGGAATAATTCTTCATTATTCGGAGAAGACGATATACTTTCTAGGATTCTAAATATTAAATCTGCCTTGTTTCCAGAGATTAATAATTGCTCCTTTTTACATATCTCTCTTAACTCAGAAACCTTCATTTTAGATAATGAAGTGAAGCTAAAGGACTCGCCGTCTGCCATAGTTAACAGGCCTAGTCCAATAGACGAGTCTTTCAATACCTTCCTTCTTCTGTGTTCCAGAACCGCTAGTAGTAGACAAAAATACCATTTACGGAGCCAAAGAACTCAAAAAGTATCTATGACCGCGGCAAATTATGGACCCTCGATTAGTTATTCTATCTCGCGGGCCGCAACTATACTCTACGAAACGTCTAGCCGAGGAAGCCGAAAAGGCAGGATGGGCAGTTAGAATTCTAGATCCCCTTGCACTAACAGTTGTAGTTGATGAGAATGAAGGGAAAATTTTTCATAAAGGGTGGCAAGTTGAGTGTGAAGCAATAATTCCAAGAATCGGATATTCAGTTACAAGAAGAGGCGTGTCTATAGTAAGGCAATTCGAAAGAATGGGGATTATTATCATGAATTCTAGTGATGGAATAACAAGAAGTAGAGACAAATTAATTGCGTTTCAAATGATGTCAGCAGGAAATATCCCAGTCCCCATTACTGCTCAGGTAGTATCTTGGGAAGATACAAATAGAGCAATCAATAGAGTAGGAGGGACTCCTTGTGTGGTGAAATCAACAGAAGGAACACACGGTTCAGGAGTTTTCTTAGCACATACAGATCAGCATGCTCGTCAATTAGTTTATCAGATGCTAGAAAGAGGAATGAGACCTTTAGTTCAAGAATATATAGAAGAATCTCATGGAAAAGATATTCGAGTTTTGGTAGTTGGTGGAAATGTAGTAGCATGCATGCGTAGAAGTTCTATTGGAGATGAATTCCGTTCAAATTTTCATTTAGGGGGAACTGTCGAAAAAGTAGATATAAGCCCTGAATTCAAAAAAATAGCCATCGAAGCAGCTAGTATTTTAGGATTGGAAATCGCAGGAGTAGATTTACTAGAATCGGAAAGAGGGCCTCTTGTTTTAGAGGTAAATTCGAGTCCAGGTTTAGAAGGTATTGAAAAAGCTTCAGGGGAAAATATTGCTGCAGCAGTATCAGAAAGACTGAATGATTTACTAAGAGTTTTAGGGGAAGGAAATAATAAGTCAATATCAGGAGATCTAAATATTCGTTCAGATGATAGTAGCAAGGTTTCTGAATACTAATTCTTTGAATCGGCATTTTATCGATTGCAATAGAAAAGTCATTTCATTGGAGATAACAAGAGAAGCATTCAAGTCCAATCAGGGAATCTTGGGTTTGTCTTTACGGACATGGGATGCGCGTCGTTCGCGACGATGAGGCGAGGGAATTGACTAAACAGAATGAAAAAATAGAGAATTCACAAGGTGTAAAAAGCCTCAATGATGAATCATATTTGAATAGTACTGAGTTATTAATTCATACTAAAAATCTACCTCAACGCCTACAAAGATTAGCATTACTACCTTGGTTTGATTGTTGGCTACAACAGCTAAGAACTGAAAAGAAAAGTGAACATACAATCAGAGCATATATTGTAGCTGCTAAAACATTCACAGTTACATCATTGCCGGATGAGAAAAATGAATCATGGGATATAATCAAAGAACTCAGAGTATCAGAATTATTTACAAGAATTAATCCTAATAATGGAAGAATAGATTCATGGTTAAACACAATAGGAAATTTGCGTCCGGCGACTATTAATGCGAGAATTGCAGCAATAACGCATCTCCTCAAATGGTTAGGATACACAATTCCTGAATGGATTCAAAGGCCCGCTAGATCAAGGTCGCTACCACGAACTTTGGGTAAAAGTGACTTGAAAAAAGTAAGATTAGCTGCTACTAGATCAGAAGACCCAATAGCATTCCCAATAATTACAATGATATTAGATACAGGATTAAGATGCTCCGAAATCTGTAATTTGGATTTGGATGATGTTGATTTAGATGATTTATCTGCTCTAGTAATTGGCGGAAAAGGAGAAAAAGATCGCACCGTTCTTTTCACGAATGCTACATCAAATGCACTCGAAGCTTGGGAACCAATAAGAAATGCAAGACTGAAGTCCTGTATTAGAAAGGAAGATCAAAGATCACTATTCTTTTCAAGTAGGAGTAGGAGGTTAAATCCACGCTCAGTACAGAAATTACTAGATCGTATTGCTGATGCTTCTGACATACCCAGAACAAGACTAAGTCCTCATGTACTAAGACATTCTTTTGCTACAGGGTTATTGGAAAGAGGCGCTGATTTAGTAACAATACAGAGACTTTTAGGTCATGCTAACATTTCAACTACGAGAGTATATCTAGAGATAGGTGACCAAACACTGAGGGAGATATATCATCGAGCACAATCATCTCCAAGTATAGCAGAATTAGAATCTGAAGAAAATATTGCTTCTGAACAGATACAAGTAAATCCGCAAATAATAGACTAAATTATTTACGTGCAAAATTCTTTTTGTTATCCCTTTTACTGACATTCATCGGACCTTGCCAGTCTCTATTCGCAGATTTTTGATTACCTATATGGCCTGGAATAGGACAATATTTTCCAGCTCTACATCTTGAACAATTATCATTTGGAGGTTTCTCAACCGTCTTTACGAGACGGCCATACTTCCTCCTAGGCATGATAATAAATTATCACGACGGGACTTAGAAGTTGCCATCACTACTTCACAAAATTTCACACATTTATCAGTCGACTTGATGTTCAGGTATAACTACGGATAATCGTGGAAGAGGATTCAGGTCAGAGGAAACCTATTGGTTGTGACCCAAATAGTAGTTTACTATACGCGCAAGTAATTTCTGGAGAACCAAAGATGGTGAGAGATAATGAAGGATTTCTTCGAACAATGAACTGGAATAATAAGAAAAATAATGTATTTCTTGGAGATATTGCTAATGTATCTCTTCGATCCCTAGGACCTCATGATCCGCCTAAGTTCATCGAAAAACCAGAATATGATGAACAGAAGTGGACATTAAGTTCATCGGCAGGGGAACTAGGAATGAAGATAACAAGTAAATCATACTGGGGATTCGGCCTATTCTCTAAATGTTTTTACAATGAAATTGAATTAACAGGCCCACTATCACTGAGGGCAAGATGTGTACACGACATTATGGCGTCATTAGGTAGAAATCCATGGGAAGCAAGTAGAATCAAAAAGTTTGAAAATGAAACTAATGCATCAATAACGGAGCATGGTAAGTGCTGGGAAGATTTAGCTAAATATGCACGTGATGAAATGGAAGAAGAAATAAAAATAGTTGAAGAATCTATTAAATCTCTGATTGGCACAGATAAAGAAATTGAGAATATTTTAGAAGCAGCAAAATTTGCTATTGGAGATGCTAGAGCAGCACTTCTTGATAGAAATGCGCCTGCAGTAGAGAGAGCATTGGGTAGAGCAATTACTGCTTTAATAGAAGCAAAACCAGATACTGAAGTCAGATCTTCCGAATTAGAATCTATGATTGCAAGAGTTGAAGATATTAAACTTCAAAGTAATGAAAGTGAAATCAGAGCATCTGATTTATTAGAAGATGAGATTGAATTTGTAGATCTAACAGAATCTGAATAAATCAAAGTCCAAACATGTCAGCTAACCAATGAATAACACCATGGTTGGCTATGTATATGGTCACTGAAAATGTGATACAAATGAAGTATATTGTACCTCTTGAAATCTGAATCGCATCTTCAGACTCTTCGTCGAAGTAACGAATTAAACCAGCTGCTTGCTGAATTCCACTACCCTTCTTGTCCTTAGCCATTGTCTGCCCGACCTACATTGAGTATTTCAACGCCGCGAATCAGTGGATTCGAAGAAATACAACAAAAATGTCCGTATTTATCTGAATCAAGGGTCTAATGTTTCAATCAAAACACAGCCACCATCAAGCTCTACAATACAAGATGCTGCATCCATTGCAGTTTCGAGGCCCATGGTCATCAAAATTTCTCGGCGAGACCCATTATCTGATTGGAATATTAAACGATGACTAAGTGCATCAAGAACTCTCTTGTCTACAACCTGCCATACCCATTCATCTTTTTCAACATTAATCAAAGCTTCAACAGGAACTAATGGTCCTTGTTTAGAACCATTTGTCCTTGCTCTTTTCATTAATTCCGCAAGTTTTCTTGAAGCCCCGCCTTTATCAGTTCGAGTTGGATCTTCCGTTTCTTTCGCTATACGTCGCCTTAATCTCGTCATGTGCATCCCAAATGCGGAAACTACCGCAACCCCTGAGGGTTTGTTAGAAGGTATAACCATTTATGGAAATCAAATATCTAAAAGTTAGTTTTTGTATGATAAAAAGGATTACCGAGATTTAATTCATCAATAATGTCCTTCCGTTTGGTTCATGGGTAGTAGGCCGACCGTGAAGATATGAGTTTAGATGAGCGTTCATGGGAAACCATTGCTTCTGAGAGCGTTCTATTCAATGCAGTTGGCAACTGGAGAACCGATTCTGAGAAATGGCTGAAACATTCGATAGAAAGATTGTCTGAAACTGTTAGAGTAAATCCGCTGAGAGATGATAAGGATTGGGTTGAAAATTGGCTTGAAGAAAACGGTGCACAGAAAATCGAATGGTTTACTGGAGTGGGTAGTGCATGGACTCTACCTTTCGAGAGAGGTAAAGCAGAAGGTGATGTGAAAATAATATTATCCGCACTACATGATACAGGTCGATTAACGCGTCAAGAAGCCGTATCCATGATTCCAGCCATCGCTTTGGATGCACAACCTGGAGAATTAGTTCTTGATATGTGTGCTAGTCCAGGCTCTAAAACAACACAAATTGCTGAACATCTAGATGGAAGAGGGGTTGTGATGGCTAATGAAGTTGTAAATAGTAGAATTAATACATTAGTAGCTAATACAAAACGTCATGGCTCTATTACACCAATCATAGTGCATCATGATGGACGATTTATACCGAAAGTCCCCCAAACAGGCTTTGATAAGATTCTGGTCGATGCTCCTTGTACAGGCTCTGCTACTACAAGAAAGAATCCTGATGTATGGAATAAATGGCTGCCATCAGGCGGACGTACACTTCATAAATTACAACTCGAATTACTAACTAGAGCAATAACTCTCACTAAGCCAGGAGGGAAGATAGTTTACTCAACATGTTCACTAGATCCGATTGAAAATGAAGCGGTCATTGCAGAAATTTTAACAAATTTCGATTATATATCTGTAATTCCTACTTCTAAATTAATATCTAAAATACCTAGCAAAAAGGGATTTGTAGAGTGGCCTAATTTGAATGATAAAGGCGATGTATGTGAAAATATAGAAATGGAACAATCAATGTTATCGCCTGTAGATAAAGAAATAAAAAATCAACTGACTAATTGTTTAAGAATTTGGAATGATGATGTTGATGCCGGAGGTTTCTTTATTGCAGTATTGCATAAATCTTCAAATTATCAAGAAAAAGAGATAGAAGTTGATCGAATTATTGAACCTGAGAATATCAAACCAGATGAAATTAATTTCCCACAACCAATCAATTCCGAAATTACTAAGATGATAAAAGAAGACTTAGGGTGGGAAGAAAACAATTTATGGATAAGAGGTAAAAACTTACTATGGTCGACCCCCGAGGCTAAGGAGATTTGGCAATCAGATAGAAGTAAAAGAAGTGGGAGGACTTTCATTCCAGGAAATCGATGGAGGCCTTTGAGAGTAATACATCTAGGATTATTGACTATAAAGTTAGAGAAAAATCAAATCGAAAGAATTGTTGGGAGAGCTGCTCCAAAAATTATTCATGACATAAACTTAGGTAAATCTGAAGTAAATACGCAGGTAATTAATGAATTACTTTCTGGTAAAGAACCTCCGGCATATGAAATAAGTCTCGAACTCGATCAAATAAGAGGAGGTCATATATTATTTGAAGAGAATCATGATATTTGTTTGCCAGTTTGGATTGGGGGGCGAGTATCACTAATGATTTCTGAACAAGAAAGAAGAATTTTAAGAGCTCAGAGGGATCTTCCTATTATTTTAGATGAAGAAGAATGAAATCTATACATTTGTATAATATATAGGCGAATTCGAGAGCATATGTTCAATAACCTTACTATTAGAGGAATATCTAGGGTGAATATTTGTTAGATGATATAGACCGGAAAATAATTACAGTACTAGGGAAGGATGCCAGAACCTCACTAAGAAAAATCTCAGAACTAGTCGATGTTTCACTCGGGACTGTTTCTAATAGAGTTAAGAAAATGGAGAAGAAGGGAATTATTGAAGGATATTCAGTTATTCTTAATCCGGATCACATCGGATGGGAATTGAATGTAGTAATTGGTCTAAGGATTCAGAAAGGAAGGCTTATTGAAATCCAGGAAAAAATCGCAACAGACTCTAGAGTCTACGGAGTATATGACGTGACAGGAGATTTTGATTCTATGATTCTAGCTAGGGCAAAAAATAGGAAGGATTTAGATGACTTATCTAAAAATGTATTATCGATAGATGGGGTTGAAAGATCAATCACACATCTTGTTTTGAACACTGTGAAAGAAAAGACTGCATCATTGCCTGAATAAATAAATTATAACTCAGAGATAATCTGTTGGAAAAATCCTGTATATGAGCTAATTGACTCCACAGTGCGGCATTCGGATTTAAGTTGTTTAGATAACACCAAACGAAGTCTGTCATCTATCCTAATATCCATAGATTCTAAACGTCCTGTAAGGGATTTTTGGAGATTATCTCCAGTTCTGTCCCAATCCATTAATAAGATTATTTTAGGTAAACCATCAATTGCCAAATCAGAACCAAATTCTTCGTACAAGTATGCAATCATTCTAGATTGATCCCAACCCCTATTGATTGTCTCGATACGTCCTGAAAAACCAAGCTCTCGCAGACACTTTACATCTTTTATTCCTTCAACAAGTACTGGACAATCTGAACCTCCTCGTTCAATCTCACGATTACGAATAATTGACTCTTTAATCGCTTTTGCAGCAATTATAAATCGCTCCTCAGCAGTATTAGGAAATTCTTTTGTAGACATATTCATTCACCAATTAAAGATAATATTTGTTCAGATTTAAGATTCTTTATACGAATAGATTTCTTGCGGCTCTTGTGACCTTTTTCAATCGAAACATCACTCTTATTGATCGACAGCCAAGAAGATAATAATTCTAATAATTCAGAATTCGCTTTACCCGAGATAGGTGGAGACATTATTGATAACTTAAGACGGCCTCTCCATTTACCTACGCCTAATACTTGATTACGGCTTGAATTAGGCTGAATATGTATCAAAATTAGACTGTCATCTCCGGAATCTTCTAACCACCTCTGTGACATCTAATTATAATCTTGTTAAGGATAGTTTAGAAGTTATTCTAATGGCTGCCTCTAAGTGGTAACTAAGGTCGACTATCCGCGAAACTTATGAGTATGTTTCACTCGCAGCGAAACGAGATTACCATGGCTGTGACATCCCCTCTCTTCGACATACTTTGGGACGAGTATATTCTTTGGTCTTTGTTAGTAGGGGGTTTTACCTTCGGATGGCTGTATCATCACTCTTTTTCATACCGATCAGTTGATGGTGAAAATACACCAAATGTTGATGAAATAAAAGTAGGCGTTTTCCCAAAACACAATGATGATTTGAGATTAGAGGTCGCTTGGACAGTTTTGCCATTTATATTAATTATATATTTGACATATATCTCATGGGCTCCATTGGATCATGTATGGGCAGAACCAGGATCAGATGCTCGTGGCGATGAATGTTTAGAAGGTGAATCTTCTGCAAATATATTTTATGCAGATACCGGATTTGTCAACTCTGAATGTTATCATGTCATTGAAATAACTGGCCAACAATGGTTCTGGTCTTTCGACTGTGACCCAGATCTAGGTGAAGAATGGACTCAACGAGATTTTAATTTAAGTGCTGATTTATGTGCAGTTTCTAGTCAGATGATAGAAGGTTATGGGATGCAACCTGTAATCAACCTAAAAGCAGGAGAAACATATTTGCTAGTCATGGAATCTGAAGATGTTACACATGCACCTTGGTTCTTACAATTAAGCACAAAAGAAGATGTGTTACAAGGTCAGAAAACAACAATGTGGCTTCCTATGACAGAAGTAAGTGAATCATTGATTCTTTGTACGGAGTATTGTGGAGATTCACATTCATTAATGGCTGCAGTTGTATCAGTACATAGCTAAGGGGGGGAAAATGAATGAATAGAGAAAAAATAGCTACGAGAACTTTAGTAATTTTTGTTGTACTTCTAATAGGGATGATTGCAGTACCATCTGCTACATCGTTACCAACTGGTGTAGCCGGAGTGAAAGATTCAGGATGCAACTGTCATGGTGCTGTACCAAGTGATTCAGTAATTCCAACCTTAGAAGGATTGCCGGAAACATACAACTATTCAGAGGTCTATATTTTGAATATAGGTTTCTCAGGAGGACCTGCGGATCCTTCAAACATTAATCAAGGCGGATTTAACCTATGGGTTAGCGAGGGGACAGTTAGTCCTAGCGATGCATCTGTACAATCATGGAATCCAAACGAGGTCTCACATACAGATGCAGGTAATGATCAAACTGCTTGGACTGTAGAATGGACGGCTCCTGCAAATGATAGAAATGTCGAGTTCATTCTCCATACAAACTCGGTTAATGGAAATGCAGGGAGTCCAGAAGGAGGTACTAGTGGGGACGAATGGAATAGACTAAGCATTCAGATATCTTCACCAGTTGTTGTATTAGAGCAAGCAAATCCGTATACAGTATTAACAACTCTAATTATAGTTAGCTTTGTATTATTATTAATTGTATTAACTTTCATATTCTATCAAAATAATCCTGATTCATTTGATTGGGAAAACTTTGCACCATGGGTAGCCGGATGGTTGACTACAACTGATCACAAGAGAGTTGGGA
>JAJPRD010000013.1 GCA_023700255.1 Candidatus Thalassarchaeaceae archaeon | reverse complement strand
TTGCAAAAATTGCGATAAAATCTATGAGAAAAGGAAAGAGGGAAGTCATAGCAGGTATAGTCAACAAACCATTACCTTTGGTTACAAGAATTACGCCAATGTGGTTACAATTAGCAATTGTTAATCGAATTCTCAAATGAAATTAGCGTTGGCATTTAGGACAGTAAAAGGTAGATCTACCTGACTGAACTATTCGCAAGATTATTTCCTCACAGGATTCATTGACACACACTTCACCTTCACGATTGAATACCCGAAACTGTTGTGCAAAGTAACCTAAATCCGAATCACCAGATACTCCTCTGAAATCTGAAATAGTCGAACCACCAACCATTATTGCTTCTGCTATAACTTGATTTGTATGCTCAAAAATACGTTGTACTTTGACACTTGCCCGCTGAGTCTTACTAGCAATCTCTCCAGCTGTTTTCAATGGTGAAATTTTACATCTAAAAAGGATCTCACTAACATAGATATTACCAAGGCCAGAAACAACTCTTTGATCTAATAATGCACTCTTAATCGGAGAACGCTTTCCTTGAAGATTAGAATTTAAAATTTCAATTGTAAAATCCTCAGTAAGAGGTTCGGGGCCAAGGTTGGATAGCCATTTCTGTTCAGACTCTTCGGATGTAGGGAAAATATCCATGAATCCAAACCTTCTATGATCTGTATATGTTGCAGTCTTAGCACCATCATTGAATTCAAAATATACATGATCATGTTTCCCTGAACCATCCCCTCCAATCGTCCAAACTCCAGTCATTCCAAGATGACTCATCCAAGTTTGGTCATTTGAAAGACGAAATAAGAGATATTTTGAACGCCTATCGATTCTCTCAATTTTTGCCCCAGTTAATGTTTTTTCAAAATCATCAGGAAATGGAAAACGAAGATTAGGTCGCCGTAAATCTACAAAACTAATCGTTGTACCAACTAAATGTGGAACAAGTCCTCTACGGACTGTTTCTACCTCAGGCATTTCAGGCATGATTAGACCATGGACGCTAATTACATTATATTGACTGAGATGATTTCTCAACTAATTAATATAGAATCATTCAATAACAGGTGATAGAGCGGAAGATTATGAGTGGAGATAATGAAATCCCTTGGGCTAATCCCGAGAAGAATGCAGGTAGTACTGTCCAAGTTCAGAACTATTCAGTGGGACAATTCACTCAAACTAACGCTACTATAGCGCTTGTTTTTGCAGCACTTTCATATTTCGGATGCGGTATTTGTACTGCAATCCCAGCAATAATTATGGCTAATAGTGCGTTAATGATCACACAAAGCCAACCAGGTCATCCCGATCAGAGTCTAGCTAAAGCAGCACAAATTCTTGGTTGGGTAGTTATCGTGTTAACTGTTTTGGGAATATTGGGTTGGATAGCACTTATTGCTCTAGTAGGCGGTGGCGGATTAATTGCTGGTAGCTAATTATCATCTCTCACAATCACGAATACTCTGTGTTGGCCCTCGAAATATGATATGTCAATAATTTCCAATAAAACTATTTTTTGATTTAATTCAATTAGTTCTTTAGCCTCAGCGAATCTAGAATCATCACCACCCTCTATCCATCTTTCGCTAGCAGCCTTAAGCGATAATAATCCAATACCTCCGGATTTAAGAAATACCTCAGATATTTTCAAGAATGTTTTGGTTTGATCTGCTATACTAATATCTTGATGAATCCAGTCAACTTGTCCTCTTAGGTATGGAGCGATAACTGAAGGATTTCGAGCATCACCAAGAACGGGGATTAAACCAGGCCTAGATTCTGACAATTTACTTAGGTCTCTCATCATTCTTGGAGCAATTTCTACTGCTACAACCTGACCATTATGATGATTCCCTGAACCACAAACATGGTCATGTATATGGCTTACAGTAGTACCTGAAGAAGCACCTAAATATAGGCACGTAGAACCCTGTTCAGGAAGCATATCACTAGGGTTTCTTTTAGTTTTTAGTAAACTTGCTGCCACCTTAGATTTTGTAGGGTCCCAGTGTCTCCATTCTATATGACTATCTTTTTTTCTTTTCTCACCTCGAACTGAAATACCTTTCACTGCATTTCTAGTCCATAGAGAACGACCTTCTCTACGAATACCCCATGCTAATTGTATGGGTTTTCTTCGAGACATAAATTCACTTCCTCTTGGGAGGTTTAGGGAATTTATTTTTTATCGCTTCAGCTTCCTTGTGTATCTTCGAGACATCTTCTTTTGTCCATGATGTACCATCAAAATGATCTACCCGAACTGCAATACTCGCCTTGCCCGCCAAATACCTAGCGATTTTACCACGAACCCAGCGAGGACTTCGACTAACGGCTGGCATAGAAAATAAAATCGCACCGTGTTTAGGAGGAGGTGCTCCTCTTCTATGTGCAGCCATTGCTGCATTAGCACCTAAAACTTGTAAACTTCCAGATGGCATGCGGGCTAGACGCTCTCGGCCTCCTGCTAAAACAACCAATTTAGCAGCACCTATCGGCCCGATTAATGCCGATAAACTGGGCAGATAATCATTAGCTAAAATTCGAATTGCATCCTCATGGTTTGACAATCTTTCTGCCAAATCAACCACTGATTGAGCATGAGACTTTAGAACATGCCATTCATCGTCCGATGGCTGATGGTGAGTTTCGGCTATTCCAAATCTTTCCGCAACCTCATTAATTGATAATGCAGAGGAAACTGTTACAGGAATTTCTCTCCTCTCTGAATCTAGATCAAGTTCCGAGAGAAATAATCCCACCCATTCGACACATCGTGCCTCAAGAGTTGTCCATGAAGATCTAAGTTCATTATTTGCTGAAACCAACATATCTAGACGTCTATCTATATCCCCAGAAGAATCGGCAACACCACGCTTAGCTAGACGAGTTGAAGCTTCTGTGAATTTCCGTACATCTTCTTCCGATAATTCTGGCCAATCAGAATTCGATAGTGCACCTAAGGCATCAGCTACAGCGTCAGGAAACCTTTCTTTGAGAGAATGTGCTTCAGGGCTCATCCTACCTGATTGTAAGTCTGAGAGGCGATTGACAAGTGCTTTTGTAGATACTCGGTTCCAATGTAGTTCATCAATAATCAGATTATTATCATCAATAACCCGGGCCAATCTCCAATCGTAGATGATGCGCACGGACTCTTCGGCGTCGACATCATGCTTCAATCTCACGATTCGAAGCGAAGGCGTCAAAACTAGTATGCCCTAGCCAGGTTATGGAAGGCAGACTGATGCTACTAGTAGGAATCGGAGGGGCCATAGGTGCAATACTAAGATATGTGATTTCAGATATTATTCCTTCGGATGAGTTCCCATATGGTACAATAACTGTAAATTTACTAGGTTCACTTATTCTCGGGTTTATGTTTGGAGCTATAGCGGCAGATGCACTGATTAGCCAAGATAATTTGCTATTATTTGGCACTGGTTTACTGGGAGCATTTACCACAATGTCGACCTTCGCAATGGAAACTGTAAATTTATCTGAAAATGAAATTTCTACAACGTTCTTATATGTCATTTTAACCATATCCGGGAGTATAGGTTTAGCATGGTCAGGGTATAGGGTTGGAATCGAATTATTTTCTTAAATTCAGACATTAATCCTACTCGCTGATGAGTAATGTTCAATAACATAATGATTTACCACTATTCGGTTGGTTAATAGAAATCAACTGGTGGTTGAATTAATGTTTTGTCCAGAATGTGGTACGTTAGGTTTTGTTGAAAAAGGTGGAATGATTAGATGTACTAATTATTCCTGTAAATATGAAGGCCCTGTAGAAGGTGAGGACGGGAAGGGCGCGGTGTTCGAAGACCCTTTGACAGGGGCTAAAATTGATCTTGCTGCAGCAGTAGTATCTGTTGAAGAAGAAAAGAGAGACAGGAGAACCCAAAAAGAAGATAAAGCCATAGGAATTCTATATGAAGACAGTTATATGTGCCCTAAATGTGATTGTAAGAACATATTTGTTTGGATGCAACAAACTAGATCTTCTGATGAACCTGAAACTAAAATGTGCACTTGTGATGACTGTGGACATAAGTTCAGAGAATATCAATAAATTAATAAAAAAAGTAGGATTTATATTCTTGAATAACTAATTGCTGAGGCAGAAGCATGAATAACCCGCAGTTAAGGGTACGATAAGAAAGGGGTGTCATGATGTTGAGAGTCACTGCGAATACGCAATTAATGAAGGAAATAGTTGATCTACTTTCTGTGTTAACAGAAGAGGCGAAATTAGTATGGAAAGAAAACGGACTTCAGATTAATGTGGTTGATGGTTCACACGTCGCATTACTGTCGGCAACAATAGGTGATGCTTGTTTCGAAACCTATGAGGTTGAACCAGTAGAAATTGGATTAGAATTGGCTAAATTAAGAGATTTACTGAGCCTTGCTGGACCATCAGATTTAGTAGAACTAGATTACGATGAGGCAATAGGAGCAATAAATGTGAGAGTTGGTGCAGTACATCGAATTCTAAGAGGATTAGATACTGGAACTATGAATGAACCAAAAATGCCACAACTGACTTTTGATAGCAAAGCAACTATAGAGCCTACGAAATTATCTAATGCATTAAGAGCAGCAAAATTTGTAGGTGAACTAGTTGATCTAAGTTTAGATGCAAATCAAATGAGTGTCTCAGTAACTGTTGAAGCTGGAGAATCAGTAAATGTCAGATTCGATGCTGGAGAACTCAGTGAACTTGTCGCTCCAAATCCAACTCATTCAACCTATTCACTACAATTCCTAGATCCATTGACAAGAAAACTCGCAAGTGGATTAACTGATGCTGTAACCCTAGAATTTCAAGATAAATACCCATTACGACTTACATGGAATAGTAACGATGGAGGGGCAAGTTGGGTATACTTCTTAGCTCCAAGAGTTACAAATGATCCTTGATTATTCATCGATGTTATTGAAAGCGTAGGCGCTTACGCCTCGTCGTGAGTAATCTCTCAGTCACTGTAATCATTCCTAGCGTCAGGAATCATGAGGAGCTAGATGTTGTCCTCAAAGGGTTGAGCAATCAAACCTATTCGGGACCTTACAAAATAGTCGTAGTTGGACCAACAAATGACCCTGGGAGCACAGTTTGCGAAGAAAATAATATTCAATTCATAGATGATGAAGGGTCTAGGACTAGAGCAGATGCTTGTAACATTGCAATCAATGCAACTGAATCTGAACTTATACTATTCACAGATGATGATGTAATTGTACCTAAGGATTGGGTCGAGAAATTAGTATCATGGTTTTCCAGAGAAGAAGTAAGTGGGGTAGGGGGGCCAAATTTCGCACCTATCGAAGAATCTACAATGTGGCAAAAAGTAATTGATGTTGCATTCTGTAGTACAATCTTTACTGCAGGAACTAATTATGGTAAAGTTGGAACAAAAGAACTTGAAGAAGTAACTCAATTACCAGGCGTTAATTGTGCTTACAGACGTTCTGCTCTTGAAGAAATTGGTGGATTTGACGAAGGTGCAATAGGCGCTGAAGACGTAATGCTTGATCATAGAATTAGAATGACTGGAAAGAAATTATGGACAGATAGAACTGCAATTATGTGGCATAGAAGGAGAGATTTGTCTAGAGTAAAGAAACAAATTAGAAACTATGGCCTTGTAAGGACTTTAGCAAGTCATCAATATCCTGAATTGAGAGCACCTACACATACGGCAGTAGCATTATTCCCGCCAATAGTGATAGCAGCATTTGCATTCTTTTTTTGGGGTCTAGCTAATGGAGGATTAGCATGGCCAGAATTTTGGGACATAAAATTATCTACAATACCCATGGGACTACCTAGATTAGGAGTTCACACATTACCAACTCTTATTCTGCTATACAATCTATTAGCATGGTATGGCTCTTGGAAGGGAAACTCCCCAAGTAAAACTAAGAAAACTATATTCCTTTCATCAATTGCTACATACACGTTACATTGGAATTATGGGATGGGCGTATTAACAGGATGGTTAAGAATTTTAAGAGGGAAATCTGGACTACAAATAGATGATAGGGAACGTTAGACTGGTTTCATATTCCCACAATTTGTACCAACTCTCCAAGAAGTTGTTCTTGGGCGCCAAAAAATTACTGTAAATACACCAATAAAAAGTCCACCGAATACAAGATTTAACCATCCAGAGGATATATATCCATCACTAGCATTAAAGTAAGCCCAACAAAAAGACGGAATGATTCCAATTAATAGAGAGATAAATAATTCCTCTAATAATAATTTTGACTTGTCAGAAAATTCAGGTAATTGAGCAGATTTATTATTAAAACTGTGACTTGACCTCTTTACCAATCTAAGATGTTCTGAACTATGGCCTCTCTTAATTTCAGTAGGGGATGGAGAGCCAGATATCCATTTACGTGAAACTTTCATCAACCAATCATTTTCTATGAATGGTCTGCCATCACAAAATTTTGACCAATAAGAGCCTCTAATTCGATCTGCTAATTCTTCTATCTCGTCACTTCCAGAAATCAAATTTTGTTCAAATGCTAATGACCATTCAGATTCAGAAGCAATATAATAATCATCAGATAATAATATTTCTTCGGAAGAAGATCTATCTATTGGTAATGATGAAATTTCAAATTCATAATCTATTTTAATTTCATGTCTAGGTCCAATTCCGCCGAATAGAATCGAACGATTATCAGAGCCAACGAATACTTTGCCAGGATTGACTTTAATCCATTGGATATCCAAAAATAAACCACCTAAGACTAAAATTCTCCTGTTTGGATTGACCATTGAGAAGCATATACATTATTATTTTCTACTAGATCATTATGCGTACCGCGCTCTACTATGACACCATCAACTAATGCAATAATTTCATCAGAATTTCTTATTGTTGCTAATCGATGGGCTACTGCAATAGTAATTCTTTCTTTGGAGCCATTTGAACCACCGAAAAGAGACTGTTGAATTCGCTTCTCGGTTTCAGCATCTAAAGCAGCACTAGCCTCATCGAGGATAAGGAGGTCAGGATTATTGAGAAGAGCCCGAGCTAAGCTAATTCTAGCTCTTTGACCACCAGATAGCATAACACCACGGTCGCCAACCATAGTATCAATCCCTTCTGGAAGTTTAGATATGAATTCCCATGCTCCAGCCGTTTCTAAAGCAGTCTTAATTTCTTCATCTGTAGCCTCACGAGCGTATGCAATATTTTCACGTAATGTGCCAAAAAATAAGAATGGTTCTTGAGATACAAAACCAATCCTATTTCGAATAGATTTAATTGAATATTCATTAATGTCGATTCCGTTAATCAAAACTTTACCATTCTGAGGCTCATAAAATCTTTCAACTAATTTTAGTATAGTGCTTTTACCAGCTCCAGTGTGTCCCATCACTCCAAGGAAATTCCCAGAAGATGCTTCAAAGGAAATACCATTGAGCACATTGCCCTCTGATGTAGGATAAGAAAATGACACATCATCAAAAGAGAGAGAAGTGATTGGTCCATCAAGTTCAATAGCTCCTTCTTTATCGTAAATTGAAGGTTCTAAATCAATTATTGCAAAGACTCTTTTTGAAGAAGCTTCGCCTTTTTGTAATTGATTCAAAAGCATTCCTAAAATGAACATAGGCATTGTCATCCTAGTAGATATTAGAAGAAATGTCACAAATTGTCCGACTGTAATTTCTCCTGAAGCCATCACCCATCCACCTGCGGAAACTAAGAGTCCGAAGGAGATTCCAGCAACGATATATATCCCTGGAATGAAACGATTCCGTACAAATGCTGCTTCTATTGATTGATCGCGATAATCTCCGCTCTGGCGACCTATTCTAGAACTTTCGAATGCAGTTGCATTGTAAGCTTGTACTACAGTAATACCTGACAGTACATTCTCTAGTATTGCGACTATTCCACCAGTACTTTCTCTTGTCCTTCTATACTTACGCTGAACTCTAGTAGAAAACCAAATAACCATTGGGACGATTAGAACTAAAGGAGCAAATAAAATTACAGCAAGTGTAGGTGACATCCAGAACATTATCCCAAATGCAGTCGCAAAGGTCATGACTAAACGAATCAGACTAGTACTTGCGTCTGAGATTATATCTTCTAACTGAGCAACATCTGCAGATAATACAGACATCAAATTACCTGTTTGCCTTGTTTCAAAATATGATGCTTCCATAGCCATCAATGAGTCAGTAGCATCCATTCTAATATCATGCTGAGCCATATAAGCGGTTGACTGCCATAACTGGTTACTAAATCCTTGAAACACTGCAAGACAGGTGAAACATATCAAAATCAAAAAGCCAAAACCAAACTCGACAGAATCCATAGGACCTAAGGATGGAAGTAAATCGGATGTGACAAATCTTTCAATCGTTCGATCGGTAAATGTTCCATCTCTGTAATAATCAGCAGCCATTCCTATAGCAATGAACGGTATCAAATCAAATGCTCTCGCTACTGCATTAGTTAAGATGCCACCAAGCGCTCTTTTCCAATATTTCTTGATATAAGGGACAACCCTCCAAATTTTACGTCCAATTATTTGTTTCTCATCAGATAGATCAGATTGGTCTTTACTTATCCCTATTTGACCGAATGAAGGTTTATCCTGACTGTCAGACATAGTTCAACGCAAAAGACAAAGGTGTTTGAATATACCAGTTACAACGCTACTGATTTGATGGTGCGCCCGCCGGGATTTGAACCCGGGACATGAGGTTGGAAACCTCAGGTGATAACCCCTTCACTACAGGCGCGATGCCCGTCCGAGCATAGGACCTTTCTAAACTAATTCGGTTACATCTGTTCAAATGTCAGAAGCATATCCGAGGATTATGCTCGTACGTCAGAGGTTAGGAATTATGATTATGATTTTCTTCTTACCCATAAATGGACCATTATTGAGATGGAGCTTTGAGGGATTAAGTGGGTCACCGATGCCAATAGGTGATTTTTATTTTTTCATACTGTGTGTTTTAATGTTTTTATTCGGAGGAATTATGATATTCACTCCAAAACTAAAATTCCCAAATCAAGAATAAATTTCATTGGGCCAAGTAAAATGAATATTTGTTAATATTTCGGAAACTTCAGCCTCACTATATCCATTATCAATTAATTCTTTAGATAATTGATGAGTTCTCTTTGGAATCGTCTTAGGACCAAGAACTGCACCGGGTCTCCTTGGATCGTCGAGATAATCTGTTTCCATACCCCAAAATGAGTTTGATTTACCTATACATTCAACAATTTTAGAGATACTTCCCTTACCTACACTCACTGTTGCGCTCAAACCATGAGTGAACTCTTGAGTTATATCGGCAGGGGCATAATGCCTAATTGCAAAATGCCTAGGTAAACCAGATTCATCACAAATTTTAGCTAGATCTGAATATGTTTTTTCACCATTATCTTCAACATGCAACTGTACACTTGTTTTCGCTTCATTAGCAAGCCTCATGATCTCGAGCAATAACTCATTAGATGCAGCCCATGTTTTCTCATCTACTGGATAATGAGGCCTCCCTACTTCTCCTAAACATACTGCATCACCTAAAGAAATATATTCTAGAGCAAGTTTTACAGCCTGAATATGTAATGAGGTTGATTCCTCTAAACCAAGAGTATGAATCTGATTTTCCCAAGCCACAGGGTGAGGACCGAGTATTACGGATACAGATATCTCAAATTTATCTCGTACTTCTCTGGCCATCTCGAGAGTTTCTTCATACACCGATCTATATTCAGACAATGATACAGGAAGTTTAGAAAAATTAGGCTTATGAACTAAATTAATAGCAGTACCACCTGCAATAACAAATTCATTAACGGCTTCAAGATATCGATTATTACGGTCTAAATGCATATGCTGGTCTAATATTGGCCCAATCCAACGGCCATCTTTAAACATAGTTCTCACGCCAGTGCGCCTTCATCATCTAATTGAGATGACCAATATCTTATAGCCATCTGTGCAATTCTTTTTGAGGTTTGTTTAAGGATAATTCCATGACCATTATTGAATAATAATATTGTACATTTATGTCTTTCAGCATTTATTCTTAAAGCACCAATACGAGTATCATAATCAATTTCTGAGAACCTATCAGCAGCTAAATCCATCAATACTGCTCTTCCTATTGAAAAACGGATTATCATGTCACCTGTATCTAAAATCAACCACTCATCAGACATTCCCAACGTTAGTAACAATTCTTGAACTGCTAATCTTGCAACTTCACTTCGAGATATGCCATGGACTAGAACAGTCCCTTCAGGCTCAATTACAAGTGTTGCATGCGGGTTTTCATGAATTATAACTACATATTCTCCGGATGTTACTCCTTTAGCTAAACTAACAGCCTCTTCATGATTAATCGGTTCAGATGGAGTAAAACGAAAGGTTTGTGTTTCAATATCTAAATTTATTTTTTGTTCGTCCATATTCAATCCTCCTGGGTTATTAGTTCTACATCCATACAAGAACTAATTGCCTTCTTGATCGAAGGCAATCGAGCCTGATGGATAGGGACCAGCAAAGTAGTCTCCTGCGCTTTAGTATCATCAACCCTACTATGGTGTAGGTCTCTTAATGCACCTCTTATCCTTGATACAAATCTAGCATCTCTCAAAGCAATTAATTCATCAGATAGTCCACGCTGTTCTTCAAACCACCAAGTCATTGCTGAGGCGGCGGCGGCACCTAAATCTGCATTAACATGCTTAGAAGAGGGGACTAGAGTTATAGCATGCTTCCTTTGCTTTTTCCAACGCCTTCCTGTCGTTAAAGTAAGCATTAAATTAAGATAAGTCACTTGTTGATCTGCACTACTTATCTGCCAATCAACCCATTCTTCATCTTCAAGTTCGGGTTCAATTGCATAAACTGGCATCCCTCCTCTTGAATTCTGAGCATGTAAAAGCAGACGCATTTGTTCAGGATCTGGAATAACAGGTCCATCTACATCTAATTCATTTAGATCACTCATTAATCTACCAAATAAAGTCCCTGACGCAATAGCAGAATCACGATGAATTCCCGGACTATTTTTCTCTTGTTCAGCGTCAGTAATCCAAGATTTTAAATCAAGAGAAGAATTCAAAAAAGCTACTCCGTCAAAATTAGAATGAGACCTTAATTTAGATGGCATACGCAAACATGGAATATGCGGCCAAAATATGATTCTCCCGCCATCAGGGTCCTCGAAATTGAACTCTTCCCAAATCAATTCTGGCATCTCCATGACTCTCCGAGTCGGTACTCAGGATTGAATACAACGGTTCGAAAACTAGACTAAATCACTAAAACAATATGATGGCTTCAAGTTTGATGAGGGGTTGAGAGGCTTTGATAGACATGGATGAGGCATACTCTACAGACCCTGTAATACAACTAAATGAGGTGTTCCCAGGAGACACCAATGCTCTAGATACATTATTCGGAGGTCGATTAATGGCAATTATGGATACTGCAGCAGGAATGGCAGCATCTAAGTTCGCACATAGAAATTTTGTAACAGTATCAGTAGATGCTCTAAAGTTTAGAAGACCTGCGTATCAAGGAGATGTAATACGCACTACTGCAAAAATAGTTTGGACATCCCCTCGCACAGCAGGAATCCATGTAATTTCATGTAGATTATCTAGATCAGAATGGATTGGAGAAGAAATATGTTCAGGCTTCTTTTTTATGGTAGCAATTGATAGAGATATGAAGGCAATTAATATACCTCAATTTGACCCAGAAACAGATGAAGATAAAAAATTATGGAAATTAGCCCAGAAGGCTAGAGATGCAATGAGCTGAGAATAAGTATAGTATACTTCACCGTTCCTTTCAACAAGGGATAGCCATTCGGATATTTGTGCCTGTACTCAATATTGCCTTTGTTGGTTCTGAAAATCTTGCTAGAAGCATCGCTAAAAAAGGTGATGTAAGAGACATAGAATCATATGTGTTCAAAGAAGAAAAAAATGGAGTAAATCAAATTCTATCATTACTAAGACCACTCAAACATCCTGAGAAAATTAGGCCATTACTTTCAGTTCTAAATGTAGCTAAAGTTGGAATCATCGAAGTTTCAAAAATAGATGCATCGTTGGGAGAGATTTGTGTTGCTTTTGGTTGTGCTGAAATCAAAAAAGGAATGGCAATAATCAATCCAGAAACTGGAGGTTGGGTGGATCCAGATCAAGTTAAAATGATAATGCATCAATCAGGATTGAAAGATTGGGAATTATATGAAACAGTTCCAGACGAGCATAGTATTCGTGAGAAATTATTTTCTCTAATGGGAGAAGTAAAAGAAAATAATGATTCTTTGATTCTTCCTGTAGATCAACATTTCAATGTCAAAGGAGTTGGTTTAGTGGCAATTGGCTATGTTCAATCAGGTTCAGTGTCTAAACATGACACCATACAAGTTCTCCCTGTTGGAGAAAATGGGATTGTTCGTAGTTTACAAGTAATGGATGACGATGTTGATATTGCTATATCTGGGGATAGAGTTGGCTTAGCAATAAGAAATCTAAGGGAA
Organism: Candidatus Thalassarchaeaceae archaeon; assembly: GCA_023700255.1. Lineage (GTDB taxonomy): Archaea > Thermoplasmatota > Poseidoniia > Poseidoniales > Thalassarchaeaceae > MGIIb-O2. The sequence continues at coordinate 19,059 of JAJPRD010000013.1, read as the reverse complement.
GAAGCGCTCCATAGAGGATGCATGATTATACATTCTGATTCAGATGCTCTAGTCAAGAATACTTCATCTATTTTTGAAATTAAAATGGCACCTTTTCAAAAGCGTAGTTTGGAAGTGGGAGATGTGATACACGCTGCAGTCGATATGCAATTTATTGTTGGGAGAATAAAAAGTAAAGATGATTCAACTGTTAGTGTAGAATGGGAAGTACCCCTCTGGACAAGATTGAGAGACAGCCCTCCAATAATTATTACTCAGTTAGATGCTACGCCTATGCGTATTATCGGGACTGCTATTTTACAAAAATCGGCGTAGACCAAAACGTCCTCGAAGTGGGTCAATTAAGTGGTTAACAAACCGAGTTATTATATCGTCAACGAGTAACTCACGGGCTGGATGCACACGTTCGAGCGTAATGCTCGACCGGATGAGGGTGAGTCGGCACTGTTCGGCAACCTCTCATTGGTTGGGGTAAAAGGTAAGTTTACGGTAACGATTACTCGGCGCCAGCTTGTTTTATCAAATCAACTAAAAAAAGGAATAAGACTAGATTTAGCATCTATTTCAAGGACAAGAAGTATCGATATTCCGAAAATCCCCGGTGGAGTTGTATTATGGGGATCTGCTGCTTGTTACTTAGGGGCTACGGTTTTAATTCCTCCATTGGGATATGTTGTGTCTTTGATAGGAGCATCCTCGGCACTTTCACATTTCATATTCAAAAATCCTGCCTTAGTTATTGAGACTAGCATCGGTGGTAAGCATATAATTCAATCAAAAATAAATGACCAAGAAAATTTATTGAAAGTTCAAATGATGATTGAAAAAGTAAATAATGGTCAATCAGTAGAAGAAGCGAAATCATGCTTGGAACGAGAATTTAAATCACAAAGAAATATAAAAATTGAACCAAAGGGGTTACTCATTGCACCTACTACCAGTCACGAGGATTTGAGTATCAATAACCAAATTCAAATTTTGGAAAATCCTCACCTTAAGACTAAAATAGATACTATCAAAGTTCAACCAAGCATAAGCCAATTATCATTCGAGGCACCAGAACCAATAATAAACACAAACTTCCAAAAATACCCAACTACTAATTCTAACTCATATGATGAAATAGAGAAGAATTCTGCATATGAACAAACATGGGGAAGGAATGAACCTGAATGGTATAATGAAAAAACCCATAATAACCGTATAGATTCGGTAATAGAAGATACAAATACGGATGCTGATTCCAATTTATTCGGATTCGGCTCTGGAGGAATATTTGATTTGGAACCGGCAGCTTCATCATTCGTAGAACCGGTTAATTATTCGTCACCTTCGACACAACAAACATACTCAGCTCCTGAACAATACATCAATCAAGTGAATAATCAGAAAGAGGCTACAAATTCGATATTTGGAGAATTTATTTCTGAGCCTGAAATAGAGGATAGGCCAATTTCTAGTGCAGGAATGATAAAACTAGCTAATGGGTTAAATCGCAGCCCTATTAACAGTAATTACCGGAATAATCCTGAGTTACCTGCACCTACTGATGAAGCAGTAAGGATGGAATGCAAACCAGGACTAGTGAAGAGAGCAAAGGCTCAGCAATCATTACAGAGAAAAGCAGAGATCATGGCTGCATTACCTGCCCCTACAGATTTAGGTGAATATCCAGGATTATCTAAAATTGCGAGTTCATTAGGAGATGGTCGGTTAGTATTAAGAAATCAACCAATAAGAAAGAAAAAATTAGGATTTTTAGAAAGAATACTACTTCCTAAATCTCCGAGTTATGTACGAGAAAACATGAGCTATGCAGAAGAATATGGTGATCCTGATGGATTGGATGCAAATCAATACTCTAGATTTCAATCGAAGCAACATTTGAGACTAAGAAGTGATCAAGAACATCAGGCAGATATCACAAATAGAATTAGAAGGACTGAGAATACTAAGCCATCATCAGGTAAAGATGCATTGAATATAGTAGTTAGTCGAGTATCAAGAGGCGAAGAACACAGTCCTACAGTATTAGTTAATCATGAACCTTTGCTTAGTTTTAATCAAATGCGTAGAACATCAAACAAAGATGATTCGGGCCATGTCAAGGGTATTAGAAGATTAGAATAGTTACAAACCAACAATTCTTCTATACCTATCTACTCTAGCGTGATATGAGCCACGTTGAATTTTGGAAAGATTAGAACTACCTAAACCACCTATAGTGAAAGATGCAGTTACTGTCGCATGAACCAAAGCATTACGGATGACCTCGACATCATTCAATGCGCCGGTTCTACCTGAGATATTGGCTAGAAAGGCTCCTGCAAAAGAATCACCACACCCTGTGGGATCAATTACATCGCTTATTGGATAAGCAGGTAAGGCGATTAATCCAAATGGAAATTTACCAATTACACCACTGCTACCTCTCTTAACTATAATACAACGAGGACCAGGGCCGGCTGCTTCACCTCCATACAAAGAAGCACCTGACTGGAGAGAATTAATAGCACGTGGAAGAACTTCATCATTAGCAAGTGCACATACTTCTTCCTCATTTAAAATTGCAATATCAACTTTACGAAGAGCTTCTGATAGCGTCTTTTTTTCTTCATTTATCCATAACATAAACGAATCAAGTGCTGTAATTACTGCACTTGGGCATTGATCTAAGACCGAAACTTGAGTTGCTGGGTGAGTGTTGGCACAGAATAATATCTCTGGCACACGCCAAGACTCTGGAATTATAGGATTAAAATCTTCTAGAACATTAACATCTGTAGAAATCGTATGAGCATTTTCCATAGAACCCTCATACTTACCCGACCATCGAAAAGTGTCTCCATCTCTCAAAACTACGCCTGCTAAATTTAAACCAGCAGATTCTAACTTTAACTGGTCTGATGCTGAAAAATCGTCGCCTACAGCACTCACAATACCAACCTTAGGGACTTCAGAGGCATCATCAAATTTATGAAAAGCAGCAGATAATCCAGCATAAGTAGCCGCACCTCCTAATAGGTCTGAACCTTCTGCTTCTGGGGTTGAAATATCATCATAACCAATGCTTCCTACAATCAGTATTTCCAAAATATAGCCTCCTTATAGCAAGTTCTTGTGTTCTTCGAGATAATGTATAGTGATATTTCTTTTTCGGAAATCACTTTCTGATAAAATTGCTTGATGCAATGGTATCAAAGTATCAACACCTAACAATTTTATTTCTGATAGCGCTGCTTTCATTTTGGCAATAGATTCTTCCCTAGAGGGTGCCCAAACGATTAACTTGGCCAATAAACTATCGAATGAAGCAGGCATATCATAACCAGTATAAGCATGAGTATCGACCCTTACACCAGGTCCACCAGGCCAATGACACTCCCATAACTTACCCGGAGATGGAGTCAAAGTCACTGGATTTTCAGCATTTAATCTGACTTGAATGGCATGTCCATTAATCATCACATCTTCTTGTTTCATCCTTATTTTCTCACCATATGCAACTCTTATACCCATAGATACTAAGTCCGTACCTGTTATCATTTCAGTTACAGTATGCTCAACCTGAACTCTAGGATTAACTTCTAGAAAATAAAAATCCCCATTAGAATCTCTAAGAAACTCAAATGTAGCTAAACCACAATACCCTACAGCCTTTGCACCTTCTACTACTTTGCTACCAATTTCTTCCCTCACTGCTTCATCTAACCAAGGACCTTCTTCCAATATTTTCTGATGCCTCCTTTGGATTGAGCAAAATCTTTCACCAAAATGAATTGCATCAGTACCATCACCTAAAACTTGGAATTCAATATGTTGAGCACCTTGAATATATTTTTCTAAAAACACTCTATCATCACCAAAAGCAGAAAGTGCGCGACCTTGGCAGAGTTTCATAGCAGATTCAAATTCATCAGAAGATTCAACAACTTGCATCCCTATACCTCCACCTCCAGCAGCAGCCTTAATAATCACAGGAAATCCAATTTTTTCAGCGATTAAAGATGCTTCCTCTGGATTGGAGATAGGTCCCGGAGACCCTTGAGCAATTGGAAGACCAGCCTTTAGCATAGTCTCTCGAGCAGTGATTTTATCACCTAATAATTGAAGTACTTCAGGACTGGGGCCAATAAAGGTTATTCCTTCATCCGCTAGCCTCTTAGCGAAAGTTGGATTCTCAGCGAGAAAACCATAACCTGGATGTACAGCATCCGCCCCTACTTCTTTAGCTGCTGCAACAATTGCCTCGATATCTAAGTAAGAGGCTAATGGATCATCTCTTGGGATATATACAGATTCATCGGCAAGCCTAACTGGAGTTGAGATTCTATCCTCACGACCGTATATCATTACTGCTTCTATACCTAAAGAATGGAGCGAACGAAGAATTCGAAGAGCGATTTCTCCACGATTCGCGATGAGCACTCTTCTAAACATCATTCTTAGGCAACGAAAGGCACACTATGATTGCATCGGCAAAACAAGGCCATATTTTACAATCAGTAGACATCTCGTAAGTAACGCTTCTCTTGTTTCATCATTCTATCTTGAACAAATGATTTACCCTCGTCAGGACTCATTCCGCCATGCTCTGAACAAATATCAATTAATGTTTGATGAACATCTTTAGCCATCCGTGATTTATCGCCACAAACATAAAAATATCCACCACCGTTAATCCAATCCCAAATTTCTGAACCATTTTTCCTCATTAAATGTTGAACATAAACTTTCTCTGAACCGTCGCGAGACCAAGCAAGATCATGTTTATTGAGAATGCCACGGTTTTTCCAATCGTCCATTTCTTCTTTGTAATAATATTCACCGGATTCTGTCCAATCTCCAAAAAATAGCCAATTTCTACCCTTATCGCCGTTTAAATCTCTTTGTTGAAGAAATGCTCTGAATGGAGCTATTCCTGTACCTGGACCCACCATTATGCAATCAGCATCTCCATTTTCAGGAAGAATGAACGACCTAGTTGGAGACATAAATACCCCTATTTGAGTATCATCTACAGTGCATCTATCTGATAAATAACCAGTAGTCAGACCTGCCTTATTCCGGTCATGGTAACTATATCTTACAATACCTACAGTTAGATGTACTGTCCCTGGCTCAAATTCAGGACTGCTCGCTATTGAATATAATCTAGGTTTTAGCCTATCCATGCCATCAATAAACTCTTGCGGAGTAAATGAAACATTACTGAAATCTCGAAGACTATCGATATAATCCCTAGTCCACATATAATCTTCCATAGATTTAGAGTCAGATGTCAGTTTATTCCAAAGTTCTTCAGCAGGGTCATTAGGAGACATAATTTCTGAATAATCAGTAGGTAAATCTTCATCACTACCTGAACCTCTCCAACTCAGAATAGTTGCACCATCAGAGGTTGATACTCTCTCTCTACTAACAATTCGTATTTCGATAGGTCCATCACCACTAACTACTCGAGAACCCAAACCTTCAATCCATTTTTTAGTGACACGATGAACTTCATATCTTGTAGATAATGCTTCATGTAAGCTACACATCCCAAGATTAGTTTCAACATCTTCATTTCCACTAAATCCACCAAGTGAAAGAAGTTCTGCAACAATTTCCGGTGGACAAATTGGTATAACTCCTAGTGCATCACCTGCCTTATATTCTAATCCTGAATCTCCTAAATCGAATACTATATGCCGAGTCTCTTTACCAGAACCTTCTCCATTGAGAACAAAGTTCTCTGTTAATTTAGACGTGTAAGGGTTCTTTGCGCTCCAATCAGTCATGACAAAACCTCAATGTGTTATACCAGCCGAGTTGAAACCTGTTTATGAATAGATGCGAAAGAAGAGTAGTGAAGACTCATCTTCGAAGCGATGAAGTCAAGTCTTAGGCATCTAGTCGACAACCATGGCTCGCATCGACTTCCTAGGCACTGGCAATGCCTTCACACCCTTTGGAAGACTTCATGCACTAGCAATTATTGATAAAAAAATACTTATTGATACACCGCCAACTCTCATCACACAACTCCGAACTTCGGGGATTAAAACTTCTGATATTAGTCATCTTTTATTCACACACTGGCATGCAGATCATACATTTGGATTTCCATTCTTTTTACTTGAAAGAAAATATATCTCAGATACAAAGAGAGAAAAAGATCTGAATATTTATCTAAGACCAGGAGGTAAAGAATTTTTAACCAACCTATGCAATATAGGGTTTCCAGGTAGCTTAGAAAATGACATTGATGATATAGCAAATTGGAATGAAATGGAGACAATAGAACTAACTAATACTGACTGGAAATTTGAAAGATTTCCTGTTTGTCATACACCTGAAACAGATCCACACGGATACGAGCTGACACACAAGAGTGGATTCGTACTATTGCACTGTGGAGATTCAGGACCTTGTGATGAAATTGAGAAAAGAGCAAAGAATGCCGATGCTGTTGTTCTAGAAATGGGAATGCCAGATATTGGAGAATTCCCATATCATCATACACCTAACGATGTAAGAAAATTCTCAGAGAGATATCCTGAAACATTAATTCTAGTCACACATAATTACGCAAGTTCTGAAAATCATCTAGATGGGTTCCCCATACCGAATTTACCTGAAAGAATACATCAATTAGAAGATGGCGACGCTATATTAATTGATGAAAATGGCAGTGTTGAGATGTTAAAAAAAGACTTAGTAAAATAACATCCATTATATACCAATTTAAAAAAATAACTATAAAAAGTAATTTAATACATTAAAAAATATTTAATTTGAAAAAAATCTATAAAGAAATAAATCCAGATAATCCATTGGTAGGCTCAAAGATTACCTGAGTGAATAATAACATTGATTAAATGCTTAAAAAAAATCTAAAAGAGGTGACTGGTTGAGAATTTATAGCCAAAAAATAACAATTAGGAGTGATTACAATGTCACCCTAATAGGGATTCAAATCTAGCCTCCACCTCACCTTAGTTTGGAATCACTTATTACCTCGGAGCGTCTCGTGAAGAATCTCCGTTGTTCCAGTGACCTTGTCAGTGTGTGTAATTAGAACATAGGATATAACATAAGGCATTGGTGATAAGAAATGGAGGGAAATATTTTCGAGAAAATTCTCGGACAAGACTCACTCTTCATAGATCGGAAAGCATTTGACCATGCATTCGAACCAAGCAATCTTCCACATAGGGAACAAGAAGTTGAAGCCTTAGTTAGGAATTTAGTTGATGCATTAAATGGGCATATCCCCTCTAATATGCTGTTGTACGGAGTTCCAGGAGCAGGTAAAACAGTGGTGACTAGATTCGTACTAGGACAATTACTTGAGAAAGGAAAACAAATGGGCCATTCAGTTCAAACCTATGAAGTAAATTGTAGGAATGTAGATACTAAGTATAGAGTTGTTCAAACATTAGCCAGTCAGCTTAAGCAAAGAGGTGATGAATTAATACCATTTACTGGATGGCCTACTGACAGAGTGTTAGAAACACTTATTCAAAGAATGGATAGACTAGGAGGAGTCCACATCCTAGTTTTAGATGAAATAGATAACTTAGTTGCCAAAGCTGGTTCAGATTTACTCTATAGTCTGACAAACCTTAATACAACACTAAAAAATGCCAGATGTTGCATAATTGGAATTAGTAATGATCTGAATTTCACACAAGAACTTGATCCAAGAGTCAGTTCAAGATTAAGTCAAGAAGATATAGTATTCCACCCATATGGTGCTCAAGAGATACAAGATATTTTAGAAGAAAGAGTCTCAATGGGATTAAAAATAGATTCGTTAGATAGTGGAGTAGTCCCTCTATGCTCTGCTCTAGCTGCACAAGAACATGGTGATGCAAGAAGGGCACTAGATTTATTGAGAATCTCTGTCCAGAAAGCAGAACAAAGATCGCAGACTAAAGTTGACCCTAAGCACGTTCGTTTAGCTCAATCTCAACTTGAACATGACCAAGTCACCCCGGTATTGAGAACTCTGCCACTTCATCAAAAATTAGTATTATTTAGCATAATAATAAATGAAGATAATGGTTTAAGAAATATCTCAACTGGAGAAATTTTTAGAACATATTCTCAAGCATGTATGAAGACAAGTATAGAACCATTGACGCCAAGGAGAATTTCAACATTATTAAATGAATTAGATACACTCGGCTTGATTATGGCTAGGAATCACAGCAAAGGGAGAGGGGGGCGTAGCAAACAGGTAAATTCTGCTATACCAAAGGCTATCGATTCAATAAAGGTCATGAGCATTAATCAACCACAAATTGCAGAAGCAGCACAAGGAAAATATATGCTACAAGGCCGACTTTAAACTTCATCCGATAAATGAAAGCGTTAAACCAAAAGGGTAGGTCGCCGATTGTGATAGACATGGTTCAGACAGACTGGAATGAAGCTCTAAATAGACCTAGTAGCACGATTTCAATAGTTGCATTAATGCTAGGGATTTGGGTAGTACTACTATCTATTGTTAACTTAGTTGAAGGGGCTTATTCGCCAGGATACAAAGTTTCATGGTTTGGTTTCCTAGGATTGGGAGAAGAAGCTTTCACTGCGCACGATTATAAATTCACTCTCGATGATGGATTTTTCACATTATTAGGACTATTATTCATTGCAGGCGGAGATAGGGGGATGAAGAAAGCGAGTCCAGATTCAGAAGGAGCATTGTCCTTCATCACAGGATTACCAAGTAGTAATTTTGCTAATAATCTAGTTAAAGGCGAAAAAATTACTGATATTATTTCAAGTTGGCTTGTAGTAATTGGGATATTATTTTATCTTATTTGGAGTATGCAAAATAACACATGGGTAGATCCAGGTGTCTATGCAGTTACGATTTCAATGGTGGCATTGGGGCTCGCATTAGGTATGGACTCAGATAATGAAAACTGATTCATTGCTTTTTTTGAAACATTGATAATAATCTCTTACAGCGATTTTTAGTATCGAGACCTGTGATTCTCAGAACTACCCCTTGATTTGGCTGCCCGTATAGTATGACTGACTTAATTGGTGCGAGAATATGCAATAAGAGTGGTGCCAAATCTTCTTCACCATCTACAACAATTAGAGTTTTTTCGCGCTTGTCAGTCCAGTTTGAGATAGCTATCTGGCAGGCCTCAAATAAAGATTTAGTCAACATACTAGGTGGATTATTACTCTCAATAACATGATCATATAATGATTGGTCGATTTCTCTAAATCCATCCCAGAGCATACGCTTTGTTTTTTGATCAATTAATCCTATCGAAGGAATCTGCTCAATATCTTGTAATGACTTCACAGTTACATCACCTACTCCAATTATCGGTGAAAAATCACCACCAAGAGAAGCTAATGCTGCTTTAATTGCGATTGAATGATCCGATTCAGGGCCTTTAAATAAAGTACCAAAAGGATCTTTTAATGAATTTTCAACCTCTTTAGTAAGGTAAATATCAGAGACAAGGAATTCTTCATCAAACCAAACATTACCATTAGGATCAATATCTCCTCTCCTAATTCTCGAACTAGAGATTATTCCACCATCCGCAGAAAGAACATGGGGTACTTCAATAATTGATAATTTCTTCAAACCGCCTTTGAATCGTATTTCATTAATTGAGATACAAGTAGATTTTGTTTCATTAGTACAAAAAATAGCAGAAGCGGTATTATGAGAAGTTGCTACGCCGTAATCATCTACTAATTCATGGAAAGAAATTCTAGATCCATCATCTAATGATAATCTTGACTGGATATAATCACACCTATCTTGCCATGATGAAATCCTAACATCTTTCCTACGTGCGATTTCATCAGAAATAACCCAAATTTCGAGATTTGTACAATACGATAGAGCCGTTTGAATCAATTTTTGATGTCCTAAATGAAAAAATTCGAACGTCCCCCCTACTAGTCCAAGGCTCGTCATTAGTCTTCCAACTATGCACATATGACTTGAGAACTGCGGAAGTAAAGTGTGCCCCGGGGTGTAACGGAGCCTGTCACCGCACTTTCATGCTCTGACTCCTGACCCCACCCCAGGACGTATGTTGGATTGTGGGGTAGTCCCTAGAATCATCCCTTTCGGTCAACAGGGGACCTTAACACAATCCATTCCGTCTGTATTGCGCCGGAGGTCATCCTCAAAGGAACAATCTCTTCAATTATTCACAATAAGTCACTCTGGTCTTCGACAGACGGAGAACCCATATCTGTGGTACCGAGTTTCATCCTAAACCTCCGGCTGGGGGCTTTGTCAACTCGGAGTTGCCAGTTGGGCAGATGATTCTAGGGTACACCTACTCAATAACTCATCGTTTAAGAGAAAATGAAAATACGTCTTAAAAAAAAGAAATTATAAAATTATTGAAACGATATTATCGTGAAAACCAGTTTGCCTTGAAAGTAACCTTTCACCAATAATTGGGTCACCACTAAAAGCAACCTTAGGAGTTATCTCAGGCCATTTTTCTAGAGGCTGGGCAAGCCAACCAGAAAGAATATGAGTTCTGCCAGAACCAGGTGGTATTTTCTTAATTGAAGCTTCTATTGCCTCTAATAAATCAACTAATGAATCCGCTGAACTAGGTAAACCATCTCTTTCTCTACGGCCTCTAAGCCTACGTATCAATAATGGATAGATTTCAGGATTAAATCCGGGATGGGGGAAGTTTTCCAAACCAGGTGCATCACCTAACTCTCCAATGGGTCTGAATAAAAGAGCAACCCAAGGCTTAGGATTTGAGATTACCCATTCCGTTGAATCTTCATCAGTTAATAATTTGAATAATATCTCAGGAGATAAAGGAGCCCACCAATCACAAGGTAATTTTTCGATTATATAATTTAAATCATCATTACTTAGTTCCTTATTTTCGACTGTTCGGAAGACTAATGTAGACCAAATTTTCAAGTCATGATCTTCTGATAAATTTTTTCCACGTAATAGAATTTTATTGAGGACAGGGGGGAATTCATTATCGCGACCTCTATCGGGAGAATAGAGCCAAGAAACACCTTTAAGGGCGTCAAGAGAATTTTTAGGGGGTGATGAAAGCCAAGCCTGTAATGACCAATTGATTAAATCTTCATGTAAATTTTCAGGAATCCAGGCAGCGTTAGAAAGAAATTGAGCGGCAACCCAAGCAGTCCCTCGGGATGCACCTATTGGATCGGTTGCAGGACGAGTTCGAATTACCGTTTCATGTTCTTCTCTAATTTTCTCACCTAATTTTTCAGCGAAATAATCAAGTATTTCTTCTGTAGCATCATCAGCGAGTTCTGCAAGTTTATCTAGAGGGATGTAATCTATATCAAATAAAATTAACCATTCAACCGACATACGACCTTTGAGACGTTGCCATCTTGGCCAACGTGTACGTTTAGGGGATGCTATCCAAGCAGCGATTGGATACCTTGCCTCCATTTGATTGGCCCATTCTTCATTTCCATTCGGGTATTGGGAAACCGCAGAATATACCATTGAAAGATACCCTGGTTCTAATTCTTCAGGTTTAGAATCATGTAAGTTACTGAGCCCCACGATTTTCCATGGAGTTACGGATGAATTATTCAGGTCTTCATCGATCTGAATTGTATTAGGGAGATTATCAATTAGCTTGAGTGGGATTACTACTCCATTTGAAGTTTGTAATCTCAACCAAGGTAAAGGCCTGAGATTATCAGAATAAAGAATATTTTGAGATTTAGTAACTGATGAAAATTTATTTTCAATCAAAATCCTTAGTTTAGGATGAATAAGAATTGAAGAAGTAACCTCATCTGAAATATTATCTCCTACTTCTAAAACTAATGGAGGTCTTTCTTCTATAGATATTGCCCAGCTAATCAATGACTCAATGGCATATATTCCCAAACCCCTAGTATCGATTTTTCGGATAATTTTATCATCACTTGTAAAAATGGTATTACCCCAATCTCTCCTAAATTTACGCCAAGTAGAATCATCAGTCCTAATTTTTCTTGTAGACATTATTCTATCACTTAAGGATTGAACTCTTTTCTTTAATTCAGATTTCGATAATCTTGGATGTGCCTTTTGAATCCAAAATTCAAGAGCAGATAATGGATAGGGGTCACTAACCAAATCTAAACCTCCTAAATCAGCAATAAGCAAGGAATTAACTCGAGCAGTACGGAGAAGCATGGTTCTAGATAGACTATCTGGAAGAATTGCTATTAGTGGAACATTCGGCCTTATTTCCTGACTTAATTCATGACATTCACCTAATATCCATTCACCCCGATGAAACATGTTTTCATTCAAAGGAGGTGTTTGTCGAGTTTTAGGTGAATCAAACCAGGTTCCAAAGGTCATTGCAATTGGATTAGTTTGATCAATTAAATTCGCTCGAATTACCCCAATTACAGATTTACCTTCAGTATATGTCTCTATTTTCCCTGGATCTGCTGAAAAAGGTGGAGCAGATGTGATTTTCATTGATTCTAAATCAAACCATCTAGGAGTTCTTTCCTTAATGATCGCCCAATTCCATCTAACCCCCTCATTTCCAATGGACTCTGAATTAAGAATGTCCAACTCAGGCGGCTTATCTGGTATGAGTAACATCGGAGACGTCGGAATTGAAGAAAGTCCTATCAAAAGATTACTACCATCTTTATCTAGAATACAATATTTACCCACTTCAGAAGGTAAAGGAAGCGCTTCTATTGCTCTAGATCTCTCATCTGACCTTATTCGCTCCCACCCTAATTCAGTCAAATGTAAATATGCACCTCTACTCCCTGCAACGAGGTCACTGCCGACCAGTCCCTCATTCCTGAGTTTACGCAACTCAGCAGATGCGTGTGGTATCTGGAGACCTATGTCATTAGCTAAGGAGGTTACAGTGGCCCCACCATCAGATAATCTATTGAGAAGTCTTCTACGGTATCTACTGCGTATCTTAATCGGTGTAGAAATAAAACTAGGATCTTGATCAAAATTCGAACCTTCTGACACCAATGACCATCTCCGTAATCATCCACTTCAAAACTATGTATTAAATTATGCATTATAGTTACATATAGTTACACATTTCTAGTGGAAAAATAACTAGTTCTGATTTAACCACTAAGAGATAGTAACAAAAGTACACTTAATTGCGCAACGATATGTAACTAAATTGAACAATAAGTTGCAGAAGCGTTATATCACCACCCGCCACCCTACCTTTATCGAACTGGTAGTCGAGTCGGATTGAATGAGGAATGAAAACTATGAATACGAGAAAAATTCGTGATTTAGTTAAAAAGCACCTTTCAGATAAGCCAAGGAACACTACCGAAATTAATGAATGGATATCCAAACAAATAGATATCAATACAGAATTTGATTTAACTGCAATACTCGAATCCGATCCATCCATAGTAAGAATTGGGAGAGTAAGGAGGAGCGGAGTCGTAGGTAAAATGTCACCACTATCGGAATGGGCTACCGATGAGTGGGTACACCACCATGAGAGAGAACAGCCAGAGATAAAGGAGAGAGGAATATGAGAACAACTAGACTAAGACAAAAAATAAAGAAATTCCTAGATACAAGAGGAGAAGCTAATACTACCGAAATTTTAGAACATGTCAATTCAACTATGAGGCATGGCACTACACCTCAACAATTAGGCAACGTATTGTCTAAAGACAAAGATATCATGAAAATTGCAACTACCAAACGTGGCGGAGCACTCTCTGGACGTTACGAAATATGTGTTTGGCAATTAAGACCAGGTGCCCAAGATAATCAAAATTAAGATAGAATGAAATTATTCTAAATCTAATCTCCATCCACCAGTTCTAGCGAGGCTATTCATCCTTGACCTCTGTAAAAATACCGATTGACTCTCATCATGTTCACCACTAGCCCATGTCTTCAAAGCATTGGCAAGTAAAGCACGACCATAAGAATAAGATAACTCCCAAGGATGTACTATATCCATTGCGTTCATTAAATTCAGATGAGCAGTTGCATCTTCATCTGATTGACCTCCAGATAAGAAAACAATACCTGGCAAGTCATGTGGCACATGCTTAGTCAAACAATCTACAGTTAATTTAGCTACTTCTTCACGAGTTATTTGATTCGGGCAAGATAAACCTGCAATGATCATATTTGGTTTCAATAAAGCACCGGGTAAATGCACTCCTTGTATGCGGCATGCCTCAAAAGTAGCTTCAAGAATTCTTGCAGTGACATCATAACAAGTTTGTGCATTGTGAGCACCTGCCATCAAAACCTCTGGTTCGATTATAGGGACCAAACCCTGTTCTTGGCAAATAGAAGCATACCTAGCGAGAGCGTGGGCATTGACAGAAATACATGCATCACTTGGTTTATTGTCACCAATTGTTATGACGGCCCGCCACTTAGCAAATCTAGCACCCATTGAAAAATATTCTTGACAGCGAACACTTAATCCATCGAGGCCTTCAGTTATTTTCTCACCACTATGGTTTGCTAATTCTTTAGCACCTGTATCTACTTTAATCCCAGGATGAACTCCTTTAGAAGACAAAGCAAGAGGAATAGGTTGTCCATCAGGCATTTTTTGCCTAATTGTTTCATCAAAAAGAATCACACCACTGATTGCATCTTCATACCCTTTAGTTGCAAATAGGTTGGTCCGATAAGCCCGCCTTGTATCTGCAGACGCGGAAACACCTACCGCTTCAAGTCGATTAGACATTGTACCATTACTTTCATCCGCTGCAAGAATTCCTTTACCTGCCGCTACTAGATCGCGTGCAGTCATCTCAAGTAGTTTAGTATCCATATACAAGCCTCATGCATACGTGAAGGCTATAGAAAATGAAGGCATCGCTTTAACAATCCGAAATTAAACGTCATGAGAACCACGAATAAACTTACGAATACCACGAGATACATCAATCACTTCGGATTCAACAGAATATTTATTTCCATCGAGACTTACTCCTTTTGTCCGACCTGTACATACCCCTGTACCAATGAATAATGAATCATCTGATGTGCAAAGATCATCTCTACCCCATAATCTTTCGATATCACCATCAATCATTTTCTCCGCTCGACTTCTATGTCCTTCATTTTTGAAAACTAAACGTCCTTCAAAAGGTGCATTAAGGCCACGCAATGCTGTTGCAGTTATTACTCCCTCTGGTGCTGCTCCAATGCCCATCAACAAATCAACATTGGAATCGGGGTCTGCAGCATTTAGAGCTGCTGCAATATCTCCATCGCCTATTAAAACTACATTTACAGATAAATCCCTAAGTTCTTTAATTAAATGTTCATGCCTTGGTCGGTCCATAACAACGACATTTAAGTCATTTATTGGCTTATCTAATGCGTGAGAAGTAGCCTCAATATTATATGATGTAGAAGCATCTAAAGATATCTCACCATTTAATTCAGATGATCCTGAAATTTTATTCATATAACAATCAGGTGCGTGTAAAAGTGCACCTCTAGGCGCGGCGGCAAGTACTGCCATGGCATTGGGTAAATCGTAAGCAACATGATTAGTACATTCTAGAGGGTCAACCGCAATATCTATTGCAGGTGATCCAGGAACGCCTTGTAAAGAACCTAAGGGTTCACCAATCCACAACATTGGTGCATCATCCCTCTCTCCTTCACCAATAGCTACACGGCCATTAAATGGCACTGTATCGAAAACGGACCTCATTGCCTCAACCGCAGCGCCATCTGCAGCTTTACCATCTCCTTTGCCAATCCACTTAGATGCCGCTATTGCAGCAGATTCTGTTGCTTGAAGGAAATACTTCTCAAAATCAACTGTTGCCATGATGCCTCCGAGTGTCAATCAGCATTCAATGATGTTGGTCCCCTTTGCTCTTTTTAACAATATGAACACCATCTATTTGCGAATTAGGGTATTGACCTTCAGCATCTTTTTCGATTGATTTTAGCATATCCCAAGCACATAGTAACCCTGCATTAACACCACATAGTGCCTCCATTTCCACTCCGGTTCTCCAATGTGTTCGAACCGTCACCGTACACCGTAACTTATTCCCTTCAACATCCCATTCAACTGAACACCCCTCTATTGGTATTAAATGACAATGAGGTAACATTCTCGGAGTGTCTTTCACTGCCTGTATAGAGGCAATTGTCGATATTTCACGCACATTACCTTTGGGAGAAACATTCTGCACAGCACTAATTCCATCATCTGATAATTGCAAAGTACCTGTTGCAATCGCCTCTCTAAAAACTGCATCTTTAGCACCTACGTCGACAATTCCAGTCCATGAATTACTCAATTCCTCTTTACCCATTTGCTCTTCGGAAGAAGCACTCATTATTCAGGCAGTCGGAAGAAGGTATGAAAAATTACCTAACCTAAGCCTTCTTTCCAGAATTCTCCGTCAGATCTTACTTCTTTTTTCCATAAAGGTGCTTGTGATTTTAATTCTGTAATCAGCCAAGAACATGCTTCAAAACCTTCATTTCGATGCGTTGAAGCAACATGAATGCAAACTATTGGTTCAGATGGGTTTACTACTCCTATCCTGTGAGATATTAATACAGAATTTATATCAAAATTATCAATGGAAGATTGAGCAATATTATTTAATACCCCGGGTAATTTGTCTTCCCAAGCATCAAATTCAAGCCTTTGGACTGAGACTCCTTTTTCTGTGCCACGAGTTAAACCAACAAATGATACTACACTACCACAATTATCAACATCAAGTAAAGTACGAAGATACTCAGGATTGATTTTATCTGCTTCAACACGAACAATAATCTGACCCATAGACACCCACCACACCCTACACTTGAACTACTCGAAACTAAATTATCGAATGAACTCTTTGATTATTATTAACCAAACCTTTCAAACATTAAGACACATACGCAAATGCATGGGAGAGAGGATAGACATCCTAGGAGCAGGATTATCTGGCCTTGCTGCAGCTACAATTCTGGCTCAAGCTGGGAAAGAGGTACATGTCCATGAAATACGCAAAGATAGTGGGTCAAGATTCGATGGAGATTTCCAAGGTATTGAGAATTGGACAAGTAATGTTGATTTTTTTGATGAGATGAGAGAATGGGGATTGAACCCTGATGAGTTCAAATCTAATGGTTTTGACATAATAGATTTGATACATCCCGATGATGTAATAACTAATCCAAAAACAATTGGTGATGCATTTAGAGTTGTCGAAAGAGGAACTGATGAGCATTGTATAGATCAAGGATTCAAAAGAATGGCTATAGCGGCAGGTGCTAATATTCACTACGAAGTAAAAGTTGATCCAAAAACTTGTGATATAATAGCAGCGGGGCCAAAAGATTCCAGTGCTATCGCTTTTGGTGAAATCTTTCATACCGATCACGCGAATCATGTGGCATTTCAATTGAATGATAAATTAGCACCTGGAGCTTATTCATATCTTATCATCATAGATGGAATCGGATTAATTTGTACATGTTTATGGAGACAGCAAAAGAAATCCGGCAGATATCTTAACGAGACTATTGCTTGGTATGATGAGCATTATGAATTGAACAGGAAACCCATCAAAAGAGTAGGAGGGAAAGGTGATTTTAGCCTGCCTAAGAAATATATCCATGAAAATAAGATATATGTGGGTGAA
Organism: Candidatus Thalassarchaeaceae archaeon; assembly: GCA_023700255.1. Classification (GTDB taxonomy): domain Archaea; phylum Thermoplasmatota; class Poseidoniia; order Poseidoniales; family Thalassarchaeaceae; genus MGIIb-O2. The sequence continues at coordinate 1,416 of JAJPRD010000013.1, read as the reverse complement.
GCAGGTGGTTTGCAGGATTTCATGTGGGGTTTCGGCATGAGATATGCAATAACTAGTGGAGTTTTAGCTGCTAAATCTATCCTTGATGAATGCGATTATGAAGTTGAGGTGAGAAAGAAGCTTGTACCATTGATTAAAGTCAGTGCAATCAATAGATTTCTCATGAATAGAGTTGGAGATAGAGGATTCAAAATGGTGGCCCGATATTGGATGAGAGACCAAAAGAAAAAAGGAGATGGTCTGAGGTTCATGAAATGGATTTATCAACCTGGAATCATGAGGAAGGCTCTGTGGCCAATTGTCAAAAAAAGTATGTTACGAAAGAAAAGTTTAGACGATGGAAGAGTAGTATACCGTATGCCTTTTCGAAAGCCTCTAAAGCGAGATTCTTGGGAACCAAGTCAAAAAGCAGAACAAGTTGGAATTCAATGGAAAAATGTTAGGAAAGAGGGGGCAAACCTCTCTTTTTCCGCATCTGATGCTGAAAATTAACATTACTTTGATTCCGTTTCTTTCATTAACGGATTGTTAGTCCGAGTTACATGACTTCGTGGCCAGACCTTCAGCCAATGCCCAATAACCTAGTGAATTATGGCGTTACCAAAAACGGTATTGCAATCATTGAGCTAATTTCAGATACTGACGGAAAACCTTTGCAAGAAGGCAGAACTTCAGTTAATACCTATACTCGTGAAATGTGGGAAGATATTGATCAAGCGATACTAAATGCAAGATTTGATGGAGAGGTTTCAGTTATTTTACTAACTGGACATGGTGGAAAATTCTTTTCTGCGGGTGCTAGTATAAACTACTTGAATACTCTTTCACCGAGATACAAGTACTTCTTTTGTTTACATGCTAACGAAACCCTATCTCGCCTTGAACAAACACCTAAATTAGTAATTGCTGCACTAAATGGGCATACAGTTGGCGGAGGACTTGAAATTGCTATGGCAGCAGATATCCGAATAGCACACAAAGGAAACTTCCAAATTGGATTACCAGAAGTATCCCTAGGAGTATTAGCAGGAACTGGAGGAACCGCTCGTTTGTCCCGTCTTGTAGGAAAAGCAAGAGCTATGGAGATTATGGTAACAGGACGTAAATTCTCATTTGAAGAAGCAAGAGATATGGATCTTGTCCATGACATTTATGACAGTGTGAATTTAGAAGAGTTTAGAATGGACGTAATCGATTATGCTGGACAATTCACCCTACCTCTAGCAGCGGCTAAGGCAATAGGAAACATCAAGCGTAGTGTACAAAGTGGTATTGAAATACCATTAGAATCTCACTTAGCTCTAGAAAGAGAATTACAATCAGATTTATTCCAATCAGAGGATGCTAAAGAAGGGATTGCGTCATATGTTGAACGCCGTACACCTCGATTTATAGGGAAATAATATTCTACGGTAA
>JAJPRD010000039.1 GCA_023700255.1 Candidatus Thalassarchaeaceae archaeon | reverse complement strand
GGCCACCAAAAACCATCCATCCATTGCATTTGCTGTAACATCAAAGAACCAACAGCAAATCCTTCGATCCTTTCATCTTCAGGAACACTCATATCAATAGAAATTGCAGTCCCAAGACTTGCTTGTAAAGCAATAGATTTAGGAATATCATTAATCAACATTTCAGTTCGACTTTGAGATTCTCTATTTATGAGCATCATATGAATCCAGTCTAACCTCTCAGAAAGACCAAACTGAGTCCCAGTAGATACCTCCGTTATACCCCCTGAATCTCTAATTTCAAATACTGAATCTAGGAATAAGTTTGTAGATTCACCCGGTTTAAGTCCTTGCATAGTGAGTAACATGTCTTGACCATTGACACCATAAGCATGAATCATAAATTCTTCACGACCTGGCTCCCAACCATCTAATGATGCTTGAATATACCAATTCTCTCCGTTAGTTACAGAATTTCTTGTAATGGACAAATCAATTAATGGAGGTAAGCCAGGTAACCAAGTTTTGATATGAAATCCATCTGATAGACCATTGGGGGATGATTGGAAAGAAATTCCATGAACCCAAGGTGGCTCATTCGAAACTGGGTCACCATAAGTTGCCTCAACTACCAAATCAAAAGCTGAATCTGATTCTAATTGAAGAGCATATGAAAAATCATCATCAACTTCTTCAGTACCTGTTGATATATCACTGGTAAAGCCAGCAAGAACAGAATTTAAAGAACGTCCGAAATCAGAAAACCCACCAATAAAGAAAGCGGCGCCTGATAGCCCTTTTGTAGAATCTAAACTAGGTAATACAAGCTCAGAACCACCGTCATTTCCAGTTGGAATCTCAACTGACAGATACGAGGGGAGTGGGTCGATTACGGCTAGTGCAGATAATCCTGAAGAATCAGCAGTAGGAGCATTATCAACATTGATACTCATGGGCCTATCGCCTGCAGATTTCAAAAATGCTGTTCCCCTACCTAGAGCTCCTAAAGCACCTTCTTCAACAGGAGATATCCAACCTAATTCTTTAATTCCAGTCAAACGTGTAGATATTGTTGAAGTTTCATTAATAGAATCATGATGGAATAAGAAATGGTCCCCAGTCATTGTAATTGGTTCGGAAGCATTACTTATCTGAATTTCAACAGTAGAAATAGGAGTTTCTGCAATGAAACTTGTTTGATCACCAAATTCAATAGAAAATACTGCAGGTAAATCATGAATATTTGCACCCTGTCTCTGATTACCATCTAAACCAACATAAGTCATTAATTCAATCCCTTCACTAGCAATATAAGTTAGAGAATCATCATCTATATCAATTGATATATTATTTGGAATGTCTGATAATTGAAGACTCTGGAAAGATAAATTTTCAGTAGAATTGTGGTCATGTTCGATAAATGAAAATCTAAATGATTCACTAGAATCTGTGATTAACCCTATAGATTGAACATTTAATACATCATCATCACTAAATGTGAATCCAGAAAGACCACTAAATCTAACACTTGAAGCTACAGGGACAAGTGGGTCTCTAACTCCAAGTTCCCCCATAACCTGACCTAAATCACGATCTTTAGAGATAATTACATGATCGCCTTGAATCACTGGATGGGGACTAGAACCGATTTGAACTGCTAATTCATTAATTTCCATACTTTTTCTATCTGCTAGTAAATTATCTGTCATAAGCAAATTAATATCACGACCAGCAAATGAATTGAGGCCACCACCAGAACCTCCAGTAAGAACTGATATTACTTCACTAGGTACTGAATTAATTATACCTCCAATATCTAAAAATAGATTGACCACATTTAGTATTACTGAATCTAATATTTTGGAAAAGAAATCAAGATTTGCACCCGAATCAAGACTTGTATCTGAGGAAGATGAACTACCTAATTCAAATGAACCATATAATACTATAGACGTTGGTAAATCTTTCAGCTCCAAGTGTATTTTACTGTAGTCAGTCACTATATCTCCACGTTTATGCCATGAATCATACTCTATCGATTCAATACTTTCAGTAGAACGGATCAAGACCATAGTCTTGGGCGGAAATGCTGGATTTACTGGCAAAGTCGGATCATCAACATTTTGTGTTTGATCTCTTGAAAAATTCTTTATCGCAATTATTAACCCTAATTTTTCAGGTTGTCCACCGGGTAATTCGGGTGAAGATTTAGAACCAAGCATAGTGAATATTCTATCAATTTCACCTGATGAAAGGCTACCCGCTGGCATCCCCCTCAACCATCCGAGAGTATCGGTAGAATTACCTCTTTGCTCATCTGAATTTGCAACTGGTTTACCTGCCTTATTTTCATGGAAATGTACGTGTAAATCGGATTTCCTATCTGCATAATATTCAATTGTATCAAGAGAATCTTCACCTAACCCACCACTACCTTCCGCTAGCGTTGTATCTGTTCTTATTACTAAATTAACTTCTGACGGCAATCGCGTAGAGACGCCATTAGGGTGTATTCTTGCTTCGATATAGGCGACTTCCCATATCTCTCTATTATCTTCTTCATCTAGAGGCGAGAAATGGACATAACCAAAACCAGCAGTCACCCCACATGAGATTTCAGATGATGGTAAGGTTGAAAGCTCGATTTGAGAATAACGATCTGGGCAATATGTTTGCCCATTATTATTGATAACGATGGCATAGGGAGCGGATATAGATGAAAGCACGATATTTGATTCATCTACACCAGGCAAGGATATCCCGAGAGTAATGAAAGAAAGAAGACTTGTGACTAAACTCGAACCGGCATCAGAGATGTCAAAAAAGAATCTTTCTAAACCAATATCAATAGAAAAGTCATCAGGTTGTGTTGTAAATTTCGAGTCTATTACCCATACGTAGCTTTCACCGCCTGTAAAGATTCCCTCAGAGTAAGCAAATGCTTTCAATAAAGAAACTTGTAAGGAATCTAATTCATCCCAAACAGAATCGTCCTGACTAGATTCAAGAACCTCGACTGTAAAGGAAATTGTAGGTTTGATCCATAGGGTATCACCCTCTATGCCCCATTCATCACCTAAATCAAATGAAATTTGTAGACCAACTTGAATATCATTATTTCCATCGCCATCAACATCTATAGCATGCAGTAATGAATCAGTCTCTGGATCAAAAAATGAGAATAAAGTTGCTGTAAAAGTTACTACTTCAAATTTTTCAACTTGATTGCCATCTAAATCGATATATTTAGTCCAAATCAAATAATCAGTTAAATTGAAGATTGTTTGCCAAACAGTATCGACCGCCCCGGGAGGAGAGTCCTCTGGATTCACTAGAAGGTCGTAAGGACCTGGATGAATCACTTCAGGAGGAGTTGTATCAACCATTGTAGAATCAGAAAACAGATTATCAATTCCAAAGAGAGGATCATTGTTTGTAGTCGGAGCCACCGAATTAACTACCCCTTCAAGAGATGGACCAGCCAAGTTTTGAACTAACTCAGATGAGATCACATTTTCTCTTTCCGAAAGTACTTGGTTCAATTCATCAAGTATTTCAAAATCATTAGCACCCATCCTAGTTTCAGCAGAAACAGAAGAAATTGGAGAGAACATTGGAAGTAAAAATATCAAGACAAGAAGAATAGTCTGAGAATGATTGATGCCGGGTGACCTACGAATAACACGTACAGCACCACCTTGCATGGAGACACCTCTCAAAGATGTCGTAAAGGTTGTTCCCCTACATGATTAATTAAATACAAGTTTCAGATTGTATTAGATTAATGCAAAATCTATGATGATAAATCCGATTTCTTAGATGAACGCGCTATCCATAGACATACCATAATCAATAGAGCCTGAATTACAGCCCTAAATATATGCCATGTTGTATCAAATTTTGAACCACCTATAGCAATATCATTCACCCACATATTGAAATTCGCCCAGTATAATACTATCAGCATTAAGCAGATACCATAGCCAGAAATCTGACGACTTCGAGGAATTAACAAACCAGCACCTAGGCCGATTTCAAATAAGCCACTAGCATAAACCCAAAATGTAGGATAACCAATTAATTTAGGTACTATTGGTTCGAACCATGCTGGATCTTGAAAATGCATAATTCCAATCCAAATAAGAGGTAATCCAAGAATTATTGAAATTAAATCTTGTAATCGCTTATTTTTCAGAATATTAGAAATATTTATCATCATATAATTCACTCAAAATGAATTGTCTCAACTGAACCACAATGTGGGCAGGATGTTCGGGCCACATCTACCCCTTCTGGCATATCTACTTCGAATAATTTCTCACAAGCAGAACAAGACTTCCTTACTTTCCGGTCAGGGACAGATTGCTCTGGTTCAGGCTCTGGTTCAGGCTCTGGTTCAGGCTCTGGTGATTCTACAACTTCCGGTATTGGAGGAGATAAATTAGTTATAGGATCTTCAGAAGGTTGCCATACTTCTTGTGAATTGCCTAAATCGTCGAATACGTGTTCGATATCCTCTCTTTCTACTGCATCATCTTCTTGGAAAGCGGCGAGTAAATCATTCGCTTCACTATTTATTGGTGCGGAAGTAGGTGGAGGAGAGGTGCTTATCAGTTCAGCTAAATCAGGATCCATCTCAATTTGAGAAGCAGATGTAGGTATACCTGAAGGAGGAGGAGTCGGAAGTCCAGACATACCTGATGAATAACCACCAAAATCAGAGTTTGTACTCGGCTGAGAAAGAGCATTTGTTGGACTCATTCCACCACCCCACATTGCTTTCTGTTCGTCAACCGATGGAGGCACTACCTCTTCTTCGACTGCTTGTTCGGCTTGTTCGGCTAGCATTGCTGCTATTTTTCTATTTTCTAAAACTCTGAGAATGATAAATACTAAGATTGCCAATACAAACAAGATTACTGATATTATTCCAATAATTTGAATCCAATCTGTCCCTTCAGCCGCAGATGTTGATATCACAGTAACTAAGATTTCTGCTTCTGTAGTTAGACCCTCATCATTCTGAATAGTGCAAACTACCCAGAAAATCCCTGGATTTGAAAAAGAATGTAAAACAGTTGGCCCTACACCTTCATTGTCGTTAGAAGAAAAGCTATCTCCATCGGAGTCTACATCTCTATCGAAATCCCATGTGAAAACTAGAGAATTAGATTCTGGGTCAGTAGCAGGTACAGAGAAAGGATATGGCTGATTAACTACAACTTGTAATGCTGAATTAAAACTTGAATCAATTCTTGGAGGTGTTGGATCGTACAAATTAATATTAGCAACATCATCAGTGATTAACCCTGATTTATCAGTTATCCTTAGAGTAATAGTGTGTGTTCCAGAAATATATGATGAATCAAAAATATAACTGAATGACGTTGCAGATGAATCAGAACCAGAATATGTTTCTACAACTACATCATCAACTAACCATTCAACTGTAGAAACACCCCAATTATCAGAGAATTGGCCGCTAAGCACTATATTTTCGCCATATCCACGAGTTATGTCCGAATTAATGTCAATATTGGCAATCGGATTAGATATATCTCTAATCTCTATATTTTTGAAAATTGTAGAACTTCTTGAGTCAGTAGAAATTGCTGTGAGTTTAAGGGTGAAGTTTGTTGGTTCGGACCAAGAAACATCCGTTGAGTATCCACTAGCATCATCAAATCCGTCTCCATCAGTATCCCAATTTATACTAGCTATTTGATTTGATAAATTTGGCGTACCACTAGCATTTAATGTAATAGAAGAACCCACATCGATAAGAGTAAGAGAATCTGAGTCTGAAAGAACAACTTGAACAATTGGAGTCAAAGTAGATACAATTGTAGTTGCTACTTTAGTGGTTCCTGCACCGCCAGCACCTGCTCGATTATCGACTATTAAGTATAGAGGGACTTCGGCATAAGGTGATGCAGCAGACCATACGGTATTTCCTGATTTTGTAACTGAAAGCAAGTCAGCCTGATTAATTCTGGATGCTGCAACTGTCCCATTATTAGCTGCTGATACATATGTGTTTTTCTGACCCTCTGTCATCAAGAAAATATCTGGAGCACCTTCCATAGTTGTAGCCTGAACTGAAAGTTGCGTACCTTCATCTAAAGAAAATGGTCCAGCAATTACTTCATATTCATCATTATCAAGTCTAACAATTGTATCAATAATTGGATATGCGGGAGTGATTACTTGTTGAACATCCATAATTACGTTTGCAATACTACCGCCTTGACCTCCTTGACCATTGTCTTGAGGATGGGCTAAATTATCTATTACCATATACCAACGAGTAGATTGGCCTTCATCAGGAACTGTCCAGTGCCAAGATCCATCACCAGTGAACGATTCAAACACAGAATCTTCTTCCCAAATTAAATCTGTACGATAATTTTGTTCATTCTGATAAGTAGTGCGAGCATTCGAGGTAAAAAGTAGTATATCAATCTCAGAATCAGTATCTATTTCGAATGAAAATGTGGTACCGGGAGACAATACCTCAAGGAAATCGATTGTAACGCAAGATTGATCTGAGATGGCCCAACTTGCTGGCATCATATCTAAATCTGCACTTGTACAACCAATAATTCCCTTAGAATCCGCAGAAACTAAAGGGGACGCTATAGAAAGAAGGAGAACAAGCAAAATGGCTGACGTGACACTACGCATTGCCTTAGCGTGAACTTTTCCCTTTTGAATCGTATTGTGGTTACGTGTACTCATGCATCATAGAAATTAGGGCTTTTTAGGTATTGGAGTTTGAGGAAACCAACGTAAAATTACTACATCACCAATAGAACGAACCCAATTCCAAGGTATTGCTACATGAATACGGCCTTCGACTAAACTGGCAGGAGGATCTGAAACAAATAAATGAGTACATGACCACGCTCCAGACTCTGCTGAAAGGACAGTGTCATGGACAGTTCCTAAGACTCTTCCATCCGGAATAATCACTGGAAGTCCACGGATAGAACTCATATCTAACTCAGCCATTGATACTAGCCGCACGCTTAAGTGAAATCAACCTTCGGCTGAATATTACTTATTTACCACGGTTTCTGTTAGCCTTTAGACTTGGGCGGAGCTTCTCTGCACCCTTACCTTTGTTGTATAGACCACGACCGCGCTTTCCAGCACTTGTCATACCACGTAGAGCTCTTCCCTTGTGATGATTGTCAGCGACCCACGCCCATTGACTATCTGCTTTTACCACTGGATGGTTAGGGTCTAGAAGAATTACTTCGAAGAATTTATTTTTTCCATCTTCTCCAACCCAGTATGAGTTTAGAACTCTAAGATTTGGATATCTACGAGACACACGCTCTTCAGCAATTCTCTGAATAGACTTAGCCATAGTAATCTTAGTTACACCGGACTTAGATGGTTTACGCTTCATGTGAACTACACCTTTACGAAGTCCACCACGGCGAACACGAGTTCTACAGATAACCACGCCTTGTTTAGCACGGTATCCCATACGGCGAGCCGCGTCAATACGAGTAGGTTTGTCGATCCTCTGGAATACCGGTTCGTGGCGCCAGTCGGCCATTCTACCAGTACGGTGGCGAGGTTCCATGCTTTGCTTTGGGCTCTTCCAAGCCGAACGTACATACTTTGTCACACCCATCTTTATCCCTCTTAGCGAGTCGCCGACTTGCCATCCCTTTATGAGTCTATATCTAAGACCCTAAACAGCAAATTCAGCAAATACCCACTCAGTATAGTGGTTTGGTCCGCGCTCCCGGACTTGAACCG
>JAJPRD010000063.1 GCA_023700255.1 Candidatus Thalassarchaeaceae archaeon | reverse complement strand
TCGTTACTTAATTTTGTTTTCTTATTATAAAAATCTTTTAGCTCTTGTAAAGATTCAGGTTTTCTACCTTTTTCTTTAATAAATTCTTTCATTACCATTTCTATTTCAACAGTAGGATCAATGGCTTGACTAGCGTCAGCCATTTCTGATTTAACCATATCTGCTTCACCAGTGTTCATGATTCCTGAACCTTGGTTCATGGATTGAGGTCCATCGATACCTTGGTCTCTCATTATATCTTGTACATTTTCTTCGCCATCATCCATTGGCCCAAGATCCATAGGAATTTCTTGTATCTCAGATGTGTCTTCGTATTTTGCCATTTATTAATAATATACTTTTTCTGAGTGTTGTAAAGGCTCATCTTCATAATCATCTGGATGGCCTACTAAGCCTCCTTGTCTAAATCTCATCACTGCTTGCGTAGTAGAATCCACTAAGTCATCATGGTCGCCATAAGGAAAAGCGGCGCATTCTTCAATAACTTCTTGAGCAAACTCCATTTCTTTAGGTGCCCATATTCTACCAGATTCAAATAGGGGTGATACTGAGTTAACTCTAGTATGTTTATCATTACCTCTACTCGGTGTGAAATTTACTACAGGAATACCCATAGCTCTAAGTTCATAAGTAAGAGGTAGTCCAGATGCTTTTGATTCTACAATAACAGTTTCGGGTTGCCAATAATCATATTGCTCTTTAGCTACACGTCGTAGTTCTGGAAATTCGTATCGTCCCTTCAGTGAATCCAGGAGCATGAGGCATGGACCACTGTCCTCTGAAGGATGAAACACGCCCCAGGTGGTTATAGCAGAATAATCGGCGCTTTGTTTTTTCATAAATGCTGTATCATAAGATTGTATGATGTGATCTATTTTTGGAAGTTCATCTTCTTCCCAGTTTTTCCACCATTCTCTTTTTATTAATGCACCTTCATCACCTGTAGGATTTTGCATATATTGTGCATTCCATTTTGAAAGTGGAATAGAAGCACGTACTGATTCTAAATCACCAATGTTCCAATACTCGGGCCACAAAGGTTCTCCACTAGGTAAGATTGCAGGAAATTCTATTACTTCCCATTGATCAGCTTTAGGTTCTTTTTGAGCTGATATTAATCTTCCAGCTAAATCTTTCATGTTCCATCTAGTCATTACAATTACAATTGTTCCACCAGGTTGAAGACGTTGACGTGGACCTGAAGTGTACCATTCATAAGTTCTATCCAAAGCTTGTGCATTCAATGCATCTTGCTCAGTATGAGGATCATCAATAATTAATAGATCTGCACCCCGTCCTGTAATAGCTGAACCAACACCGGCAGCATAATATTCTCCACCTTGTTGCGTTTCCCATTTACCAGCGGCTTGTGAATCTTCTTTTAATCTAGTTTCAAATACTTCTTTATATTCTGGAGTGTCCATCAGAGCTTTAGCTTTACGTCCAAACCTTACAGATAATTCAGTTGTATTAGTAGATTGAATAATTTTTAATTTAGGATTACGACCTACCATCCATGCTGGAAGTAAGTAAGA
>JAJPRD010000038.1 GCA_023700255.1 Candidatus Thalassarchaeaceae archaeon | reverse complement strand
CCTTCAACATTTGATAGAGATCTTACGAGTGGTGATATATGGCTTAATGGTACATTGAAATTTGCAGACAATGCTACTTTTGCAGAAAATGTCTCAATTAGTTTGTATCTCGTACCTGGTAATGATACAGCCTTAGTTCCGGGTTCCGCAGCTACTTCAAATCATCTAGTTGCTAATGGTTCAACTGATTCTAATGGGACATTCACTTTGTTAGGAAAACCATCTGAATCAGTTAATCCTGGCTATGCTGCATTAGTTTTACAAATTTTTGAGAAAGCTTATGTTGGTTCACAGGGTATATCTTTCCTTTGGCGATTAAACAGTACTGACGATGCTAATAATTCTTTGAGCTCCCCCTCTCCAGTTAATCAGCCAATGCTTGGGGTGGGAGTAAACTCTAGTGTTTCTGGATATCTCAGTCTAGAGAATTCACCATATGCAGATGTTTCTTCAATTGATAGTTTGCAAGTTATTTTGAATTATACAACTACTGTTGATGGGCCCGTTAGTATGATTTCGAATGTAGGCACTGGTGGTTATTATGACTTTGAATTGCCTATTTCAGATTCTGAACCATTAGGGCTGATTAGCGCTTCAATCTCTTTCCTCGGATGGCATGAAGATGACCTCAATAATGCCAGTTCGCCTAGTTATCATATCCGACCTTATATTGATAATTTTATGTTCAATATCACTCCTGCTCCTAATTTGACAATATCATTAGAAGGTATAGATGCTAACAATACATTCTTAGATATCGACTCATTAATATTCATTAATGGTTCAGTATTGAGCATAGGTGACACCCCTGAAGCTCTCAATGGTACCCTGTACCTTCAGATGAGGAGAGCATCTGCTAACGGGCCTTATCAAACTCTAAAAACATGGTATGTTAACGATTCTGATTGGACCACATCACCTGGCCAATTTAATCTTAGTTGGTTATTTTCTGCTAATGATGTGTCAATTCCTGCTGGTCCAGTTGAAGTTAAATTCCAATTCGATGCTGAAGGCCTTTTCGCTAATGATCAAATTACTTACTTGACTGAACATGGGATAAGGAGTAACCTTAGTTTCACATATGAATTATTGCCACAATCAAGAGGTAACCAAGCCTCTGTTGAAGTAATACTCACTGATCATACTAACACCTCTTTATCTAGCTTCCTTGGTTCATATGTATTAGATTTTAATGGGACCTCTGTTTGGAATCTCACTGACCCTGATATCCCTAAAGTGACTCCAGTATGGGTGCCCGAATCAACTGCACCTGCTGGCGATTATTCTTGGATTCTGAATTATTCAGGTAGTACGTGGTTAAATCCCTCAAGTATTGTTGATGTAGTAAGGATACAAGCTCAATCTGATTCTACTGTAAGCATTGGAAGTGATTGGACGCCTAGGGGCACCTCTAATTGGGTATCTGGTTTTGCCCAAGACCGGAATCTAGGTACTCCAGTCATAGGCAACAATTCATCAGTTACAGTTCAACTACTCATTCCTTCTGAATTACCTCCTTTACCCGATGGTTCCCCTGCTCCTGATACAATAATTAGATTGGGTGGTTCCTTCATTGACACAAGCACTGGCGAGTATAATATCTCATTCTTTATGCCTGATGCAGTTTCATCAGGTGTTTATGAACTCCGTGTATTTTTGGACTATACTACCAATCCTCCAATTGGCGGCGAATATTACAAAGTATCAGATGCAAATTCTATATTAGTTGGTATTCAGACTGAAATGATAGTCGAATCTTCTCCTTCTTCTTTAATCGTAGTTGCAGGACAGAATCTTGTAATTAATGCTACAATTACAGATATCGCTGATGGTTCTCCTATTCCATTAATCTCAGCAGACTTAATTTTTGATTCAGGTGGTCCATTACAACAATTACTTGAAACTTCATCTTCTCTATCAGATGGGATTGTAAGGTTTAGCCCTACTATACCTGCTAATACCCCTCCTGGTTATTACAATATCTTAGTTATCGCTGCCGACGATATATCAGATAATTTTAGTGTTGAGAATGCAGGTCGATGGCTCGGTAATGCAAGTAGTTCTAATTTGACTGTTCAAGTATCGAGTTTGATAATCTTAGACCCATTAGCAACAGAAGTCACCGCTGGGTCTACATTCTCAGTATCTGGCCAAGTCATGGATGCGGTTGATTCTAACAGAACTGTCGATGGGCCTATGGCTGTAGAAGTGTTTTTCTTAGATGATTTAAGTGAAACTCTAGTTACAAGTCATGTTACTTCGAATAATGGTAGTTTCAACATAACTGTGCCAACAGATCCACTTGGCAATGGTGTCAGTAGCGGTATCAAGACAGTAGTGGTTAGTGTGATTGAAGAAAGTACTCCATTTTATCTGACTGGAACAGGTAATGATACAATTCTAATTCGAGGTGTTACTACATTCCTAGATAAATCTCCAATCCTCAACACTGTGGTCGATAGAGGTACAAATGTCACATTAACTGCACGATTAGTTGAATCCAGTAATGATGATTTACCACTTGATGGATTAAATGTTTCAGCAGAATTTCATGATACTTGGTTAAATGAAGTAGTATCTAATCCTCAAGGATTAGTTAACTTCACCTTTTCCATACCGAATGATCATCCATTAGGACAAATTGATGTTATAATGTACTTTAATGGCTCTAATACTCTTCACAATACTTTGACTCTCATATCTACAATAACCGTGCGTTCACCCACAGTAATCACATTGGACAACATAACTGATAATCCAGCTGCTGGTGATACATTCAATGTTAGTGGAACTCTAACATCTAATAATGGGAGTTCAATTATGGATAGACAAGGTAACACCTTAGCTCCTAGTTTAATTTTCCAAATTGATGACCGCGACGATACATTTACTGTATTGAATAGTAATGTTCTGCTCGATGGTTCCTGGAATGCCAATATCCGTCTTGATTTAACTTTCCCACGAGGGTCTCATAATATTAGTGCAACATTTACTCCAAATGTAAACTACTACGATTCTAGCTCCGGTGATGGGATATTCGATAGTAGAGGATACTCTTTGTTAACAATAGTAAGTCCTTTAGATTTAGACCCTGATAGTCGTGTTGTTAGAGGTCAAGAAATTAATGTCTCATTTTCATTAATTGATAACTCTGCCCTACCTGTTAGTTTAGAAACTTTAGATGTCATAATAGACGGTGTGGTAGTTTCCAATGTAATCACCGATTTATTTGGTATGGCAAACACTTCGATTTTAGTTGATTCTAATCGAGTTGCAGGGCCGATGGAGATAACCGCAATATTTTCAGGTATTGAAGGTACTACTGGACTTGTAGGTGATGAATCTATTACACGTGTGATAGTATTAGCACAAACAGTTCTTGAAGTAACTGAAATTACTGGTTCTGCAATAGCTGGCGAAGAAGTCACTTTCCATGGTGTATTACTAGATGAGCATGGTCAAGCACTTGTCGATGAAGGACTCGAAACAGGTGGTGTAATTCACTTAATGATTGATGGAGTAGATGTGGGTGCATTGTATTCTACTCTAAGTAACTCTTCAACTGGTGAATGGTCGATAACTTACAATCTCCCATTAAATGTTGATTATGGCCTGCATGAGGTACGTGTTGACTTCTTTGGAGGATTTACTTGGGTTGATCCAATGGGTCAAGGTGATTCATTAAATCCAGAGTATTATCTACCTTCATCCGATACTCAATCATTTAATGCTACACAAACTTCTCAAGTAGTTCTAACTACTCCTCCAGGTGAAATCGATAGGAATCAGTTGCTTACTATTGAAGGGATGTTGACTGATGGAGCCGGACGTACCCTTCCAAGTAGATCACTTTCAGTTTACATGAATGACCAATTATTAACAGGTCTTAACGTAGACCAAAATGGGAACTTTAGTTTGTTTATTCCTGTTCCATCAGATATGCCATTAGGCCCAAGAATTGTTAAAATTGTATTCCAAGGTGAAGAATTTATTCTTTCTTCAAATTCTTCATCAGTATTCATTGTATATGCTCCAACTGAAGTTTCAATTTCTGAACCTGGTGCTGTAGCAGTTGGTGATAATCTGATTTTACGTGGTAGTGTTAAAGATAATCTCCCAAGCGGTAATTTAGCTAATCATTCTCTTGAGATTTTCATTGATGGGGTGTTAATTGGAATTACTACAAGTAATGAAAATGGTGATTGGACATTGAACTGGGTCGTGTCAGAGTTCCTGAATGTAGGGACTCATTTAGTGACCGTTAAAGCACCTCAACAGGGTTACTATCGTGAAGGTAATGCTGAAGTTAATTTGACTATAGCATACCATTCTGGAGTGTCTTTAGAAGTAGATTCTAATATTGTCACTAGAGGTGGTGAATGGAATTTCTCAGGTAGGCTTTATGATGCAGATTCCGATGGTCTACCAGGCCTAGATGGTCGTGAAATAATTCTCTATCTAGATGGTCAGGAGATAGATCGAACTATGACTCTAGAGAATGGGTTTTATGCGTTTAATCATGAATTAGGTTATTCAATTGCAAGAGGTGGTCATGATATAATGGTGGTATTCATCGGAGAAACATATTATCTTCCAATAAGCTATAATATGACTGTTTATGCAAGATCTGATATTGATATAGAAGTATTGTGGATATCTGAAACAATAATTCGAAGCGACATTGAACATCCTATCAAAATAGAGGGTAGGATTTTAGAAATTGGAGGAGGTGGTAGTGTCATTGAAGATTTAGTTATCACTTTACATTGGCTACCAAGTGGTGCAGAAAATGCTAATTTGCAATGGGATGAATCAACAGGGCATTTCCGAATACAATCTAATGCACATTATCCTATGCCCCCTGGACCTATTGACTTAGTAATAAAAGTCGAATCTGATTCTGCTAGGTATCTCAATGGTGGTAATGAAGAACTATCTGTATCTATCATGGTCCCAGTTAATTTCGAATTCACACCTGATACGATCAAATTGGGTAAGGATGACCGAATAATTAGAGGTACTGTAAATGTCACTGCTACCGATTCTCTTGAACCGGTTTCTAATATTTCAATGACTGCTTCATTAGTTAATGCTACAGATGGAACTACACATTTCAGAGTAATTGAAATGACTGATCAAGATGGTTTATTCACATATGAATTCAAATCTATAGAAGGCTTACCTACATTGTGGGATCGAGGATTCTGGGGTGAATTAGAAATAATATTTAGTACTGATTCTTTGTTTATTGATCCTTCTAATCGGACTTGGCTTGCGACACAGCATGGAGGTATAGATATTGAATATGAAACCCCTGCGGAATCTTCTATATTCCAATCTGCATTATTTGTTGTATTCTTTTTGATACTAATTGCGGGTTTAGTCAGTAGTGGTCTCTATTATCAGCGCCGTCGCAATGCAACTATCGATGATTTAGCTGGAATATTCAGTTACACCGCGGAGCTTCTTGCTGCAGGAGATGAATTCAGGGAAGCTATATACAATTGTTATGAAAGCCTTTGTCAAATTCTGATGCGCAGAGGATTCTTAAGAAGGGACTTTGAAACAGTTAGGGAATTTGAAATTGCAATTCGATCAGCATTACCAATTAGTGAACAGTCATTAATTGCTTTAGATCGAATATTTGAAGAAGCACGTTATTCTAGTCACGTATTAGGTGAAGGTCACCGTCAAAATGCTCAAATCGCGCTTAATGCAGTTCTTCAAGAAATAGATCAATTGCAAGAAATACCAGTTAGGGATGATTATATTGCATCAGAGTAATAATTATGCGAATAATAATTCTATAATCCCATTATTCCAAGTCACCTTATGAACCTCTTTACCTGGTGGTAATTTGAATGTTCTGAGCAAACCTCCAAAAATTTGAGTAGAAAGAATCTGTATTATTTGAGTTTCATTTTCTGATTTTGTTTGAAATATCAAGTCCTCAGGACTTCTTGATGGGATCGGAAAAGCTATTCCTAGATTTGTCTTTGTACCTCCGAACTCTCCAAGAATATCATCAATTACTTTTATTTCCCTAATTTTCATTTTTGTTTCTTCTAAATCAATACTTATGTCGGAGATGATTTTTTGATGATTGTTTTGAACTTCAGATAGGTGTGATGTATTCATTAAGAATTTTTCATGTAAATCTTGAGCATTAGAATTCAAATTCTCTCTCGATGTTTCGAGTGATAATTCTAGTTTTCTATTTTGGCCTAAAAGCTCAATCTCATGGCGTTGCCAAATTTTATCCATAGACCTTCGAAAGTATTCACTCCAATGAACCCGTCGTTCATTATCTCTCAATAGCTGGTTCAGGATGCCTTTTGAAGAAATTCCTAGTTAATCTACCTGTTCTATTATCATCTGGAGATTGGATAAGGTCTATGCCTTTAGGTAAACAACTCCGAAATTGCCTCATCATTATTCTTTTTTCTAATAATATTACTATCGCCCGGTCTTCGGATTTTCGAATTGGTCTACCTAATGCCTGCATTATACTATTTATTGCTGGTTGAGTACTCGTATATCTCCATGCCTTATTATTACCAAAACGTTGTGCATAATATTCCTTCAAGGCATCCTGCCTTGCACTTGGAGGTGCTAACGGAAGTCCTAGACAAATTACAGCATCAAGGATATTATGAGGATAATCTACTCCTTCTGCTAATTTGCCGCTTAATACTCCTGCGAGTAAAACCTGTCTCTTGTCCCTTCTCGCCTTTTGTAAGTCATCTACGATGCTATTTACACTACGTTTCGACATTCTATTTGTTTCCTCTTTAATAGTTATATAACCAGGCAACCAACTGGCATCTTCTAAGATGTCTTGTAACAAAGCATAACTTGGTGCGAAAAATGCTACATGTCCAGGTGTATTTTTAACTACTGATAATATGTGATTTCTTATCTTTTCAGTATTATGGTAATTCCTTTCAGCATACTTTGTAGTTACATCTTTAGCAACTAGAATTGGCCTTTTATCACTTAAGAATGGAGATTCATATTCCTTCATAATCATTCTTCTACTTACAGGGATTTGTAATAAATCAGAATACATCTCAGGTGGGAATAGAGTCCCGGACATTAGTATCGCTCCACTTGTGTTAGTTAGTATAGGCCCACTAACTACACCTGGGTCCAATAGGAAACTTCTGACTCTTCCTTCCTCTCCTAATAAATCAAAAACTAAAACTAATGCTGGGTTATGCAAATATTCAAGGGAAATTTCAAGCATATCTGCTAATCTAGTACTTGCAGTTTCTTTCTCATCACCATCTTCATCTTGCTCAACCTTAACTCTGTATAGTTGTTTAATCATTTTTTTCAACATTGTATAATTTCCATCAATTTTAGCATCTAAATCTTCATTTAATATTGAGTCTATTTCACCTATAAATTCAATTGTCGGGACCTTTAGATCTTTTTTACCTGATTTTACTAAATCACTCTGCTTTTTCTTGTACCAGATATTCATCTGCTTGAATATTTTTTTCATTTGGCGTAATGCTTCACTTATTCCTTTTATATCGAAATTATCTTGGGAATTGGATAAATCTAGTTTCTGAATGTCTCTTTCCTTCGTACCCAAAAACTCGTCTATTTCATCCCTTGCATCACGAAATACTCTGAGTATTGCTCTTCTTTCTAGGCCATTTCTTATTCTATCTGGGAGGTTATGAGCTTCATCTATAATTAGTATAGTATTTTCTAGATCTATTCCCATTGCAGATAATGAATTTTCTCTGACATTTTCCACAAATACATGATTGTAGTCACAAACAAGTATGTCACAATCTTTGACTGCTGATCTTGCAGTTGCCCACGCACATATTTTTTTCTTTCTACTTTCTATGATAATATCGTCAACATGATTGGGATTATCTAGAATATATTCTTTCATATCATCTCTTCTCGATTGCCTAGATGTTTCTATTATTCCTTCTTCACAGGAACATTTCCCTGTCATTTTATCTACATCTTCGCACATGGATTCTCTACCAATAATGTCGACTACTTTTACCTTAGATATCTCTTTATCAAGATTTGAATTAATACTTTTAACCGTTTCAATAACTATCTTATGTTGAGACTGCCTACCTGTCAAGAATAATATTTGATTTTGTTTGCTTTTATTCCTTGCAACTTCTATTGTTGAGGCTAGTGAAGCTGCTGTTTTACCTATACCAGTCGGCGCAGCAGCTAAGAGAAATCCTTGTTCATTTAATACATTAATTCCATCTATTAACATTTCTTTTTGTGCATTTCTTAGTTTTTTATGAGCGACGAACTTTCCAATCTCAGTGGTGTCTGCACTCCTCATGGAAGTGTACCCGGAATAGAACGACCAAGAAGATTGGCCTTTGGGGGGGTGCTCCGTATTGTTCATACGGAGCGGTGTGTATTTTTGAATCAGAGTAATTTTTCTCTATCAGTTATTCGGGATTTATTACGATTTAATTGAGGGGCATCACGTGCATCATAGCCCATTGCATTGCTTAACTTAGCTCTATTTCTAATTCCTGAAAAACCAATTATAATCTTTGATTTCCTAGATTGCACGTGGGTGAGGGGGCGGTTTTCCTGCCCCCCCACGTTTGTGTGCATCCCATCCTCACTCATTCTCTCACCTCTGAGCGTTCGAATCATCATCAAATCGCGCACTTAACTCATTCATGCGCTTTTGTAAAAGTCGGGTCACTGTCGCACCCTCAATCGACTCTCGTCGAATATAATCACGGGCAGCAAATTTCAGTACTGTATCTGGGTTTTCTGCATGTATTTTGCAAAAATCTCTCATTAAAATTGTCAATTCAGGACCTAGGTTGACTTGAATTTTATCGCCATTTCCTATGAGGGGTTGTTCTATTAAACGTCGTACTGCGTCTCTTATTACATCTGAACGATTCCTCATTCCATCGAAACCAACTCTTTGATCGATTGCCATCAAATAGTCTTCAGGGATTCTCAAAGAAACCATTGGACTGTGACCGGACATCGTTGTACCTCAGGCTAAGCAGATAGCG
>JAJPRD010000037.1 GCA_023700255.1 Candidatus Thalassarchaeaceae archaeon | reverse complement strand
CTTCTGGTTGATAATAATCATAATAACTTACAAAATATTCAACAGCGTTTTGAGGGAATAATTCACTCATTTCTTGCCATAATTGTCTTGCTAGAGTCTTATTATGAGATAATATTAGAGTAGGGATCTGTAATCTTTCGATAATATTAGCCATAGCGAATGTTTTACCAGAGCCAGTAACACCCATTAGAATACATCTTTCTTGACCTTCATTAATTTGTTTAATGAGTTCCTGAATTGCTTGTTCTTGGTCTCCGGCAGTACCGTAGTCTGATTTCAAGACAAACATTCTTTCGCCTCAGTTGATTAAACCATCAAGTTTGAACTCATCAATATAGCTGCTAACAGAATCCATCCAGTTAACATTGAGACCCTGAAAAAGGTTGTTTGGAAATCTTTCAGCCGTGTTCTTGCTAATATCACAATTATATTCGATAAAGACATAATTCCTGCTGCTCCAAGAAACCATATTTCGCTCATTGGATTAGATAAGGCAAAGCAAGCAAACCATAGTAAACTAAGTTGTACGGAAGTTCTTGTAGTCATTTCTTCACTAAATCGTGCAGGGAATGAGTGTACACCATTCTCTCTATCACTTTCAATATCCATACGTGCATAATTTATATCGAAAGCCGTAATCCATAGCATGACTCCTAGAGATATGAATAATATTTCAGGACACCATAGATAATCTGTTATCGCTCCCCATCCATGGACATCAGCAGCAACCGCTAACCAAGCACCTGCTGGTGCGATACCTAGGCAAATACCTAACCAAAAATGGCATAACCATGTGTATCGTTTTGTATATGGATAAATTACAAAAACTAAAACGGGTAACCATGACATCATTAAAGCAACAGTATTCAATTGCCATGCTCCAATAATCAACATTGAAACAAATAATATACAGAGTGTATAAGCAGTTTTCATAGACATTGATCCAGACACTAGATGCCGATTAGCAGTACGTGGATTTGCAGCATCTATGTCGCGATCAATAATTCGATTCAAAGCCATTGCAAGGCCTCTTGCTCCAATTGCTGCCATAATAATCCAAAACAAATCTATACCGAATTTTGATGTCTCAAGTTCATTAATAAATTGTTCATGCGCTAGGATATATCCTATCAATACGAATGGTAGAGAAAATAAGGTATGTTCAATTTTTACAAACTCAAGTATTTCCTTGGTTCCCATTATAATCCCTCCCTCTCCATCCACCTTTCAACTCTTTCTTCAATCTCCGGGTCATGTAATGTTACTGCTGGCCAACGTCTTACAGGAAGTGGACCTTCGTTAGATGGAATCGGTGCTGTTGCATCCCAAGAAACTCTCTTACGATTTTCATCGAAATGAAAATCACGTGCAACTTCGAATCTACAGAATAATTGCCATAGAAGCCTTCTTCTCCAATTTTCATCATCCAAATCTGCATCATCATCGGTAATGAATAACCATCTAAGATTCTTCGCTGATTCTAATGACCAGATTTCATCACGAATTCTAGCAATATGTTTTCTCTGTGCATCAGCAGCTTCTTCATTTACTTCTTCCATACTAGTTTCAGGACGAGGTCCTCCTTCGATATTTGTAGTCACCACTAGCATTGATGAAGCCATCATTTTAGCTTTTGTCACCCCCTCGATACCCGATGCTGAAACTCCTAATGAATCAGGGCAACCCATCATCTTAGGCTCGTTTACTCTAGGATCATTAGGAGTAGGTGTCGTTGCATCAATTAGTAGTTTTGAGTGTACATTTTGCCATGGAGATGCATGAGCAAGGGAGTCAGCAACCATTCCATCAAGGATGATTAAATCTTCAGGTATTCTGACATTGTAATCAATCGCTTTCAATAATGCGTCAAGATCTTTTACATTATGATTTTCATCAACAGCAATTATCGATTTTAAGAACATCATTTGCCCAGCACCCATTAACCCAAGAGCGGTTTTTCTCGCTTGTCTCGGATATCTTTGCTTTGAAGCAACGATTGCTAAATTGTGAAAACCAGTTTCTAATGGTAAAAATAAATCTTTGACATCTCTATGCTGAAATTGCAGTACTGGACGAAAAGCATCTCCAATTGCCTCTCCAAGATAGCCATCCTCCATCGGTGGAACACCAACTATAGTCATTGGAATCGTGGGGTCTTTTCGATGAGTAATTGCTGTAACATGCATAACTGGATATTCCTCTTCTAAACAATAATATCCAAAGTGATCACCAAATGGTCCTTCAGTCCTAGTTTCCCCTGGTATCGTATATCCTTCTATTACGAAATCAACTTCTGAAGGCACCCATAAGTCATTAGTTAGACATTTTGTGATTCTTAATCTTCTTCCATTCAATAACCCTGCAAATTCATATTCTGAGAGATTATCTGGAAGAGGAGATATTGCACTGAACATTACAGGAGGGGGTCCACCCAAACAAATTGCTACAGGCATTCGATTTTCTTTACCAACCTCATCAGCATGATCTGCCGCGTGTTTATGTGCTTGCCAATGAAGCCCAATCTCTTTTTTACCAAATATCTGACCCCTATACATCCCCATATTATGTTGCCCTGTTTTAGGATCTTGAGTTACAACTAGTGGTAGCGTAATAAATGGCCCTCCATCCATTGGCCATGTTGTTGGAATTGGAAGTTTAGTCATATCAGGATCTTTAATTACAACTGCTTGACATGCTCCTTTCTTTATTTTTTTTGGAGCCATGGACATCCCTTGCATTGCTAATCCTAATCCGGTCCAAGGTTTTTTCAAAATACCACCAATATCTGGTTTCATGAGATTAACCATAGCTTCTCCAATTTCTTTTGGGTCTTTCACTCCAAGTGCTTTGTTGGTTCTTTCTCTAGTTCCAAATAAGTTCATTGCTAAGGGATATTTACTAATTTCTCCATTTGCTAAACGTGGCTGATCAAAAATAATTGCTGGTCCACCTTTTTTCACAAGTTTATCTGCTATGCAACCCGCTTCTAGATAACAATCAACTGGGTGACTGATACGAATAAGTTCATCTGAATCTCTCAAATTAAGGAGATATTCACGAAGGTCTCGCCACGCCATGTATACATTCGAGACGCTTATCGGTTGAATATGTTCGTTCGTAATCATAGGTAGTTAGACCGACGGTTTCTTTGACTAATGGCCTTCCTCACTGCTTCTATGGGAGAGGGCGTGACTACCTGCGATGTACTCGTAATCGGTGCTGGACCCGGTGGTGGGAACGCTGCTTTACATAGTGCAAGAGCTGGCCTTTCTACCATTTTAATTGAAGATCATGAAGAGATTGGAACTCCTGTGCATTGTGGAGAATGTATTTCTGATGTAGCATGTGATAACTTAAATCTCGAATTACCAGATCATGTGATCAGTAAGAGAGTTCATGGTATTAGAGTTATATTTCCAGATGGTACTGAAAAGAAATTGACAGAAGAAGGATATGTTTTGGAAAAACATCTTTTCGAAAGATGGATTGCTGATGAAGCTGTATCCGCGGGTGCTGACTTAAGTCTAAATCACAAATTAACTAGTATGGAAAAAATATTTGATAAAGAGAAATTTGTAGGATGGCGTTGTGAAGGAAAAGGTGAACAATTTCCTATTGAAACTAAAATAGTAATTGATGCATCAGGTGTTGCTGGAGTATGTTCTAAGATATTAGAACTCAATCCTCGACCAAAAGTTATTGCAGGGATGCAATATGAAATGCTTGAAGTCCCAACAGATGATTATCTAGATTTCTATATTTGGCCTAAGTATGCTGAGAAAGGGTACGTATGGATGATTCCTAAGTGTGATGGGAGAGCAAATGTTGGTCTAGTTACTGAGGATAAATCCAGAACTAAGAAGGGATTAGATGAATTTATTGAAGATACTCATTTTAAGGATTTAGAACAAGTAGCACCTCCATGGAAAACAAAAGGTAACCCTGCATTTGGCGGAACTATCCCAATTTCGGGGCCTCATGAAAACACTCATGCTGATGGCTTAATGCTTGTAGGTGATGCTGCAGGATTTACTTCACCATTATTCGAAGGCGGTTCCCACTTAGCATTGAAATCAGCAGTATTTGCCGCTGAAACAGCAGTCAAAGCGATTGCATCTGGCGATCTTACTGCTAATTCATTAGAAGAATACTCTAAGGCATGGAAGAAGGAATTCCCTCCTTATTCGAAGATATTACGTGGTAAGTCAGCATTGTTTGAATTATCTGATGATGATATGTCTTTGATGGCTCGATGCTTTCCTGATGAAATGAGTAACATGGGTCCGCATGGGAAATTAGCAGTTTGTCTCAAAATTCTAATCCGTCGACCACGCCTTTATGCTAAGAAAATAATTCCTGCCATGCTGTCTTTTGGTTATTCTCGTGCCAAGTACTATGGATGGTGATTGAATACTTTCTTACTATGGGCAATTCTTGCTAATATTCGCAATTCTGGCGAGCATGCATCAGATTATTCGCCCCGAGAAAGCCGGTACTAAATTATTCAAAAATATCACAATTTTATCACAAACAGCTCCATTCATACTTCTTGTTATTGCATTTATTATTGATGATTATTCGTTGAAGTTAGTTACAGAATATGGTGGTTCTGATCTTCCTATTTTATACCGTATTTCTGCAGTTTGGGGTGGTAGAGCTGGACCATTACTTCTTTTTGCATCTTTAACTTCAATTGTAACTTGGTTTATGACTGATAGAGAAGAGTTAGATTATGATGTAAGAATTATGCATGGTTTTACGTTAGGGATTTTATTTATTTCTTGGTTCCTTAGGCCTTTTGAGGGTTCAGAGGGAATCATACCTAGTGAATTAAATCCATTGTTACAAACAGATCTTATGGTCATTCATCCGCCTGTTGTTTTCTCTTATTATGCTCTTTGTATTGCCACAGCTTCCGTTGCAATGGGTGGTATCATTCATCAAAAATCTGCCAAAGAAATCCATGATGCACAATTACATTGGGCTCGTGCAGCTTTTTTTATTGGAACAATAGGAATTGGTTTAGGCGGTCTTTGGGCCTATACTGTTCTTGATTGGGGCGGTTATTGGGCTTGGGATCCTGTTGAAACAGGATCAATTTTACCATGGTTTGCTCTTCTATTAATAGTCCATGCAAGGTCTACTCCAGACACATCCAAATCGATTCAAATTTCTCCAGCTCTAGGTCTAATTTCTGGTGCTCTAGCAATTCATGCAACTTTGGTAACTAGAGCGAATGGTGTTTGGGCTTCAGTCCATGCTTTTGCTGCTGATGGTTTAGGTACTGATAGCCAAGATCCATACATTCGTGTGATGTATATTATTGATGCTAGCCCTATTGGTTTTGAACTCGCATGCTACGTGATTTCAATATTGATTCTTGGTTTTTTTGCGATATACTTCTTAACAAACCAACAAATAAATCATTTACATTCTAAAAACAAGAGATTGTTATTTGAAGATAGGAAGGAGTTTTCTTTAATTTTACTATTAATGACTTTAGGAATATCGATATGGATTGGATCAACAGCAGTCACGATTGTTGGAATTTCGTTTATGGTTTTATTAATTACTAGTGACTCTAGCAAACCGTCACTTCAATGGGTATTTTCTGGGGTTTTACTGATGTTTTATGCCAGCTGGTCCTCATCTGCAACTATCCCCCAAGCAATAGCTGGAATGTCTCCATTCCTTATTGTGTGGTTAATTTCAGATGATGAAGACGATTTAGAATTATTATTACTCCCATTCAAATCCAAATCAATGAGAATGAAATTTGCTAGAGCAATACCGTGGTATGGGACCTCAGCTTTTCTTCTTCTTACCTGGTTATTGTTAACTGTTGAGATTGATGGTACAAATTTAGAAGCTCATGAATTCTATGGAGCTCCATTTATTGGATTATTAGCAATTGGTTTGACGATATATGCTTGGGGTAAATCTGTCGATGTCAAGACTGGAAATATTTTGTTTGCCTCAGTATTTGTAATTTCAATTATATCAGCAGTATATTCTAAGGAATTCAATTTGCCTGGTGATTCTTCTCTATTATTTGCATCCAGTTTTAGTAGAGGTTCAGTTGCAATATTTTTGTTAATTTGGATGGCTCT
Source organism: Candidatus Thalassarchaeaceae archaeon (assembly GCA_023700255.1). GTDB lineage: Archaea > Thermoplasmatota > Poseidoniia > Poseidoniales > Thalassarchaeaceae > MGIIb-O2. Next base: position 2,955 of record JAJPRD010000037.1, on the reverse strand, counting down.
TGCAATTCCTCCTAATCTTAAACAGGCCTATGTAACAGCATCTAAAGTGATACCCAAGATTAGAGAAAATGGATTCTTTGCTAAGAAAAATTCATCTCGTATTCGTTTATTGGGGTCTCATCTTTCTCATCTTGGGATATTACTATTATTAGTTGGACACATATTTACTACCACGCTAATCGATCGTTCAGATCCTTCCCATTTAGTAACTCTAAGTCGTGACCAAGCAATATTGCATGACGGTTATGAATTCATTTTCACAGATGTTGAACTAATTGACTTAGAATCAGAGGACTATGACTATCCAGTTGGAGACGGCTATTTAGGGGTAGTAATAGAGATGAAAAAAGATGGAGTATTGATAGATACTCTCCGCCCTGGAATACTAAGATTTGATTCCCCCAGTGGACAAGTAACTCCGAGATCGGAACCAGATAGGCATGTAGGGTTATTTGGAGATACAATAATCATTCTCGACATATTCCAATCTAATGATTTATTAGATGCAATGATGTTTAGAGAAACTAGTGAAGTAGAACGAATTCGAGTCACTGTACATGATTTACAGGGTTCACATGCCGTTTGGACTGGTTGGATATTAATTATAATTGGAGGAGGTCTTGCCTTAATCTCTAGTCCTAAATTCAATCAAGATAAGGCTAATTCCTGAATAATTCCACCATGGACATAACCGTTTGTATCAAAAAGGAGAAGCAGGTCGGCGGGCTGCCCGGAGGCACAAAATATGGATGAAGGTTCAATTGTTCACATCGACTACGACCTGTATGATGCAGGTTCAGAGAGACTTATCGAGACTACACGCGAGGACGTCGCAAAAGAGCATGATGTCTTTGATGAATCACGTACTTACCAACCTATGATTACAATAGTTGGCGATGGTCGTTTAATTCCTGGTTTTGAGGCTCATTTGAATGGTGCAGAAGCAGGCAAAGATTACGAATTCGATATTGAGCCAGCTGAAGGATACGGTGAGCGAGATACTAGTCTTATTGAAACAATTGGACAAAACGTCTTGATGCGCAGTGTAAGTGATACAAGTACTCTAGGAATAGGGGCTCCAGTTGAAATTGGTGGCCGTACTGGAGTATTACAATTTATGAGTGCAGGCCGTGCAAGAATCGATTACAATCACCCTCTTGCAGGTGCTACTCTGAAATATAATTACAACATTGTTAAAGTTGTAGAAGATCGTTCAGAGCGTGTTGAAACTCTACTAAAGATGAATACAGGTCGCGAAGACTTCGAAATTTCATTTGAAGGAGACGATTTGACAGTAACAACACCTGAAGCAATGGCTTATGACCAAAACTGGGCTTATGCAAAGTTCAGTCTTGTTCGTTCACTGCGTGAAAATCTTGGTGTTGGAACTGTAATCTTTAGAGAAGTACACGAACCTCGTGTTGTTGATGAAGAAGAATAAGTGCCCCTCGGTACTCATAGGGAACGTCAAAGCCTTAGCTCGGTTCTCCTTTCGTCGTCATTGGAGCATTTTATCGGAAAAGATTCCCCATCATAGACGCTTGCATGTCAATCTCGTATAGAGTGGGTTGAAGAAACATGTCTGTTTCGCAATAAACAATGACATCTACCCGAGTACTGGGATTGGGTTTATCGATCCTAATGATGTCAGCAACTATTACTGGATGTTTAGGTCTCGCATTCCAGAGGGAATTTATGGAATCAATGAGGGAGGAACCCATAGTCCGTAATACCGAAGAAACAGTAGGTTTCGACTATACTTTCGAATCAAATAGCCTTGATTCTGTTCTTTATAATAATGAGACTAAAATTGAATTTGATGATACTGTTTCCCAATTAGTAATTATTTTCAGAGCTCAATTTCCTTACTCATCGATCCTTGAGGAACTAGTGGGGGGGAATGAGACCAATCAGTATCGTTATGTGGATGCTAAACTTTGGAAACCCGGTGTAAGAGAAAGTGGCGGGGACCCATTTTGGGAAGTTAAAGCAACACAAGATTATCCGCAACAAAGGTTTTCATTTCCTCAATCAGATTTGACGCCGGGTGAATGGACATTCGAAGTTGAAGCGCGCGGCTACGGCTTCACCGCTCCAGTTGATCAAGCATCCTTCTATGATCACTTTGAGACCTTCGCCACAATCACAAAACCATGCGTAGTATTCGCGGAGTCCCACGAAAATGAAGATTGTACATTCTTATCTGACCTTCAATCTGCCTGATAATTTGATTTATCCTCATACGCAGCGCTTATGAATCGAAGTCAGGTCGCGTCGCTGCTGAGGGACCTAAATGGATGAAAGTCAAACTCCACTTGTACCGCTTGAAATGTATGATACGCACGCTGTGCACATAGGAACAAATCAGAAATCTGCTGATATGAAGCAGTTCTTAGATGAAGTCCGTCAAGACAATAGTGGAATCCATATTCTCGATGTTCGTCAGACGGATTCAAGAATCCGTGCAGTAGCAAAGTTCCTCTCTAATTATGATGCAGAGAGAATACTTGTAGTTAGTGCTCGTCAATACGGACAGAGACCTGCAAGGAAATTTGCTCAAACAATTGGAGCAATGCGTATTGTAGGTCGTTTCATACCTGGTACTCTAACTAACTCTCGTCTTCGAACATATATTGAACCTGAAGTAATTGTTGTTACAGATCCTGCTGCTGATCAACAGGCATTATCTGAAGCTGTAAAATCTGGACTTCCAGTTGTAGCTATATGCGATGCTAACAATAGACTAAGAAATGTCGATTTAGCACTTCCTGCAAATAATAAAGGCCGTCGTTCATTAGCCTTAATTTACTGGCTTCTTGCAAGAGAGATGATGAAAGCACGTGGAGTAATTAATGATGCAGATTGGGAACGCGCCCAAGATGTTCTAGATTGGGAATCCACTTTCTAATGTCATTAAAGACAATCTGGGGAGTTTACCATGCCGATGGTGGCATA
>JAJPRD010000036.1 GCA_023700255.1 Candidatus Thalassarchaeaceae archaeon | reverse complement strand
TCTAACTGATTTAGAAGGCTCAACTTCACATAGGTGACGCTAGACCGATGAGCATGGCTCGCAGAGAGGAGAAGGTTGATGCTGAGCTTTTAGCTAGGTTAGAATCAGGTGGCAGCGATAAAATACGTGTGCCTTTACCTAAGCGTAAAATTAACGAAATGTTTGCTATTGCAGATCAAATACTTGGTGGTAGAAGAGTTAGGGCTGTTTGTGAAGATGGAGATAGCCGTCTTGCTCGAATTCCTGGTAAAATGCGCCGTCGTCAATGGGTTAGGGAAGGCGACCTTATCGTCATTCAGCCTTGGGATTTCCAAGATGAAAAGGCAAATGTTGTAATGCGATATACAAAAACTCAATCACTTTATCTTTCAAGAAAAGGAGTTCTTCCTGATATTGTAGATTTATTTGGTATGTCTGAAGATATTTCAGGAGTTACTAAAGTATCAAATAAAGAAGATAAAGTTGAAGAAGAAACTGTTGAAGAAGATACTATTGAAGAAGAAACTGTTGTAGAAAAGCAATCAATAGAACCTGATAGGCCATCTAATGATGACGATATTGACTCTTTCTTTGGGTGAAATTATGTCTGATTCAGAGGATTGGGATTTACCCGACCTCGATAATTTAATGCGTGGTGAAAAAAAGCATGAATGGTTATCTGAGCCAAGATTTAATAAAATGTTCTCAGAGATAGAAGATGGCCTCCAAGGAGTTATGGGAAAAGGCACATATGATTGGGTCGATCGTCGAGTTTTTGATGCAGTTTTTGATAAATCAACATTAATGGCATTATACAAGTTAATGCAAAAAGGCGATATTGAAAGTGTAGATTATCCTATTGCTCGAGGGAAAGAAGCACACGTTTTTCATGCAACTTCAAATCATGGCCCTGTAGCAGTTAAGATATTTCATACGACCAATGCTGTATTCAAAGGATTAGCCAAATATATCGATGGTGATCCTAGGTTCGGAGGACTTTCTAGAAGGCATCGACAATTGGTTAATATTTGGGTTAGAAAAGAGTTTAGGAATCTTAAGAGAATGAGGAAACATGGTCTCAGAGTCCCTCGACCTATTTCGAATCTTAAAAATGTCTTAATTATGGAATATCTTGGAGAAGGTGATGGAGTTAGCCCCAGATTGAAAGATATAACTATTGACGAACCATACGAAGTATTCCAAGATTTACTTGAATTTATAGCAATAAATTGGCAAACTGCAGATTTAGTACATGCTGATTTCTCAGAGTATAACGTTCTATGGAAAGAAGGAGAGCCTTGGGTAATAGATGTTGGACAAAGTGTTACTAGGCAACATCCTCACTCTGAAGAATTTCTTGTTAGAGATGTTACAAGATTAGTTGAATGGATTAACCGGCAAGGATACAACGTAGATCTAGGTGAAAGTTTACTTCGAGTGTTAGAAGATCCAGTGCCAATATTACCTCCTCTTTCAGGCGGGGATTAAAACAGGAAGACTATCCCCCGAAATCATGGAGCACTTGGCTAGAATCCCAAAAGACCGTATCGCGGTCCTCATTGGAAAGCATGGTTCCACTAGGAAAATGATAGAAAAGGCCTGTGGAGGATCATTACACATTGAGTCAAATTCAGGTGATGTCAGTGTAATCTGGCCAGAAGGCGAAGCAGTAGATCCAATTATTAAAATGAAGCTTCCTGATGTAATTTTTGCTATAGGAAGAGGTTTGGCTCCAAAGCGCGCAGTCCAACTTGTTGAAGATGAAGTATTTTTGAGAATGTATGATATTCGTGAATGGGTTGGTAGGCAACCGAACCAAACTAGAAGGATGAGGAGTAGATTAATTGGAACGAATGGTCGAATAAGGAGTCTAATAGAAGAATTAACAGGTACCGAAATGGCAATTTATGGATCTTCAGTATTAGTTATTGGCGATGAAGAGTCATTAGCTTTAGCAACCCCTGCAATTGAAGGCATATTGCAAGGTTCTGAACATGGAACTGTATTATTTGGTTTAGAACAAGATCGTAAGCGTCAAAGAATCCGAACTTATAGTCTAGAGACATTCAAGGACAAGACAGTTGAAGATACTTCTACATTCGAGGCCTTAGTCCCTAGTTTGGCAGATGCAAGGCGTCGTCGAGAGAGACGTTTCACTAATTCACAAGTGGATCCTTTAGATACAGATGCTATCAAAAATATGATGGAACTGGCAGATGATGAAAAAATTGTTTATGAAGAAGAGTAATTTATCTTCTAACCATAAATGGGTTATACCTAAGCCAGATGTATGCTTGCGAGAGTCATGTCTAATCTACTTGAAGAGATGGAAGACTACGAACGCTGGTCAATAAATCTACTATATCTTGTGGGATTTTTCCTCTTATCTGGTTTGATATTAGGGCAAATGAATGTAGATAACTTTCTAACAGACTCAATTTATCAATATTATTTGGATCCTATTACTGGCGAGGCAACTGGAGATTCAAGCTATAATTTAGTTAATACTGCTACTTATGCGATTGTTCTAGGTATGTTTGTTATTGCATTGTCTGCTTGGTTACGGAAACTTGGAATTGATGGTAGTGATACTACAATTGTTGCCTTATTTCCTTTCGTATTATGGGCAGCAACGGGAGAGGTCGTTGAAGATGCTCAGATGTTCAGTAGCACCTTATCCTCATATTTTGTTAGCCCTGGTGTTCACTTCCAGACAGCTGGTTGGGTAATTATTTCAGGAGCATTTGGTTATTCAGTATCTCATAATTCAGATATCTCTTCTGAGGATGAAGGTGGGATCATAGATTCTATTGCCAGTGTCCTTATTTTGTCACAATTTTTGTTGTATGCGAATTCTATTTCTATTGGTACTCAAGGAACTATTAATCTTCAATGGCTAGTTATTTTTGGTATTATAGCTATTTTCTTACCACAAATAATAGGGAATTCATTAGATCACTTCACTACTATTCAGCGTTCAGTTTACCTTACTGGATTTGGTGGTTCTATGGTATTTATGGGGGCTATTTTCTCTTATACATTAAGTGTTGATTCATCAGAATTAACACTTTGGCCATTAATATTTGTTATTGGTGTACCAATTTTAGTATGTTGGCAAATGTATTCTTTTGGTAAAGAATCAGCAGAGATTCTTTATTCTCATGGCATGGTTTCCGGCGTTTTACCAATAGGAATGAACGAAGATCAATACGAGCAATCTGAATCTTCTGAGAAAGATTTGATGGAGAAACTAAGGTCTAAGGCGGTGTTTGCATCACCAGTAGTATTCCTTGCTGTTGCCGGTCAAATTCTTGATGGCATAGCTACTGCTATTGGGTTAGAATATCTTGGTTATAGTGAGAAGCATGTTCTATCAGATAAAATTATTCAACTTTTTGGTAATGCATTTGGCTTCACATTGATTAAAATCATACTAGCTGGTACTATCCTATATTTCTTTACAATCGCAAATTTCGAGCATAGGCAGAGGCACCTTCGTTTACTTATTGGATTAGCGATGATGGTTGTCGGTATGGCCCCAGGGTTACGAGATGTTGGTAGAGCAGCACTTGGTGTATGAAACAAGGCTAATCTATGAATATGAATCCATTCAATTGAAAGTTCGAATGCACTCTGGAGAGTTGAGAGATATGGATAGGCTACCAACTCGAGTCGACCGAAATGACGAAGATTTCGCACGTCGAAGAGAATTTAATCTGAATCTAATTGATGTTCTTAAGGGAAGAATTGATCAGGTTAAGGAAGGAGGTGGTCAGAAATATGTCGATAGACATAGAAGCCGAGGTAAAATGCTTGCAAGAGAGCGTATTGCTGAAATATGTGACCCAGGTACACCTTTTCTAGAATTATCAAGTTTAGCTGCTAACGGACTTTATGACTCTCGAGCTCACTCTGCTGGAATAATTACAGGAATAGGAGTTGTGCATGGTAAAGAATGCTTATTTGTAGCTAATGATGCTACTGTAAAGGGTGGTTCTTACTATCCAATGACTGTTAAGAAACATATTCGTGCTCAAGAAATTGCTGACGAAAATAACTTGACATGTATTTATCTGGTTGATAGTGGGGGGGCATTCCTCCCTATGCAGGATGAGGTATTTCCTGATAAGAATCATTTTGGACGAATATTTCGTAATCAAGCAATATTATCCAGTAAAGGAATAGCCCAGGTTGCTGCAGTATTAGGAAGCTGTACTGCTGGTGGTGCATACATTCCTGCTATGTCTGATGAATCAATAATTGTCAAAGGAAATGGTACGATTTTCTTGGCAGGTCCTCCTTTAGTAAAGTCAGCCACCGGAGAAGAAGTCACAGCTGAAGATCTTGGAGGGGCTGATTTACATACTCGTGAATCAGGAGTTGCAGATCATTTTGCTGAAGATGAACCAGAGGCTTTACGCATGGTTCGTAATGTTGTTGAGAATCTAAATGTTAAATCTAAGCATAGGCTAGATGTTGAGATTCCTGAAGAACCAAAGCATGATGTTCAAGATTTATTAGGAATAATTCCAGATGACAATCGTACACCTTATGATGTTAGAGAAGTTATTTCTCGAATAGTAGATGGTAGCCGTTTCCATGAGTTTAAACAAAGATACGGTAATACGCTAGTATGTGGATTTGCTAGAATTCATGGATATCCAGTTGGCATAATTGCTAATAATGGTATATTGTTCTCTGAATCTTCATTGAAAGGAGCTCATTTTGTAGAACTTTGTGGACAGCGTGGGATTCCTCTAGTATTTTTACAAAACATTACTGGATTCATGGTCGGCAGAGATGCGGAATCTGGAGGTATAGCGAAAGATGGTGCTAAATTAGTCACAGCAGTATCCTGTGTACCAGTACCAAAATTCACAGTAATAATCGGAGGATCACACGGCGCTGGAAATTATGGTATGTGTGGCAGAGCATACGACCCTCGATTTGTTTTTATGTGGCCTAATTCTCGAATTTCAGTAATGGGTGGACCTCAAGCTGCAGATGTTCTAACCACTGTTAAACAGGATCAGAGAGAACGTGAAAGTATATCTCCAATGAGTGGATATGAACTTGATAATTTTAGAAAACCTATTCTTGATAAGTATGAAACAGAAGGGTCTCCTTATTATTCAACAGCTCGATTATGGGATGATGGAATTATTGATCCAAGAGATACAAGAGATATCCTTGGGTTATGTATTTCTGCAAGTTTAAATGCCCCATTACCCGACCAAAAATATGGCGTATTTAGAATGTGAGGTGAAAAAATGAATATTGTAAAAATGAGTGATAATTTCCCAGATACCGAACTATGTAGCCTTAAAATTGAAGGAAATATAGCTAGAATTGATTTGACTCGTAGTAATGTTTTCAATGCACTTAATACTCAACTAATCACTGAATTAATTGAAAATATCAAGTGGACCACAGATCGAAGCGTGTCAGCTAATTCATCATTAAAAGACTCTGATGATTCTGATTATCTAAGAATTCTAGTCCTTACGGGTGAGGGGAAACATTTCTGTGCCGGAGCAGATATCAATATGATGCGTGATGCAGGTGCAAGATCTGCTGAAGATAATCGAATAGATTCTGAAAGATTAGATCAATTGTTTAACGGTCTATGGGCACATCCATGCTTTACCATTGGGTGTATCCAAGGAGTAGCATTAGGTGGTGGAGCAGGTCTTGTGTCATGCCTTGATTATGTCATAGCAGAACCACGTACAAGGATCGCTTTATCAGAGGCTAAACTAGGAATATTACCTGCAGTTATTGGCCCTTATGTCTATCGTAAAGTAGGAAGTTCACATTTCCGTCGTTTGTCAATGATGGCTAATAAAATCGATTCTAATGAAGCTATGAGGATTGGATTAGTTAATCTAATAGTTGAATCTTCTAATGATTTTTCGGAGTCAGTATCTAAAGTCATATCTGAGGTTATTTCTACTGGTCCTATGGCAGTTTCAGAAGCAAAGAAATTAACACTATTTTTTGATAGATGGAACGGTAATGATGAAGAATTACGTCAATGGACATTGGACAAAACAAGTCAAATGAGGAGTTCTGAAGAAGGTCAAGAAGGTCTTTCTTCATTCTTAGAACGTCGTAAGCCAAATTGGTCTTCTGAATGAGAAAATTGAGGTTTGATGATGTTTCCCGATTGGATGAATAATGCACCTAGTCCATTCAATTCGGTTTTAGTTGCTAATCGTGGAGAAATTGCGGTTAGAGTACTTAGAGCTGCTAAAGAATCAGGAATCAGAGGTATTGCAGTATATTCTAATCCTGATAAAAATTCATTTCATGTCGAAATAGCCGATCAAGCAATTCATTTACCGGGGGATAATCTCTCAGAAACTTACCTTAATATGACTGCGATAATATCTGCTGCCAAAGAATCTGGCGCACAAGCAATTCATCCCGGTTATGGTTTTTTATCTGAAAGAGCAGATTTTGCTAGAGCCGTAAAAGAAGCAAATTTAGTTTGGATTGGACCTTCACCAGAGGCGATTGAAACAATGGGTGATAAAATATCTGCACGGAGAAGGATGATTGAATCTGGTGTACCAATAATTCCAGGAGAAGAACTTGCTATTGAATATGGTACAAATCCTCTTGGAGTCTTAGCATCATCTGCAGCTAGAGTGGGATATCCGTTATTGGTTAAGGCTAGTGCTGGAGGCGGAGGTAAAGGGATGCGTGCTGTGCATGAACCAAAGATGCTTAGGACAGAATATGAAGCAGCAGCTCGTGAAGCCTCAGCAGCGTTTGGTGATGGCACAGTGTATGTCGAAAGACTCCTTACTGGAGCTAGGCACGTTGAGATCCAAGTTCTTTGTGATCAGCACGGTAATTCTATTCATCTTAATGAGAGAGACTGTTCTTTACAACGTCGTCATCAGAAAGTAATAGAAGAAGCACCCTCACCTGCTGTTACACCAGAAATTCGTAATTCTATGGGTCTTGCAGCAATAAAAGCTGCAGAGGCAGTAAATTATGAAGGTGCTGGGACTGTTGAATTTTTGCTTACATCTAGGGGTGAATTTTTCTTTCTTGAAATGAACACTCGTTTACAGGTAGAGCATCCAGTTACAGAATTAATAACAGGTATAGACTTAGTACAGAAACAGTTTGAAGTTGCAGCAGGTCTTTCTTTGGACGTATCTCAAAAGGATATCCAGATAACGGGTCATGCGATTGAGGCTAGAATTTATGCAGAAGATGTAAGCAAAGGTTTTCTCCCAGCAATTGGAAAGTTAGCAATGTGGCGTCCTCCATCAACTCCAGGTGTAAGGATGGATTCAGGATTTAGGGAAGGAGATGATGTTACAGTTGATTTCGATCCAATGTTAGCCAAATTAATAGTTCATGCTCCAACTAGGTCAGCCGCTTTGAGAAGACTAGATTCTGCGTTATCAGAATTCATTGTTTTAGGTGTTACAACTAATGTAGGATTCTTACGTGAAATATCTCGCAGTACAGCATTCTCGGAAGGACTTGTGACTACTGATTTTTTAGATAATATTTCTTTAGATGAGTTTTTAGAACCTCCAATTGATGATTCAATATTGATTTCGATTTCAGCGGCATCTAATAAGTTGGGAATAGATCGACATTCATCAAATAAAAATTCAGTTAACTTGATTGATGAATATAGTGGTCATTCAGGTGATCCATTTAGAACTCTAACGAGGTCTTTCCCTTAGGTGATATTATGGAATGGAGTATTGGTAATTCTAGTTCTAGATATGTTGCTTCTTTTTCTGAGAAAGATGGTAAATTACAACTTTCTAAATTAGCTATTGATGGAGAGGATAAATCTTTTTTAGATATCTCTGTAAGTAGAGATGAACAACCGGGCAGAGTTCTTATTGAATTAGATGGTGTGACTAGTTTTGCTCATATTATTCGCTCAGGTGATCAATGGTGGATTCATTTTCAAGGTCGAATTTATGTTACAAATATGCATGAACCTGGGAGCAAGGACACATCTTTGTCTGAAGGAAGCCTAAGCGCACCAATGCCTGGGACAATCTTAGACGTGTTAGTCAAGCCTGGTCAGAGAGTTAGACAAGGACAAACACTGTTGGTAATGGAAGCAATGAAGATGGAGCATCGAATTCAGGCACCAAAAGCCGGAGAAGTTACTGCTGTACACTTTCAGATTGGAGAAAGAGTTGACATGGGACAAAATCTAGTTGAAATAGGTGAATAAGTTCCAAATTTCTTTAATTTGAATGTAATAGTTAATTTTATGATATTTTCATGCAGGCAATGACTTAATTAAGTCCAAGATGTTAGTATAATCATGGCCGTTGAGACCACGATAGTCGCCGCATTGATGGGCATTAGTTTAGCATCAGCATCTGGTTTCAGAGTATTTTTACCGCCTTTTCTTCTTTCTTTGGCGGTTCGAACTGATACATTAGTTAGCTTAGATCTCTCAGGGACTGAATTTGCAGTTTTTGATAGCAATGCTGCTGTTCTAATACTTGGAATTGCCTGTTTAGCAGAGTTTGGAGGATATTATGTTCCCTGGCTAGATAATCTTCTAGATTCTATCGCTTCCCCAGCAGCAGTTCTCTCAGGTATTGGGATGACTTCGATGGTATTGGTTGGAAGTGACCCAATAATGCAGTGGTCATTTGCTATAATTGCAGGAGGTGGTTCTGCTGGAATTATTCAAGCAACTACTGTATTAATACGTGGTTTATCGTCAACATTAACTCTAGGATTTGGTAATTCTTTTGTTGCTTCAGGAGAAAATATTGCTAGTCTAGTTTTAACTCTAGCTGCACTTATTGCTCCAATAATAGCTGCAGTATTTGCAGTAGTAGTTATAATATTATTAGTCCGTCAAGCGATTAAAATTGATAAAAGTGAATCAATTTAAAGGTTTAAGGAATTCTTGTCCGTCCATATATGGTTGTAAAACCTTTGGAATCATTATTTTTCCATCTTCAATTTGGTATTGTTCTAAAATCGCTACTAATGCCCTACTAGTCGCAACAGCAGTCGAGTTAAGGGTGTGAACTGCAGAGTTTCCTTCCGATGTCCTATATCTCATTCTTAATCGATTAGCTTGATA
>JAJPRD010000035.1 GCA_023700255.1 Candidatus Thalassarchaeaceae archaeon | reverse complement strand
AGCGAGTGAGGTGATTATTATGGATACAGTATTATCGACAATGTTTTATTTTTGGGTTTCATTATTTATCGTATTTTTATTGATACAGAGAGGACTTTGGATATTCTCAGATGTGGCTAAAGGTACGGTATCTTTCATGCTTGAGAAAGCTATTGGACCGGGTGCAGATTTAGTTGAAGGTAGAGTTGGTTCCGGAGCACGTTCTTGGATTATGCAAGGAACGCTATGGTTAATTCTCGGGTCAATGTTCACTTTCATGAGTATGTGGCTAACTCATGATCCAGATGCGCTACACTCTCTGGCCTCATGGGGCTACTCCGCGAATACGCATGAATTATCTTCTGCAGGTGTTTATGCTACACTTTATGGTTCAGTTTCTATGCTGGTTATAGGGTCAAGCTTCCATATTATTCCTAAGTTATCTGGGACAGAATTAGCCAGCGAAACAAATGCTAACTTAGTCTCATTTATCTGGACATTATCTGTTTTGATTATGGTAATTGGTTCTCAAAATAATCTAATATTAGATTTAGAAATTATTCCTATAGGTGTTGCTCTCAATACAGTTGCTCTTCTTGCAGTAATCATGAATCATCTTCTAACAGTTGCAAATAGGACGAAAAATTTAGCTCTGCCCGGTTGGTTAATTTTAATCGCACTTCTAAGTAATCCTGTCTTGAGCATTGTTTCTATAGCATCTGGAGCAGTCAATGATAATGTTGGGCAATGGATGACATACCATCTATTTGGTGGTACATTCTTCTTCTTAGGCGTTGCAGGTGTAGCTCTTTATTCTTCATCTATCGTTTCTGGTAATCCATTGTGGTCGAAAACACTAGTAGGTGTAACTTTGTTTGGTAGTATATTTACAATCAATCCATTTGGAGATATTAATGGTCAGATGGTTATCGATGTATTTGGTCCGTTAGCAGAAAGTAATGTCGTCTCCTTTACCAACGAAGATATGTTATCTGCTAGTTTCTTAATGGCACTTGTATCTATACCAATATTAGCCTTTTCAAGTAATATGCTTGTAACTATGCGTGGTTCAGATATGTTTGTAGATGATCCAAATTCATCCGGTAATGCTGAATTAAATTTAGGTTCATGGTTAATTATTCCAATAGCAATAGGTTCATTATTTATCCAAACAGATGCAGTAAGTGGTACCAATGAATTAACTGGTATTTCCAACTCTCTATCGATGATGTCTGGATGGCTTGTTTTGGTTCCACTATCTTTGGGGGCGGCTCTAAGCCTGTACCCCGAGTTAGTAGGCCGGCATCTTTTGTCTCAAACTCGAGCTCGTTGGGGATTCTGGATGATGGCCGGAGGAGCAATGTTTGGGATATCAATTACAATGATTGCAGATTTCATGGACATGGCTCTTGCAGAATTACTCATAGAAGACCCTAGTGCATTATCTGAAGAACTTCGTAAAGTTGGTTCTGTAATGTTTTATGGCGTTGTAATCGGCTCAATATTACATTCATTAAACATGGTTAGTGGTATGTTTAGAGGTGATTTAATTTCTAAAAAATCAGTTACTTCTTCTTCAATATCTGTTGAATCATACTCTCTTGTATCCCCAACGACAGTTCGTAGGATTCTTGCAAGTGGAGCAGACCTTGATACTGAAGTAATCCCTACTGGTGAAAATGATGAAAAAGGTAGCGCTACTAAACTATGAATGGGTAATTAGATTGAGGAAACCCTCCTCTATCAGTATATGGTGCTAGTATGCGTATTGGACTTGTAGGAAAACCAAATGTTGGTAAATCAACTACATTTTCTGCTTTAACAGAGACTCCAGTCGATATTGCGAATTATCCATTTACTACAATTGAACCAAATGTTGGAGTTGCTTGGTTACCTTTACGAGAAAAATGTGCTTGTAATGAGTTACGTGTTCGGAAGGAAAAACAAGGGCGAATATCTCCAATAATTGAGAATGATAATCGGCATGGAAGTATCTGTAATCCTAAATCTGGAACTTGTAATGGTTATCAAAGGCTAGTCCCAGTTACTCTAGTAGATGTTGCAGGATTAGTCCCTGGGGCCCATCAAGGTAGGGGCCGAGGGAATCAATTTCTTTCAGATTTAGCACGTTGCGATGCTTTAATTCAAGTTGTAGATGTTTCAGGTTCTACTGACATAGAAGGTAATCCAGTAGGTGATGGCGGTTCGAAACCTATGGATGAACATCAATTTCTTTTGGATGAACTCGATGCATGGATTGTAGGCATTATTCAATCTAGTTGGTCTAGAGGTGCTCGGCGAGTTCAATCAGAAGGTGAAAAGGCTCTTTCAACATTTTTACTTGATCAATTATCTGGAATAGGTGCCAATGAGCAGCATGTGAACGCTGGACTCCATTCAGTTTCAGAAAATCATCCAGATTCAGGCGTTCCATGGTCATGGGGGAATGATGAATTAATGACATTAGCAGGTAAAATTCGTTCGCTTCTTTTTCCAATATCTATAGTTGCCAATAAGGCTGATTGTATTGAGGAAAGTAGTTGGGATGAGTTATCTAAGTTTATAATAGAATCAGGCGGTATTTTAGTCCCTTCAAGTGCTGAAGCAGAATTAGCTCTTAGGCGGGCTTCAAAAGCAGGATTTATTCAGTTAAATCCTACGACCTCTAAATTTTCAATTACGGAATTAGGTAAGAAAAAGTTATCAAAAAAACAACATAATGCTTTAGAAAGCATCTCGAAAACGTTGTCTAAATGGGACGGGGGAGGCTTAGTAGGACTTCTTTCTTCTGTTGTTTTTGATAGATTAAAACGTAAAGTAGCCTACCCTGTTCAAGATGAAACTCATTGGGTTGATGGAGATGGAAATATTCTACCTGATGCAATACTTGTACCTGAAGGAACTACGGCAAAAGGTCTTGCCTATGCAGTCCATAGTGATCTTGGAAACGGTTTTATTCGAGCAACAGATGCTAAAAGTGGTAGAGTAATAGGTGCTGAACATGAGATATTAAATGGGGATATTATTAGTATCCATGCCAAGACTTGATCATATATCCCCGTCAATTAATGGAATAATAATTAGTTCATATGTTACAGCAGTCCATGTTATTTCATAATCTTCATCACTATCTAGCACTTCTCCAAATATCGGGACTGGATTTGTTTCAATATTAGCTGTTAATGTAACTGCCCATGTCCCAACTCCTTCACCATTCGAACTCCATGTGTCGCGCAGTTCGTTTTCAGTACCTTCAAATGTATAATTATCTCCTGTGTAATTTTCAGTAGAGTACCAAATCATTTCAACGCCACCACCCATTCCACAATCTCCATTATTCTCTTGATCTTCAAATTCTCCTTCCACTTGAGATACGTCGCTTTTTGCATCTGCTGAATCGGTGAATCCAGGTCCAGGTTCATCGTTATCCATACAACTTATTTCCATCATGATATAGGCAATATTACTTTCAGTCATGATATCGAAAAAGGAATCATAAGTATCACCATCACTCAATGTTTCAGATTCGATTTGAGTAATTTCTGTTTCTTCAAAAGAAACGCTCCATGATGCAGAAATCCCAGAAGATCCACTTTCTATCATTTCATCTGCAACTAGAGTGGGCATAATTGCAAAATAAATAGGGAATATTAGCATAAAGAAAATAGTTCCAGCAAGCATACTTTGCTTGCGTGGAGTGTCTGTAAGATCAGTGAAATCCATATTATTCTCAACTCTCCGTTCACATCACACCTATCAAACCATTCTATAATCGGAATATAGGGAATAATTATGTTTGTAGAATAAAGCACTTCCACCATTCTTCTTATTTCTTTGTTGAAGGTAACCAAGATTTCACGTCAATTCCTTCCTTTTTGAATAAATTAAGAGATTTTCTAAATTCAGGAATCATATAACCAAGCTTAGATTTCTCGAAGAAAGTCCATTTCCATGGGCACCTTGGTAATCCATATATCCATTTTTGAAGAATCATTTCCCATTTTTCTCCCTCTATATTTTGAGGAATTTCGAATGAAACATATGTTATCACGCCTGCTGAACCAGGTATCTGTGACCATGAACGAATTGTCAGACCTTCCATGTTTTCTGAATTAATTCTTAGACCGATAACTCTTGCTTGATTAGTTATCGGCATTATAATAGCCCATCGATGAACCATTTTTGTATCTTCAATTCTTGTAGTATCCCAATTATTTGATTCAACAATTAGCCTCATAGATCTAATTGCTTGAATTGGCTCAACACTGACTGGAATTTCCAGTAAACGTGTCCTTACCATACTATTCGCACTCAACACTTGTCAATGGTTCTATCTGTAAGAATCAAAATCGGTGATGATTATTTGACTCTAATTTCTAGAATCAGGCATCCGCACATAGGACTTCGAAAGTCGAAGTATACTATTTGTTGTTGTTAGTTACCTTATCCGAAGAGTGAACCGAGACCCTCAAAGGCCGCACCTTCATCTTCTGGCTCTTCTTCAACTACTGCTTCAGGAGCTGCTTCAGCGGTTGAACCGCCAGCAGCCGCTGGTGCAGCAGTAGGAGCAGCAACAGCAGTAGCCATTGCTTCACCAATATCGACCGATCCGAGTGAAGATACTAGAGCTTTAACTCGAGCACCATCAACATCTACGCCAGCAGCAGTTAGAACCGCTGTGACAGCCTTTTCATCAATTTCCTTTTCCGCAGAGTGCAGTAACATAGCAGCATATACATATTCCATTTTATCTCACCTTTTTTTTATTTAGCCGAAGAGATCGCCAAGTCCACCGAACTCAGCTTCTTCTTCTTCCCCTTCTTCCTCTTCAGCAGTTTCAGCTACTGTCTCGGATGCAGCAGAGGATGCAACCGATACGCTTGCCGCAGAAGCAGCAGCACCAAGTGCTGCCGACAATTCTTCGTCAAGTGCAGAGGAATCTAATTGACCCGCGAGGGCCAAAGCACGTGCATTTGCACGTGATATGAATAGAGGCGTAGTTGTTTCATTTGTAACTCCAGCCTCCACAGCAACCGATAACGCCTCACCGCTTGCTTTTGCAAGTAGTGTAGGAATAGTTTGTTCAGAGAACCAACGCATATTGCATGCAAGATTGAATGCCCCTGAGGTCGCAGTAATGATGTCGGTACGTATTTGGTCTAAGTCTACATTTAGTGTGGATGCAGGGAAAAAGAATCCATCTTCCATAGCACCAGTTAGGATTATTCCAATTTCAATTGGATGAATATCTAACTTAGCAAGCATCATACCAAGATCGCCAGATATAGGTTGTCCCTTTTCTACAACAGTAGTAGTTTTTGGTATTGCAACTTTGCCCTTTTCTATTTTTGCAGGTATACCAACTGCGTTAAACTCTCCAACAATTGGCCCAGGTCCGAATGAAGTTGGACCTTTTTCAACAATAATATCCATAGGTGCAAGTTCTCCATCTTTCGCAGAACGTCCCTGGCGTGTTTTCTCTAATTCGATAAATAGTTCAAACGGATTTAGATTTTCTGATTGAACAATACAAGGTTGTGCTGCTCCCTCAAATAATATATCTAATTCTTCATTAGAACGGCCGGAGTTTTCCCAAGCTATTCTAATTAAAGTTTTTTTAGCCATTGTGATTTTCATCGAATCTCTAAGATTGCTTCTCATATCTAGCATATTGCTAGCAGGAACGCCACCTACATCGACAATCCCAACAACTCCATCTGAATTTAATACTTCAGTGAGTTCATCCACTCGAGTTTTTTTCCAAGGGGAAATCTTTGCTGTATTCACTCAATCACCTCAACTTTAATTGCAGGGCCCATTGAAGTTTTCACATAGCAAGAGCGAATATTTCCTGATCCACGCTCTAACTTACTGGTTACTCTAATCCAGATAGACATAGCATTTGCTGTTAGTTCATCTATTCCTTGTTCACGAGAACCGAATGCCATGTGGAAAGTTACTTTGTCACGAGATCTAACGATAGTTGTACTTTGTAATCCAGCAGCAATCACAGCAGGATCGACAGTAGGAGGAACTGGTCGTGGCATTTTTCCACGTGGACCCAATACTACTCCGAGATATCTTCCAACAGTACCCATGTGAGGTATCTCTGCCAAAAAGAAATCATACTGTTTAGCCATTTTACGTGCTTGCTGACGATTTCCTCCCAAATCTTCAATAGTTGTAGGATCAATTATGGTTATTCCAGCTGCACGAGCTTTAGAGGCCATTTCGCTACCTGCAAACATTGCAATTCGAACTACTTTACCTCTTCCCGATGGGAGACGAACTTCTTCTTGGATACGATTAACTGGATTCTTCAAATCAACGTCTCTGAGTGTTATAGCCATTTCAATTGATTCAACGAACTTACGTTCAGGGGCATTATCTAAAGCTTCTTGGATTGCATTTTGAATATTTTGTTGCATATTAGTTCACCTCCGTGGTTAACGAGGTTTCCCTCTCCCACAATTCGTGATAACTCAGCTAAAGTGTTCGCTGAATTCCCCCTTGCTCATACGTTCGAGTGCTTCTTTTGGAGAAAAGCCTTCGACATTAACTCTCATAGCGACACATGTCCCCATAACTTCTCGGCAGCGCGCATACAAGTTTGCTCCTGTCAAACGTTCTTCTTGCTCTATCGCAATCTTCTTTATTTGATCCATTGTCAAATTTTCAGATGCTTCATCCCAGGAACCATTACACTTCTTTTTACCAAGCGCTTGGACAACTTTGTGTGGTGTCTCATTACGTGCTGACATGTGTATTACCTCCTATGATTGTGTCCCGCCGACTGACCTTCACTATTTGAGCGTGTTGCGTTAGTCCTCGGTCTCCTATATTTGATTATTCAACTCGTTGAGTAACTCGTACTTGGTCTGCTCTAACTGTTAATGCAACAGGTACAGCAGCTTCGAATAACTCGACTGTAACTTCTTCTTTAGACTCAGTGACGCGTATTACACGTGCTGATTGACCTCTGAAGGCACCACCATGAATCTCTACGACGCATCCTTCTTCTATGCCACTAGTAGCTGCTTTCGGCTCTAAGTATGGGAGAACATCCTCTAGTGGGGATTCTCCATCTAGTACCTTTCTACAGTTTTTTATTGGAGTAGTAGAAACGCCAGCTCTTCCGATTAACTTCTCTACATGGTGAAATGCTGAAGCTTCAACGAAAATATATCCCTTCATATAATTAGGACTTAGTACTCCATATATTTCACCCTGAATGTCCATTAGAGAACCGCTTCCAGATAGTCTCGCTTGAATTTCTCTAGCAACATTTTGTTCTTGACCAATACTCGTCTTTAGGATGTAAAGGAAAGATGCAACATCTCCATACATGTCTCTTAAACTAGGAGTTGCATATTCTTTTTTACCTATCATGCCAGGATCGACCCATTCAACATTTTTGTAAAGTGTCTTAGGGGTTGCATCATTGCTTTCACTAATGAAAAGTATAGGGGTGACTTCCAGCAATGAATTACCCATTGCAATACCACGTGACTCTCCAGTTCTAACATGCTGTAACATTTCAGCAGCAATTCCTGTAGACTCTACAATTCTTGCAACAACTACGTCCAAGTCGTTTGGATCTCCGTAGCCATAAATTCCATCCCATGCTCCTGGTAAGTCAGCAACTTCGTCAGCTCTCTGCATAAGCAGAACTTTCTCTTCATGGCGAATAAATACAGTAAATGCGTCAGACATCTCAATCACTCAATTATTTACTTCGTTAACCATTCAAAGAATGATGGGAGCAGATTATCCATTAGGTATAGCATAACGAAACCAATACCTCCTAGTACAAACATGCCAATCCCACAAACGATGACTGTTTGACGAAATTCTTCCTTAGAAGGTTTTCTCGCCATCTTTAGAATCCTAGCATAAGAACCTGTTTGAAGGCCGCGAACACGACTTTCAATTTCGTCTTGCCAGTCTTGGACTTTGTCCTCAACTGCACTAGTGTTTGAGTTCTCTATAGCCATCACTTTCCCTCAGAAGTGCCTCGGCGACTGACCGACCTGATTTAAGCACGTCGGGAGAAACATCGGGAGTGATTAGCCCGAACTTAAGGAAATACGTCAATTAATGAATTCCACAGTTCTAGTTTTTAGATTACGCATTTGTGTATGCAATGACGCCCCATGTATTTGTTCCGATTTAACCCCTGTTAATACTAGCAGTACACGTATTTCATCACCCATTGATTCATCTATAGTAGCACCTAGAATTATACGTGCATAGGGGTTGATTTTGTCACGAATAATTTTTGCACATTTTTCAGTATCGCCTAATGAAAGACCCGGACCGCCGACTACATTGATTAGAGCTCCTCTAGCATCAGAAATGTCAATATCTAATAGTGGTGAATGAAGCGCTTCTTCGGTAGCTTTTGCTGCACGATCAGGTCCATTGGCTTCTCCCAGACCAATCATTGCCACCCCTCCTCCATTTTCCATTACAGACCTTAAATCTTGGAAATCGAGATTCACAATTCCTTCCTTAGCAATCATCTCAGAAACTCCAGAGATCGATCTCATTAGTAACTCATCTGCTACCCTAAATGCAGCATCAAGTGGTAAATCTCTAACTCCTTCAACTTCTAGTAATCTTTCATTTGGAAGTACAACTACAGTATCACAAACTTCTCTCAATCTTTCTAAGCCCCATTCTGCATTCTGTCTTCTTAGTGCACCCTCAGAAAGGAATGGATACGAAACTACTGCTATCGTTAATGCTCCTGATGCTCTTGCTAACCTAGCTATTACATGGGCCGAACCAGTTCCAGTACCTCCACCTAAACCTGCTGTGATGAAAGCAAGATCACATTCTTCAACCTCATTCTTAAGCGCTCTTTCAGATTCATAAGCCGCTTGTTCGCCTTTTTCAGGATCACCTCCTGCGCCTCGTCCACGGGCAGTTCTTCCAATCAATACTTTATTCCCCACCCCTACTCTAAGTAAATGCTGAGCATCTGTATTAATTGCCATTCCTCTAACGTATGTATCATCAAATAATCCTTCTTGTTCTAGCCTTGCTACAGTATTAGATCCACATCCTCCACATCCAAAAACTCGTATGCGTGGTTGAAGGGAAGAAAGTAGTTGAACAAGTTCAGAATCACTCTCTGTATCTATGGGTGCAGACGGTATTCCTTCATCCTCTTGAAGTTCTAATACACGGTCGATGATATTCTTCAC
>JAJPRD010000034.1 GCA_023700255.1 Candidatus Thalassarchaeaceae archaeon | reverse complement strand
CCTATTTTGTAGTATAGCCTATCTTGTAAAACCGACGGGTCAGTAGTACCTTCCATGACGCCCCCGAATGATTTTTATTATTAAAACAACAAGTGTTTAATATCACACTTAACGCTAGGATAATAATTTTTTCCTAACAAAGTGAAGCCACTGAATCAACAATTAAACTTGGTCGCTGTGGTGCGTTTTCAGCATCATTCTTTGTAGCTTCTCCAGAAAGAACTAGAATCCCATGAACTCCAGACCTATCTGCCATTTCCATATCGGTATAAAGGCGATCACCAATCATTGCACAAGCGTTACTTTCAAGACCCAACTCATTGATTTTATGTAGAATCATGCCTGGATTTGGTTTTCCACAAATATGTGTGGGAGTAACTCCAGTGGTAGCCTCGAATAGTGCTAGATAAGCCCCAGTATCAGGTAAACCTCCATCTGGCGACGGGCAAACCATGTCTGGATGACTTACTACTAGGGGAACGCCCCTATGCAGATAAATAGATGATTTAGTTAACTTTTCATAAGTTATTTCTGTATCATAACCTAATACTACAAACTGAGGGTCATCTGAATCAGTATTGATGCCAGATTCTTCTAACATCTCTCTCATTCCTTCTGTGCCAACTAGATATGTTTGAGATATATTTTCAACAGAGAGCCAAGACAATAAATCATGAGTAGATAGTAAAATTTCTTCTTTGGTCGCAGGGATTCCCATTTTCTCTAACTTTGCTAAATATTGGCTTACGGATTTACTTGAATTATTAGATAGGAAAAATCTCTTTATACCTCTCTTTTCAATACGATTTAAAAAATCAATAGCTCCCTCGATTAAATTATCTCCCATATATATGGTCCCATCTAAGTCTAGAAAAACCGCTTCAATATTTTCCAAATCAGAAGTCAAATTTTTCATAAAGTAAAACTCCTCAAGGTAGTAGTAATGTTTTCATTAAGAACCAAGGACTCCATAATTTCTTTTGCGTTTCCTTGCTGGCAATCATTTCTGACATCATAACGCCAATTTCTTCTTTCTTTGAAGCCTTCTTAACGAACCAATTAGTCAACATCTTCCATTTCATTACTTTCTGCAAAGTCTTTGAATTTTTTAATTCTGAACCCAATTCTTCCCATAATTGTTGCATATATTTATCTGCAAACTCTTCGGAAAAACCATCTTTATGTAGATCCTTATCAAAGAGAGTAGAGGTTAATTTAGCAGATAATAATGCGTTCCCGATTCCTTCTCCACTAAACGGATCGACTAAACTAGCGGCATCTCCTACACACATTGCTCCCGCCATTGCTGATCTTCTTGGTTGAAATGGAGACGGAGGATTTTTTCTTGGTGAACCAAACGGCAATTGCCATCCCTTCTCAGAACCCGGCACTAAAGTAGCTTCAGCAAATCTTTCTTTGAATCTAGGGTGTTCATTAATCACCCATTTTTGAATCTTTTTAATAGATTTCTTTTTGTCTGCTTTTAATTTCTTATGTTCTGAAATCAACATCCCAATTCCAACATTAACTCTATTTCCTTGTACTGGGAATAACCAAAAATATCCTGGTAGAACTTCATCAATAAAATGTATTTCAATGGGTCCTTTTTCGCCACCCAAGCCACCTACGTTGTCCCAATATTCGCGATAACCACCGCAAAAATGATCATCATCTTTATGTGGCTCATTATGAATTTCAGTTATCACTCGGGAGACAGGACAGTTATATCCGCCAGCACCTATAGTGAGTGCTGAAGTAAAAGTCATATCTTCATTCCCAGACCTCTTTCCCCCAATATTGCCAGTAATTCCACTAATTTTATGGCCATTATCCGTTTTCTCAATCGTTATTTCATTAACTGAAAAGCCTTGTATCACTGCGCCGCCATTTTCTCTAACAATTTCTTGTCCTCTTTTGAACATCATATAATCAAATTGCAATCTTGGTAATGAGTAACCGGATTGTAACCCCATTTTTTCATAAGATTCTTTCGGAAGCATAACTCGAACTTCGGACCCGTTAGCACTTCCGAAAACAATAGAATCTACAACATAGTGTGGCGTAGATTCAATCATATCTAGCACCCCCAACTCCTTTACGTGAGAAAGAGATTTACCCCCTACAGCATCTCCACAAACCTTGTCTCTTGGCCATATTTCTTTCTCTATTAAGAGAACTTTACAACCATTCAAAGCATTATACGCAGCAGCCGCAGAACCTCCTGGGCCACCTCCGACAACAATCACGTCAAAATGGTCACCCGATTCAGGTATTTCTCCAGAATCGATAGGTTTTTTCCACTCGTCCATCTTCTCGCCGTAACATCGGAAGTATACACAGCCATTGAATATATGCTATAGGCTATATTGGAAAGCGGCTTAGCCAACCCCATGGGAGAAACAGTATACGTTATCCAAACAACTCTTTCAGGAGAATTAAATGAAGCAGAAGTAGGGTTCTGGGCACAATCAATTATTGATTCTAAATTAGCAGCATGTGTTAATATCAAAAAAGTACAATCCATATTTCGTTGGGAGGGAAATATTGAAAGTATTGCTGAATGGCAAATTCAAATTAAAACCTCTCAAGTTTCGAAAGAAACATTAATTTCGAAAATCAAAGAAGAAAATTTTTATGAAAATCCTGAGATTTTATGTTGGCCAGCAGAATCTACAAAAGAATATTCTGATTGGGTAAAGGGTGAGTAAATTTTGTTTAAATTAGCCAAAAAAGTTCCTACGACAACATGGAGCTCAGACGATCCAATGGCAGTTAAACCAAAACCCAAAACACTCATTATTTTAATCATAGGATTATGGATATTTGGGACCGGTGATGCAGTAATTATTGCTGCAGGTTTAGGAGTTGCTCCTTGGACCGTATTGGCGCAGGGTATTGGCAATCAATGGACTTGGACAGTCGGTCAAGCAACATTCTTCATTAGCGTAATAGTTCTATTTTTTTGGATTCCGCTCAAGGAAAAACCAGGCATCGGAACTATACTTAATGCCATTCTAATTGCCGCTGCAATAGACATTATGGAACCCCAACTTCCTCATCCACAAAATCCATTATTCCAAGTAATCCAAGTATTGATTGGCACAATTCTAGTCGGTATAGGTAGTGGATTCTATCTTACAGCAAACTTAGGTCCCGGCCCCCGAGATGGCATGATGACAGGCCTCCAAAGAATTACAAAAATACCAATAGGTAGAGTCAGGACAACTATAGAAATCATTGTCTTGGCAATCGGCTGGCAATTAGGGGGGATATTTGGCATTGGGACAATAATATTTGCCGTCTTAATCGGTCCAATAGTTGCACTATTTTTACAATTAACCGGACATCTTTGGGGAATCGTGGCAAATCAGCCCAAAGATTTCGCAATTCCGTCAAAACTGTAGAAAGAAACCAATGTCTGCGTATGCCCTACTCCACTGATATCCGACAACTGATCTAGTATAGAATCGCCTAAATTTGCCATATCTTTTGCTACAACTTCGACAATAAAGTCCCATTGACCAGTAACAATATGGCATCCAACAACAAATGGCATTTTACAAATCTCTTCGGCAACAAATCTTCTATCAATTTCACCTCGTTGTCCGACCCAATTAGCAAGTATGAATCCATGAAGTGGCCACCCCAACTCTTTACGATTTATTTCAACAGAGAACTTATCGATTATACCGCGATCTTGCAGCCTTCTAATCCTATCATGTACTGTGACTCTTGGCATACCCAAGGTGTCAGCAATCGCTTGAGTAGTGGCTCTGGAATCATCATTCAATATTTCTAGAATTCCGGAATCTTTAGCATCTAATTTTGAAAAGGGCATAAAACGACGTCATGATGTCTCTTTCTTAGTATTTCCGACAAAAAGTCGGATAATACTAGTCAAACCGTCGTTTTCTCGACAGGTCAGCCTCTATACTGCCGTTTAGTTGATTTGTTAGCACCTCTTCCGATATCTATGACAACCGACGACACCGACAAGAAGTTTGCAACTAAAGCTGTACATTCAGGCACAAACGCGATAGGTGGTGGCGTGAACACTCCCGTCTTTCTCTCATCTACTTATCATTTGACTGAAGAAAGATATGCGGGTTGGGCTGCGGGCGCTCAACACGCAATGCTCTATGCCAGACTATCCAGTGTTAATTCAGAAGCGGTTGCAGCAAAATTAGTTGCTATGGAAGGTGCTGAAGACGGAGAAACATTTGCTAGTGGGATGGCAGCGGTATCTACAACTCTCTTAGGATTATTATCTAGCGGCGATCATGTAATTGCTAGTCCTGATGTATACGGGGGGACATATGGTCTTATGACTGACGATTTACCACGTTTTGGAATAGAAGTTACAATGGCTGATATGCGCGATCCTGCATCATATGAAGCAGCAATCCAAGAAAATACTAAGATGATATACGTAGAAACTCTATCAAATCCAGTCATGAAAGTTTGCGATTTAGATGCCATGTCAGAAATAGCAAAGAGACATGGCCTTATTTCTGTAGTAGATAACACATTTGCATCGCCTTGGGGATGCAATCCAGTCAAACATGGATTTGATTTAGTTATTCATTCAGGTACAAAATATCTAGGTGGCCATTCAGATTTAATTGCAGGTTTTGTAGCGGGTAAGAAGGACTTAGTTGCTAAAATATTCCCAAAGAAGGTACACTTCGGTGGTGCTGCCGACCCTCATATGTGCTACTTGCTAGAAAGAGGTATGAGAACTCTACATGCTCGTATGCCCATTCATACATCAAATGCTGCTGAACTAGCAAAAAGACTTTCGAATCATCCAATGATTGAGAGCGTCAATCATATTTCTTTACCTGACTATGATGATTTTGAATTAGCACAAAGAATAATGCCCAAAGGAAGTGGAATGCTTGCGTTCGTAGTTTCTGGAGGCGATGCAGCAGCTCTCAAATTTATGAAATCCCTGGAAATGACTCTAGAAGCAACAAGTTTAGGTGGAGTCGAAAGTCTTGTAGAATGCCCATTTAACTCAAGCCACATGTTTGTACCCGAAGAAGTAAGGATGGAAGCAGGGGTAATTCCTGGTTTTGTTCGAATGAGTGTAGGCATTGAAGACGTAGAAGATATCTGGAAAGATATTGAACAAGGATTATCCGCATCATCTAAATTACTAGAGTCTCGTGCTTAGTGATCTAAATGGATACTGATTTATTTATTGCCGCATTGGTTTTTATTATACCAATGTGTTTTACTCCAGGACCGAACAATGTCCTTTGTGCAGCACATGGTTCTCAGTATGGTTTTCGCAAAACCCTTCCTCTCATAGCAGGTATGGCAATTGGATGGTCAACATTAGGATTATTTGTAGGTGGAGCAACAGTATTCATCGAAACAAACGAATCTTTTTTTGATGCACTTACTTATGTTGGAGCTATTTATATTGCTTATCTAGGATACAAGGTTTGGCAATCCTCTCCGATGTCTAATGATGAAAAAGAAAGTAATAAATTAGGCATTAAAACAGGAACAGTAATTCAAGTGGTCAATGGGAAAGCATGGATACATTTCTTAGTTCTTATGACTCAGTTTGGCACACTATTCGGCACAACCTTTGCTGCTAAAGCGCTGCTAGTTTTCCTAAATCTTGTATGCGGCCTACCAGCAGTAATGTCTTGGGCGGCTTTTGGTACGCAGTTAAGAAAATTATTTTCTACACCTGATTCGGCTAGGATACTAAACAGAATTATGGGGACTTCTTTAGTTGTAGTTTCAATGTGGATAATTTTCAAGGCTTAGGTAACTTTCCGGTACCCGATATTTCTGCTAATTTTTTCATTGCAGTAATGTAATTTTCCCTATTAATTTTTTCATTTTGAGTCAGAATTTTCTCAGCAGAATCCCACAACATCCTCAAAGCAGGAACCCAATCGCTTCCTTTATCTCGTGATGAAGAATCAAATCTCCAAGCATCAGATTCAGTTCTTTCGTGTACAAAAAGCCAGGCCCAACCCATTGCTGACTCCAATCCATTAGCCTTTCTAGCCATAGAAACGGTTGAGGCGACACCATCATCTCCTGCTTTTCGAATTAATTTATCGGCAAAACTAAGCGGGCTAGGAAGTTGATTTTTTGTCCATGGTAATAAATCAAGCTTTTTAGCAGTAGAAAGATTAGAACTCAATTCTCTTAGGAAAGCACCAAAACCTTGTTTTCTTTGTAATTGTTTTTTATAAATTTCTTCTGCTTTTTCATCTTCTAAATTAAACATTTCTTTGAGTACAACCATCCCGTGTTCATCCCATAAAGAAACTAGGATAGGGTGGCAAGAGCCATCTTCAAATCTTACAACCGACTCTTCCAGATCGAATGTTAAACCATCTTGTCTAACATGTATTCCGGAATTTAGATTTTCTAAAATAACTGAAATTGCCTTTTTTTCGTCTTCACTACCTGATAGGAAATTCAAAAAATCATCTTTTGAATCACTGTCGTACCAATTCATTCCACTAACAAACCCATCATCTATGGAATTTAGAATACTTGTTCTACATTCTCTCGCCAGAGATGAATCTTCTAAAGTCATAGACATCCAAGCAAGAATAATTTCGTCTAATTTTTCTAATCCCTGGGTGGGTAGAGGTCTGTCTTCAGGCCATCCAATAGGCCTCCACATCCATTCAGCATCAATAATTTCAGAAATTTTAGGCGGCATCATTGTCAATGCAATGGATGGGACAAACGGTTCTTCTGGTTTTGTTAATACACTTTGAGACAACCCGGCAATAACTCCATTTTGAAATGTAATTTTTAACCAACCTGCTTCATTAAATAGGTTATTTGTAACCGTATCCTCATCTAATCCTCTTGTCCACCTTACCTCACTTCCTGAGAACTTAATTGAGGCAGAATCTAGTGTTGCTTCAATCCATCCATCGGGTGCAATAGGCGATAAACCAGTGTATTCAAACCCATTTTTCCAAGAAAAGAACCAATGTCCCGCTTTAGCATGATCATCCCAAACCAACAATCTCAATTTATGATGATTAAAGTTCTGTATTCCAACTTGATGAGATTGTTTA
Organism: Candidatus Thalassarchaeaceae archaeon; assembly: GCA_023700255.1. Taxonomy (GTDB): domain Archaea; phylum Thermoplasmatota; class Poseidoniia; order Poseidoniales; family Thalassarchaeaceae; genus MGIIb-O2. Next base: position 2,646 of record JAJPRD010000034.1, on the reverse strand, counting down.
CCATTCCCTCTTCGAATAAAACTTGATGATCCATATACTGGATTATTGAATACCGAAACGGTTGAATGATCTCCCTCCAATGCCGCTAACAAACTACCCGCTAATGCACGAGAAATTGTACAACCTCTTCTCTTAACCATTCTTTTTGCTAACCATTTTCTTTCGTGACGTTTTGCCTCAACGTACCCGATTTCTTTCAAGCTCGCCGCCATCATGTCCCTCCTAGGCTTCCCAAGAGTTGCATTTATTTTCGGCAAAAATATTTTCGGATTATCTAGCAAAGCGTCTAGGTCTTTTTCTAATCTTTCTTGAATCTGTTTAGATGCTTGCTTAATTCCCCTTACGCGAACTTTTTTCCTTCGGTTTTTATCACCGGGAAAACTAACTTCTGCAGGTCGGCCAGCCATATTGTACAAACTAGCCAAACAACACCTACCCTTGAGACCGTCGATTACAGGGTCAAACAATCATTCGTCTTTGAAAAGCCTCTAATTCGTTTTGATTCATAGATGCAGGTATAATCATACAATGAATCCAGCCTCCTTTAAATTTAGAAAGTTGAGATAAACTACCCGCTAAAACCTTTTGTTCTTCCATTGAAATATCTGTTAACAAAATTCCGCTCCATTCATTTACAGGGTCATCTAATCTCTTTAACTGAGAGGGTTCCAGCAAGATTTTGTCAGCCATTTTTTGGAGAAGGGAAACTGCTTCATTAGGCTTCATAGGGGTCGGTTTGTCTAATCCCATACCTGTTGGATCAAGATCTAATAATACAAGAGTATGTAAATTGTTTTCATAGTTATTGCAAATCATTTCCAAGGGAGAGCATGGTAAATAATCACCATAAGAAAAAGGAATAGTAACCTGTCGTCCAAATCTATATGATTGTAGTCCGGACAAGGAAACTGCCAGTGCAGTTGCAGTAATGCCGGGGACAATATTGAAGTTAATTCCCAATTCATCACACCTTGATTCTAAATCTACGTGAGTTGTAGCTTGCATGGGGTCTCCAACTATCAAAAGAGCGACTGGAACTTCTTTAGCCAATTTCAACAAATTATCCGGATTTTCAACATCAGGCCTCATTATTCGTTCCCAATCTCCAATCAAGTCTTCCAACATTTCTTCTTGTTCTGGAGGTAAAATAGCGGTATAGCCTTCTAAAAATCTCTTTGAACAGGCGTTTGCAATATCATTGGCATATTTGCTCATATATTCCAAATTCCCAGGCCCGAGGCCGATAAGCCACAAGCCAGCTGGCAAACCTGTCTCCGTCATGGTGAAGCGTCCTAACCGTCTGCACATGATGAACATGATGCGGCACTTATTGGTACCGAATAGAAAAGTTGAGGCAATTCTCGTCCAGATTACAGAGCATAATTGGTTAGCTGAAGGGCAAAGAATATTCTCATCAGATGATGGCTCACATAGGCTAATTCCTTTGGCAGTATCTGCCGATAGTAACCTTCCAAAACCATTTTCTAATTTTGACATAATAGTTTGTGAGGGGAAAATCGACGAAAGAATAGATACGGATTGGTGGAATCACTTAACAAAATTAGTTGGTAAAGAAACAGTTTTCAAATATCAAGAATCATGGCCATCTTCACATGAGTTTTTTGGCGATATGATGATAGTTAGGATAGATGATGAAATTAAATCATATACTTCTGAAATTGCAGAAGCCAAACTATTATCCCATCCCTCGATAAGACTAGTTTTATCTGATGGCGGAGTGATGGGAGAATATCGAATTAGAGATTTAGAGCCCATCGGTGCTAGAAAAGAATCAATTATTTATACTGAAAAAATTCCAGTAGATTCCCTCAATACAAAAGTTTTGATCAAGGAATCTGGAAGATTTATTTCTTGTGATCCGACAGTAGCGTATTATTCTACTAAACTTCAAACAGAGCGTCTCGAAACACTCAGTTTAGCTAAAGAATTACGTGCAGAATTAAACCGTCCTCTGGCGGTATGTGACCCTTTTTGCGGAGTCGGTCCAGCCCTGTCTACTTTAATTGGTGAAAAAGGACTAGTTGACGAGGTACTCGCATCCGATCTTAACTCCAAAGCAGTCGAATTATTATTTGAAAATCTTCAAAGATGGGATAAGAGAAAATATCCTAAAAAAACAGATCACTTAAAAAATTATTATACGGACCGAATTATTGGTTTAGCCGACGCAACAAAACTCTCAAAAAATCCCGAATTAACAGGGAGGTGGGATCTGATATTAGTCAACTTACCCCATCGGACAATAGAATTTCTTCCCTCGTTAATCCCCCTGCTTAACCGCAAAAATCCTTCTTTGATAAGGGGGAGAGTCATAGTGGCAGAATCAGAAATTTCCTCAACAAATGAAAAGATAAATTCAATCTTACCTTCAATTCTTCCCGGTAAACCGAAACCCAAATTAAAAATTAAAAGAGATTATAGTAGTGCTTTACGACTGTGTTCTTTTGAGGCTTGGATTTCTCCAGAAGATTAAATCAAACCATAGAGAATTTAGATGCTCTATGGGGCGATTCAGACGAATACAGCTCGAAATTAATAAACTTCTTTTCTGAAGCTTTGATTTAGTTGTTTAAGTGGCGCCCCGACCGGGATTTGAACCCGGGTCGCAGCCTCGACAGGGCTGCA
>JAJPRD010000033.1 GCA_023700255.1 Candidatus Thalassarchaeaceae archaeon | reverse complement strand
CACTACGCACTGGGACCTAAACCCAGCCCCTTTGACCACTCGGGTACCCCTGCTTGTTTCGGCCGGGGAGCATTTGAGTCAAGAATGCAACGGATAGCCTCTCCTCATACCCAAGGGTCTTAACGGGAAGGTAAAGCGACCGAAATAGTGATACTATGGCTCGCATAGGTATAATTGGTTTAGGTAATTGGGGAACCGCACTTGCTAAAGTATGGTGTGACGATGGACATAATGTCATGGGTTGGACAATAGAGCAGGAAGTTTACGAGTCAATAATGACAGAGAATGTCAATAAGAAGTACTTGCCACATACCGTTATTCCCGAATTACAAGCAACAATGCAAATCGAGGATATAATTACTGAATGTGAGATAATTGTTCTAGCGGTACCAAGTGGAGTAATATTAGATGTAGTCAATCAGATCATCCCTATTCTACGACCATCCCACGTATTAATTGACTTAGCAAAAGGATTAGCCCCGGAAGAAGAAGGTGGCTCGGGGATTATTTCAAAAGCAATTATTAGAAGATTAAATGAGGCAAAAAAAGCAAATCCATTAGTTGTTATGACAGGCCCGACTATTGCACCCGAAGTTGCAAGAGGAGTAATGACAACTGCATTAGTTGCATGCCATGATAGATCTGTAGCGGAAAGAATCGCAGGTAGATTATCAACAAAAACTCTGATTTTAACACCAGCAGATGATCCCGAAGGGGCTGAATTATGGGGTGCATTCAAAAATACTGTTGCACTTGCTTGTGGTTTAGTAGATGGATTGAGAAATAGCATAGGTGGTGATAATCTTAAAGCAGCATTAGTTCTTGCAGGTTTTAGTGAAGGAATACGTCTCCTTGGTGCTATGGGAGCTGAATCTAGAACTGCCTTTGGTCCCGCAGGATTAGGTGACCTATACGTGACTGCAACAAGTCCAAGAAGCCGAAATAGGACACTTGGAGAAATGCTTGGTTATGGTAAATCTTTAGAACAGGCGTTAGAAGAAATGCACATGGTAGCTGAAGGAGTGAGAGCTACAAGAATGTTTGTGAAAATAGCCCCGAAATTAGATATTGAAATCCCTTTCTTAACTTCTTTAAATCAACTCTTAGATGGAGATATACCTGTTGAAGAGGCTGTAAGAAAAATGGTTGCATCATACGAACACTAATTTGTCGAAAGTACTTGAGAGGAATGAAAATATGGCCATAAACGAACTCACAGAATTAGAAGCAAGAGTTTTAAAATGGATATCTCAATCAGATTTTGAAGAAATACCATGGTCAACAAAGAGAGCTGCTGATGCATTCAAAGTTGAAGAAAAAGATATTTATGAGGCCTTGGCTGCTATTACTTCAAAGACTAAAGACAATATTCAGATATATTATGAGGATGGAGAAATTCGCATAGTTGCTGATGACATCTGATTATTTTTTAATCATACTAGACGGTAAAAATACACTCAACCATGAAGGTCTAGATATTTCGACTTCGTCAGTAAAGAATGAGCGTGCACGTATAGATATTAAGTCAATTATTAAGACTACTATAAAGATAATAATTAGATAAGCAATTACCTTATCATATTGTAAAAATTTAAGATAGAGATTAATATAATATCCAATACCTCCTGCTCCCACAATTCCAATCACAGTACCATGTCTAAAATTATACTCAAACATAAAAATAGCCTGAGAAATCAGATCATTTGCAGACTCAGGAATAACTACATAAAATGCAGTTTCAAATTTTGTAAGTCCCATTGCTTCAGAAGCCTCTAATGGAGTTTTAGTCATTCCTTCTATCGCTTCATATTGAAGTTTACCCAGGTAACCAACAGTATAAACAGTCATGGCAAGGACACCCGCTAAAGGACCAAAACCAACCAAGATTACAAAGAATATCGCCCAAATAATACTAGGGAGACTTCTAGATGCTGCTAATATAAATCTAGATGTATATGACATCCATGATGAATTAAGATTACGAGCAGCAAGAAGAGAGATAGGTAATGATAAAATCATCCCAAAAACTGTAGAAACAAATGCAATCTTAATTGTTTCAATCATACCTTTCCAAGCAGTTGAACATGTAAAGTCTAGGAATGTAGGATATACAGTACATACAGGATAAGCTTGTGGTTCTAGTACACTCCAGTCAGGAGGCCATAAAGATTCATGAATAAATGTAGATAAATTATCAAGACTACCGGACAATCGACCCCAATCATTAATCATTCCATCAAATACATATATTGAAAAAATTAAAATTAGAGATATGGAAATCAATATAGAATATTGTCTTAGGAATGATTCTATTCTATTCATATCTTAACCTCCATTGCTGTTGGTTCAGTGATGAATGGATTAACACGACCATCATCGATTACTAACAAGCGATCTGCCATTAATTTTGCACGGGTTATATCATGTTCGACAACAAGAAGTGCTGCATTGCTCGTCCGTACATATTCTGTAACCTCACTGAGTACCATATCGATTGTATCTTGATCCAGTTCACTAAGAAATTCATCAGCCATTATCAGGCGTGGTGATTGAGCAAGAGTTCGAGCAGTAGCAACTCTTCGTTGTTGCCCACCTGAAAGACGCCTAATTGGTTCGTTAATCTTCTCTTCAAGGCCCATAGCTGAAATCGCTTGTAATGCTTTAGCCTTAGCAATAGATGAAGGGAGAGGGATACCAATCAAAGGAATTCTAGGCTTATTATGTCCAGCATTGGCACCAAGCATTACATTATGCATGACACTAGCATGTCTTACTAAACCCAAACTCTGTGGAACATATCCCAACTCGCCTCTATTTGGACGAGATGGAATAATCTTCCCACAAACCTCTATTGAACCAGAAATTGGTCTAACTAAACCTGCAATAGTTTTCAATAAAGTTGACTTACCTACACCTGAAGGTCCCGCTATAGCCACAATTTCTCCAGGGAATATTTCTAAATTTGGTATCTTAACTAAAGCATCTGCGGCCTTATACCCAATTAATACGTCATTTAAACGAACTATTGGCTCTATCGGAGTTGAAATATTACTCAATGACTCATCCCCCACAGTCAACTACTAAGTTTAGGTGACCCTAATCCCTTATTTGGTATTGCCGGATATGTATAGAAACAAGAAATTCCACATTATTACTCAGATTCATTTTTTATATAAAAATCATAAATTACCATATATCTCAGAATAATAAGATGATATACCCGGGATATTAGAAATATATTCCGAATAAGTCCCGAGATGTTCTTGAGAGGTAGCTCTAACCACACCAGATGTATTCAGGACATTCGTCATAATTTCAGACCCACAGGCATTCCTTGGAGAATCTTCATCAATAACATGAATAGAAATATCATAACAACCAGTATATGTCGATCCCCTTGTAGAATAGTTTTCAAGATACATCTCATAATTAAGTAATATTAGAGCATTTAATATTGCAGTTCTTGTTTGAATATCTAATAAATTAGGGTTATAAATAATTGAATCAGTAGGGTTAGGCGATAAAGAAGGTAAGGAGACATATTCATCTATTTCTAAACACCAATCCCGATTAACAGATTCTAAATTATTATCACAATAATAATTAATTACACTTTCTTCTAAAAATACTACTTCACCAGAACCTTCGGAGAAACATCTTAATGCCCCTAAATCACTAAAATAGATGTCTTCGGATTCAGGAATGGAAGAATTAGAATTAAAGAAGTTATAGATAAGATTTCGTAATGACTCAATGTCATCGGAATTATCTGGAATTTGAAGATAATCATTAGCGATTAAATATCCCATAGGAAGAAGCATACTTTCAGTATCCAACCAGCTATTGTGACATGAAGTAGTACCTTCTAGTAATCTAAATGGATCTGTTGAAATATCCTCATCCAAATGAGCTAATGCCATTGGGCTCTCAGAATTAACCCAAGCTAAGGTATTAGAAAATGTTGTACCATCATCTGCCTCAACTGCAGCCATTACCGCAAGGTCATATTGTTTCCAACCAACCCATGCAAGGCTAGATTCAACAAATGAAATCTCTGCATACCCCTGAGTAAGTGAATTTAGTAATTCTGCCTGAGAATTAACTGGATAAATATCAACATCGATCTCAAGCTTCTCTGACAAAAAATCTGCCAATAATTGTGGATTATTATTGAAATCATTAGACATATCAGTAATGTCATAAGCAATACTTATCTTGTCTAGAATAGAAGAAATAGAGGTATTAAGAGCAAATTTATCATCATAATAAGCAGAAATCCCAGGAATATTTGAAATTAAAGAAGAGTAACTATCTAAATGTTCAGTGGTATTAGTAGCAATGAAACCAGGGGTATTCAATATATTCTCGAGAATTATTGTTGCTGAAGAATCACTGCTCATTCCAACCATTACATCAGTAATCTTAGAAGCTAAAGTTGTATCCATAATATTTGGATTGTACATAACTGGGTGACTAGGTGACTTGCCAAATGCAGGTAACGAAATATATTCATTAATATCAAGACACCAATCTTTATTGTCTGAATCTATTTCATTATCACATAAAATCTGAACACTATTTTCCTCTACAAAAGCAACATCACCAATACCCTCAGATAGGCATTTTAGTGCACCAGAATAACCATAGTAAGGGGTCCCAGTATCCGGTATTGAAGAGTTGGAATCAAAGAAACTATGAATAGTATTTCTAATTGTTTCTACATCATTAGGATCACCTATGACATTAGCATAACCATGACCGATTAAGAAACCCATCGGGAGTAACATTCCTACTGATTTTAACCAACCAGTGTGGCAGGAGGTTTTACCAGATAATAGAGCAAATGGGTCTGAAAATGGATTATCATCTAGATAGGCATCTGCTATATCACTACCAGATCTCACCAATGCATTTGCATTGTAGTAGGTTCTTCCATCTACATTCATATCAGCTGCTAACACACCTAAATCATATTGTTGCCAACCAACCCATGCTGCTCCAGCATCCATTAATGCAATATCTGCATTACCAAACCTTAGTGCTTCAACCATAGCACCTTCTGAGTCTACACTGAAAATTGAAACATCATAGTTTAATTTCTCAGAAAGATAATCTGCAAACATTTGAGGATTGTCGTCTACATTATCAAAATTTTCTTTAATTTCATAAGCGATTACAAGAGAACCTAAACTATCCTCACTACTATCATCACCTAAACATCCAGAAAAAGCCGTAGTAAGAAGCAATATTGTAATAAAAGCAACGACTATTGACTTATTCTTCATTTCAAATACACCTTTTTAATATTGATTACTTAGTAACAAGTCGCCTTCTTCCTAATCTATCCCAATAACTTGTAGTAATTTAATGTGAGTTTTCAACATTAATCAATATAATCTCAAAAAAAGAATAAAAGTTAATTTCTTTTATTCTATTTCCCTCATAAGTTCTAGGGTAGCGAGAATCCATATATCCGCTTCATCTTCATAATCCGTATCGCAGTCAATTCTATCATTGACTCTATTTCCACCTTTTTCTTGAAGAATATTATCCCATTCTTTACCAGATTCACAAAACATATCAAACGCAGTATCTCCCAAAGCCAATACTGCGAAATTAATATTAGACATACTATTATTTTCTGATTCAGTTGTGACATCAAATAAATCTTGAGCATTATATGGTTGTTCACCGTCACCCCATGTGCTACAGAAAATAAGTACTCTTTTTGATGAAGATACTTCATCAAATGTAACTTCATCCATGCCTTTTATGATTGCTTCCAACCCATATTCACTAGCTAGTCTACCTGACTGATCGGCTAACTCTTCAGAGTTACCTGTTTCTGTTCCAAATAAAATTAAAATTTTTTCATGACTCATTTATATCCCTCGTATCTAATAGAAAATAGTGATTTATTAGATCATTAGTGGGTTAACGGGGGCGCTTAAATTGAATGTGAGTTCTAATTTATAACTATGATGAAGTATGTAGCATCTGTTGTGACCCAGAGTATTGCCAGCGCCACCCGTTACCGTTCAAGTAAGTCCTCCTATGTGACCAATTAAGGCCACATAGAAGTCAATTTATTGTAGTGTTCCAATATCTTCTGCAGTTATTCCTAGCATATCCCAAGCTGGTTGTAGATGTGCGCGAACAGCTGCCTGATAGTCAGTTCCTGCTACTGGTACATTACTGAAATCATAGATTCCATTAATTCCAGTTGTTCCAAATCCATCGAAGTGCGTAAATGCACCACACTCAGATTCAGTCATATCTGCATTAGTTGTATGAGATACCATATTGTAGCATCCTGTAAACATAGTAGCACCATAATTCACATACCAATCATAAGATTCGCAAGTAGCCTGATCTGCTGCTGTGTCCCATGTGTGAGATATACTGTTGTAGCAACCATCTTCTCCAGCAACTGTAACATAATCTACAACCCACATGTATGATGTGCATGTAGCGTTATCATCAGAAGACACTACATGTGATTCCATATTATAGCATCCTGTGAATAGCTCATCTCCGCCAAAATCTGCATCTTCATAGTAGTTCCATGACTCACAAACTGATTGATTCCATGTAGCATCCATATTGTGAGATACAGTGTTGTAGCAACCTGTGTAAGTTTCTTCACCATAATTCTCTAAGTACATGTATGCGTCACATGACGTCTCATCAGAATCTGTTGAAACCATATGAACATTCATATTGTAACAAATATCCATTCCATCGCCCATATCATAATCAGTCATGTACATATATCCTGCACATTCATCAGCAGCTGCTGCACTAACAGTCATTGTAACACCATTATAGCAATCGTCACCAGGTGATGGGTTCGCTTCAGCGATGTATTTCTCAATTACTCTCCAGAAAGAATACCCCTCTGCTTGGTGTGTTTGAGCCTTTTCTACTGTATCATCAGTATTCATCTTGTGAGCATAACGAATTGTAGCTTGTGAATAAATTATTACTAATTGCTTTACAACCTCGTCTCTTGCAGCAGTTGCTCCAACTAGATCTTCAGCTTGTAGAGCTACAAGGCCGTTGTTCATCGCTTGAAGTATTGCTGCATTTGCTATAGCAGTGCCATCTGCATTTTCAGTAGCATAGTTACCTGCTCTCTTGTCTCCAGTAGCGTATGGAGAGCATGAAGCATACTCATCTAGACCGTGATAGAATGCCCATCCTTCGTCCCATGCGTGTTGTGCATCATCTGTACCGAAGTTTCCAGCTTCTGCCTTGTTTATGGCTGCATTTAATTCATGTATTGCATATGCAACCATTATCTGATTTTGGACACCTTTCTCTACAGCTTGCTCTCGAACACTGTCAGTAGTTCCTTCAAACATACCTGTTCCATCTAATGCTGACATCAAGTAGTCATCTAGGGGTGAATCAGTGCCATAAAAGGTATCTAATCCATGTTGCTTACCTGTAGCATCTGCAAATCCTTGCAATGTTCTGTATGAACCATCACTCTTTTCTGCATGCTTACCATTTGTGTAAATGTCTTTAATTCCATCCCAGTCATGAGCTTCTGCAAGATCTTTGATATCGCAAACATCTTCAACAAGCATTCGATGATTATCGACATTCGAAGCATATTCATAGCCACCGTCATTAGAATCTAAGTCAGGAGTATCGTTATCCCCTAGGCATCCAGCAAGTAAAGCAGTTGTCATAAACATCAGTATTGTAGCTAATGTAGTAATTTTTCGTGTATTCATTCATTCATCTCCATATGTTATTTTTAGGTCTCCCTAAACTTCCGAGGATAGTGGAGTATATTAAATTTAGGGACCCCTAAATAGAGTAAAAGTGAGAAGTGAATGTTAAAATTAACATACGATATAATGATGAGGTTATACCTTTTGCATAGGTTGTGAATAATCTTAGACTACCGAAGGTTCTGGCAATCCTAACGATATTTTTGATGTTTTCTTCACTATATGCGTTCGAGAATAGTGAACAAGCACTAGACGAACAAGTTTCACCGAGAGACCAGATTGGTGGAGGTGGTGGGACTTTAGAACAAAGATGTAATTCCCTTACCTTCGAAGACATTATTGAATATACTCATGCATATTTCGAGATTGTTGTAAACGAGGACTGGAATACGGCAAATGTAGAAGCAAGAGCATGGGTAAATGGAACTATAGTTGACCAATTGAGAGAATCTTTAGATTTATATCTAGAAGAACTATACCCAAGTGGGGGTGATGGTTGGATATCAACTGATGAAAAATCTGCTGTTGAGGCTATTGCTTCAGAGTGTATAGAGCACGCATTGACAAGAATCGGCATTAGAGAATCTGCACCACACAGAGGAGGTGTTGGCTTAGATTGGAAGAATGCATCGTGGGAAGAACCAATAGTTGAAGAATGGAATTTAGTGCCATCGAATCATGCAGAGATGAGAGATTGTACTGCCATTGGTTCAAGTAGTGACTGTGTAGAAATCCCTGTATACCCTAATTCCGAGAGAAATTGTGACACTCTTATCAGCGATTCTGAAGGAATTGATGAATGTAGGTTAGAGATCTGGTTAAATGCAACAATGACGATACCTAGTGTAGATCTAGGTAATGAGTTTACACTAGCCTTCAATGGATCTAATATGACTAATGCGGTTCTTGAATTCGTTTTTCCTGAGAACCCCAATTTAAGATTAGATATGTGGGAAGAATGTGAAGGAAGAGATGTTGAATTTGAACCCTCAACAAATTCTGATGCACCGTTAAGAGGGACATGTGTTGGAGATGACTCATCAAGTTATACCTTTGAAAATACTGTTGAATCAGGAATTAAATATGTATTAATACCTCATGGAAGCCCTGATATTTGGCCCAGTGGCGAGGATATATTTGCTGATTTTACTGTAGCACCGATACCAATTGATGAACCTCCAGTTTGGACAGATGATGCCCCACTTGATGGGTCATGGTTCCCCTCATTAGATAGTGGCGAAAGAGTGTGGGCGGATTGGGAGAGTGTATCATCATGGTTTACTGATGAAAGACCTGTAACTCAATTAGAAATTAATTGCTTGGGCGATGATTCAATAAACATATACCAAAAAGAAAAATCATTATGGGGAGATATTCCGGATAATGGAATCACGAATGTCACGTGTGAAGCCACAGATAGTTTAGGGCAGAGTTCAGGTAATAGAACATGGTTTCTGGGTATTCCAATTTCTGTATCCACTGCATCTAGTATTCTTTTAACCCCACATCCAATAATGATTGAGTTGAATGATGGATGGCCAGAATTAACTTTAGAATATAGCTTTACACAAAATCAAAATATAAATTCAGCTACTATTGGTACTACCAATATAATGTCAGATACTACACTAATGGTCGAATCAACAGGAATAATACCAGGTGGAGTTAACCTATGGATTAGAGCTTACGGTGAAAACGTATATTCTGTAGATAAACTGTTCAATCTGGATATAACAAAAGAAAGTTCGCCGCCTATGATAAGCGTATCTGAGTATGGATGGGAAGTAGATACATGGAAGGCACAAGGTCAATTTAGTGATCCAGATGGAGAAGAGGTTCTATTTTCGTTGGCTATAGATGATTTATCGGCAGGTAGCGTATCCGTATCGGGTGATTCTTGGAGTACACCAATAATAAATTTCGGAGTATGGGATGAAGGAATACATGAAGTGAAAATCACAGGTTGCGACATCTCATTAAAATGTAGCGAAGTAGTTTTAATGGTCAATAATACTCACCTATTTGAAGAACAAAATCCAACTTTA
>JAJPRD010000032.1 GCA_023700255.1 Candidatus Thalassarchaeaceae archaeon | reverse complement strand
CGCATAATCCATTCTTTGAGTAATCTACGACCCATCCAAGTTCTTGTAGAATCTATTGAATGTAATAGAGAACCTTGTTTTTCACCAACCAAGGTATGACTTAACTCTAAGTTTCTTAAAGTAGTCTGATCAAGAACTAAATGACCATCATCAGCATCAAAGTGAACTTCTCTTAGAGGCACTGTATCAATTAAATGTAAACGAGCAATATACCCTGCTGCTAGACCACATGCCTGCAATGCTAATGGTTTAGAATCTAGATCTACACTTCCAAGATCTGAAACTTTTAGATGATCTCGAACTGCTTGTAATCTTTGCTCCGCATTGGCGTCATGAATACTCATGATAAGATTATCTAAATCAGAAACTAATGATAATATAACCTCGGATAAAGCATCACTCTTAGAGACTACTAATTCGCTTGGAGACCATCTCTGAATTTCATCCTTAATTCGTTCCCAACGACCTGCTCCTGATTGTTCCTGAATCCAAGATCTACCTGTTGAAGAATCAAGAATCGCCAGACCAACGCCATCTCCTTTAATCGATATTGCTGCTAAAATGCTTGAACCATCTTCACCAATTAAATTCTCTTCATATAATGAACCTGGAGTATATACTCTAGTTACAATTCTTTCAAGAATCTTAGCCCCAGGACGTAATTCTTCTTCCTGCTCACACATTGTAACTTTATGCCCTGCACGTAACATTGATTGCAGATATGATTCTACAGAATGCCAAGGAATTCCTGCCATAGGAACTGGATTCTCTGAATTTTTATCTCGACTGGTTAGAGTTATCCCCAATACATCTGATGCAATTACAGCATCATCATGGAACATTTCATAGAAGTCACCCATCCTAAAAAAGAGCACAGTATCGGGATGCTGAGCCTTTATTTCGGCGAACTGATCGAGCATAGATCTCTTTGTCATTACTAATCCAACCAACGCTCACGCAGGAGCGTGGGTCCTACCACAGAGCGGGGGGTGCATAAGCAAATCGCCTAGCATTGTTGACATATGGAGATATATTGACTCCATTATACATAATTAGTATAAGTTCTCGGATAACTTAGAAGTTGGTATCTATATGATGAATGATAGTAACGTTAAAACACATTTACTTATGCTTCTTGTAGCAATTATTTGGGGTTTATCATGGGCTATTGGGAGAATGTTGACCTTAGAATTACCACCTATGACAGGAGCTTGGTTAAGATATATCCTTACTATGATAATTTTTTATTTATGGTTTGTTATTATGGCAATCAATGGAAAAAAAGTCAGATGGTTTCCAAATAATAAAAAGACGATGAAAAGTCTGATATTAATTGGATTTACCGGAGTATTATGTTACCAATTTTTCTTTATGCATGGGATGTTCTATACAGCAGCAGGAGATGCTTCTTTGATAATAACATTCAATCCAATCTTTACAGTAATTTTAGCGGCCCCACTGCTAGGTCAGCCAATATCAAAAAAGATGTTCCTTGGATTATTTTGTGGAGTATTAGGAGTTGGTATAGTTACAGGATGGAGCCCAAATACTCAAATTAGATTTGAAGATAGAATTTTTGGAGACTTATTGATACTTTTAGCATCATTATCTTGGGCTACTACCACAAATATGACTAAACGATTAATGCAAGGGAAAGATGGGAAAAATAACTATTCATCTCTAGAAATTGTAGTTTGGTATTCACTTATTGGTACAATTATGATTACCCCCTTTATGATATATGAGACTTGGAATTATGGTATTCCTAAACCCTCCGAAGAGGGGTGGATGGCTATATTATATTTAGGAGGATTCTCAACTGTTCTTGCATATTACTGGTTCACAATTGGTATTGAAAAATTAGGAGCTACAGCTGCTTCATCATATATTTTCTTAGTACCTGTTTTTGGGATCTTGGGAGGCTGGTGGCTACTAGATGAACAATTAGGATATACTATGATTATCGGATTCTTGATGATACTAATTGGGGTTAAAATCGTTCAAAATGAGAGTAAAAGACTGACTATATCTTGATTACTTGTGATTGAAGATAGTTTCTTCTACTCACTCATTATTAAATACGGTAGGCCAGTCGGCCGAAGTCGAGGTAGTTCAAATGGCACGTAAACCCGCAGTTATGTACCGCCGACTTAAGGGTCAGGCATACACAAGACGTCAGTACACTGGCGGTGTACCAAATAATCGAATCCTACGTTATTTCATGGGTAACAGGAAGAAAGCAGAAGCAGGTGGTTTCCCAGTTAAGTTGTTACTTTTAGCAGATAATCCATGTCAAATTCAAGATAAAGCTTTAGAAGCGGCTCGTCAAGTTGCAAATGCAAGAATTAGAACAGCTGCAGGTGAGAATTATGCTCTAAGAATGCATACATACCCTCACCAAATACTCAGAGAAAATAAACAAGCAACTGGAGCAGGTGCTGATCGAGTTTCACAAGGCATGAGACAAGCATTTGGAAAGAATGTAGGGACTGCTGCACGTGTCCAAAGAGGACAAACTGTAATCTCAATTGTAACTACTCCAGAGCATTACGTTGTTGCAAGAGATGCATTACGTAAAGCAAACTGTAAATTCCCAACACCTTGTACAATCAAGGTAGTTGAAGGTGCAGAGCATTTGGCAGGACTAGTCTGAGTGTGTGGGCATGAAGCCCATGAACCCCCTATCGATTCTACATGAGTCTCTTCGTGGGTCACCAATAATATGGAAAGGCGAATACCCTTATTTCATTCATCCAATTTCTGATGGAATACCTCGTATGGAAGCAAAAGTTCTCCGTGCAACACGTGATTTAATTGTAGAAAGTGTAGAATGGTCGAAAATTGATTTAATTGTAACAGTTGAGGCAATGGGTCTACCATTATTAGCAGCAGTTGGAGATGCGACTGGAAAACCAACTGTAGTAATCCGTAAACGACCATATGGGATGGAGGGTGAAATTAGAGTTGATGTAGCAACAGGATATTCTAAATCTACAGTTTACATCAATGACATAAAACCAGGTGAACGTATACTAATAGTAGATGATGTCATATCTACTGGAGGAACATTAGAGCCATTATTAGATACTCTTGAAAAGATGGGTGTGATTTTACAAGACATCGTAATTGCAATAGAAAAAGGTGAAGGTCTAAAAAGACTAAATCGTGAAAGACCAAATTGGCCAATAAGATCGCTTGCAAGGATTGACATCATTGATGGAAAGGTCGAGATAGTAGATTAATGGAGATGGAAATATGGATTTAAACAAACACGATTTTCAACTAGAAGACTTAGTTGAAAGAATCAAAGAAAATGACCATCGACTCGTAGCTCTACAAGTTCCAGAAGGACTGAAAATGCAAGCATTAGAGATGATGGATTCTATTGAAGATGAATCTGCGGCTAAAGTGATTTTGGCTGCAGATCCTTGCTATGGAGCATGTGACTTAGTTCATGATAAAATGAAAATGATGGGAGTCGAGTTAGTCGCTCATATGGGGCATTCACAAATGAATATTGATTCAGGAATGCCTACTCATTTCATCCCAGTAACATATGAGGGAGATCCAGTAATAGACCCTGTATTACCTATTTTATCACAACATAAATCAATTGCTGATGCAAGATTAGCAACGGCAGGAGAGGATATTGATTTGACAAATGATGAAGCAATGGAGAGATTTGTAGATGCTGTTGGAAGAGTAGCACCACTTACAGGAACTAAATTGGGACTCGTTGGTTCAATCCAGCATCTACATTTGTTATTTGATTATAAGAAAAGATTAGAGAGTGCTGGATTTGAAGTAGAAATACCAGTAGGGGGGGCAAGACTTACTTTCCCAGGACAAGTTTTAGGATGTAATTACTCAGGAGATGACCCATCAATAGGGCACTACTTATTCCTTGGATCAGGTGACTTTCATCCAATAGGCCTAGTCATGCATACTGGGAAACCATTAGCTTTACTCGATCCATATACAGGAGATGCCAGTGAAATGTCTTTTAAAAGAATTGAGAGAATATTAAGGCAACGTATGGGACTCATTTTTGCAGTTGATAATGCTAAAACTTTTGGTATATTGATTGGTGAAAAACCAGGCCAAATGAGAAGAAACTTAGCAATAAGAATGAAAAATTTATTGAAAAAGCATGGGAAAAAAGGATACTTATTAGCTCTCGATCATGTTGGTCCTGATTTAATTGACTTCTATCCAGTAGATGCATTTGTAAATACTGCTTGTCCAAGAATTGCAATAGATGATTCAGTGAAATATGCTAAACCACTGATTACCCCTTTTGAATTAGAAGTATCTCTCGGTGAAAAAAGTTGGGAACATGGTTATCAATTTGATGAAATACCGTGATCAGGTAAATAATCAATAAAATACCTTATCTGAACATAGTTTCTGGATAGGTCTAAGAACGACCGAATAAACACCATATTGATGACTGGATACCTCAACCGTATAGGAGCGGGTAAAATCTTAATCAATAAGGAACCTTTGTCATTTGACTGGACCCCTGATAGCCTAGTCGGCAGAGACAATGAACTAGGCGAAATTGCAAGTATGTTTTCCCATATAGAGAATCATAATTCAAGTTGTAGAGCAGTAATTACGGGGCCGGTTGGCTCGGGTAAAACAGTTTTAACTTCACGATTCGGCGAAGACTTAGTAAAATACTTAGATGGAAAAAGAAAGATTGTTTTAGCGCATGTAAATTGTAGAAATCATCCATCAACATCTCAAGTATTACAACGTATAGCATTGATATTAGACTCAGGACATCCTGAAAGAGGATTGAGTTCAGGAGAAATAATTCAATCAATACGAAGGAATCTGTTATCCCATAATAGTCATCTCATACTGGTACTTGATGAAGTTGACATATTAGTAAGAAGAGATAATTTTGACTTGATATACAAACTTTTACGAATTGACGAAAGTCAAGAAAGGCAGGGATCATTGTCATTAATTTTAGTAAGTCAAGATTCGATGTTGTTAAAATTATTTGAACCAGCAATAATATCTAGACTTGGAGCAAGTAATATTCTTGAATTAAAACCATATACTCAAAAAGGGCTAACAGAAATTGCTAAGCAAAGAGCAGATATTGCTTGTAGAAGTGGATCAATAAATGAGAAAATTCTTGAAAAAATAGGAATGATGGCAGCGGATTCAGGAGATGCAAGATTGGCTATAGAATTGCTAGAAGCATCAATTAGAAGAGCGGAATCAGCTGGAAGAGGAGAGGTACTAATTGGTGATTTAGAGCAAAGCATCACAAGAGTGACATCAATAGAACCAAGCCAAGTCGATGGCTTATCAAAAGATCAAAAATTAATAATGCTTGGCCTATGTAGAAGACTAAAAAAGGAGTCTGAAATAAATACTGGAGATGCTGAAAAATTATATCGGCTAGTCTGTGAAGAATATGAAACGAAGCCAAAAAGTTATACTACGTTCTGGAAACATCTAAAATTCCTTGAAAATCAGGGGTTAATTGAAACCAGGGGTGGCAAGTCAAACATTGGAAGAGGAAGAACACAGCACATTACAATGAATAACGTAGCGCCTGCAAATCTAGCTAGTAGAATTGAAATAGATCTACAAAGATGAATCAGCAGTCCGAAAGGGGATGCCGAACCGCTCTTATAGGGGTCGTATGTCGGGATGTCGTCTAAGGTGAGTAATATGGCAGGTGAGCAATCTTTCAAAGCAGTAATCAACGATACTAAGCCAAGTGCTAAAGGTCGTTCATTCTCAGTAGAAATTACCGGTTCGAACTTCAATCATTTCCTAGGAAAGAAGATTGGAGATTCAGTAGAAGGTATGTTCGTAGGCGAGGGTGAAGGTTCATTGAATGGTTACAAACTTCAGATAACTGGAGGCTCTGATAAAACAGGACGAGCTATGCGCTCAGAGCTTGAAGGTGGGAATATTAAATCAATACTTATCACTGCAGGTACAGGTTACAAGGGCAAGCGATATGTTAAGAAAAATGGTAAAATTTATCGATATAAATATGACGGACTACGCCGCCGTCGAAATCTTCGTGGGAACACAATAAGTACAGACACTCGCCAACTTAATCTTAAAGTCTTAGAATATGGCAATAAATCACTAGGATCTATCCTAGCTGATGAAGAGGAGTGAACCTTAGGGGATGATGCTTCTGGCTGAAAGTAAAAAGCAGCCCGAAGTAAATATTGGAATGGTCGGACACGTCGATCATGGTAAAACAACTCTAACTAAAGCACTATCAGGAACTTGGACTGATACTCATTCCGAAGAAAGGAAAAGAGGCATTAGTATCAAACTAGGATATGCTGATACCACGTTTTATTCTACAGATAAAGGAGAATTTTATGCCAAAGGAAAGCATCCTGAGGGTAAAAAAGATTCTAATAAAGACTTATTGAGAGTAGTTTCATTTGTTGATGCACCCGGACACGAGACATTGATGGCTGTGATGATATCAGGCGCATCGATTATGGATGGAGCATTATTACTAATTTCTGCAACTGAAAAATGCCCTCAGCCACAGACTAGAGAACACCTAGCAGCATTACAAATCGCAGGTATTAAAAACATCGTAATCGTACAAAATAAAATAGATTTAGTATCTCAAGAAAGAGCAATGGAATCATATAATGAAATTAAAACATTCGTTGACTCCACTATTGCTGAAAAAGCGCCAATTATACCAATTTCGGCACATCATGATGTCAATCTAGATATCCTGATTCAAGCGATTGAACAGACTATACCTACACCTGATCGTTCTAAAGAAGAAGTTGGGTTGATGTATGTTGCAAGATCATTTGATACAAACCGTCCTGGTGCACGTCCAAATGAACTATCTGGAGGTATTATTGGAGGTAGCATAGTCGAAGGTTCTTTCTCAGTAGGTGATAAAATAGTGATTGCACCTGGAAGAAGAATAAAAGACGGAAATAAGACTCGTTGGGAACCACTTGAGACGCATATAGAAAGCATAAAAGGTGGAGGAGTAGATCTTGATACTGCACACGCAGGAGGACTTTGTGGAATAGCGACACCCCTAGACCCGGTCGCTACAAAGGCCGATGAATTATCGGGACAAGTTATGGCAAAAGAAGGTGAATTACCACCAATATGGGAATCTTTAGAATTAGAACTAGAATTACTAGAAAAGATGGTAGCAGGCGGCGATGGTGGTTCAGATCCTGTCCGCCCGCTCTCTATGAATGAGATGATAATGATAAATTCAGCAACCGCTACTTCTGTAGGAACAGTAGCTAAAAAAGGAAAAGTATCAAGAATTTCTCTAAGATTACCAATTTGTGCTAAAGTGGGTAGTAGAATCACATTATCTCGAAGAGTTGGGACAAGATGGCGATTAATTGGCCATGGAACAATTGTAGGGTGAGATTGATGAATTGCGTCCTAATAGACGCTTGTGGATGGGCTGCATTAATCGATGCTGGTCTAAATTTAGATGTTGCTATGAGTAAAGTTATTGGAAAACCAAGATACTTGCTTTTAGAAAAAGTAAGAGAAGAATTAATCTCACTTTCTAAACAACGAAAAGGATTATTGCTAAAATTACTAGATAGCAAATCAGAGATTATTGCAGCTCCTAAAGAATTAAGACATACAGACGGGATGCTACTTGAATTATCAAAAGAAAATAATTGGCCGGTCCTAACTGTCGATAGAAGATTGAAGGAGAGACTAATAAATAATGGCGGATCATATATTGAAGTGACTTCAAGAAATGTACTACGTCTAATACAGAATTAAGGTAGTGTAAACAAACGGTCATCGCCATGACCATCCATAAGACCAATTCTCACCGATGCATCAATCCATGCATGAGCGTAGTTTATTGCACCAAAAGCACGTACTAAATCGCCATTTTCCATGAAATGTCGGGCATCATTCTGATAGTCATCACACATTCTTAGCATAGACTCTAATCTTCGATGATCTTCATCATTGTTTGTAATTGGAGTTGCTTTGATTCTTGCTTCTGCGGTCAATGCAAGATATTTCTCTACCTTTTCTCGAGTAACTATATTTCCATTATCTGACATTTTTAAACCTCAAAATTCATCTACAGCGGCACTACTTAGTTTAAACAAGCGTGTACGTCCTTGTTTCCTTACAGACAATAAACCTGATTTTTGCAAGCTATTATACAATTGTGATAGACGAGGCCTACCCACCTCTAACCTTGCTTGCAGCTCATCATCGGAAGGAGATATTTCTCTTTTTGCAGCTATTTCTAATATTAGCCTCTCAGCATCTGAAAGTGAATAAAAACGATTTGTGTCTAAAGGTAGATCTGGCTCCCACCTAGGAGCGAATTTAGAAAAATTCGGACTTACATTTTCAATAGGAAAAATTTCAGCTGGAATCGCAGGCACTATTGGAGTAGGAATCGGCTCAATAGGTAATTCAATAGATGGCTCCATCTCTTCAAAAATCGTGTCTTCAACGTATGTAGAACTAATTAATTCAGGTAATTTTTCTGGGAGGCTATCTTCAATATCAAATTTAGATTCGATAGGAATATCAGGTAAAGTTGATGAAAAAGATGGTTCAACAGACCATTCTGAACCCTCAGTAATCATCACTTCGTTGTAATTATGAATCTTGATTTCAGGATCTACTTGAGCTTCTGAGACAATATCTTCAGGATAAATAGTTGGAATCTTTGGTTCCTTATATATTTCTGGATCAGTAAACTTATCTAATGTTGATTGGGGATGAATTGAATCAGCATAAGTTATTTCTACTGGATTAGAATTATCTTGTTCCATGTCTGAAGAGGTTTTAGCAAGACGTGATCTTAATCCACTAAATGAACCACTTCTTTGTGATTTTCGAGGTGGTTCTGTCCCGGGCTCCATGAATAACCCTGTTTTATTAATGACATTAGAATTCGATTCGGAAGCCGATATATTAGGTTTATCTTTAGGGATTAATTCGGTTCTAATATCTTTATCTAAATCTAAAATAGCATCTTCAAACCGTTCTTCTTCGTCATAATTAGAATCAACTGAAAAATCATCTGACCAATCAGAAACCTCTGCATTTCTCGATATTTCATCAGGATCATGATTAACAAAGTCGTTATTCAAATTATCAGAAATATCATGATTAACCTCTTCATCCACCTCAATTTCTTCATAATCAAAAATGATTGGAGAAGAAATATCATGATTAACCTCTTCATCCACCTCAATTTCTTCATAATCAAAAATGATTGGAGAAGAAATTTCAGGATTTACAGTCTGAGATTGCTGAGGGATATTCTGGATTTTAGAAGCAGCGGGATCTTCTCTCCAAGCAACTAAATTTTCTAGTGCCCCATGGCACCCTAAATCTCTCTTTTCGTCAACTAGGCGTTTTAAAATTCTTATCACATCTCGAGGATTGCCACCCGTACTGGAATGTATGGAATCAAGAATTATCGAATTAATCATCCATTTTTCTTTAGATTTTAGTCGCATCCGATTATTTACCATTTCTTGTATCTCTTTTTTCGTAAAGTTTTTTATCCTATCCGGTTCATCAAATGTTTCCTTAAGACCTATATTTAAATCTAAAAACTGAGATTCAGTTAAGCTTACAATTATCATTGCTCGGAGTCTAGATAAGATCGGTGAAATACGAGATAAAAAATCATTCAGATCGATTGCTTGGGATGGATAGTCTAAAGCAATTAATGGTAATGGGCCTTTTTCTTCATCGAACATAGATACTAATTTTTGCGATAATTGATTCATATTAGTTATAGGTTCAAACGTACCAAAGTGTGTCACAATTTCATGTAATACTGTGCGGACTTTATCATCAGCTCCTGAGAGATATTGTCCGATGTATTTCTTTGGAGTCTGGGATGATATGGTGTTAATAATTGAAGTCCTACCTGACCCTGGGTCCCCTACTAAAAATATCATCCTAGGTGAACCTGAATGTATGTGGTCTCTCCAACGATGAAGTATTTTTTGTTGCCCGACTAGATCTTGGGAGCGAGATGCCTCAATCGGTCGATTATCAAATGGATTGCCACGAACTGAAGGTAGGCCGAGTAAAGTGACGCCTCCTATCGACATATACTCTGTGCATAGGTACTAGTTCATAATGTTCACGCATCATTACGCTTTTTTTAAGAGTATTAACGCTTTTTTTGAAATAAAAATCCGAATTAAAGCGAATAAATACTTTCAGTACGACACTAATAGAACGAAAACATTAACGCATTATTAACGCTTTTTAAACACGTTAACGAAGCGTTAACCACGTAATTAACGCTTTATCACGTACAATATAGGACGAGGGAATCACCATATAGGTTATTTAGACACGAGGATTGAGCAACATGAGGCAATATCCACTAAAGGACAAACAGAGTGATAAACGCCATATTTATTCTAACTAAAGCAAAGAGATTACAAGTAATAGGTCTTGGCAAAGAATAGTGA
>JAJPRD010000012.1 GCA_023700255.1 Candidatus Thalassarchaeaceae archaeon | reverse complement strand
TAGATTCATCACAATTAGAAATGATGAAAGAAATGTGCTTAGTTGTAGATGAACATGACAATGCCATAGGTTCGGCTAGTAAAATAGATTGTCATAGAGGAGAAGGAATCAGGCATCGTGCCTTTAGCGTTCTTATTTTTGATTCAAAAAACAGACTTCTTATGCAACAAAGAGCAGTGGAGAAAATCACATTCCCAGGTATTTGGGCAAATAGTTGTTGTAGCCATCCTCTTGATATTGAATTCGAAAATGGTGACCCAATAGAAGGAGTTATTCACGCTAGTAAAAGAAAAATGTTTCAAGAACTGGGAATCCCAATGGAGGTTTCAGAATCATGGGAATACAATCATATTGGAAGATTCGAATATAGTTGTAGATGGGATGACGAATGGATTGAACATGAGATTGATCACGTCTTAATAGTTAGAGCAAATGTCGAATTATCAATTAATGAAAATGAAATTAAAGAAACAAGATGGCTTGACCACGGGCAAATAATCGAAATGATTGAAGGGAAGAATGAATGGAAGGACATGATTGTCGCTCCATGGTTTAGGATGATTTGGCAAAATTTCATTGAACCCCACTATCCAGACATGGATTCATTGGTTAATTCCAACAATGATAAAATAATTGATTGTGGGAGATTATCGATAATGGGTACACCTCCATCAGGCCAAGAGCTGAAAAAAGCACTTGGAAAACATAAAGACATTGTTGAAAATGAAATTATGAATTCAATGAAGAAAATTAAACAAAGTCGTTTACATGGTGCTATGACTCATCTTTTCACTGGTGGTGGAAAAAGATACAGAGCAATATTACCTAGACTAGTTGGTGAAGCTACTGGAATGGCTCATGATGGCCATTATACGCTTGGTTCAAGTATTGAAATAATCCATAATTTCACATTAGTTCATGATGATATAATGGATCAAGATCCGATAAGAAGAGGATTAAATGCTGTACATATCGAATATGATGATGCAACAGCAATAAATGCTGGAGATGCAATGTTAGCTGTAGGATTTGAGATCCTTGCTGATTCAGATGACATAACCCCTGATAATCTAAAATTCTTAGTCCAGTCTATTGGCGAGATGGTAAGAAGAGTAGCAGAAGGTCAACAAGAAGACTTTGACTTTGAAGAAAGAGACTATGTTAGTGAAGATGAATATATTGCAATGATTGCTGGAAAAACTAGTGCAATGTTTGAAACTTGTGCAGAAACTGGAGCGAAGCTAGCAGGTGCAGATGCAAAAACTGTCGGAAATATGGCAGAATGGGGTCTTAAGTTAGGATTATGTTTCCAGTTAATGGATGATTTAATAGATATCACTGGAGATACTGAGACATTAGGTAAACCTGCTGGATCAGACGTAGTTCAAGGAAAGAAGACCTTGATTGCTATCCATGCCCTAGATAGTGGTAATGACCTACCAGCATTCTCAAAAGTATATGGAAAAGGTGAATGCTCAGATGTTGATCTTAAAGCAGCAGTAGATGAATTAAGAAATAATGGCTCAATTGATTATGCAATGGATAGAGCAATGAAATATCATTCAGAGGCACATCAAATCCTAAATGGATTAGGACAATCTCCAGCATTAGAAGTTTTAAGGCAATTAACTGACATGCAATTAACTAGAATTAATTAATGCAATTAGCGTTAAGTCTACTTACAACGTTACCTTCTGAATCTTTCATCCATGCGTTCACTTGATCGCCGACGAACATTCTTCCTACGCCTTTCGGGGTTCCAGTCCAAATATAATCACCAGGTGATAGATCATACCACTGATTAAGATGATTTAGCAAAGAATCTACATTGTGAACCATAAGATTAGTATTTGCCAGTTGTCTGACTTCACCATTCACAGATAAACAAATTTCCACTACATTTGGATCCCAATCAGCCCACGTTCCCAAAACAGCAGACCCTCGAAATGACTTACCTTCAGTCCAAGGCCATCCTTTTTCCTTAGCAAGTCCCTGCCTAGTTCGGTTAGTTGAATCGCAACCAACGCACATAGATTTAGGCAACAAATCATCACCTAGTTCTATTACAAGCTCAACTTCATGATCTACATGTTCATCATTATTCATTAATTTAATTACATTGTTTCCTTCAGCATCTGAATGTATATGAGATGAATTAGGCATAATAAAAAAGCGAGGATAATCAGTAATATCTCCACCTATTTCTTCAGCATGTTCAACATAGTTACGAAAGCAAGCCCAACCAATAGCCATACTAGTCCTAAGCAACAATAGGTATTCAGAGCATCGATGAAGAGATTTAGAATTCGATAGGGTTGAAGTTAGATGGCTGTCTAGTAGTACTGATGGCAGATAACCCGTATGCAGTTTTGGGAGTTCCAAAAGATGCAACTAATGCCGAGATCAAACGTGTATATAGGAAATTAGCAAGACAATATCATCCGGATCGGAACCCCGGAGATGCGGCTGCAGAAGAGAAATTTAAATCAATACAGGCTGCTTATGATATAATCGGAACTGCAGAAGCAAGGAAAGAATTTGACAATCAAGGACGAGTTCAAGATATGTTTGGAGATGGGAATCCTTTCTCTAATTTTGGAGGAGGGGGGTTTCCTAGAGGACCTGATATTGGAGATATGTTTTCACAATTTATGGGTGGTAGAAACCAACAACAAAATCAAAATTTCAGAAGTAAACCACGTGAGAAAAGAACACAAAGGCAAGCTACTAATGAATCACAAAAAGGTAGCGATATTGAATCAGGATTAGATATCACACTAGAAGATGCAGTAGTAGGAACTGACATTCAATTCAACCATAGAAGGTTAAAAGTCTGTAAAAAATGCAATGGAAGCACATTTGGAACGACAAAAAACTGTTCAGAATGTAATGCATCTGGAGTTAGTACTAGAGAATCTACAATCACAGTTAAAGTACCCCCTGGAGCTATTCATGGCCAACAATTGAGACTAAACAAGATGGGGAATGAACATCCTAACGGAGAACCTGGAGATTTGATAATAAATATTCGTCTTGATGCCGACGAGGGACGTAGGTGGGAGAATGGTAGATTAATACAAGAAGTAGCAATTAGTTATACTACAATTATACTCGGTGGTAAAATTCAAATTAAAACCCCCAATAACGAAAGAATACAAATCGTGGTTCCTCCAAGAAGTAAAATTGGAGATAGAAGAAGATTGAATGGGCATGGACATGATGGAGGTCCATTAGATATTGAATTTTCAATTTTAGAACCAGAAAAATTGAATAAAAAACAGATAGCAGCACTAGAGAAATTGAAAGAGCTTGGCTTATGATTGATTACAACCAATAATATACGAGAAATTATGGCATAGAGATATGAGGGACTTCAAGAAAGTCGCTAATTTTCTAATTCCTCAAAGAAAGAATGTTCATCTTGCAGTGTTCATTTTATCATTATTAATGGTTCCAGGTTTCGCTGCTACTCTAACACCCATTGATGTCGAATCATATAACTTAGAATCCCCCGAGCTAGAAGCAGCAGAAGTCATGAGGGAAGAATTTTCTGGAGCAGGAAATATTTGGGGATTCGGACTATTTGTTAGAGATTCTCAATACTTTGGAGATTCTCCATCTGAGATTAATCAAGTAGATGACTTTTCAGGGATAAATACGGGTCAAAGTGAACCATTAGGTGGCATACTTAATTTAACAGTATTAAGAGAAATTGATAGTAAAGCAAACTTTTTACAGAATCATGAAATATCAGAGTACTACCTATCTTTTGCTTCTGAAATTTCAGGGCAGCCAATCATAGGAGTTCTTGATTTAGCGACTGAATTTAGAGTATTTATGGCGAATCAATCTCTTCTAACAAAACCACAGTTTAATCCAGAAACTCTGAGGATGGAAGATGCGCCTACTAATTGGGATGATTGTGGGGGTCTAGAATGCCTTTCATTTGATGATGTGAATTTGACACAAGAACACATCGATCTAGCAGCTCATAGAATGGCAAATAATAGCAAAGGAGCATTTCTCAGATTCCTTTCTATTGATAGATCATTTATTCAGGATAATAGTAGTTCACTAATTGGTCCTATTGGAGGAGTATTAAATGAAAGTGGCGCCATAAATACTGATTCATGGGGTAATGGAAGATGGTCGGCATCATCAGCTTGGCTAATACTGAATCTTGATAGGGAAAGAATGCAGAATGAAGGCTGGACTTTTACATGGATTAATGCAAGTGCAGAATGGGGATATGATCTCGATGGAGTTGAATTATCGACTAATCCAATAAGATACTCGATAAATGAATGCAAAGAAAAAGAAGAAAACAATCAACCACTATGTTCAGTAGAGTGGTTGTATTTGTCTATTGAAGAAGATTTACGTGAACAAGATGATTTAGTGGTATCTATACTTCTTGGCGAAGGACCTAATGTAGAAATAAACAGAGAATTACTCTCTAGTGCATATCTTATCGTCTTAATGGCTATAGTTGTCATTATTTTACTATGGCTAAGTCTACGAAGAATTTCTGATGTCCTGATAGTTGGTGTAGGGCTTTTCTTGTCCTTACTATGGATGCAAGGATTAATTGGTTGGGGGTCGATGTTTGGTGAAAAATATGGTTTTGAAATAATATTCAGATCCCAATTCTCGAATCTATTACCTATCTTAATTCTAGCGTTGGGTATTGATGATAGCCTTCATGCGCTGCACCGATACAAAGAAGAGAGAAAGAAGGGGAAATCAATAACAAATTCAGCTGAAGAATCAATTTCACGAGTAGGTAGAGCGATTTTACTTACATCGTCAACAACCATAGTAGCATTCCTTGCAAATTTGACATCAGATATTGCAGCATTAAGATCATTTGGTATTGAGGCAGGATTAGGTGTTGCTGCTGCTTTCTTACTAACTGGACTTTGGGTACCATTATTACGAATGGATGCTGATTTATGGCTGGAAAAGAAAGGTAAATTGACAATAGAAAAAGAAGAAAAGTTACATCTTATTCCAAAAGAGTGGCTGGCTAAAACCACCTCTCTATCAACCCAAAAAGGTATTACAGTTGGAATTGTAGCGATTTTAATAACTTTTGCTGCAATTCCACTAATGTTATCATTAGAGGGAGATTTCCAGATAGATGATTTCTTGGATGAAGAATCAGATTTTGCACAAGGAGTATACTTAGTTAATGAAAGATTTACTGATGGAGAACCTGGTTACATACTTGTTGAAGGTGATATGGCTAATCCTAAGGTCATTGAGGCAATTGGTATAACTAGAGATAATATGAATTCACATAATCCTGAAATAGATCCTGATCAGATATCGAGAACACCTTCGGGAGAGGTAGAATTAATTGCTTTAGATGAAATTTTAATGTTTATACAAGCATCAATGTATGAAAACATAACACCATTTGAGGAAGCAGGTTGGGACTCAGGAGAAGAAGGTGGAGGATTAGATTGTGAAACTATGAGTCTACTATATCCAGGAGTAGGAATGAGAAAAATACCAATTCTCGAAGATAGAGAATGCCTAGTATTCCTTTATGGTTTCATATTAACAAGAGGTGTCCCTGCTAGCGGAGGATATCCAGCATTACCTCCATCAATAACCTCAGAATATATTCAATCTGAAACTGATATAGATTATGATAAACCATGGCTAGATGTTTCAGGTAATACTCCTAAATATGTAAGAATGACTATGAGATTTGGTTTGTCAAATGCTGAACAATTTGCCAAGGTAGGTCCAGCACTTGAGCAACTTGTAGATGATTTAGCCCCATTCCAAAACTTATCTTCATCGAATTTGGTTGAAAGAAGTAATATAGAAACTGCATTTATTTCAGATGAATATCCAGTGACTTGGGCGATACCAACGGGAGATCCTGTAATTAGATTTGTAGCAGCTGATTCAATGCAAAATGAGATGCAATCTACTCTTTTACTAGG
This sequence comes from Candidatus Thalassarchaeaceae archaeon, assembly GCA_023700255.1. Taxonomy (GTDB): domain Archaea; phylum Thermoplasmatota; class Poseidoniia; order Poseidoniales; family Thalassarchaeaceae; genus MGIIb-O2. The sequence goes on along the minus strand of JAJPRD010000012.1, from coordinate 32,951 downwards.
AATAGTATTCTGTACAATCACATTATGGTGGGGTTTCAGGGATGAGGAAACTATGGAAGAAAGATTCAACCGAATTAAGAAAAATAAAAAATCATATTCAATTAAAACCATTGCTGCAATGAGCTTTATGGGAGGAATTATGTACATACTGGTGAGTGCTAAGGTTGCCTTGGTTTTTGCATTATTAACTCTAATATTAAGTATATTATGGGGGATTTCTGGATTTGGAATAGCTATTGTTACAACCACTCCTATATTTTTAGTAATCATATGGCTGTATGGTATGATTGAAGTTGCAGGTTATGGCTTGAATATGGTGACAGTTGCTATTGCTGCAATGTCATTAGGTGTAGGAATTGACTATGTCATACACGTTGTAGAGAGATTCAGAGAAGAGCAAGAGAATGGTCATGATAATCTCAAGGCTATAGAAATAGTTGGAGGTGCATCAGGACTAGCACTATTTGGTTCTGCTTTATCAGATATTGGTGGATTCCTAGTCATCACTCAATCAAGTATGGGATTCTTCTCAACTTTCGGATTATTCTGTGCAATTATGATTGGATTATCACTAATAGCAAGCATGATCCTAACTCCCGCTCTAATAGGCGTTGTATATAGAAAGAAAAATATTAGTTTAAACTAATTATTTTCAAGCTTGGTAATTATCTTCACCAGGAACTTCTTCTTTCAGACCCTTACGTTGTCTGATTTCAGCAGTTACTTTATTGAATAGCATTGCAGGTAGTTGAACGAAACCAGCATTCTCTGTATTCCAAACCGCTCTTCCTTGACTAGCTGCTCTGATGTCATTTGAGAAACCAAAAGATTCTGCAACTGGCATTTTACCAATTACGCTTGCTGTTCCACCATCTACAGGCATATCTTCAATTATTCCTCGACGTGTTGTTAACTCACGTGTAACTCCACCAATAACATCGTTTGGAGCATCAATACGGATGTTCTGTATAGGTTCGAAAATTACAGACCTTGATCTAATAATTGCGCCCTTAACTGCATTACGTACTGCAGGGATGGTTTGAGCAGGACCACGATGAATTGCATCTTCGTGAAGCTTAGCGTCAACTAGACGAACTAATACACCCATTAGAGGTTCTTCAGCCGTAGGACCTTTCTTACATACATCATTGAAACCTTCAATCATTAGTTCTCTTGTTTCGTGAAGATTTTGAATACCTTTAGTATCATTAACGAATACATTCGTACCATGAATAGCATATATTTTTCTCATAAGATTTTTATCCATACCAAATTCTGCAAATTTATTACCAGTTTCTTTAGCATCCTTACTTCGAACAGGACCGTCACCAAAGTGACCTTCTCTTAATGCGTTAATTATCTCTTGAGATAATGGTTCACACTCAATATAGAATCTGTTATGCCTGTTAGGTGATTTACCTTCGAATGGGCGACCAGTATTGTTACTTTCAATAGATTCACGATAAACAACAATTGGCTCACTAACTGTAACTTTGATATTCTGTTCTTCTTGCATACGGAATATTGTAATCTCAAGATGCAATTCACCCATACCAGCTAATAGAGCTTCGCCAGTTTCTTGGTTAGTAGTGACTTGCAAAGAAGCATCGGCCTTAGCAAGACCTCGCAGTGCATCAATAAATTTAGGCAAATCTTTCATAGATTTAGGCTCCACAGCTACAGTAACTACTGGTTCTGAATAATGTCTAATTGCTTCGAAAGGAGTTGCATCTTGATCTCTAGCGATTGTTATACCTGCTGCTGCACTCTTAACGCCTGTTAATGCTGCAATATTACCTGCAGATACTTGTGGGACTTGAATTCTATCTCCACCAACCATCATGCTAACTTGCTGAACACGTTCAGCCTTTGCAGCACCAATAGCCCATACAGTTTCACCATGTTTAATTGAACCAGAGTATACTCTTCCTACCGCTACTTCTCCAGCATGAGGATCCATCCATATTTTTGTAATCATTAATTGAAGAGGACCATCAGGATCTGTCTCAAGCATTGCTTTACCAACTTCTGATTCTAGGTCGCCCTGCCAAATATTCGGGATACGATATTTCTGAGAAACTAATGGAGAGGGAAGTTCAGCTACAGCCATATCTAATAAAATTCGATGGACAGGAGCTTTCTTAGCTAATTCTTTTTGTTCATCATTCTTACAATGTTCGAAAATATCAGTGAAATTTAATCCAGATTTTTGCATGTAAGGAATAGACATCCCCCAGTTGTAGTATGCCGAACCAAAAGCAACGGTTCCTTTTTGAACTGAAACTTGCCAGTCTTTTGCTAAGTCAGCAGGTGCGAAAGTTTCAATTAATTTATTGACTTTAGTAATGATTTTTTCGAATCTCTTCATCATTTCAGGACCATCAATTTGTAATTCATTAATTAATCGATCAACTTTATTGATAAATAGAACAGGACGTACTTTTTCCTTCAATGCTTGACGAACAACCGTTTCAGTCTGAGGCATAGTACCCTCAACCGCACAAGCTAATATGATACAACCATCAACTGCTCTCATTGCACGAGTTACGTCACCACCAAAATCAACGTGACCTGGTGTATCGATTAGATTAATCAAATAATCTTGGCCATCAATATCGTGAACCATTGATGCACTTGCTGCATTGATAGTAATTCCACGAGCAGCCTCTTGTTGATCGAAATCAAGAACTCTTGATTTACCAGCAAGATCTTCGGACATCATACCCGCACCAGCTATTAGATTGTCCGACAGAGTAGTCTTCCCGTGGTCAATGTGAGCCGCAATTGCAAGATTCCTTATCCTCTCTCTGACGTGCATAACTTCAGTTGCTCGCAGTATGTTGTCTTCTTTACGACCCATATAATCACCTTATGATAGCCGCCCGACCCAACTTCGGTTCATAAAGCCGATTGTATCACGAAGTGATAAAGGCATTACTATCCGGTCTTTGGGATGGACGAAAATTATCATCGAGCAGAGGAAGCGATTCTTTCAACTTCTTCTCTCTTACCAACTGCATAAGAACCAACGTCTCCACTAGCAGCTTTAGAAAGTTCTGAGATAATACCCTCAGTTAGTGTCTTTTTACTCTTAGCAGTAGCAGATGCGCACCCTATTCCAAGATTCCTTAGAGCCATGTCTAAACGACGGCTTGGTGATGAATCCACTGCTTTAGGTGCACTTACTGCACCCATCTTGATTCTTGTTGTTTCTTCACAAGGTGCTGATTCAATAATTGCATTAATGAATATTTGAAGTGGATTCTCATCTTTACGCTCTGAGATAACTAATAGTGCATCTTCTAAAGCTTTAGCACAATGCTGTTTCTTTCCTGAAAACTTTCCGGACCTCATCAGATTGTTAATGAATCTCTCGATAACTGATAACTTTGCTTTACCAAACCAAGAGTTAGCATGCCTACCACCGCTGTGTGGTGTACCAATAGTTGTTAGATTGATGTATGGAGCAAGTCCAGGATCTGAACAAGTTACGTCAGTAGCATCCCATCGTCCGAAAACCATAGTACCGATTCCAGCAATAGGAGCATCTTGTGATGATTCATTTTCTTCTGACATAAATAGACCTCATCTGATTGGTTTTTCTTTACGGCCACGAACCATCTCATCTAGAGAGACGCCGTTGACCTTGATCACTTTGTATCGAACACCGGGAAGATCTCCCATAGACTGACCACGAGGACCACCAATACCTTCTACCAGTACTTCGTCGTGCTCATCAATGAATGAAATTGCTCCATCTCCTGGAGCGAATGCAGTAAGTTTGTTACCTGTTCTTATTAGAGAAATCTTAACAGCTTTACGGATACCAGAATTTGGTTGTTTAGCCTCGAAACCAACTTTTTCGATAACTATTCCCTTAGCTTGTGATGAACCATTTAGAGGGTCGTGTTTCAAAACTCCACCTTGTCGTCTCTTGATCTCTCGATCACGAAACCTCTTCTCCTTCCAGCGATACTTTCTACGGTCACTTTTCATTTTCGATCCGGAGAAAAGTCCTCTACCCAAGTAATATCACCTCTAAGACAGCCCGGCGACCTACCATTGGTATAAGAGCATGACGGGGAAGCAGTAGGTGGAACTTCGACACTAATACGCATTTTCCATCGCTAACATTGAAATCGAAATGGCATTGGGTTGTTAACATGGCGTTCCGAGATTTACTTGTTAATGTGAAAAAAATAGATGCTGAAACCAGTGTCATACATGGAATAATGAATGGTTCTAAAGAACAAAATCATCAACCTCTGATCTTTTCTAACTTAACGGAAGCACCTAATCAATCTGCAGCGTTAAACGTACTTACAAGGAAAAGAATCTGTGAAACATTCGATGTCAGTCCAGGCGAACTTATTGATATCTTAGCATGGGCAATGAATAACCCCTGTGAACCAGAAATAATAGATTCGGACTTAGCTCCTGTTATGGAGAACACTATGACTGAAGTAAATCTTGAAAAAATACCTATACCATGGCACTATCCAGAAGATAGAGGTAGATACCAATCTGCATCTGTAATTATCGCACAATATAACGGAGTCAGAAACATGTCATTCCATAGACAATTCTTGAGAGATGGGAATCATACTGTCTCAAGGTTTGTCCCTAGACATCTTAGAACTATGACTGATCTCGCTGCAAGTCAAGGAAAAAATGTAGACATCGCTGTTGTGAATGGTGCTGACGCAGTAGTACTATTGGCCGCAGCAATGTCATTCACAGTAGATCTAGACGAACTTACAGTAGCAGCGGCATTACATCAAAAATTACACGGAAAGCCGCTAAATTTAGTAGAATTACCTAATGGAATACAGGTACCTGCTAATGCTGAGTATGCAATGGAAGCTCAAATAACTCTTGAAAGAGATGACGAAGGACCTTATGTTGACATCACTGGAACTGTTGATGATGTTAGACAAGAAAATGTGATTCAGTATAATGCAATACATCATAGAAATAATCCAGTTTTCCATGCATTAATACCGGGAGAAGTAGAACATAGAACTCTGATGGGTATGCCAAGAGCTCCAACAATCAAGAATGCGGTCTCAGAGGTTGTACCATGTAGTGACGTATACCTTACAGATGGGGGTTGTGGATGGCTATCATCAGTAGTACAAATCATACCTCAAAAAGAAGGAGATGGGATTAGAGCAATACATGCAGCGTTAGAGGGGCACCCTTCAATGAAACAAGTAATAGTAGTTGACGAAGATATCGATACATCAGACCCAGTAAGAGTAGAATGGGCACTCATGACCAGATGGCAGCCAGATAAAGACACGATCATATTATCGAATCAAAAAGGATCTAGTTTAGATCCTAGTAGATCGGAAGACGGATTGACTAGTAAGATAGGAATGGATGCAAGTTTACCACCAGGGATTGATAAGTCACCTTATGAATCTGTACTTTGAGGTTAAAGAATGGCTGATATTGACATTACAAGAAAATTGCAACACCCCAGAAGAAGTCTTGGGAATAGGCATAGGAGTCAGGCTGAAAAGTTCCTGAAAATTTCAAAAGATAATGAAAACCTTTCTTGGGCTGAACAAAGTGCTAAACAAGCAGTGTTGTATGATTTCACTAATCCTCAAAATTGGGAAACTCTAACTAAGATAAAAATTTTGAAAAACGATGAAAATGGAGTAAGGGCTGTATTAGAAGAATTATTCACCATACTTGGTAGAGATCCTGAATTATTAAATCAATTAAAAGATGTAGATTTAACTCCTAATGGCATGAATTTACTACATGCAGGGCTAAATATAGACCCTCTAGACCCTGACAAATGGGCAGGAAATGTACTTGGTAATGAGGAGGAAATTATCAATTTCAAACAAAGAGTCGAAACATTAGACCTGAGAGATGTAAGAGCAAACGTACTATTCTCTAGAAGAATTGAACGGTTAAGAGATAATGGTGATGAAGAATTATTCATTCACTTATCAAGAATTTTATTAGCACAGAGACCATCAAATCATGAAACTTGGAACGAACTAGGGAAATTACATGAAAGAAGATCAGAATATGATGAAGCATGGTTCTGCTATGACCAAGCGCAAACATATTTCCCAACATTACAAGTTAGAGACAGATACAAGAAAAGAATGGAAGCAAAGATGGATGGAGATAAAATCATTCCTTGGAAAGAACCCATTGTCCAAAGTAGAGTTGAATTTTTAAGAAAAATGGAGAACATGACTACTCCTAAAAATTACATCGAGAATTTAGGTACACAAGAAAAAGATGAAAATAAAATAGATATTTATCAAAAAATAACGAATATGAGGGACATGGGTAATCTTTCAGGAGCATTTTTCATAGCAAGGCAGTTATCAGCTGAGGGAAATGACATGGGAACAAAATTAGTTAAGGAAATCATGGAGGAGATGACAGATGAGAACTGAAAAACCGTGGGTAATTGTTTGGGCAATACCAAAAAATCCGATTGATGTACCATGTTGGATGATGGTCAAACATTTAGAAAGAGGCTGGGAATTACCAGGTGGAGATAAGTTAGATGGAGAAGATAATGACATTGCAGCATTAAGAGAACTCTATGAAGAAACTGGATGTTTAGGAGTTGCAATCGCAGAAGATAGTTCAATCATCAAAGGAGGAGTTGTTGTATTAGTAGAGATTGACGAAGAGCCGGAAGCATATGGCTGGGAATCCGAAGATGAAAAAATTTCAGAAGCAGGATGGTGTGTAGAAATACCAGGAGACCTGTTTTGGGGAGACAAAGAAATTAAAAAATTAATTGATTATGATTGGAGTACATCCAAAACCCTTGGGTCTTGAATCTCCTCAATTCTTTCTAATAAAACATTTTTCCATTCATTAAATCCGAGGATATTCGATGAATCAATGATTAAACCTATGTCATTTCTTTGAATACCTGAAAGATCACGTGTCAGAACAGGTAGCAGTTCTTCGACTATTGTTTTCACATCTTGAGGATTAGAAGGTATCCAAGTAGCACCAGACATGCCTCTTGGAGCAGCATTTTCCAACCGTGATTCCATACTGGGTGCTGATTCCGAAACTTCTTCTAAAGCTAAATCTAGCCATTCTAAAGATGCCACTAAACTCTCTGATGGCATACCATTGTTGGTAAAATATTGTCTTGATGACCAAAGATGTCTCATCGCAGGATCTAGATCATTTAACGTGACGTAAATTCTTGCAGCTTCTAATCGAGAAAGGCCAATTATATCCTCAGGGTGACCCTCCTCTCTACTAATATCAGCATGAACAATCAGTGACATCATGGATTCTCCAGCATTCCTGTGCCAATTAGCTAAGTTAAGCAATGCAAGACCGTGTAATGGTGAACCGGGGCAGATTGCATGAAGACGATCAACGCACCATCTTAATTCAGCACCAATTAATTCAACTTCAATCATTCCAAGTAGGGCTCGATCCATCCTCACTCGAGCCTCAACTAGATGATCTCTCTCTGAAGTAGAGCGTGATCGATTCAAGATTTGTTCAGAAAAGATATCTATCCCATCTAAATCGCCTTGAGATATTTTTTTTTGAAGAATTAACGTGTCCAACTGTAAAGGAGTAGTATCCTCTATCGAATTAACCATTGAAACACCTTCATTTTTCTATTGAATCAACCACTTTTTCATATTGAGTTCTAAGTTCGTTCTCTCTTTCAACCATTCTTTGAAGATGGCTTTCAAAGGTCACTTTCGATTCAGATAATTCAGCCATTAACTTATCTCTATCATCAACTTCTAACAATAGATTCCCTACTGCTCGAAATACTGGACGATTGGCATCCTGTGTAGAAAGAGACTCTAAAGTAAGAGATATCTCATTTACTTGAGTAGATACTGTCTGTATTTGATTCCTTAATAATTGCAGTTCTTGTACTAATGCTTGAAATTCTTGAGAGTCAACATTATCCATTTAATCACCTTTTGTAGCACTAAGGGCTAGCTCCGATGCTATCAACCCACGCATCAAACTATTCCATCTTGCCCTAAGATCGACAAATGTTTTAGCCTTTTCAGAGATAGTTATAGTATCATTATCACGAACAAATTGACATTCAGTAACTAAGCTGGCTGACAATGCTTGCGCATCATTATGTCTGAAAGAAATTTCAAATTGAGTGATTTCACTCTTCTTCGTCATTAGAAGGTGCCTCGGCAAGTTTACGCTCATAATCTAGAGCTGCTTGTTGAGCAATAACGGTCATGTCAGTTGCAGTTGCTCCTTCCATACCTCTACGAATAACTCTATTATTTGAGTCAGAAGCTCTTGTGAATGGTTCCCAAACGCCTCCTGTGAATTTATGAGAGCATTTTTTACACTCCCAAATACCAGCTACTTGACGGCTAACTTTAGGGTAGTGACATTCAGGACAAGTGTAATTTCGAGACTTCTTAGCAATTGCTGAGCCAGCTCTCCTACGTACGCTTACACCGTATCTAGCACCGTATCGTGCAGTTAATCCTGATTTCTGTGTTCTCTTTGCCATTTCAATTGCCTCCATCTAATGCATGAACCATTTTTCTGAGTTCGTCACCCTTTTTACGAGCCTCTTCCATCAGTTCTTTGAATTCAGCGGCCGTGAAGGCTCCCTTAAGACCCTTCTGTAATGAATGGACATTATTGTCATCACCCAGAGTAATGTGAATTCTTTCATCGCCACCTAATTCTTCTCTGCCACTAGCATCGAAGATAAATCGGCCACCAACTCTTTGGTAAGAGCACATGATTGGAGTTTTAGACACAATTAATTTTCTGTCCTCTCCTACCTCGAACTTTTCTTGGGGAATTGTTGCATTACGCAAAGCAGCTATACCAGCCAAAGCAAATGCATCGAATAGATTACCATCATCTGAAACTGCAAACAAATCAAGAATAACTTGCCACGCTTTTTCTCCAGGTATGATACAGAGATCAGAAGTATCAATACATCCTGATTCTCTAATACCACGGTCAACGACTCGACTTAGTTCAATAGATTCTGCACTTGGTGGTCCAGCTTCATGTTGTCTTCCTGCAACTGGCCTTACTTCAGCCATGCACATCAATCCACCTTCATTCGGACGATCCGAGTAAGGAGTCATGAGTTGGAATTTCACTCCAGCGAATACAATCGTATCGCCCATTCGTACGCGTGCAGAACCTTCGGCATTAGCAAGTACGTCAACTTCGAGTTCTAAATCTCTACCTTCGTACTGACCACGTCCGTCTAAACGCTGATCATTATCTGCTAATTCTGTCAGATGACTACGTAATAATTGAGGAACAAGAGGGATACTCATTGAGGATACCTCCCTGTTTTTAATGCTTCAACACAATATTCGTGAATCACCATAGCAGCTTCCATATTGTAATCCCATGCTTCTTGGAACTCTTCCTGAGATAAGTTTCCATCCATTTGAAGGAAAACTAATTCACCAGTATTAGGTAAAATACCCATTGGAAGATCTGCTTCTCCATAGTTGTCCTCAGATTTATTCAAATCACAAACAACAACATCGTTAATTTTACCAGATGCTACTGAGATTACTAAGTCAGTCATTGGAATACCTGCATGTGCAAGAGCAATAGATGCGGCTGTTAGACCAACACACCTAGTACCTGCTTCAGCACAGATTATTTCAATTTCGACCCTTATTTTAGAACGAGGATAAAGTTCTAGCATAACAACACTCTCTAGTGCTTCTGCTGTAACTTTACTGATTTCTCTGCTTCTACGATTAAAACCAGGTCTAATTCTATCTGATGTTGAAAAAGGTGCCATATTGTACCTAACATCGAGAACCGCTCTATCTTGTCGTTGAATTTTCCTTGGGTGTGCTTCCATAGGACCGTAAATTGCAGCAATAACATCGTTACTACCCCACTTCATACGGCATGAACCATCAGCAACAGGGACTACTCCCAATTCAATTGAAATTGGTCTCACATCGCCTGCTTTTCTGCCATCGTTACGGATGCCATTGGCATCAATCATTTGTACGTCTCCATATCCCATTATGCTACACCTCCAGGTGTTGCTGCTTTTGCTTCAGCAGTCATTGAACGGAGGCGGTTTCTGACTTCGAGTGTTCCCTCGAAATCTCCATCAATCCAAAGTCTGCCGTTTTCTCCAGCAATAACTCTGCATTCAGATTCCTCCTTGAGTTGTCTAAGAGCTTTACCTTGTTTACCAATTAACCTACCTAAAAGGTGAGGATCAATAATCTCAATCGCTCCTGAGCGAATTTTACGAAGACCCATACCTTTCATGGTTACCACGCTAGAATGAGTTTCTTCTACTTCTTGGACTCTGCACAATATTGCTTCACCAATATCGATAACACTCCTTGTGCCACCGAAATCAGCCTTGGAAGGTCCAAGACTCATAGGTAATATTGCATTGAATGGTGCACCTATATCTACAAACCAGATATTGTTTGTACAACCTTCGACAAAACCAATGACTAAGTCACCAGGTCTTGGCATATACGCAGTTCTGCGTGGTTCTACAGAAATTGTCTTTCCATTCACATTCATTTGTCCGTTCTTTGTTGCTCGAATACGACCACCTATGGCAACTACGCCATGGCCAACATCGTAGCCCTCTAAATCTCCAAGATCTTCACCTGGAGCAACGAGTCGAGATACTCGTTGTGAGTCTTGCGGCCCGGCCGCGTTCTTCTTTTCAGTCATGTTATCGAGCCGCGCGACCAACACTCCCTTCATAACCGTTGATGTGAACCCCTACGGGGCATACTCAATCAAGTTCTTTCACAGAAACTTCAGATGACCGTTGAGCTACTTGACTCATCAGCTCATTTTTCATGCCACCAGGCACCTCAACTACACATACCCAAGAACCATCAGAAAGCCATTCCTCTTTCTGGATTGATTCTCTCAATAATCGATGTACTCCGCCATAATCCGACCCTGGGACTTTAAACGCCATACGAACAGTTATGAACGCTAAAGGAATGACTGGTTTTAATTTTTTAATGGCATCTTGAACTTGCCTTTCAAGAGATAGAAAAGGGTCTATTGAAAACTTAATTTCGTCTAAAGCTAGTTCAATCCTCGTCTTAGGGTGGGGCAGCTTTGTTCGAGGATCTGTCGCCGTGGTAGCAATTTGATGAATGATTTTAGTCCTCTTTTCTGCAACCAAATTTTTCCTTTGAGCAGTTGTTAATTGAATATTACCATCCTTTAGAATTTTTTGAACGCATGTTAGAAGATCTGTAGTTCCAAAGATACTTTCAATCGCTTCTGTCGTAGGCCTATCACCAGATTTAGCATCATTCCAAATTTCTCCTGTCGCAAGAAGATCATCCAGTGTCACTGAATTATTATCTTTCTTCCAAATATCGACTAAATCAGGATCAACTAGAATTTCATATCGAGAACCACCCTTTTCAAGGCGAGCAAGAACTGCATCGTCAAGACTAACCATATACGCTGAGACAGGGTACAGAACTTAGACTAATAGGTCAAAAAGACTCATAACTTGTCTAAGTGCTTCAATGTAGATTCTCGATCTAATTTTTCATAACCATTAGAGTCAACAATAGCAATCTCAACTGTTTCTCTATTAAGATCATCTTCTAGAGATTCTTTTAATGCTTGTAATCCAAGTTTTATTGCCGCATTTCTTGTCATATTAAGCTTCCAATGGCTTTCGAAGTGATCGATAACAGTGGATCGACCACGGCCGATTGCACCTGCTTGGTATGATTGGTAAGCACCAGATGGATCTGTTTCAAAAAGATGGACTCCATCGTCATCAAGACCTGCTATTAGCAGTGCTGTACCGAATGGCCTAGCTCCACCATATTGAGTGAAAGATTGCATGAAATCACACATTTTCTTCACTAAAGTGGTGATTGCAATAGAATCCCCATATGTCATTCTATTAACTTGGCACTGAACTCTTGCTTTATCGACAAGTTGCCTAGCATCAGCGACTAAACCAGAAGTAGTCATACCAATATGGTCATCGATTTGATACATTTTTTCTATTGAGTCTGTTAGAATTAATTTACTAGAAATTCTTTTATCAACGATTAGAACAACTCCATCTTTGAACTTCAGGCCAACTGTTGTAGTCCCTCTTTTTACCGATTCTCGAGCATATTCTACCTGGTATAGTCGACCATCAGGAGAGAATGTAGAAACTCCATGGTCATATCCGCGTCCGCTTGGCTGCATGTTAATCAGACCGCAACCAACGAAGGTGTCTTATGAATCTTGACAGTTAGAAGGCTGACTTATCGGGGCATTCATGCACAAGAACGCTGCCGCAAAGTCATGAGAGTGGCAGTCCTAGCATCAGGAGGGAAAGATTCCACCTACGCATCTTGGTGGGCACAGATGCAAGGCTGGTCCCTAGACGCACTAATTACAGTGAAGATTCAAGGTGATGATTCCATGATGTTCCAATTGCAAAATACAGAAATTGCAGAATATCAGGCTAAATCTATAGGTACCCGATGGATTCAAGTTATTTCATCTGGAATTGAGAATAACGAAATTGATGAACTAGAAATTGCTATTAGAAACTCAATAGGGAAAGAAATAGACGCATTAGTGGTTGGAGCTTTGAGATCTGATTACCAAAAAACTAGAATTGAAAGAATGTGTGAAAAATTAGGAATAATCTCATTTTGTCCAATGTGGCATCATGATCCAAACGAGCATATGAATTCTTTAATTGACCATGGATTTGATGTAAGAATTATTTCAGTTTCATCAGAAGGCCTTGATGAAAGTTGGCTGGGTGAAAAAATCACAAAAGAAAGTCTTCATAGACTGAAAAAACTTTCAGAAAAATACAGATTCAACCTAGATGGAGAAGGAGGAGAATTTGAAACCATAACTCTTGATGCACCCCACTTCAAAAAACCCATTATTTGTGAAGGAGAAACCTCCTGGGATGGGGTTAGAGGAACTTGGGAATTGACTAAAATTCAACTATCAGCATAGGGTTATAATCAAACAGGTGACACCTCTCCGAATAAACGGGGAACATCATGACAGTATCACCATTAGACTATCGTTATGGAAGAGAAGAAGCAAAATCCATCTGGTCGAGAGAAGGTCGTCACGAAAGACAATTGGACGTAGAAAGAGCCCTTATCTGGGCTCATTGTCAACTTGGCAGAGTAAGTCCTGAAGACTATGATAAAGTTGCTGAAATCGCAGTCCCTAGCATTGTAACGGCTGATCGTGTTGATGAAATCGAAAGAGAAACAAGACACGACATTATGGCGCTGACTAAAGCAATGGCTGAAGCAGCAGGAGATTCAGGGTGGTGTATACACCTTGGAGCTACAAGTAATGACATCGTAGATTCGGCAGTAGCATTACAAATAAGGGATAGCATCATATTACAACAAATAACTCTTAAAAAATTACTTTCAACATTATGCGACTTAGCAGAAAGAGAAAGAGACACAGTGATGTTAGGACGTACTCATGGACAAGCAGCAGTGCCAATCACATTTGGTTTGAAAGTAGCTGTTTGGGTTGATGAATTTAGAAGACATCTAGATAGATTGGATGAATTGACTTCAAGAGTAACAACTGGGAAATTCTTAGGAGCTGTTGGAACAGGTGCTGCACAAGGCGAGCATGCATTTGAATTACAGCAACTAATCATGGATAACCTCGGCTTACAAACACCGATTGCAACTACCCAAGTAGTTGGAAGAGATCGTTATATTGAATGGGTTGCATGGATGGCTAATGTATCTGCAAGTATTGAAAAAGCATTGCAAGAAGTAAGGAATCTGCAGCGTAGCGAAATCGCTGAAGTCGGTGAATATTTTGATGCAGAAAAGCAAGTTGGTTCTTCGACCATGGCTCATAAGAAAAATCCAATAATGGCAGAAAATGCTTGCGGACTAGCAAGAATTGTTAGAGCTATGATAATACCGTCATATGAAAATGCATTACTATGGCATGAAAGAGATTTAGCAAACTCCTCGGCAGAAAGATTCACATTATCTCATTCAATGATTTTGCTTGATGATATTATCATTAAGTGTGACAAAGTATTATCAAAACTAGGAGTTGATTCTGAAAGAATGATGTTTAACATCAAGGCACAAAAAGGACTAGTAATGGCTGAAAAGTTAATGATTGCTTTAGTTGATAATGGGATGCCAAGGGATGAAGCTCATGAAGTTCTAAGAGCAGCTTCAATGAATGCAATAAATTCAGGTACTGATTTAGAAGATATATGCGCCACCTCTGATTCAATCTCAAAAATATTCACAAGACAAGAACTGTCAGAGTTATTCAAGCCAGAAAGCCATCTAGGATTTAGTGGTGAAATAGTTGATCAAGCAGTAAGTATCGCTAGAAAAAGAATTTGAATCATCATTTAGATAATCATTTCAAGAGAAATGAACTATGCATCTAGAATATTAGCATTGCAAGACCCAATGCTAATCCGGTTAATGTCGCTACAATCCCTAAAAGTGCAATCATAGCATGAGGTCCGTATTGATTAGCATCATCTAATGCTACATTGAGAAAGCCTCCTTCCAGTATGCCAGAAATAACGCCTGACTCTGTTTCTTCAAAATCGGGAGCAGGTCTTCTTTGGATTCTTTCATTCGACCCAGAGTGACTCGCCATGACAACTCCTAGATGTCAAAGTAATTTATTATATCCTTATCAATTAGTTGAATAATTAGTTTGGGGAATGCTCATGCACTCCCGATTGTAGGAAAGGTCGTGATTGATTTAACTAATGGGCCAATCCATATTTCATCAGGTCCCGGTTCAAACCCTAATTCCATGTGTTTAACAATGATTTCAAACATATTAGAAGAAGGTGGGAAAGTCATATGGGTGGCACGCAGATTAACAGATAGTCAGAAATCATTAGACATCTTGGGTCATCTTCAAGAAAAAGAAATGGATAGGATGATGATAATTGAATTCGGTGAAAATTTAGAAGAAAATAGTAAAAATATCAAGAAAATTATTCCATTATTAAAGAAAAGAGATTTATTAATAGTTGAAGATTGGTGTGAAAGTTATGGAAGAGTTAAAGCAAAAGATGCGAATATCATGGTTGACTTTACAAAAATAAATAAAGATCTTCAGATTGTTATAACTTCAAACTCTTATGAAGATGCATCAGGTCAGAAAAGAGGATTAGATGGTTGGATGGTTAGAGGTGAAAAAGCATTACTAGGAGCATATAGGACTGTGTGGATGACAAAAGTCCAAGAACAATTCCAGAAGGTAATAATTACAGATGGTGATTCACAGAAATTAGTAATACTAACTCCAAATGGATTCAAAAATACTTAATTTCCATCTAGTAATTCGTCTAACTCTCTTAACGCATCCTCATTCGGTTCAGATAATCCTTCAGGATTCTTTGCAGCCCCACTATAGTCTTCCTCAATAGATATTGGTGAGTTGATATTTTTCAATTTAAGAGTTAAGAGATAGTATGACATTGAAACCGCAACAAATACCAAAAACATATTGATTATTCTACTTATTTCCATTATACCACCTTATTTGCAAATTTAATCGGAGAACCTAGGAGCAATGGTTTCGAAAGATGTCTTCGTTGAGAGGCTGTAGGTTCAGCCCAACCATCAACTAATTCAATTCCAGTTAAACTTATATCTTCAAATAACCAATGTTTTTCAACAATTTTTTGACAGCTGAGGCATCTTAGTGGTTGATTAGATCCTGCGCTCCTCATAGTTTTATCATTACAACATATAGGCCTACCAATTATCCTTGGTAACGAAGATTCCACCTTCAATCTCTCTAAATGTATACTTCCATCTGGGGATTCCAAACCTAGCCAGTTAATGCGATCACCAGGAATTAACCTCCTGAGAAGACGATTGACATCGCCTCCTTCTTTGAAGGCTACAAGTGTAATTTTACGCCCATGAGAAAATACATCAAGACTCGAGTGTGCACCTTTAGTTTCAACTGGTTTAGTTAGTACAGTAGCTGAAGAGTACCCTAGAATATGATCATCACTTAATTGATTAGTTCGGTGTATAGCATATCTTTCACATTTTTCAGTATCTTGGTTAGATTGTAACCATTCATGAGCTGAAAGTACTGCCTGAGAGGTTGCACCTCTAATACCGTAAAGCACTGGACATGGAGTTCGAGGAGCGATTAGTCCTTTGTCAGCAGTAGGATCACGATTAACAAAAGTATCAGGGAAAAGAGATTCCATCTTTTTAACTACAGAAGAAGTAACTTCCCTCTGGCTACCAATATTATCTGAGAATCTCCAAGCAATTAACTCCCAAGTAGATGATTCAATAGATTTCCAAGCCATTGCAGAAGAGGCACCGATTAATCCCCAATCTGAATCGAGACTTAGAATTTTAACTGAATCTAAACTATTTCTTCTCACATTGAGATTTACTTTTTGACGTACGGCCTCCCAATAAAGGTCCTCATTAAGTTCTTCGTAAGAATATAGAAGAGCCGGGGAGGTCATGTCATTCATCTCGACATTAAGATCTAAAACTAATTCATCGAAAAAATTTGATAACAACTTTTCAAGATTGGGAATAGATTCTTTGGAACAACTAATCAAACAAGCCAAGGCACCGTTACCTCGAGTTCTTCTTTCTGCGAATGGCCATAACCTAACTAATCTCCTTTCAATGATTTCAAAACCATCAATATGAGAGATATATTTTAATAAATCGTCAAATGTAGCTGTCGTGCAACCTGAATCAGGATTATCCGTATCATCTAATCCGATCCAAACACGACTAGCGTTGGCCTGCGCGGCCAAATTTAATCACCTAATATCATTGAAATAACATCTGGGAGGCCTTTTTCAGGATCACACTGTAACCCACGAACTCCGAAATTAAATGCTGCATCCATATCTACCCCTCTGTCTCCAACCATTACTGAGGAAGATTCATCAGGTCTATTTATCCATTCTGGACCGAATTTAAGATTAATTTCATCATTATTTTCTGCAGCAGTAATAATTTGCCTACCTGCTTCAAGCATACCGGGATTTGGTTTTCGAGCCCAAGCACCATACCAAGGTGGGTATGGGCTATACAAAATCAAATCTAAATGTGCATTAGAGTTTTCTTCAAGAAGTAACATTCTCATTTTTTCATGAATAGAGTCAAGATTCTCAGAAGTCCATAAACCTCTTCCGATAGGTGATTGATTAGTAACTACACAAATTCTAAATCCAGATTCTCTGAGAGCGGCTATCGAATCAGGCACACCTGGTAAAATAACTAATTCATCTGGATTATTAATATAATTCTCAGAACCTTTATTCAGAACTCCATCTCTATCAAGATAAGCGATTTTACCGCCCCAAGAGCCATTAGGAAGTGGCAATAAATCTAGAGGGGTACTAAGTGAATCATCATATCTATGAGGAATATGCATGCAATCACAAGCCATGATGAGACTTAATTGCCTCCTTAATGATATGATTAATTATCAATTGAATATCTTCAATTCTTTCCATCGATTTAGTAGGTACTACTATCGCAACATCAACTAAACTAACAATTTTACCACCGGCCATATTATTGTAGTTACCAGTTACTGCAACTGTTCTACAACCATTTTCTTTAGCGAAATTAATACCATTAATTACATTAGGAGAGTTACCGGACCCAGTATAAGCAACAACTAAGTCACCTGTTCTAACAAAGGTAGATAGTTGCCCTACAAATACATTAGAATAGTCGTTATCATTAGCCCAAGCAGTAAATGAAGAGATATTATCTGTATGAGCAATTGTTCTTAAACTCAATTCTTTAGACCAATCGCCAGCACTATGCGAGGGAGTTGCAGCACTACCTCCATTACCTATGAAATGAACACTACCACCCTCTTTTCGAGTCATCTCTACTAATTCCCAAAATGACTCTAATGACTCCATTGAAATATCGTCTAGAGCTTGCTTTAAATCACGAATATATGAGTTAGCAAAGTCAGAAAAGTCGAATCCCATGGTTAAACCCTGAGTGTACGGATGAGGGCATCCTATTTACGAGTTGAGCGGAGTAGGGGTATCAATGGAGGAGCCTATCGGACTTATCGTCGCCAATATTGGAGATGCAATTGGAGTCAATAAAATGGCATTAGAATTAGCTATAATAATGTCGGGAGCGGTATTCCTAGGGTTAAGTTTTCATCGAACCAAGGACAGTAAATCGAGTTACTACGCTGCAATTGGTTGGATTTTCATAGGACTCTATTTTTATCTACAATCCGATCATTATGTAGAGATTTCAGATCCTGTTTTGATTCTAATGACTGCGAGTGCATTGCCAGGAAGTATCATTTTAGCCATTTGGGAAATAAAAACAGAAAATACACCAGATGCATTACAATGGCTAAGAGGTTGTTTTACTTGGGCTATAATTCCATATTTTGTAATATTTAGTGTACCTTATCTAAATATGGCTCTAATTCAATTTACAGCAGAAAGTGCTGAATTTATGTTAGAGTTTGCAGGACTAGGTAACTATCAAATTGGAGAAATGATGGTGGCTCTAGATAATGGGTCTGATATTCCTGTTTCAGAATGGGATGGAAACAAATGGATACTCACAGAGTCATTATCAGAAGAGGGATTTTATGTTCAATTCCTGAATTCAGACAATATAGTAGTAGTGCAATTCATAATGGCTTGTTCAGGACTTCAATCGATGATCATA
Source organism: Candidatus Thalassarchaeaceae archaeon (assembly GCA_023700255.1). Classification (GTDB taxonomy): domain Archaea; phylum Thermoplasmatota; class Poseidoniia; order Poseidoniales; family Thalassarchaeaceae; genus MGIIb-O2. Next base: position 14,241 of record JAJPRD010000012.1, on the reverse strand, counting down.
TTTGTAGGAGCGATTGGTGCTCTTAGTTCAGTATCTTGGAAAAGAAGAGTAAGAGGTCTTTTGATAGCAATACCGACAATATTTGTCTTAAATATGTTTAGAAATGCAGGTATTGTTTGGTTGACTGAAACTTATCCTGAATGGTCATTAATGGGTATTGGAATGTTTGATTTCACTCACAGTTATGCAGCCAAAGCAATCTCATTATTTGCAATGTTCTTAATGGCTATCGCATTATTTGATCTACTACCAGAATTGCATAAACACATAATGAAAATTTTAGATCCAATGTTTAATGCAGTGGATAAAATAAAGAATATAAATAAATCATCTTGAACGAAGTTGCTCGTACAACTTTCCAGTCAAAGGCATATCATGTTCCCAGGCAAATTCCTTCATAACTCTAATAGCTTCTTTCTCTAAATCCGAATCACCAACGAAATCGGTTACTTCGATAACTCCATCTTTAGTATTTGCTTTGAACGCTGCAATTGGCTCTTCCTTGTGGAATACCATGTATGCTGAACCAAAACCAAAACGTTCTCTCAAAAGCCCTCCAAAGTAATGAATCAAAGGATCAGATGGTGGGACCACAAGATCTCTGGTTTTTCTAATTCCTTTAAGCCCCTCAAGGATATCTTGTCTACCCCAACAAATATCTTGTAAATCATCAACAAGGAAACCTTTGATTAAAGTCCCGTCCGATTCAAATTCATGCATCACATCACTAATTTCTTCTGCTGAGAAAGCAGAACCTGCAAGTCTCTCGACCTGTTTCAAAGAAATTACTGGATAACCACTTACAAGTTCTCTAAGATACTTTGATTTCACATCCCATAAATCAGGACCTTCATTTGGTTTGACCGTTTTGAAACCCCCTCTGTAATCTTGGATAAGGTGGCCACTTCTAACAAGAGGAGATATTAATTTCCTAAATTCTGCTCTCTTCATAGCATGCCTCTCCATGAAAATTATAGGGTCATGATGTTCTCTGAAGAATTGAAGAATATCTTCATCTTCTTCATTCGGCTGTAAATTACGAATCGTTAACAGATTCTCGAAATGGGCTTTCTTACCCCACACTAAATGACCACGTAGATTTGTCCCTTGAGCTAATTGGTGAGCTGCAGCCATTGCCTTTAGATTCACTCTAAACATTTCACAACGACCTCGTAGCGCGAAATCATCTCTTAATTCATTCATTTTTTCTAATGCTAATGTTTCATTTTCATGCCTTGAATTCTGATGCATCTGGTGATGGTAGAAAAGCATACGATTAACTTCCTGCCTAGTTCTAGGTTCTACAACACCTCCTCGAATATATCTTTCACCATCACCCATTGATATGAAACCTAATTCAGCTAAAATTTTCTGTATATTTTCATCACAATCATGGACTGGAATTGAATTAAAAGCATGTAAAACTGATACGTCAACCAAACGGTCTCTGTAGTTATCTAATAATTCATTAAATGTATCTTTAAATTCATCTAAGTAAGAATGAGGAATATTTATGTCTTTGATCTCAAGGTAATCATTAACAACAAACATTAGTATTCTGCCTATTGGATCTACTCCTTTGAATACTGGATGATACCAACCTTGTTTCAAAATAAGCCGTACTTCTTGGATAAACCGACTACAGAATGGGTCAGATTGGGATAGAATTCTCATAACACGATCTTCAACCATTGGTTGAAGTAACAATTCTGCATCTTCTTGAGACGCATAATAGTCAGTAGGATCAGGTTGTAAAGCAACAATTCGACGAATTCTCTTCGAATCATCAAGATCTCTCAGAACTTCAGCTAACTCTTCAACAGGTCGACTGACAAAGAATCTGAGTGTGTGTAATCTAACAGGTCCTATTGCTTCTATTAATTGCTTAACTGCACTATGGAAATCTAATGGCTCAACCACTTCATGGATTTTATGGAAAACTGCCAATGAGCGCTTTCTATTAGGTAATACGAGGTATTGTTTAGCAACAATCAATTGTCTCTCAAGATTGCTTAAAGCACTCTTTAGACTTCTTTGAATGTGTGCATTTTCTTTACCTTTAGGGTAACCATCAAATAATTCGGATCTAGACATTCCACCTGGCGGGATTTTATCCAATAGCTCTTGTTCCAGATATCCGATCCAAGGCTCACTTCGAAGACCAAGGAACATTGGAATCTGATCTTTGGTTGTGTATCCTACTCGATTATGCAATAATCTCCCATTATAGATATCAGAATCATGCTTAATATCTTTCCAATCTCTGAATCTATAGTTAGTGACTCTATGGAGTAATTCATCTCTACGTTGTACAAGAGTTAAATTTCTAATTGCATCAGATGGTTCGTCATATTCTTTGAATGACTTAGAAAGAAGATGATTTTGTAATGTACGATAATCGACAACTTCTACACTTCCACCAGTGATTCTGTATTCATCAACTCGAAGAATATATTCTCCTTCATCAGTTTGAGTAAAGAATCCGATTGAAACTAAATTTTTCATCTCTAATTCCTGCAATACTGCCTCAACTTGAGCTTTAGGGAATGGAAGACGCGAACATAAACTATCGGAAACTTGAGGACCTTCTGAACCAAGCATATCGAGTAGTTTCATCCTTAAACAATCATGAGGGTCTGAAAGATTGTGCTTCTTCCATTCTTTTTCAGTAGATCCTTCATAATCATTACCAACTTCGAAAGTAAGTCCTCCAGTGTAGAGTTTTCGAATATCATCAATTTCTGAACCACCAGCTACAGCAAGGCAGCCTAGTGTACCATGAATCTCCGCCATTCTCATAGAGAACCATTTCTGATCAATTTGTTCGTGCCCAGTCCCTCTAACTCTTGCAATTAAACCTCTTTCGGCTAGTTCACGAACCCATTCAGCAACTTGTTTAATATCAATATTTTTTAGTTTGTGTTCATACAATGGATTTGATAATTCCCTGTTTAAACCACCACCCATATCCATTAATCTAAGTAATCCGTTGGCATTGGTCGGCTCAGAGATTTTAGAACGATAATAATCAACCATCTTAGATTTATCTAAATCTGTAGCCAATGAACGAGCACCCAAAAGACGACGGAGAATTTCAGGATCTACGTCTTTAATCAAGTAAGCCCGTGTTCTTAGAGATAGTAAATCTTCGAATGATGACATGAATAGAGTCATACCTAATGGGGAGGGCATTTTCACTCTGCGATGAACGATTCGAACATTTTCACTGTCCATCCGGTTTATGAAAACCTCAAGTTGAGCCATATCAAGATCCGCATGAAGAATTTCACTCATCGTTTCACGGATTAAGACTGAATCCTCCATTTGCCTATGCTTTTGCATTATTTGCTCGGCTCTCTGTTGGAATTGCTTAGGACTTACTTCTTCTGCACCTATCCTTCTAGGATTAAGCATACTCCTACTAGAAATTTCACGGAATCTCTTAGCAAACAATTGGGATTCCATCATATATTTTTGTAATACGTCTTTACTGTTACCTTGTTTGAATATTTCAGGAATCAAAGCGATTTCAACTTCATGACTTAACTTAATCATGAAACCATTTTCATCAAATGAAAGTTCATGAACAAGAATATTGTCATTAGTAGCAATACCTGCGAAAAGATGGCCTAATGCAAGGTTAAATGCTCTACCGCGACAAGTTGTAACGATGTAAGTAGGAAGTGGAGACTCGACTTGTTCGACTAATATCAAGTCATTACTGGGTACTTGGAAAGTAGTCGCGACATGCTCTTGGAAAAATCCTGAAATAGCATGAGCAACGGGTCTATTGAGACCTAAAACCTTAGTAAATATGGTCATTGGATCTTTTTCTAAGCGAGTATAAGTTGCTACTTCTTCTAATAATTGTAGTACTTCTTGACTTAATTCATGAGTCCTGCTATTAGCCTCACCTGTCCATGATGGGATTGTTGGCCTGTAACCAGTTGCAGGAGTGACATTTACTCTAGTACCTCGGATACTACTTACCCGATATGTTGATCCACCGAGTAAGAATACATCTCCATTCCTTAAACTTGAAACGAAACTGGAAGATAGTTGACCAACCATTGTCCCATCAGATGTAAAAACTAAATAATTATTATTTGGAGCAATTGTTCCAATATTTGTGTAGTAAATCATCTGGGCAAAACCACGCTTACCAAATTTATTATCTTCCCACTCAATCCAAATTCTTCTTTCATCTTCTAATAAGTCAAGTACTTCGATATAATCATCATAAGGTAAATTTCTATACGGCCATGATGCAGTAGCTAACTCATATGCCTCATCTATATCCCATTCTTTAATTATTGATAACCCAATTAAAAATTGAGCAAGTACATCAAGACAATTTTCAGGGAATTTGAGAAGATCCATTGAGCCTCTGAGAATTCCCGTTTGAAGAGCAACGATTTCTAGTAAGTCGTGGGGAGATATAGGTAGGAAACGTGCTCTTGGTAAACCATCGACTTGGTGACCTGCTCGACCTATTCGTTGTAATGCAGTTGCTATGCTTCCAGGGGAACCCACTTGTATAACTAAATCTACAGAACCAATATCAATACCCATCTCAAGACTGCTAGATGAAACTACGCATCTAAGATAGCCATTCTTCAAACGTTGTTCGACATCAAGCCGTATTGCCTTATCCATTGAACCATGATGGCCCTCTACACCTAGTAATCCAGAAATTTTTAGCTTCTGAACTACTGTTTCAGTCATGTTCCTTGTATTAACGAAAACTAAAGTCGTAGTATGAGCCTCGACTAATTCTTTGATACGGTCAACATTATGATCTAAAATTTCTTTAATCGGTGTTGAAGCAAATCTTGGAGTAGGCAATATAATGTCCAGATCTAATTCCCTAGATCCTGAAATTTTTGCTATTGTGACTTTTTGAGGTGCTATTTCGCTATCTCGACTATCTGATGCTACAAGATATTCAGCAACTGCATCAAGAGGCTCCATCGTGGCACTTATTCCAATTCTTTGGACATCGGAATCAATTACTGAATCCATTAATGCAAGGCTCAAAGATAGATGAGTCCCCCTTTTCGTAGGTACCAATGAATGCATCTCGTCAATAATCATCCATTTCATATTATTAAGAAGTGGTCTGAATCTTTTACTTGCAAGAGCCAGACCAAGAGATTCAGGAGTTGTAATCAGGATATGAGGTGGTTTCTTGAGCATCCTCTCTCTATCTTTTTGAGGAGTATCCCCAGTCCTCAAACCAACAGTTATGTCTTTTGCATTTGATGGCAAATAATTCTCTTTAATCTCTGTGAGAGGGCCTATTAGATTCTTCTGAATATCATTAGCTAGAGCCTTAATTGGAGATATATACATACATTGAACAGAGTTATCTAGGCTCCCATCCAATGAACGGATAACTAAATCATTAATCACGGTAAGAAACGCAGTTAATGTTTTTCCAGAACCAGTCGGAGAACATAATAGAAGGTGATCACCAGCCATTATTCGAGGTATTGCGACTTTCTGAGGGTGTGTGAAATCAGGGAACTTATCTTTGAACCAATCTCTAACTGGAGGACATAACACCTCGTAGAGATCATCTGTCTCCATTACCTCAGTAACGTATTCAATTTCTGGCATTTAATTTACCCGCGAACCGAAGCGTATCAATAGAGTACTTATAATCTTGGATTAAATAAACATCTGATAAGTCAAACAATATCTGACTCCTAAATCCTGAATTCCTCAAATAATCTATTTATCATGCAATCATCTAAGGATGGCTTGAAAGGTGAAAGCGTGGTCAAAGGTTCATAATATGACAGATGAGAAACGTATCGAAAGGCTGTCAGCAATGCTGAAACGCAGAGGAATCGTCCTTCCAGCGTTCGAAATATACGGTGGAGTCTCAGGATTAATCGATTATGGGCCGGTAGGAGCGTCAATTAGAAGAAGAGTAATTCAAAATTGGGTTGAACACTGGACAATCAATGGAGATATTGTTGAAATCGATTCTCCCACCATCACTCCTGAACCAGTGCTAGTTGCAAGTGGTCACGTTGGAGAATTTAATGACTTAATGACACAATGTGGTAAATGTTCAGCAGCTTTCAGAGCGGATCAATTAGCAGAGAATAATCACCCGAATCCAGAGATATTAGAGGCAAATGAAATAGATGAAATTTTAATTTCAAACGAAATTGAATGCCCTAATTGTGGTGATAAGAATTGGACTCCCTCAAAACCAATGAATCTAATGTTCGGAACGAAAATCGGGGCTATGCGAGCTAGTAGACAAGCATATATGAGGCCAGAAACAGCACAAGGAATGTTTATGTTATATCCATCATTATATCGTCACTTTAGACAAAAACTTCCTTTTGGAGCAATACAAACTGGTAAAGGATATAGGAATGAAATTAGCCCAAGGCAAGGGATGATTAGATTGAGAGAATTCAACATGGCAGAATTAGAATATTTCATTGATCCTGAAAACCCTCCAGTAATTGATCTTTCAATGAAAAAAGAGATTGTATCATTTATCCCCGACCCTCATGGAGAGGACTACAAAGAAGTAAAAATATCATTTTCTGAAGCTATTGATCAAGGGGTAATGAAAGATCATACCGTTGCTTATTTCTTATCAAGAACTCTGGATTTCCTAATTAATGTAGGAATTAACCCCTCTAAAATAAGATTCAGACAACATGAAGGAACTGAAATGGCTCATTATGCTGAAGATTGTTGGGATTGTGAAATATTTGGTGAACATGGTTGGATTGAATGCGTAGGAATTGCAAATCGAACTTGTCACGATTTACTATCGCATGAAAAACACTCTAATTCTAACTCATTGAGAGCTTGGAGAGAGTTTGATGAGCCTAAAACAGATACAAAAGAAGTCTTAGCACCAAATACTTCGATATTAGGGCCTATGTTTAGAGGAAAAGCAGGGCTAGTTTTAGAATCATTAAAGCAATTGGATGAATTACCAGATAATTTCCCTTTTGAATTACAAATTAAAGATGGGACTAAGGTCGAAATAACTGAAGAAATGGTTGAAAGAAAAACTATCCATACAAGTATTGCGGGCGAGTGGTTTACTCCACATGTAATTGAACCTGCATTTGGTATTGATCGAATTATTTGGCATATTCTAGATCATGCCTATGAAGAGACTGAAAAAGAAGGAGAAAAATATAATCTATTGAGATTATCTGAATCTATAGCACCAGTAGATCTGATAGTTTTACCATTGTTTGAAAAAGAGGGAATGGGTGAAACTGCGAGGAAATTAAACTTGCAAATTAATCAAATCAAAGGAGTTATATCATCAATTGATTCAAGTAAATCTATCGGAAGAAGATATGCTAGAGCGGATGAAATAGGAATACCTTGGGCGGTAACTGTCGACCATATATCCCTAGAAGATGAAACCGTAACTGTAAGAAGAAGAGATGACCAAAAGCAAGTTAGAACTGAGATTCAACTATTACTAAATTTGATTCGTTTAGGTAATGTTTCATCTTTATTCTAACGAATCTTCAATAAGTGCCAACTTAAGCATAGACTGTGGATGAGCACTTGGTCGAAGATTGGACTGAGCGATATAGACCTAATTCAATAGAAAAAATGGAAGGGAATGAATCTCAACTAAGACGAATAAGAACGTGGCTTGAACAGTGGGACTCACCAAATCCTCCAGCAAAAAAAGGGATTTTACTATCTGGTCCACCAGGTGTTGGAAAGACCACGTTAGCGAAAGCAATTGGAAACGAAAAAGGTTGGACCGTTATCGAATTAAATGCCTCAGAAGAAAGAAATGCTGCTGCTATAAGAAAAGCCGCAACAAGAGGATCACAACATGTTTCGTTAGATCAATTTTCAGGTAATCCTACCAAAAATGGACGGACGTTGATTTTGTTAGATGAAGTAGACCACCTTAGTGGAAGTTTTGCAAAAATTAAAGATGAAACAATAGAAAAGAAAATCACAGGAGAAGAGGTGACAATAAAGGGAGACTCCGGTGGAAAAGCAGAACTTATGAATCTCTTAACAAAGAGTAGGCAACCAATAATTATGACTTGTAATGATCCTATGAGACTTTGGGGGAGTGGCAGAAATTGGAAAACAAATCAACAGCGATTGCTGAAGCTTGCAGATCAAATTATGTTTCAAAGAGTTGAAAAAATGCATATGAGGAAAATTTCTCGTAGAGTATTGGACAATGAAGGACACACAATTGATCCGGAAGCATTAGAGTTACTAATTGAAGGGAATCCAGGTGACCTAAGAGCACTCATCAGAGATATACAGGCTGTATCAGTCATATCTGGCGAGCATATTGATTTAGAAGCGGTGAAAGATCTTGCATCAGTAGCAATGAGAGATTCTCAAATAGATGTTTTCAAAGCATTAAAAGCAATATACAAAAGTAGATCGGGCCAAGATGCTGGTAAAATATTACTTAACTCAGATAAAGATCCTGACCAAATGATTTCATGGTTCATCTGGAATAATCAAAGTGTTTTTGATAACAGAACGTTAGAAGAACTAAGCTCTGCAATGGTTAGTGCTGACAAAGCTCTCGCTACAAAATACAAGAATAGAGCATATCGATCATGGTATTGGGGATCGGTTCTATCAGCACAAGCAGCTGTAGCGATGAAACCAATAGATTCAGCGAGGGATCCATTCATCACATTCCCTAACTTCTTAAGAAGAGGGAAAACAGGAATTACGAGTTCAGTAATAGATAATTTAAGTAAGCAACTTGATACAAGCAAAGCATCAGTCAGGGAAGAATTATGGCCGAATTTATTAGCAGTTCATGATCCAGATATTGGGGGTGACCCAATGGATCTTTCATTATCGATTAAACTTGACCTCACAGTAGAAGACCACTTGGCACTGTATGGAATTGCTAAGTCAAAACCAATGGGAGTTAAAATCCTTAAAGCATTTAATGAATTAAATAATGAAGAAGAAGAATATGACCCAGTCCCAGTACATGAAGAAATAAAAAAGGAAAATGATACAAAGAAAGAAGATGTAGGAACACAATTTAGATTAGATTCATTCTAACTAATGTCTTTCCAAGTTCTTGGGTGTAACAATACCAAAACCGTAAGTAATTCAAGACGTCCAAACCACATCAGTATAGAAGTCCAGAATAATGTCAAATCACTCATACTAGACCATGTAGATGTAGGACCATAGGAACCAAGTGCGGGTCCAGTATTACCTAGTGATGAAACAACTACTGAAAGGACATCATCCATATTCCATTGAGGCTCTAAAAATGAAATGAATAGCATTGAGGACATAGAAAGAACTAACCAAGCACTAATCATTCCTAGTACAATGAATACTTGATCTTCATCTATAACATCCTCATTTACCCTCATAGCTATTACTTTCTTTGGCTGAATAATACGGAGTACTTCCCTCTTAGCTAATTCGAAAGCGACACGAATTCTGAGAACTTTTAATCCACCACCTGTAGAACCTGCGGAAGCACCAACAATCATCAAGAGCAGAAGTACAAATTGACTGAAAACAGGCCATTTAGAGAAATCAGCAGATGAATACCCAGTACTTGAGATGGAAATAGCTTGGAATGCAGCATGCCTCATAGTTTCAAAGAAACCATCGTCACTTACTCCAGAGCGTACAAGATTGAAACCCATCGCCAGCCATGCAATTAATATGATTAACAAATAACCTCTAAGTTCTTCATCCTTCAATGCCTCTTTACCTCGACCGGCAAGAAATAGGTGGTAAAGGCTATAATTTATACAAGTTAGAACCATGAATACCATTATTATTGATTCAATCAAAGCTGAATCAAATGCCATTATCCCACTATCCGAAGTCCCGAAACCTCCAGATGCTAAAGTAGTCATAGAATAATTTACTGAATTGAACATTGACATATCTGTTACAAAATACAATAAACCGATCTCAAGTAATGTCAAAGCACTGTAAATAAGCCATAGCCTACTTGCAGTTGACTGAAGACTAGGCCCTAAACGAGATAGTGAAGGCCCACTTAATTCAGCTCTAGCTAAGTTCATTCCACCCCCAAGTACACTGGAGAATATCAATAAACCGAGCATAATCACTCCGATACCTCCAAGCCATTGAGTTAAAGAACGCCAGAGTAAAATACTTTCTTTTTGCTCAGCAATACAATCAATAGTTCCACTCTCTAAACTTTCTAATGCGTTGATACAAACAGGGCTGACTGAAGAATCAATTACAGTTGCACCCGTGGTTGTAAACCCCGACATTGATTCAAACCAAGAATAAAGAAGCCCACGGAGAATCTCCACATTACTAGCATCACCAATATCGTATGGCCCATAGAATGTCCCACCTAACCAAAATGGCATAGAACCAAGAGCGATGACTGGGATCCAACCTAAAGCAACAGAAGCAAATGCTTCTCTATCTCTAACTCTCTGATTACTTGTATTTTTCTTAGAGCGAATGATAAACCATTGACTTACTAAAGCTGCTAATATTAGTGGGATCAAGAATGTTTTAGCAGCATACTCTGGGGTTTCAGTATAGGCACTGAATAATCCGACTATAGCAAGAGGGACACAGACGACTCTAATTGTCCATCCTAATACTAATCCAATTACATCCCAACGCATTATCAGTCCTCCAAGGACCTCTCAACTCGTTTTATGTCACTCTTATTTAGGAATATATATATTTTATCTGAATCTTCAAGAACTTCTACTTGATTCGGAGTCAAGATATTAAGAATACCATCATCATTTTCTTTTTCTATCATTACAATCCTAGCACCCAATTTTTTCTCTGCATCCTGAATTGTGGACCCTATTACTCCATTCCCCGAACTTAAAGTTGCGGAAATTGAAATTATTTCTGGAATTGTTGGTATAGACTGATAAGTCCCAGGGATATTCATATGGATTGATTTCAAGATAGAAGTTATAGTAACTAGACGTCTACTTATTGGTCTAGTTAGGCCAATCCTTTGGACGGCTTCTACTAATGCCCTATCTTTTAGTAGCAATCCAGTTCTTGGTACACCCTTATCTTTGGCTCTCATCGAAATTGCAATATTTAGATTATCATCATCCAATGCTGCTACTGCAATATCTTGTTGATCAATACCTAATTCTCTTAGTAAATCTTCATCTTGAGGATCACCATGAATAACATCTAATCTCTTATTGATACCTACTGGTGAGCCAACTAATTCATTGGCTGCATCTAAATTAGGCTCTATTACAACTACCTCTGAACCAAAATCAAGATAATGCTTAGCTAATTTATTTCCAAATTGAGTTGCACCAAAAATTGCCACCAGAGGTTTATCTGGAAGTTCGAGATCTGTGCGCCCTACCGCTTTAGTAATCTGTCCGAATTGAGAGGTTGATTTAGAAACGAAAACAAGATTATCTCCTTCATTAATTATTTCACTACCATCTGTTAAAAACCCGCCTTTTTCATCATTTGATATTGCAACAATTGATGGTAAATCTACCATTATATTACTCACATCACCAGTTTCCACCCCTATCAATACAGAGTTTGATGTCACTCCCACAACTGAGATCCAAGATGTGTCGCCAAAAGCAAGTATTTCATCGATAGATGGTGCTAGTAATCCGGCAGCTAATTGTTCAACAATTTCATCTGATGCACTAACAATATGGTCTGCTCGAGTCCATTTTTCAAGAGGTCCTGCTCCTTTATCATTATTCATTAAACTGGGATCACTAATAATTGCAATTGCAGTAAGTCCAGTAGCATTTCTATCCCCTACCTGCTCACTGTAAACTCTTTTCGCAAATGCACAAGCAAGAAGGTTAATCTCATCATTATTTGTAGCCATAACAATAATTTCAGCATCACTAATCCCTGCTCTTAATAATGAATCTCTTGAAAGTACTGAACCTGTAACTAGAAGACAATCTATAGATTGGGATTGATTTATTGCACTTGGTTTTGGATCAATTAAAGCGACACTGCGTTTCTCTTGTCTTAATGCGTTAGCAACACCCCTACCGACCTCGCCAGCACCAGCAATGATAACTCTCATCATTAACCTGCCTTAACTGAACCAATATAATCATACTTATTGGTCAGTCCTAAATCTTGTGATTAAGCAATATTTCCGTACTATTTGAAAATATTATTCTTCCTCAAGAATTCTCTCTCCACGAACTCTATCTTTAGCTGCAATTCTGATTCTTTTATCTTGACGAATAGTTCGACGAAATGCTTGCGAAGCGGCAGGAGTAAGGCCTATTGGCAACCAACTTTTTTGTGCTATTGGCCAAAAATAAAGTAAGATAGGTGCCAAAAAAATGATAATCAAAGGGTACCATAATGTAAATATTAATCCTAATATTAAAATCGAACGAGAAATCGCACTAATGTAGAATGTTTTGAATCTCTTAGAATTCAAAACCCCAGAACCTTGATATGTTGAGATTAATGCATTACCTAAACAAGCAATTATGGCTATCGAAAAAGACATCAATACTGAAAGTATATCGAAACCCGAAAAATCAGAACCCGGAAGTTGAGGATCAAAAAGCCTGACAATTAATACTGAAGTAAGCATGGCGCCCATCCCTAATCCTAGAGTCCAACCATAAGGAGTAGAGGAACGTAAAGCCACTACTTTCGGCCTACCAAGTAAGAATAAAACAAATGCAGATTCAGAAGATCCAATAAGCACTGTAACCATAAATGCACTAACAATATTTAATCTAGATTCGATCACTGAAAATTGCAATATCATTTCATCAGATGCAACTGCAAATATCATACCTGAAACTATACCATATAGAAGATACTTGAATGCACCAGCCATATCATAGAAACCAGTCATCTTTGCTATGATGCCTCTCCAACCAATATACACACCTAACAAGCCAATTGCAAAGGCAAATTGCATCTGAATCAGGGGTATCTGAGTAACTGCCACGATTGGCGATAGGGTTCCACGTTTCAGTTCACCGCCTCCAATAACCTTCAAACCACCCCAACATTACCCAAGGTTATGGCACTCGACGGGCTCAAGAATCGTATTCTTGGTTCGATTGGTTTATTGAAGGGTAAAAAACAGATAGATGAAGAATCTGTAAAGGACCTAAGTCGATCTCTAAGAAGAGCCTTATTAGAAGCAGATTTCAATGTAAGGCAAACAAAAGAGATTACTGAAAGAATTGAAAGAAGACTTTTAGAGGAAGAAAAACCACCTGGTTTGAAACTTCAAACACACGCCATGAATCTTATTTATTCTGAATTAGTAAGGATTTTAGGTCCTCCTAGAGAAATAAAACCACATAATGAAACGATTTTGATGGTTGGATTATATGGTCAAGGTAAAACTACCACTACAGCCAAAATGGCAGATTGGTGGAGAAGAAAATATGGAGTCAAAGTAGGTGTCATTGAAGCGGATGTTCACAGACCAGGAGCATATCAACAACTATGCCAACTGTTAGAAGGTACAGACGTAGAAGTATACGGTGAACCAGAAGAAAAAAATGCAGCTAAAATTGTAAAAAATGGTTTGAAGATAGTTGGAAATGCAGACGTAGTAATTATTGACACTGCAGGAAGAGATAGTTTAGATGAAGATTTACGAAACGAGTTAATTGAAATTGCAGAAATAGCTAATGCAACAGAAAGATTCCTTGTAATTGATGCTCAAGTAGGGCAAGCAGCAGGGAAAGTTGCTCAGACATTCCACGACTTAGTAGGAGTCACTGGTACGATTGTAACAAAATTAGATGGTACTGCTAGAGGTGGTGGTGCGCTTTCAGCAGTAGCCACTACTGGAGCACCCATCGTTTTCGTAGGAGAAGGTGAACTATTAAAAGACCTAGAAAAGTTCGAATCAGATAGATTCATTTCACGACTTCTTGGAATGGGTGACATAAAGGGATTGATTGATCTAGCGCCAGGAGATTTAGATCAAGAAGAAGCAATGAGATTAGCCCAAAGATTGATGTCAGGTAGATTCACATTAACAGATATGTATTCCCAGATGGAAATGATGAGTAAGATAGGAACTGTTGATAAGTTAATTTCTCACCTTCCAGATACAATGTTTGGAGGAATGGGGTCTTTAAACAGAGGTCAGAAAAAACAGATGCAAGATAACTTGGAGAAGTATAGAGTAATCATGGATTCTATGACTCAAACCGAAAAAGATGAACCACTCTTACTAAAAAATAGTAGAATTAGAAGAATTGCAAAAGGATC
>JAJPRD010000031.1 GCA_023700255.1 Candidatus Thalassarchaeaceae archaeon | reverse complement strand
TGTCATTTCCAAAGCCCTCATGAAGAACATTCATGATATGTAAGACAGTATCATTTCCAATTAAATCAGATAGTGCTAATGGACCAATAGGATGATTCATTCCAAGCTTCATTATTCCATCAATAGCCTCAGGTTCGGCAACTCCTTCTTCCAGTGCTAGAATCGCCTCATTAATCATAGGACAGAGAATCCTATTAGAGATGAAACCAGGAGAATCATTGCAAGAAAGTGCGGTTTTACCCATTTTATCCGCTGCATTAACAACTTCTGCATTAACTTCATCAGAGGTATTGCTACCATTAATAATCTCTACAAGTTTCATAATAGGTACTGGATTCATAAAATGCATACCAATTACTCTATCTGGGCGATTAGTTGCACTAGCAATCGCATCAATACTGATACTAGAGGTATTAGTAGCAAGTATTGTTTCAGGTTTACAAAAAGAGTCTAATTGTTCAAATAAAGCAGTTTTGTAAGAAAGAACTTCAGGGATTGCTTCAACCACGAGATCTGCATCAGCAGCCGAAGAATTCTCTGTCGACGTACTAATTCTTGAGAGTGCTTGTTGAGCTTCTTCTTCAGTCATCCTCCCCTTAGCAACTAATTTACTAAGAGATTTCTCAATTGTCTGCATACCTTTTTCTACAAATTCTTGTTTAATATCAATCATTGTAACTTTGTAACCAGCACAAGAGGAGACTTGAGCTATACCATTACCCATTTGACCGGCACCAATAATTGCAATATGTTCGATTGTCATGTGTGTTCGAATCGCTATTAAGAAATTAGTCTTCTCCTTAGTCTAGGTCAATTAAATCATCATCATCATTCGTTGAAATCGTGTAAATACTATGATTTCTCTCTTTCCAAGCATTCAACTCTTCTGCTTCCGGTAACTCTTCATTAATACTATTCCAATCTATTTTATCCTCAACGATAGAAGGCTCATTTAACAATTCACTTATTTCATCGAAAGATTGTTCCAATGATAATAAATCACGGTTTTTTAACTTCTTTTGGCGTAAATTGCTCCTTAGCATAACTGTTACACTGATAAGCATTAGACCACTTAATAACCCACCTAAGAAGTACCAAAGCATAGGACCCTGGTTCTTTGCATCATCAATAGCCCAATCAATCCAATCCTGATTAATTACCTCAATCGAATAGCTATTTCGATTATTAACAGCGTCTGTAGTCATACCCTGAATAATATGCTTACCAATACTCTCTTGGACTGATATTTCTAAGTTAAAAGTCCCTGACGAATCACAAATAAATTCTTCTGTTTCAATTACACTCCAAATCATAACATAAGTAGATGGTTCACATTCTCCTTCAATCATCTTCACTGAATTTAATGTAGAATTACGGCTACTATTGTGTTCAAATGAAATAATTGGAGCTATAGTATCACGAGTAATATGGAGTTCGTATATATCGATTTTATCTAATGCTTCAATTTCAATTACAAATTCATTAAGACCTTCGACTAAATTAAACTCAAGTTGGACATATATGGCACCAGAAGTAATTAAATATCGCTCATCAGCATCCATATTTTGCCACCAAATTTCCTGATTAGGACCTCTAGTAAGAACTGACATGACACTATCCACTGTGGTCAAACTACCATTCCATTGAGCATCTACATTTGTCTCATACACTGACTCATTAAGAACATATATTCTGCAATCAACAAGTACGTTTTCATTGTACTGCCCCTCAGTAGAGTCATATGCAGTCATACAAAACTCATGTTCCCCAGTCGATTCAAGGACAAAATCTATCGCACCTTCATCATCATTATTCCATTCATTTAATTGAACACCATCATGAGTGAAATAAGCATGGACTAACTCATCTGAGTCCCAAGTCATAATTTGACGATGATCAATTAACTCATTCGCGAAAGAAGGAGCAAAACTCCAATCAATCACTGGCATTGTACGATCTAGATTCAGACTCCATTGCTCACTTGCTGAGTTATCAGCCCAATCAATCATCTCAAGAGTAACTGTGTAATTACCATCAGCGATATGCGATAGATTCACTTCTATTTCAGTATTCTTTGTTTGACCTAACGTTGTATTATCAGTTACAAAAATAGTAGGCATCTCAGTATTCGAACCACATATATCTAAATCATCTAATGGATTAGAAAATTCCATTGAGATATTAAGGCACCATTCTTTAACATCTATAGACATGTTAAGTCCAAACATTGAGTTGGTAATATTAAGAACATCGGACATATCATTAATCGTATTACGATGACCATTTTGATCATCAATGTAGAATGATTCTAATTTAGGTACTTGGGGATCAAAAATAACCATATGGCTACTAGATATGCTATTACCAGCAGCATCTGTAGAAGTGATAGTAAATTCATTTTCTTCTGGTATTAAGTAGTGTTCACTAGCACCACTATCAGACGAATAATCTATACTAATCTGACTAGGGATTAGACCTACAGTCCAATTAGTAAAACCATAGTTATCGAAATCGGAAATCCGTGAACTATCCTGGAAAACACTAGCCCCAAGTTCAGTCTGTATGACCAAGTTGACATAGGGTTTATTGGTGATTTCAGGAACTCCATAAATGAATAATGGAGGGGAAGTAATATCGTAATTAACAGACAGCCAAGATTCTGCAAATAATCCAGACCTATCTGTCAAATTTACACCATAATCATGCCACTGCTCAGAAGAATCAATGCTGGAATTAATCCATACCTCTCTAAATGAAATGTTTTCAGGCATCGCGAAATGATTACCCGAATTCCAAATTTCAGTCAAATTATGACGTACGAAAGTAGTATCGACCCCTTCAACTGAATCTGCATTTGGTATAGTTGTTTGATTGTCAACTGAGTACCAATTTAAATCATCTAAACTAAATCCAATACCAGTATCCAAGGCATGTATTTCGATCGGCAATAATTCATTCGTCTGAGTCATATTTTGAGGTGTAGAAAACTCAACTATAGGGTCTAATTCTAATAATTCATAATTATAAGGGAGTTTTAATTCAATTCCTCCTACAAGAGAAATTACAACTTCACCACGCCAAATACCGGCGAAATCAGGTCTTTCAAAGGCCAAATTGATTTGATGGGCACTAGCAGGGACATTTCCAGCTAATGTTTGAGAACCATTAGGCCAAATAGAGTTGATTTCAAGATTACTTAAATTAATTTGGTCAGTAATTACTAATTTTTCACCACCTATCATACTTATGTCTATCCAAAATTGAACTTCACCAGAAACAGAATAACCGTGTACTGCTACAGCATAAAGCCCATTTTCAACATCTGTTAATTGTATATTCTCAGATGAACTTCCAGTCCATGAGCGGGATACTTCTTCGCTTGATGAAAATATACCATCTTCATTATCATCACGGAACAAAAACAAATCTAAATCTGCGGAATCATATGCATCCATAGATATACTCAATTCTGATACATCATCAAGTGTGAAATTATGCCACCATGAAGAGGACATTTTATCGTTAGAGGCATCTTGATATGCAGTTTCATTATCAAAGTAAATTGGTTGTGTCCAACCATAAGCAGAAACAGATTCGACATCCATCGGCACGGTAGATACAACGTGAACTGCATCAACGCCATCCCCTTCCGACCAGTCACCTACAGACTGAGAAAAACCGCCCTCTTCAGCTGCAACATACCCTACAGATATATTCAGAGCATTATCATTTGTAGATACACCATGAAGAGCAGTATGAAGCACCATTTGGTGTGTTCCAGCTAATGCAGGTACAGTGAAAACTTCTCTAGAAGTACCTGTATAGGTCCCCCAATTATGTGAACCACTACCTGCGTGATTATTCACTGAGCGGGAGGTGATACTGAATGTAGAATCACCATATGCGGCAGGATCATCTGAAGAGTATCCGTGAGGAGTTTCATCGAGCCACAATATATCGATATCAGTATATGGATTATCATCCCAATCTACATCGAGAATTACTGTCCCTCCAGTAGCCCATTCAGCAGGCCAATCAACAGTTAAGAAACGCCAATCACCACTCTCTGCACGCCAATTCCACCTTGTGGCGCCACTAATCCATTCTTCATCATAAAGAGTCTGATTTGAGACATTTCCATCTAATGGTTTAGGAATTATTTCAAATGGACCGGACCAAGGTACATTTGTCACAATAGGCAATGTCCAATTACGATGAGAATGAGTAGATGGGGTCCCATTCGATAAGTAAAATGACTCAATAAGAACACCATGTTGATGAAGACCAGATTCTGCATCACTAGGTACTTGTATATCCATCTGTATTGTATTAGTGTCATTTGAATCAATCACCATAGTACGAGGCAGAGATACCCATTCGTCTGTTAAACTTCCAAAAGCAGTCCAATCTATTTCAATTCTAACTGATTCATCGGATAGATCGCCATTATAGTTCCATACCCCAAGGAATATACCATCTCTTGCATCCTCAAATGGATTCCCCACTCTAACCTCTGCATTAGGTCCATTAGACGTCCAATATGTCACTTCTTCTAACTCATCAGATTCAGTCCAGTCATCAGAATCAACCATTGAATCGTTATCAAAATCCTCAACGTAAACTCCATCTCCATCTGTATCAGTCCATCTATAAATTTGTAAAAACACTCTTTCTTCACTATTTCGATCCATGTTAGAATCAAAAGCAGAATATTCTATCGTTGCTCTTGCACGAAGTTGCCTTGTTTCATTAGGCAAAGAATAAATGCTATCAGGAATATGTAGAGGTATAAGCAAATCTGGCCTACTTCCTTGATGACCATCCCAGCTATCATTTAGACCATTATCACTCCCATTACCCGTACTATTCCAAACTATAACTTCATGTTGGAGAGGCTCGAAAACAGTAGGAGTATATCTCAACATCACTTGACTATCAGCATGATTTGTGAATTCTAAATCGACTGATTGTGTCTCTCCAGGGAACATATAGTTGATGTTTGCATCTCTATGTTGTCCTTGGAATGTGCCACTGTTCCATTGGGCTGGACTTAACCACCAACTCCCATTGTCACCTTCCAAAGTAGAAACTGCACGTGATGCATTAAACCAACCACCTCCTTGAATAAAAGGCTCGTATCCTCTATCATCAGATGTTGATAACACGAAGTCTCTAAGAGTCTGAGAATCGGGATATTCACCTTGAGTTTCTTGCCATGCTTCGGCTACTAGAGCAAGTAATCCAGCCGCTACAGGAGTTGCTAAACTAGTTCCACCCCACGAAGACCATGCAGAATTAGCATCACTCCTTAGATTTAGGGGGATGTCACCAGTTGCTGACCAACCTACTGATACAATGTCAGGATCCATCCTGCCGACTACATTAGGGCCTCTATTAGACCAAGGAGCTGCCTGACCCCAAGAATCACTAGAGCGAGAACTAAATGCACCTACTGAGAATACACCATGAGCGGCTCCTGGGACTTTAGTAGTGCCAAAACCATGGCCACCATTACCTATTGCAACGGAATATGAAGCTTCGTCGTTATAGACTCGAGTCAACCAATCAAGATAAAGAGAATACCCATCAGCTCCTGATTCGTCAATACTTGAATATCCAAATGAAAAAGAACCGATATCTGCTTGATCGTACTTAGTATCCGTCTTACCATCGTTTCCTTCAGCAATCCATCTCCAAGCATCAAGTGAATTTCCACCTGAATAATGGTTACCTATTGAGGCTATAGTGGCATTTGGAGCCATTCCTACTACACGGCCATTGTCAATCGCTCCTTGAGCCGAAATAGCACTGGCGCACAAAGTACCATGGTTTCCAGAATCTAACATAAATAGCGTCAGATTACCAGATCCTGCAATACGATTTTGGTAACCATGTCGAATAGAATATGTTTCACCATACGGTAAACCATTGACACCATCAGATACCCAATACATCAATCCACCGGATATATCCCATAGACCATCTCCATTCGTATCAAGGCCTGTCGTTTCAGAACCAGGACGCATCGCTTTCTCTCCAGTGAAATTCCCGTCTACATCCATATCGACATATACAGTCTCATATACCCCTGATATATTTTCATCAATAACAATAATTGGAACATCTGTACCAACTTTAGATCGGAGAGTTGAATCAGGGTGTTCACCTAAATGATAAGTACCAGATAAAGAAATTGAGATTCCAGAAATATTATATCCAGATATATCGAGTAAACCATCGGAATTATTATCATAGTCAAGAGTCGATGTATCAGCGTACCAAGAGCTAGATGAATCAGGATAAGATTGACCATTTACGAGATATTTGTACATGCTATTATGATCAAACATCATTGGCCAACCAGACCAAGTAGAACGTGAATCATCTACCCGAGCTTGTCTACCATCTAAATCAGGATGAGCGAAATCAACCCCAGTATCTGCAACCGCTACAATCATTCCTTCGCCAGTATATCCTCTATCCCAAGCATCGTTGGCACCATGAATTTCTCCGGACCTAACTGTTTCAGGTTCAAAATCGGGTTTCTCAAATGGCATTATATCATAGGGTTCGGGATTATTTTGAGCATCTAATATCGATATTACACCGGGAACACTAGGTAACTTATGAAAAATATCAGACGGCATCCAAAAAGTTCTATGATTGATCTCACCAGAGGTTGGATCAAAGGCTTGGAAAGTTTCTCCATTACTTGCCTCTGCTTGCTTATCTAATGCATTATTTTGTAATTGCCAATAATTAAGTTCGGCCAGAGACCAAGTAATCACAGTAACGCGAACTCTATCATCACCTGATTCAACTCTTGAGAATAATGAGTCTTCAATCCAAGGATTGCCTGGTGAAGGGAAAGAAGGAGTTTCTAAGTTAGTAGTCACTCCAAGAATCACCTCACTCGGAACATCAGAAGATTGCATATCAATATCTAACATCAGAGATATTGAAGATGTCAACATAAGAAGCGACAGGACTACTGCACGACGTTGACTCATATTCCTTGCGCCATTATTGTTGACTTGTATTTACCGGCCCCGTGTCCCGTCATAATCAAAGAGGAAGAGTTGTTCGATGAGCCCACTAGTCCCGTAGTGTAGTGGTCCATCATGGAGGATTTTGGTTCCTCCGACCCTGGTTCGAATCCGGGCGGGACTACCAAAAAAGCAACTATTCGTCTATTTTTTCAGGCATTTTAGCTAAATCTCTAGTGATGTTCTTTTGATGGCTTTCCAATGTCCCACCACCAATCTCAAGAAGTTTAGAATCTCTCCAAAGTCTTTCAACTACATATTCTCCAACATAACCATATCCACCCATCACCTGAATCGCTCTATCAGCGATATTTTTTGCTGCAGTAGTTGCATAGAGTTTAACGCCATCAGTATCTAACCTATTCCCTGATTTAGATAAATCAGTTTTTCTTGCAGTATCATAAACATATGATCGCATTGCTCTATACTCTGCCCAAGACTCACCAATATGACGTTGTATTTGCCCGAAATTACGTATTTCCGAACCAAAAGCCTCCCTCTCAGATGCATATTTATTCATTGCAAAAAGACTACGTCGAGCAATCCCTAGAGCCATTGCAGCAAGACCAATTCTTTCAATCTCTAAATTTCTCATCATATGAACCATAGACTCACCAGGGCCACCTACTATATTTTCTGGAGGAACAATACAATTGTCAAATACTAACTCAGCAGTATTAGATGCCCTCATCCCAGTTTTATCATAAATTTTCTGTCCTACTGAAAAACCTGGCATCCCTTTCTCAACGAGGAAAGTAGTAATTTGTGCCCGACCTTTTGAATCAGTACCAGTTCTTGCATATAGCCAACAAATATCCGCAGGAGTACTATTTTCATCTATTGAACCATTAGTAATCCACATTTTTTGACCATTAATTACCCAATTACCATCTGAATTTAGTTCAGCAACAGTTTGCATCCCTAGTACATCAGTACCATAACCAGGCTCGCTCATAGCCATACAGCCAATCCACTCACCAGAACAAACCTTAGGTAGAATTCTAGATTTTTGCTCCTCATTACCATTATGTGCTAAGTTATTCACCATTAATTGTGCATGTGCTAGGTATGCAAGGCAGAAACCAGGATCTGAATACGATAATTCCTCGTTCACGATTGCTACAGCTGTAGCATCCATTCCAGAACCTCCGTAATTTTCAGGTACACTAATTCCCAATAATCCATAATCCCCTAATTTCCTAAATAAATCTTGATTAAACTTCTCATTCCTATCATGTTCTAATGCTTGAGGCTCAACTTCTTCCAAAACAAAACTACGAATCATCTCCCTAAGCATCAGGTGTTCTTCGGTAGGGTTGGCTAAATCTATGCTCTGCCAGTCATTGTCCATATACCTACGACTAATGTTTCTCGTATATGACATTCGACTCAAAGAGTCTTATCAAGTCCACTTAAGACTTGATTTCAAGTTAGAGATTAGGGTGTAACTCGGCGACTATCTCTTGGGAACGGTATTACTTCTCTAATATGGTCTGCACCAGATAGCCAAGTACATACTCGATCTACTCCTAAACCAAACCCTCCATGAGGAACGCCTCCATATCTACGAGTATCAATATAGAATTCGTATGGTTCTCTCGGAGAGTCTTCTTCATCAAGACGCTCTAGAATTTCTTTTTCAGACCATGTTCTTTCACCACCACCAATGATTTCGCCATACCCCTCTGGTGCCAATAAATCATGACAAAGAACATATTTTGGATCATCTGGATCTTGCCTATGATAGAACGGTTTAGCTATTTTTGGATAATGAGTAAGGAAATGAGGGACGTCAAAATCTGCTGTAAGTATTTTTTCTTTAGAATAATCTAAATCTTCTCCCCACTCAACATCTACATCTTTCGATTGTAATATTTCTATTGCCTCGTCATAACGCATAATTGGATACGGATTATCGGCATACCTAGCAACTAATTCTAAATCTCTTCCTATGGATAATAATTCATCAGACCTTTCATCTAATAATGTACTAGCAATATGCCTAACTACGCCTTCACCATGCTTCATGACCTCGTTATTAGTAGCCCAAGCCATTTCCATTTCTGCATGCCAGAATTCAGTTAAATGACGACGTGTACGAGATTTTTCTGCTCTAAAAGATGGTGCCATAGTGTATAATCTTTCAAGAGCAGGCATTGCGGCTTCTGCATAAAGTTGCCATGATTGTGTCAGATACACATCTTTTCGACCAAAGTATGGAACTTCGAATAAAGTACTACCTCCTTCAACTGCACCAGATACAAAGTTAGGTGCTTGATATTCGATGAAATCACGATTACGAAAATAAGAATGAACTGCTCCAAATACAGAAGAACGGATTTTTAACATAGTAGTCATTCTACTAGTTCGAAGGTATAAATGCCGATTATCCAGTAAGAATTCAGTTTCTCCGCCATCTGCCTCAGCCATTGCCGATTCAGTAATTGGGAATGGTCTCTCAGGATTAACAGCCCCTACAATCATTCCACTTGTAATCTGCACTTCATGTCCGTGTTCCCTATCAGTGGATTTGACTACCCCCTTCAAAATGACACTTGATTCAATTAAAGAAGACTTTAATTCATCAAAAAACAAATCACCTAATGGATCTCTTTTGGCTACACATTGAATATGTCCTGTAGAATCTCTAATTACAATAAAACGGATTTTATTAGAACCTCTTGAACGATGAATCCATCCCTTTAATTCAACTTCTTGGTCATCATATTTACCAGATAGAATATCGTTAATCCATATTTCTTTACCCATGTAATCAAATCTCCGTGTTTGTGCGTAGTGCCGCTAGGATATCAATTACTCCCTAGTAACTAATTGGAATACCCGGGGTTAAGCCATACAAATCACCAAAATAATGGTGATTAGCATGGCGGGTCTGACGGGGTTCGAACCCGCGACCCCCGGGTTAAAAGCCCGGTGCTCTACCTGACTAAGCTACAGACCCAGCCTCGCGACAAAGCACCCCTCTATAATTACAACGGGTAAGCAAATACATCGCTAATGCCCAGCTAATTGTTGGCGGGTCTGACGGGGTTCGAACCCGCGGCCTTCCGGTTAAGAGCCGGACGCTCTACCTGACTAAGCTACAGACCCAGCCTCGCGACTTAGCGCCTATCTATAATTACAACGGCTAGAGTAATAGTCAACTAAGACGTCCTAATTGGTTAATTAGAGTCAAAACGCCGCCATTTGATGCTAAGACTACAGCATCACAAATACCTACGAAAAGTCCTACTTCTACAACTCCTGCAATACTCAAAAGAGTAGTTTCTAAAGACTTAGGATCTGAAATTGAAGGACCAAAACTACAGTCTAAGATGTATCCTCCATTATCTGTTATGAAAGGATCAGAACCACCGCGCAGGGAAACCTCACCTGGGCACATAGAATAAATTCTATCTCTAGTTCTTTCCCATTCAAAAGGTAAAATCTCCACAGGTAAATCAAACATACCGAGAGTCTCTACTTGCTTACGGTCATCAGCGACAACAACCATTGATTTAGAAGATTGAACTACGATTTTTTCCCTTGTCAATGCTCCTCCACCACCCTTAATTAGAGAAAAATCACTATCAAACTCATCAGCGCCATCAATAACGAGATCTAAACCACCTGATTCTGCTAAAGATATCAAAGGAATACCCACTGACTCAGCTAATACCCTCGTGGATTCACTTGTAGGAACACCTACTACATTGAGGCCCTCTTCGGATATTCTTCTTCCTATCTCAATAACTGTATAACGAACTGTTGAACCTGTACCAAGACCTAATTTCATGCCATTTTTAATGAAGTCACAAGCAGCAATACCTGCCTCGGACTTAAGCTTCTCAATGTCGTCCATGATAGTCTGAAGAGGTTTAATGCCATGATGGTTTCCAATACCGAATGTCAGAATTGTATGTAATATGGGGACCGAGAAGTTCATTCGAAGATAGCCTTTCGAAGAACTGAGGGAGCAGGAGGGTCACTGACAGTGTACGACACTGAGGAAAGTCCCCTCTCCAAGATGCAAGCGGTCCGATTAACGTCGGAGATCTGGGAAGGTCGGCTCTGTAATAGAAACGAACCATGCCTGGCGTGTACAATGAATCCGAAAGGAGGAGATTGCCAGATCATGGATGGAACGAGCAACCCCGCTGGAGCAAGTCCAAGCAGTCCTGTATGGCATCAACAGGGACAGGTAGGACGCTAAGTTGAATGTGACCAGCTGAAAAGTGAACAGAAAGGGGCTTACTCCCTGCACCCTCACAA
>JAJPRD010000030.1 GCA_023700255.1 Candidatus Thalassarchaeaceae archaeon | reverse complement strand
GATGATTATGGGACAATTTGGGCAGTTGCTGGCTGTAATATTTACTACAATGATGAAGGTAGTTGGTCATCTTACAATTATTGCCCGGGCGGAGCTCTAAAAACTGCTACAGATGTAGTATCATATGGCGATAATTTGTATATTTCTACGTATCAAGGATTGCATTTCTTAGGCTATTCAACCTCTAGTGTTTCGAATGGAACATCAGTTTCAGTAGATAGTAATACAATTTGGAATACTGACAATTTCCTTACATCAAATCTGATAAATGACCTTCAGTTATTGGATACTCATCTTTTGATAGCTACAGAAAATGGGGGTATTAATCGCCGTAATCTCGTATCAAACTCATGGATGGCAACTTGGACTACTAGCAATTGGCTTTCATCCAATCAAGTTGTAGGTTTAGGAGTTACAGAAGGTTGGCTATACATCCTTGCCGGTAATACAGTTCACTCTTATGATACAAATGCAGGATATTTTAGTTCGCAAAGGCAGTTGACCGCCTTTGATCTCAAAGAAAGTGGCAAACAAGTAATTTCATGGCCCGATCTCGGTCAATCTAGAAGTCCTGATTCAGGTCTAGTACTATTAGGTGATGGTTCAGGTGCCTTAGGGCGTTTAATTGGAGAATTAGTTGACGGTTCAGAAATATTAGTTAGTAGCCCATCTATAGATATTATGAATCAAGTAATTTTTGTTGATGATGGAGAAGATGGAGAAATCTGGATATCAGGTGGTACAGTGATAGACCGGTTCGATGAAGGGACACAAACATGGCTAGTTCCAATTGATATTTCTGATTATATCAGTGGGTCATTAGAGATAACTTCCTTTGTACAGGATTCAAGTGGTTTGGTATGGGTAGGAACCCTTGGTTCAGGAATTTTGAGATTAGATAATACTGATGCATCTTATATTGGTACTGTACAAGGTCTTGCTTCACCAAATGTACAAGCATTGGCTCATGACCAATATACTGAGATTCTAGTAGTAGGACATTTCGAAGATGGAGTGTCTTTTGTCAATACATCAACGATGACGCTATCAGATGTAATCACAGAACAAGATGGCTTAGATTCAGATTTCATAAATGATGTAGTAACAAGATATAGTATAGCTTACTTAGCTACTCCAGATTCAGGAGTAATGAGGATTGATTTACAAGAATTATCTATCCTCTCATCCTGGCAATCTCTTGGAGCAGATAACTTAGAAGCTGCTCCAATAGCTGTCGACGGAGATATAATCTACCTTGGACTGACTGGTTTTGGGATATTATTGATAGATAGATATTCTGGCGATATTAGTGACATATGGGATGCTGATGGGAATAGCGGTTTACCTGATGATGACGTCTTATCCCTACATATAGGCTACTATGGTGGTTTAATTGTTGGTATGGAAGTTCAGAATACGGGAGGCACTTCCAATCAAGCAATGGCTAGATGGGATGGTTCTAGCTGGTATTATTTCGAAACCGATATTCCTGGAGGTAATAATGACCCATGGAAAATTAATGATATCAAGAGCGATATTTCTGGAGTAGTTGCGGCTACCAATCGTGGAGTTTGTTCTTGGACTGGTTGGACATTAATTCAAGGAAATATTTACGAGTTGGATGAATGTATTTCTCCAATGAATAACTCAGCACGATTTAGTGAGACTTTTTCTGTAGAACTAGTACCTGCAAGCAGCCCTCTTGCTAGCGGTTCTCTTACGACAAAGATTCTGGCAGGTCATGATGAAGGAGCATCGTTGATAGAGCGAGGTCAGGGAATGAGTGTACTTGAAAGGTGGACTGCAGGCGACGATACACAGAGAGCTAAAGTAGTGGAAATTCAAAATATACTGTACATTGGTTTTGAGAATACAGGTATAGGTAGATACGACCTTACTAATCAAACATGGCTTCAGACTTGGGATGGTGATCAAGGATTTATCGATGACGATGATGTCACTGAGCTTATTCTAGGGCATATTGAAAATACAATTTGGGTGGGTGGAGACTTTGGATTGACTCTTATAGATGTAGTGAATAATACTGTATTAATCGATTGGAATCGTGGTTCTAATTCAGGAGGCCCTACACTCTCAAATTCAGCGCCAGCAGATATTTTAATTGTTGATGATATACTGTATTATTCTACTCAAAGATCAAATTCTTGGCAACAATCTAATGATGAAATCTTTAGAATTAATTTATCGACTAATTCTAGTGAATCTACAATTGATGTTGGGCAAGAAATTGGTTGGGATGGTAAAATCCATAGTATTGGGCAAGTCTCTGAAGAACTTTGGATCGGGATAAGGCCACGGGCATATTGGAATGATGGCGATGGAACAATTGCTCGTTGGAATATGACTAATGAAACATGGGAAGATCCACTTCCTACACTTGGTAATGTCGAGAGAGTTAATGCTCAATTCCTTGGAGATTGTTTCCCAATGAATGCTTCATCATGTGAGTTATGGGTTGCTTATGGCGACAATACCATGCGACGTTTTTCCGCACAAACTATGATACTTCTTGATGAATGGACAGATATACCTGGACCAATTAGAGGTATAGTTGAATATCAAGGTGATTATTTGTTTGCTAGTATGGATGGTATTCTTCGATGGGAACCTAATAATGAAACGTGGCTAGATCCATGGGTTGTTAATGATGGGTTACCTTCCGATGCAGAAGATGAATTATACACAATGATTGTTATTGAAGATGATCTTTGGGCTGGAAGTTATAGTGGTGGTGGATTCCAAACAAATTCTCAAATTATTCGTAAAAATGGTACATCTGGTAATTGGACAACTTGGGATACAGGGAGTGTCGGTATTCCAGATGGATATACAGCAGATATTGAGGTTTGTGACAACATAGTTCACATAGCGGTTGGTGCAGTTAATTGGTGGGGTAATCAAGGAGGTATTGCTCGTTATGATCTAGCTGATCATGATTCAGACGGTACAACAAATGAGTGGATAACCTCTGTGTTAACTTCTAATGGTTTAGCAGACAATGATGTCCGAGCTCTTGCGTGTGATGATGCCAATGGAATAATGTATGCAGGATTCGATGAAGAAGGAGTTGGCATTGCTCGATATAATTACAATACTAATCAATTCTTATCGACATTAACGAATGCTGCAGACGGTATTTCTGAAGATAGAATATTTCCGGGTGGTATGTTACATGACGGAAATGTACTACTTGCTGCACATCAATACGATAATGTAGGGGGCATTTCTAGAATCATTACCTCAGGTCCATCAACAATAAATGGTCAGATACTAAGTCCGGGAATGGATGCATGTTCGATTGTTAAAGCTCCAACTTCTAGTACTCCTGTATATGCTATAGGTCGTTCAGGACAAACATCAGGAGTAAATAGAGTAGATAGATTAGATTCCACTGGATTAATTGAAAGTGGATACGATGAATTAGTGGGAATAACTAGCGGACAAGTTATGGATATTATATCTAACGAAACTAATGTTTGGGTGACTTCTAGTCAAGATCGCAACTCATATTATGCGTCTTCTGTTTTGCAAGGAGAATTAACTAACGGAACAGTAAGGTGGGAATTTGGATATAATTTTGAAGGTGATATAATCAATGAGATATCTCTTGATGGAGATAAATTATGGGTGACTACTGCTGGAAGCGGCCTTTGGAAGATTGATATTCTACAGCGTACAAAATCTCCTGCATCGCCCGCTCTTCATCCACAAATGGATGGAATGCATATTGATGATGACGGAACTATGTATGTTGGATTAATGGGGGAATCAGGAACTGCTGCAGGGTACCAATCTTTTGATACTAATACTGAGAATTGGGGGGCTGGTAGTTTAATTGCTGGATTGCCGAGTAATATCGTCAGAGATTTCTTGACTGTAGATAATCATATTTTAATTGCTACTCATGGAGGAATTGGATTATTTAATACCTCAAGTTTAAGTTTCGACAACCCAATAACTACTTTCAATGGGCTCCCTTCTCCAATTATTGAACATTTAATGGTTTTAGATAACCCAATACAAGGTAATGGTACTATATTAGCAGGTGGTTTAGCAGGATTGACAGTTCTAGAAGATGATACTTTCACAATACTGAATACATTAGGATATTCAGATGGTTTGATTGGAGATCGCGTTTCAGGACTCATGTTCGCAGATTCTGTAACTAGGCAGGTTACTGTCGGAAACTCTACAATGGAACAGTACCACAATGCATCCGTTTTCATTTCTCATAATGGTCAAGGAGCTACACGACCAGGGGTTGCAGCATGGGATATTGATACCGATATAGAAAATGGAACTTACTTAATCGATATGATTCCGAGTAATAACGTGCTTACTTTGGCAGCAGATAGTTGGGGTGTTCACGTAGCCACTGATATCTCTCCGTTAGTTCACTGGAATGGTACAATGATACAAATGGAAACAGGGACTAGTGCGTCCAACTTACTTTCTTGGCCACCTTCTGTTATAATTTCTAATGGGGATAATCTCGTACTTATCAGTCCCGGTGGTATAGATGCATTAGAGGTTGACAAAGATCACTCGGTCGTGTTATCTTCTTCATTATCGGGGTTATCAAGCGGATATATTAATTCTGATTCACTATATGTTGTAGGCGAAGACGGTTTACATCATTACAATGTACAAAGTGGTCAGGAATATCCGCGAGAATATCAGAAGAGAGCCGAGCCTTTATTTGCTATATACGGCGGAGAACAGTGGGACTTAACTGACACGAGTCATCCGGGAATGTCTTCAATATTGGTCGATTCTTTAGAGCCATTATCAATTCCTAATGACGCATTATCATTACCTGGTGTATTACCAATGTATAATGGAGCAATGACTCTTTCCAGTCCTACAGCTGGATCTTCAGTATGGGCCCGCTCTGTTTCTTTGAATTATACTGGTTCATGGGATTTAGCAGGGCGTAACCCTGCCATTGAAGCAGGTTTCCAGACAGCAATCTCTAATGTTGGACCCGGTTCTAACTCGGTCGTATTGAACGTTCAAATGCAGTCACCTCAAAATGGTACGATTAGTGTGAGAATGACCTATGATTGGGAACGAATTGAGGTTCCCACAATCATGACCTCTTTCTCAAATAGAGGTAATGATGGAGGCGGAGTTCTTGAAGCATCATGGTTACCTTCTGAAGATGCAGCATGGTACGCTTACAGGCTATATGTATGGGATTCTACAAATATGCTTGATTGGCAACCTGTCGAAGAAGATTTAGATAATTTCGCAGGATATATGAATGTACCATTTTGGTCCCAAACAACAGCCACGATAACCGAAGCAGATCATGATGGTTCGATGTCTCCATTAATTGATGGTAATAAATATCGAGCAGCAATAGTTACTGAATATCCAGATGGTTCACTCGGTGAGCCTATGACTTGGCCGTTTAATGTGACTCCTACTGACGAAATACCATCCTCTCCAGATTGGTTAGTTGCTAATCCCGTTTCAGGAGGAACTGCTGGAACAATTTATGCCGAATGGTCTGCTTGTAGAGAAATTGATGCAGATAAGACAAGAATTTGGGCAGTCGAGCAAGAAATCACAAATGCTCTAGCATTGACAGATAATTTTGATATTTCCTCTATCTCCGGTAATAATACAGTCCTTCAACTAAATCCTGGTCGAACTTATTGGTTCGCAGCGGTTTGTGTTGATGAAGGTGGACAATCCGACCCTCTGAATGCAACAGTAATCGGGCCTATCATCACAGCAGGCGGACTTGACGATGGCATTCCTCCTGAAAGAATAGAAGGTACTACTGCAACAGATGTATTAGATGATGAAGGAGGTCAAATCCAAGTGACTTGGATTCCTAATTCTGAGATGGATTGCACATACTATACAATTTATGCTTTACCTGCTACTAGTTGGCAACCTCCTAGTAATGTTGACGGTTGGCCGGTTGCTTCCTATGTTTCAGATTGCTCTACCAATTCGACTATTATATCTTCGATAGGAGAGACCTCACTAATCGATGACACATCTTATTGGATTGGTGTAGTGGCTTTTGATGATTGGGGCAATCATGACCTGAATGATGTATTAGTTGTTGAAGTTACACCTCAATCAAATAATGGTGGAATAGGGATACCTCCGGCTAGAGTGTCTGGCTTGAATGCCTTCGATCATCCTGATGATGATGGAACTGCCATTGATGTCTCATGGAACCGCTCTTTAGCGAGTGATTTCTCATTCTATACAATATGGGCTTCCGATTTCTATCAAGATAATTTAACCGAATCTTGGTCGAGTTGTTCCGAATCTCCCGAGTCTTGCGGGCTTATTACAATAAACCAGCAACAAATTGCCGGTGCATTCGAATTACAGATGACAATTTACAAGGCACACTATGGTAACACAATTTCTCAAGCTTCTTCTTCTGCCATAATCCCTGAAATTCCATTATATATCACTATTACGACTCATGACATTCGTGGTAATGTATTCTTAACAGAGATGCAAAATCAGATGGTTTTAGTTATTCCTTCTGATAATAGTGGTGATGTATTCCCTCCTGCAAGACTTGATCCACCTCAACTTTCTGATCGTCTTTCTGATGATGGTGATGGTGTATTTGTCACTTTCCAAGAAAGTGAGGAGTCAGATATTGCTGAGTACTGGATTTATGCCGAAACAGTACCATTTAGTTCTCTTGAAAGCCGTGAACCAGCTATGGTAGTTAGCCGAGATTTAGAGATGCCGTTACTTCTCGAAATCTTCTCTGATGGAAGTCCATTAGCTCCAAATATTCTATTCTGGGTTAGTATAATCCCAGTTGATTCTTCAGGCAACTATTGGAGTGAAGGTGTAAAAACCTCATCTATTGCTTTAATTAATGAAAATATTCTTGACCCCGGGCTTCATATTCCTGAAATAAGTGGGATTATTGCTTATTGGGATAGTTCTGGAGCTAGAATTCAAGTCGAATGGGATGACAAGAATGATCCAGTGATTGAGTCTTATTTCATCTTTTTATCCTCGACTCCATTCGAAGATACTAGGAATGCCGATGCATCCCAAATGATCGAAATAACTTATTCTAGTTATTCATGGCGAGCCGATATTTCTCAGAATATTGACGGCAATTCATATGCTCTAAATAATGAGAATACGTACTGGATTGCCATAGTTGGATTTGATGGTTCCGTCCATCGTCTTGCTGTAAATCCACTCGAAGTCCAACCTTGGTCCGAGTCAGCATTTGGTACTGATAATCCTGGGGCAGATTCAGGAATATCTTGGATTAATCAATTAATTGATGGTGATATGAACATGATCATCGCTCTTGTATCTGCAATAATGATTCTAATTGGTGGTGCTTTAGTACTGAAACCTAAGGGTCAATCTGTACCACAGCCATGGGAAATGGGCGCGTTAGAAGTTGAACTTGAAGAACAAATGTTTGATCAAGATTTAGGAATGGATGATGACGACTATCCTATTGAAAATGAGAGTACCCATCAATCAGATAGTTCCGATCAAATTGATCCAGTAGACTACTCAGAAAATCAAGTAATCTCTCCATCTAATGAGATTGTCGATGAATTACTTGGTAAGGATGAAGATATTGATTTAGATGATCTTAGCGATTTAGCAGATGATTTTGATGACTTAGATTTTGATGATTTAGATGATATGGCTGAAGATTTGAGTGAAGAAGTTGATGACATTGACACCTCATTTATTGACGATATTTTGTGAATCCCTTTCGAAGAATTTGAAACCTTGTAAGTTCACGGCCCTATATGTCAGTTGGCTCCGACCCATATTCTGAGGCTTGGTCAACAATCGCTTGGGATGGTAAGAACAAGCTTCTTGCTGCAAATTTACATTTTGATAGATTTGAAAGGCATTCAAGACGTTTAGGATTTGATTTACCTAACGATTTTAGCAAAAAGGTTTTCACCCAATTAAGTGGGATGAAATTCTCTGAATCTCCAATTGTTACTAGTCAGCAACCCCCATATTTAGTAAAAGTAGGTGTAACAAGTAAAGGTGAGATATCTTTAATTCCACGAATTAACAAGCCTTGGCCAGATATTCTTACAGCAATAACTGTTGCTGCACCTCAGTGGAACTCAAAAATTCGGGGCACGAAACATGGTGATTGGAAACCTTACTTGGATGCTCGAGATTTGGCCTTGGAGAATAATGCAGATATTTCTTTATTGGTGGAAAATGAGGTAGTTATTGACGGTGATAGATGCATGCCAATATTACTCGATATAGATGGCTTTGCTTATCATCCGAGGATTGATGAAGGGGCTCTGGACTCGATTACTTTAGAGCAAATAAAGAATGATTTAGAGAAAGCAGGTATACCTGTGCGACCCGCGAGAATAACAATTCCTTTGATCTTAAGAGCTAAGGAAATGATTGTTATAGGTAGTGGAATGGGTATCCAATCATTAGGATTTATCGATGGCAGGAAAATCGGTACCCCCCGCGGGAAATTATATGATGTTACTATGTCATGTTGGTTAGAGAAACTCTCATCAGCATGGCAGACCCTTGAAGATTTGAGTTGATGGAATTGATAGCGGACAGTTTCACATATTCAACAACGAGTGAAAATCCTCTAATTTCTCTTTTAGAGCACTATCGTGATTCAGAGCTTCCAAACAAGGATGAATTATTGCTCCATTCAGGAGGCCCAATAACTGATTTAGCTAAAAGATCATTTCTACCCTGTTTACAAAGTATTCGAATATTATTTTTTGAGCCACAGAAAATTGTTGAGATCCAACCTTTATTAGCGATGAAAGGTCAAATAAATTTAGGCCATAGTGAGCCATTAATTACTCTAATTCAGAAATATAATGATGGACATTGGGAAACCATTGAAGAATTAGAAGCAGATACACTAGAGATTGCAATAAATTTAACTAAAAAATGGGAACTCTCTTTTGATCATTCGCAAGATTTACCGATTCTTCCTGGTGGATTCACTGGATTATTAGGTTACGACCTTAATCGTTGGTCGGCTAGTGTTAAACTAGAAAATATTCCTAGAAATGGAACCTTACTAGGTGTTCTATGGAGGGCAGATGCTTGGTGGGTGCATGAAAGAGAATCAAAACAATTGAAATTAATTTCATCACCTAATCACCCATGGCTCAAAGAGGCCAAGTCTGATTTAATACCATTTAATTCGATATCTAACTGTTCCAAATTACAAAATTTTGTAGTACCTAATTCGGAGAGTGACGCTTCCCATGCAAGTAAGGTAAATCGCATTAAAGATAGTATTCGTCAAGGTCATTTTTATCAATTAAATTATGGGAGGAAATGGGAAGGTGAAATGCCCGACCATCCATGGAATGCTTTTCGACGTATCATTGAAACAAATCCTTCACCATTCGCCTCTTGGCTATATGTTCATGATCATGGTTGGAGTATAGCATCAGCAAGTCCAGAGAGGCTTGTTCAAACAAAAGATGGTATTGTTTCAACTCGTCCAATTAAGGGAACATTCCCAAGAGGTAAGTCAACTAAAGATGATAAAAGACTCCAAAATGAAATGGCATCTTCAAAAAAAGAAATTGCTGAGCACCTCATGTTAGTCGATCTTAAGAAACATGATTTATCAAAAATATGTAAACCCGGTACTGTACATTGGTCTGATTTTCGTATAGAAGCATTACCAACTGTCCAACATTTAGTTAGTGGTGTTTCTGGAGAATTAAAAGAGAGTGCAGACTTTGGAATCATAATCTCTGCATTATTCCCTGGTGGTTCAATCACAGGTTGTCCCAAAATTGCTTCAATCGCTGCTATTAATGAGATAGAAGAAAGCCCGAGAGGTGCATGGACAGGGTCTATTGGTCATTTCCATTCTATATCGGGGATTTCTGAATTTAACATATTAATTCGGACTTTAGAAGCTCATTCTGGACCAACTAATTGGCACGGTAGAGTTCAGGCGGGAGGAGGTATTGTAATTGGTTCTAAAGCATCTTCAGAAGTTGAAGAAGCAAGGTGGAAAGCAGCAGCCATAACGGATGCAACATGGGGTTTCCGAACAGGTTTCTCAATTGATGACTTACCAAAACGTAATGTGCAAATGTTGCCAATTCCTAGTGTAAAAGGTCCTATTGGTGAACCTAAACCTAAACCTAATCTCTTAAATGGAACTATTGGAGAAATAATTAGGGGAGAGGGGAATTCTCTTTTCCATACTGATATTTTACTAATTGATAACCTTGATTCATTTACTGAAAACATCGCCAATTCTTTGACCAAACTAGGTCAGAATGTCAGGATAGTCGAAGGCCGTCCTGAGTATAATGTAAATCCTAAAGAAAAAATAGATTATTGGTTTCAAACATTTAAGCCAAAGAGAATCATAATTGGTCCGGGGCCCTCTAGGCCGGAGCAATCTGAAATAACTATGGAAATAGCACGACTAGCTGTGCAAGGGAAACTAATAGTGGAAAATTTTCATATTCCAGTCCTCGGTTTATGTTTAGGCCAGCAAGCTTTAGGTTTGGCTGTTGGATGGGAATTAATTGAATCTCCATTAGGCGCAGTGCATGGCTTACCATCATTGATAAAACATGATAATGAAGGGTTATATAAAAACCAAAAATCACCTTTAGTTTTAATGAGATATAACAGCCTTATTCTTCAACCAACAAATGAATTGATGATTTGCACGGCTTGGGATGAAACCGAATCTCTCGTTATGGGTATAAGACATCGAATATACCCGATTTTTGGAATACAGTTTCATCCAGAGTCAGTAGGTAGCCCACTAGGTTCGAATCTAATTTCCTCATTTATTAGCCAGAAAGCAGTATTAGTTGATGCAATTTCAGCTAAAACTCAAGTTAGGGGACCGTAGCCTTGAATTAGCAACTCATAGTGGGCGGGTTGAACCAACATGGCATATTGTAGATTATGCAAACAAAACTACCCAGAGAGTCAGTTTGTACGTGGCAATGGACCCCGGCACTTAGTTTGTGCAAGATGTGCAATTGAGCATGAACTTGCTGATATTGATGAAGTTCCTCAATTTTATTCAGATGATCTAGTTAAAGCACGATTCACTCTTTTTAGTCGCAGGTATAGGTCATGGCTGGCAATAGGTATTGGTTGGACATTTTACTTTACTCTAGGTAATGAGATAGAACTTTGGTCAAACTTATTTTTTACAGCCTTACTTCTTGGAACTCTCGCTACACCTGTATTGCATTTTTTAGGTTCATCTCGTTTTAATGCTGAATTATCAAACTTGACACCCTGACTCTATTTCACGAATCTTTGAAATAGGGTATACATACCTCCGTAAGATAGAGGGAACAGAGGGTTCCCTATGAAAGCCCGCGAGATTGGATATAGAATAAGG
>JAJPRD010000029.1 GCA_023700255.1 Candidatus Thalassarchaeaceae archaeon | reverse complement strand
ACAGGTTCTTTCTCGATTGTTTTGATATTTCCAGCTTTCTCTAATAATCCCATAGATATCATTCTCCGTATAGTTCGCCCATCTTAGTAAAAATAGAAAAATCGGGGGAATTAATAAATTCGTTCACCTTATCATCAGGTAAATTACCGAGAACATCATTAATCATATTGAAGAATTCGCCTTTTTCTTCATCATCAATTGATTCAGGATCAGAACCCACCTTTTCAAACAAAGCAAATGATTCAGATTGAATGAAACTATTTACGAATTCATCATCCATATTACCAAGAAGGTTATTCACAACATCGAAGAAATTAGAGAAATCTTCATCACCAGCAACAGGACTTTCTCCATCCTCATCATCAATATAATCATCGCTTGGAGGTTTTATCAATTCCACAGTCGGTTTAATTTCTCTCATTTCTTGTTGTTGTTTCTTTCTTAGAACTATGATTTCTCGGTCTAATTCTGAACCAAAACGATTGGAGAATCTATCTAACAAGGTCCCAACCTCACCAGTAGCTATACGATCGATGTGACCATACATACTCTGCCTATTACCCACTGAAAGATTAGGATCCGCTGCTTTTCTTTTTTCCCAGTGAGACTGGAAATCTGATGTTTTGGAGGGTTCTTCAGTCTCAGTATTATAATCGCTAAGAGTATTTTCACCCTCATCAATTGCATCATCTAATTCTACATCTAAAGATGGGGGTGGAGGTGGTGGTGGAAGAGGTGGTGGAAGGGGTAAAGAAATGCCCGGAGGCAATGGAGGTAGAGGCATTCCTTGGGGGTTATCTTGAGTGTTCTCGTCCTCGCCCATAGTACTCACTAACACTGTTCCGTACCCAATCACTCTTCAACATATTGTGATTAGGGGTTCAAAATATACTCTAATTGACAATTGAGCCCCAGCCTTTCAGAACTATGAAAGTAGCTAATGCTTCTGTGACTTCTAATCTGTCTCCAGCATCGCCTTCAACTCTTTTGCCAGCCAATTCAACAGTCACATCATCTTTATTCAACAATATATTGAATTTTTTATCAGAAGAAAATACTATTGGTTCAGTTAACGGATCAAAAGCGTTAGATGAATCTGGATTCAAACGATGTAATGGCATCTCAGTGACCCTCAAACCACATTTGCCATGTAGGCTCCCTATCCATCGAATTACTCTTTTGACATCTACTGTAACTGCTTCATCAGTCTCACCTGCTGAACCTAAAACTACTGAACTATCTCCTTTCACCATCTCCCAAAATATTGATGTGTTTTTTTCACCAAAAACTCTCAATTTATTATCGCGAGATAATCTACCTAAACGCTCTTCATCAGCCAATTCAGCAATTTCTTTGATTTTAGCACGAGATGCCTTTTTAATTTTAGATTCGGGAGACTTTGCGCGTTTTTCCATGACAGTTTCTAATTCGTCAAGGTATAACTTGTGGTCTGGACCTTTTTCATCAATTATTTTTAATTTATGAGTCACGGAACTTATTCCTGTATTAATTCTACTCTGCCAGCCAGATTCGGGTCCGGAAAGAATTGTTTGGACACTAATTCCTTCACCACGGATATAATTCACTAATTGTCTACGAGCATTAGAGTCTAGATGTAATAGTGAAGGATCACGAACATGTATGTGAAATCCTCGATGACCAGAGAATGAAGTTTGGACATACTTTTCTTTGAAACCAAATTCAGGTTCTAAGAATTCAGACCAAAGAGTCCAGGCTTGTTCTTGAATTTTGGAAATCATTGTAGGGAAATCATTGTCTGAAACACCAGGTAAATGATCCCCATCAAGATCGAATATTAAATCAGCACCTAACCATTGTTTATCCAACATTTTTCTTTCATTAGGTAACTTGTAGTATGCAGTACTATGGAAACATGAATGAGGAGACCTTTGTTTGAGATAATCAGAAAGACCTTTTTTATCCAAAAAACCTCTATGCCTATCTGGAGGATGAGACCCCCAAGGAATGAACATCCATTCACGATTTTTCAATCTAGGAGGGACAAACAAATCATTATGATTCAGAGATTTGTAATAGTCGCTAAAACGCAAAGCGAAACGGCTCCAACCCTCGACCATAACACAGGTAGTAAGCAGGTAGCCAATTAAGTTGAGGTTTGCTCATTCAAGATTTAAGTCTGAAACGTATTTGTCATCTGTTGCTGAATCTGCTCCTGTAGCCTCAACATATGCTTCCCAACAAACAAATTTGTCATCTAACACCATTGCCTCTGCGAAAGTCATAGCTTTACCGGTAATTGCGCATATTGGACCCAACTGTCCAGTTGCTGTAGAGAGTGTTGATGCATCAGGCATGATTTGGCCGTGAAGAGGGACTCTATTCATCCTTACCATTCATCATACAGAGATACACACAGTTTTGTATTAGATTTCCACCGCGAAATCATGACAACAGCCCCAACGACCTATCAAGTCGGCCATTCGCCAGACCCAGATGATGCATTCATGTTCCATGCAATGACCACTGGGACCATAGATACACAAGGTAGAGATTACCAACATGTACTCCTAGATATTGAAACATTGAACAAACATGCAATGAAAGGAACATATGAAATATCTGCTGTAAGTATACATTCATTCCCATTAATTGCTGAAAATTACCACCTAATGAACTGTGGTGCCTCAATGGGAGAGGGCTACGGACCTATGGTCATCTCAAACAGAGATATGACTGAAGAAGAAGCAAAAACAAAAACAATTGCAATACCTGGTTTAGGAACTAGTGCATACCTATCTTTGCTTCTAGCATGGGGAGATGTGAAAGTAGAAGTTGTACCATTTGATGAGATTTTACCTAAAGTAGCCAGTGGAGAGTATGATGCTGGTGTAATTATACACGAAGGGCAGCTAACATGGAAATCAGAAGGTGTGAAATTAGTTCTAGACTTAGGGATTTGGTGGAATGAAAAAACAGGTCTACCCCTACCTCTAGGAGGAAATGTAGTCCGAAAAGATCTAGGTATGGAACTTTGTGAAGCATTAACTGAAGATGTAAAAAATAGTATTGTTCATTCATTAGAAAACCCAGATAGCGCACTTGAATTCGCTAAGAAATGGGGTAGAGGAATAGATGATGAAACTAACAAGAAGTTTGTTGGAATGTATGTTAATGAACGCACTATAGATTACGGAAATGATGGAAGAGATGCAATAAGGCTATTCCTGAAGGAAGGGCAAAAAATTGGAATGGTTGACAGCGAATTAGATGTTGACGGAATTAAATTCATAGGATCAGATGAATAAATAGCAAGGGAAAACAAAAGATTAGTTAGCCACTTTGATTCTATTGACTTCGCCTCACCTAGTAAAGAATTAAATTATTCATTATTAGGAAGCCAAGTTATATCATCTTGCATATCACAGACAACTTTTAAGAAATGTACTAAACCTTCTTTAGAATCATCATCTAGTTTATTTTGCACTTCTACAGTAAAGTATTCTGAAATGCGTGATTCAGAAAACCCTAGTTTTGACGAGGTCCTAGATATGACGGCTTGCTTCCATGAACTATCTTCAAGAAAACGATTATACTGATTTACCATGTCATTTCTTGCAACATTTAATTTCGAAAATGATGAGTCTTTACGAGCAGCAAATACTCCAAAGACCATAGGGAAACCGGTGATTTTAGTCCACTCTGAACCTAAATCAAGTTTAACCAGCTCAGGATTATCTTTAGCAGCAATCAAGGCCCTATCACCAATCAATAATGCACCATCAGATTTCTCAAGCATAGCAGTAAGATCAGGTCCCATTTCATAGAATTTAGGGTCTAGATTTTTTTCTTTCAAGAACCATTGAAGCAAGGCTCTGGAAGTAGATGAATCAGAAGGTAAAGCAATATCTCTCATCTGATTTATTGATCGTGTTCCGAAAAGAATTACAGAACCTACATCTCCTTTACTGACTATACCTAAGTTTGGTAATAAAAGTAATTCATCAGAATGTTTTGCATAATCAGCTGCAGGTATTGGGGCAGTCAAACAATCTCTTCGAAGGAGATGACCTGTTAGCCAAGCAGGAGGAGCTGGAAGAATTTTCCATTTTTTCTCTAATCCATCAAATATTGGATCGCAATTAGCAAATGCGACACGTCCAAGTACTGATTCCCAAGACATTTTACCACTACACTGATTGAGCAACTGGAAGGTTTATTCCATTTTTATCCGGCTTTCTCTTGTAACGAGTAAAGTCAGTATAAGTTGTATTTCTTTTAACCGGTACTAGATCAATATCTTCAATTAATCTCGCAAGTTCGTTACTATCTGAATCTAATCTTGCAGAACTACCTGCCTCATGCATTATTTCTTCATGATTGACAGTCCCGTCTATATCATCAGCACCTGAATTAAGAGCAATTGAAGCAACATGGCTTCCTATGTTCATACGATATGCTTTGATATGTGGAATATTATCCAACATTATTCGAGATATTGCGATAACTCTGATAATCTCATTCATAGAAGCAAGTTGAGCCTCAGGTAGTCTAGTTTTATCAGGTAAAAATGGGTATGGAACAAAACATTGGAAACCCTTACTTCGGTTCTGTTGATTTCTAAGCTTCGAGAGATGTATTGCTCTTTCGCGGAGTGTTTCAACTGTACCGAATAGCATGGTACAATTAGTTTTGATATCTAAACCATGAGCAATTTCATGAATCTTAAGATATTCATCGGAAGACTCTTTGCCTCGACATATTCTATCTCTAACAGAATCGACTAAGATTTCAGCACCACCTCCAGGTAGAGAATCAAGACCTGCTGATTTTAGTCTGGAAAGCGTTTCTTTCACTGATATTCCGCTACGACTAGAAATGTGTTTAACTTCAACAGCAGTTAACGACTTGATATGTATATTTGGATAAGTTTCTTTGGCTGCTCGGTATAAATCTTCATAATAGTTGACCGTCCAAGTAGGGTGTAAACCACCTACTGAATGAACTTCGTCTATTATTTCACTAAAGGGTTCTATTCGATGAAGGTACTCTTCAATGCTTAGGGCATAAGCATCATTATGCCTAGGGCCTTTTCGAAATGCACAAAATCTACAAGCTAACACACATATATTGGTTGTATTAACATGTAAATTGTCATTGAAATAAACGTGTTCACCAAATCGAGATTGTTTAATTAAATCAGCAAGGGCAGAGATACCGGAAATATTAGTAGATTCAAAAAGTTCTACACCTTTTTCAATATCAACATATCCACCATTAGTTATACTATCTAAACACTCAATTAAGAGTTGGTCTTTTTGAACAGAAAGTGGCAACGGGAGTTCTTTTAGGACTTTTCTCCAGTCTTCATTACCAGACAATGGAACGTCAGTCATGATATCTCCGTACAGTGGGTAATGCTTGTCAAATATCAACCAATGTATTGGACAATGGGAGTTAGAACACTGCAAAGCATCAATAGCCAATTTCAATGACACGTGTTCAAAGGGGTGCTAACATTAGCATAAGCGAAGGACAATTAATGGAAATTGCAAGGAAATGTCGAATAGACATTGTCGAAATGGTACACAAAGCTGGAGCAGGTCACCCTGGAGGTTCATTATCAGCAATTGATCTAATTGTTGGTTTATATGGAACTGAATTTCGTTTCGATGCAGCGAACCCTAATTGGGATGACCGTGATAGATTTGTTATGAGTAAAGGACATGCTAGTCCTGCTGTATATTCAATGCTTCATCACTTAGGAATAATTACACAAAGTGATATAGACAGTTTCAGAACTTTAGGCTCAACCTGTCAAGGGCATGTGGACATGAAATGGACAGATGGAGTGGATTTCTCAGCAGGTAGCCTAGGTATGGGACTTTCATTCGGTTTAGGCTGTGCAATAGCAGCAAGAATGGATTCTAGTGAAAGAAACATATGGGTAATGATAGGAGATGGCGAAACTCAAGAAGGACAAATTTGGGAAGCTGCTATGGCCGCAGACTTCCATAATGCAGGAAACTTGAATGTAATAATTGATAGAAATAGAATCCAAAATGATGATTTTATGGAGGTTCAAATGGAAATTGGAGACATCGGAGCTAAGTTCCAATCATTCGGCTGGAAGGTTATTGAAATTGATGGACATAACATGACTGAAATTGTCGATGCTATCAAACTAGCTAATGATGATCAAAATGAGCCCTACGCTATTGTAGCACATACTGTCAAAGGAAAGGGAGTCTCTTTTATGGAAAACAATCCAGCGTTCCACGGAAAAGCACCGACAGATGAGGAATTAATTATCGCACTGGAGGAATTATCATGAGTGCTCCTTCAATTGGTGGAGCATCGAGAGATGGTTATGGATCAGCATTACTAAAATTAGCAGCGGATCCAAGAGTGGTAGTCCTAGAAGCTGATTTAGGAAAATCAACGAAATCTTGTTTGTTCAGAGCAGAATATCCTGAAAGAACTGTTTCAATGGGTATTGCTGAACAAAATATGATGCTTGTATCTGCAGGGATGGCTTCATCAGGAAAAATACCATTTGCAAGTACGTTTGCAATATTTACCGAGAGAGCATTTGAGCAAGTTAGGAACGGTATTGCTAGACCAGGTTTAGTTGTACACATTTGCGGTAGTCATGGGGGAATACATACAGGTACAGATGGTAGTAGTGCTCAATCAATAGAAGATTTAGCGATATACAGGACAATACCTAATATGACAGTAATCCATCCATGTGATGATTTATCGTCTGAAGAATTAACTCTGCAATTATTAAATCATGGCAAACCATCTTACACAAGGACTGCGAGAAATAAAGTCCCTAGAGTCTACAATGAGAACAATGTTAAAGACATAAAAATAGGTAAGGGAAGCATCGTTAAAGAAGGAAATGATGTTGCAATTATTGCATGTGGAGTAATGGTTAATGAAGCAAAAATAGCGGCAGAAAAATTATCTGAAGAAGGCATTAACGCTAGTATCATAGATATGCACACAATCAAACCGTTAGATGGTGAATTAATTGGCAAGTTAGCTAAAGAATGTGGTTGTATCGTAACTGTAGAAGACCATTCCGTAATCGGGGGATTGGGAGGCGGTGTTTCAGAATACCTTTCTAGAAATATCCCTACACCACTAGAGATGGTTGGAGTAGAAGATAGATTTGGAGAAAGTGGTGATACATCAGAATTAATGTCCCATTTGAATATTGACTTCAATGCAATTGTCAGTGCTTCGAAAGCAGCGATAAATCGTAAATAATAGCCTTAAGAAGATGCTTTCTAGGGTATCATTCATGAAGGAGTGAAGTTCGAAACCTGATTTATGAATGAGGCCGAAAGACTCAGAGACCTACTTGATGGGTCTATGGAT
Source organism: Candidatus Thalassarchaeaceae archaeon (assembly GCA_023700255.1). Classification (GTDB taxonomy): domain Archaea; phylum Thermoplasmatota; class Poseidoniia; order Poseidoniales; family Thalassarchaeaceae; genus MGIIb-O2. The sequence goes on along the minus strand of JAJPRD010000029.1, from coordinate 4,161 downwards.
CCTTCTGAGTTAGAAGCCTACAAAGAATATTACAAGCTCGCTGAAAGAATATATGGAAGAGAAGCCTTAGATGAAATGGGGATAAGTACACCCATAGATGATGAGGTTGTAATAGAACCAGTTGGAAACAGTGAATTCACGCATGACGTGATACTACCTACTCCAATCAATGATGAAAAAGAAGAAGAAAACAATTCAAATAAAGAATTGAAAAGTAAAAGAAGAAAGTTTGTCTTTTTAGTTGGTATGATAGGACTGATTATTGTTAGTTCGAATATCATTGTAGGTATTAATTCAATAGTAGATTTATGCGAAGATGAAGAGCCTATGGGTGAAATTGAATTCAAAGCTATACATCAAGTTAATGATAATACAATAACCATATATTGGACTGTGAAAAATACCACTTTAGATAGTCAGTATACCATAACTTGGGACGTATCACAAAATGGATCACAAGAACTTGTTGAAAGTAGTCAATTTATTTGGACAGCAAATGGTGAATCATTTACACATTTAGTTAGCGTAACGGTTCAAACCGAACCATATGCTTATTCATCCAATCTATTAGATCAAAATGGAACAATTTTAGCCAGTGTAAATGGTGATTATGACAGTTCACAAATAACAACATTAGGAACATTAGAAAGTTCAAAATTGTGTGAAGATAATACAAGATTGAAATGGAATGAAATTATGAACTATGAAGATGTTAACTCATGGGGACAGGCTGGTGATGGAGAAATTATTGATGGTATGTTACTTATGATATTTACATTCATATCACTATTCGGATTAACCAAAAAGAAAAGATAATCAATACATTCGAGCAAGATGCTGCTTACGTGTAGTTAATTTCCCAGTAATAGCGCAAGGCATAGGACTGGTATATTGCTCTGTACAGTCTCCAAGTAATGCTAAGCCAGTTGCTTTCTCTAATATCTCTGCATCAGCATCATTCCCATCAAATGGTAATTCATAGACAATACCATCTTCTATTGGAGAATTAAGTTCCCATCCAGAGTCAGATAAAGTAATTCCAGGGAATTTTTGAACTAATTCTGACATATTAGATAATGATCGATTCAACAAAGTATCTGAAATTTCATCTAGGTGTTGAGTTAATGTTTGAGAAAGACCATCAAGACTAACCTCAATTTTGCCACCTGTTCTAAGAGATAATACACATTTATTACCATCTAAATCTCTAGGACCTAATTCTAATCTAATTGGTGCACCTTTAATTTCCCAATCATAGTGCTTACCACCTGGTCGAATATCTCGATCATCCACATGAACCCTGAACCCTGAATCTCTGAGCTGATTCGCTACCTCATGAATTTTAGGAATTACAGCCTCGTTAACGTGAGCTGCAACTGGCATCATTACAACTTGATACGGAGCTACTGAAGGTGGGAGTATGAGACCTGAATCATCTCCATGCATACCAACGACTGCACCTAGTAATCGTTCAGACATACCGAAAGTAGTCTGATGACAATTCTGTGTTTTACCATCTGCATCTTCATAGTTTAGATCGAATGCTTGGGCCCATTGGTCACGATAATGATGGTAAGTAGCAATTTGTAGAGTGCGACCATTCGGCATGATTGCATCAACTGCTGTAGTATACCAAGCACCAGGGAATGTATCCCAAACAGGTCTCTTGGAAACTAAAACTGGCATACACAAGGATTTCATCAGTCTCTGAACAATTTCTGCATCTTGTTCTATTTGACGAGTTGCTCCTTCTTCGTCCTTATGTACAGTATGAGCTTCGAAGAAATGAATTTCTCTAACTCTAATAAATGAACGAGTTTGTTTTGTTTCATAACGAAATGTATTGACGATTTGGAATGTCTTTAGAGGTAAATCTGCATGACTACGAACCCAAAGTGAGAACATTGTATACATTGGAGTTTCAGAAGTAGGTCTCAAGAACATAGGTACGTCTAATTCATTCTCTCCACCTTTTGTCACCCAGTATACTTCTTTTTTAAAGCCTGAATCTTCTTCATCCATTCTTAGTTCAGAGGGATCGACTCCTAACTCTCTAGCAGCTTTAAGTCGTGAAACTAATTCATTTTCTTTATCAAGAAGATCTTCAGGAACTAACAAAGGGAAACTATATTCTTGATGTCCTGATGATTCCATTTCTTTACGTGTGAGTCCATCAATTAGACGCATAGTTGACCAACCATATGGTTTCCAAACATCCATTCCCTTGATTGGATATCTCTTATCAACTAAATCAGAAATTTCTACAATAGCAGGGTACCAAGCATTGAAATCAGACTTTGGAGGGATGCCTCTCTTAGCCTTACCATGCTTTACCATGATTACACGCCGCCTTAGATTATCCTTCAATGTGCCGCAGATACAATCTATCAAGAAATGAATTTCTCGAGTTCTTCGCATAAATCCATTTGACTGTTTAAGACTTTGAAACTACCATCAGGATTTACAAGTCTAGCCCTAGGGTATTCGGAATCTCCGATTTGGCCTAATAGATTAGCAACTACTGCGTCTACTCCATATTTTGAGATTTGATCTAGAGACTTCTGAATTAGTTCCTCCTCAGACACATTAGTTTCTAATTTGAAACCTATACGTATACATTCACCAACATGTTGAGATAGTTCTGAGATATGTTTCAATGTTGGTTTCAATTCTATTTTCCAACTTTCTTGACCACTAGGTCGTTTTCCAACTTCTGCTGGCATAGTATAATCAAGAACTGCAGCGGCATGAATCCAAACATTGGGGCTTGGACTATTTTTTGCTACCTCAATACATTGGGAGAGCATCTCTTCAGGAGAACCACTGCGATGAATATTAGGTAGATTGAAAGATGGAGATGCAGATGTTTTTCCAGCAATACAGTTTACATCATGACCTTTCATGAAAAGATATTCTGCAATTGCCCATCCTGTTTTCCCCGAGGATGCATTCTGAATAGCTCTAACAGAATCAATGGGAGCCCTAGTTGCTCCAAGAGTAATTGCTATTTTCTTTCTATTAGGTAAACTGGAATTTGAGATATGAGCTACTTTAGCAACTATCTCAATAGGTGAAGGTTGTTTTCTTCGGCCCTCTTTCTCTGAATCAATAATACAATAATTACCTTCATCAACTATTTTCTCTAATAGATCACTAGTAACTGGATCATCAAATAAATCTTGATGCATAGATGGAACGAAAATAATTGGTGTCTTAGAACCTCTTGCTGCAGATAATGCCATCATTATTGGAGAATCCATAATTCCATGTATGTGCTTAGAAATTGTATTCCGTGTCGCTGGAGCCACAAGAATAACATCATACCTATCTAATTGTTTCATTTCAGGATCCCAATCTGTAAGAATACTTTCACCTGATGCCCATGATAGAGCTAGAGGAGAAATAATCTTCTCCGCCTCCTTAGACATCATGATTGATAATTCTGCTTCATGCCTTCTAAGTTCTCGACAAAGTCTGACTGATTCAACGGCTGCAATACCGCCAGATACTACAAAAAGTACCTTTTTATCCCTAAGACTCGAACTACGAATCACGACACCTGTGTCTTTTGCCACACACCTCGCAGAGGGGGAGCATTCATGAGTTCGTCGCAACAGTATCGTAGATATAGGGGGCTTTGGATGGTGAACATGGTGATGGAAAATCTACATAGACATCTTTACAGATTTATGATTATAGATCTATTATTAGGGATTCTAATTCTTTCTGGGGTGTTAGCATCAGTACCATACTATATCTTAACAATTTTACTTCTACCTGTGTTTGCAGCAATTTCTTTCAAAAATAAAAGAAAGAATGGCGATAAATTAGGTATGATGCTATTGTTCATTTTATCAATAACATTTCTGTTAGTGGGTTTACAAGACTTAGCCGGAGATAGTAATGCACAAATGATTCAAGGAATTTTATTGGTTATGCTATCAGTTTCTACATTTCGAAGGATCAGAACAATACGTGATCCAATATACAAGAATTGGTACGGAAACCTTGAACAAAAAAATATTCAATCTCAGAGTCAATTAGAAGAAGGGGAAGTATTAGCAACTTGTCCATCATGTTTGACATTACTTGCAGTAATACCTGAGAAGCTCTCTGAAGATGATGAATGCCCACATTGTGATGGAAAATTAGTTAATTGAT
>JAJPRD010000004.1 GCA_023700255.1 Candidatus Thalassarchaeaceae archaeon | reverse complement strand
CTTTCTAATGTCATTAAAGACAATCTGGGGAGTTTACCATGCCGATGGTGGCATAATTGGTGAGTTACAATATGTTCTCGGTAAGATAAGAGGCACAGCTCATTGTGCGTTGTGCGATATTACGCATTCTTTCGTCAGTGAGAAAAAAACAATGAAAGAGTGTCGCTCTAATAGTCCAGTGCCATTTAATTTAGTCCATCTAAATGAACAAATAGATGGGCTCAAATCAATTACTGAAGGAATGACACCCTGTGTAGTTGCCGAAACAAAAGAAGGATTCGAGATTATTTTATATTCTGATGATTTAGAAAATTGTAATAAAAAAGTACAAGAATTCCAAGAAAAATTAGATATTGCATTGAGAAGATTTGACTGATGTTGAATATTTATCAGTCATTGTGATAACAAAAAAGCCCTCCGAGTTAAACATGCTCGAGCAGACTGTACCATTGTTTCTTGCCCCTATGGCAGGAGTTACAGACTTAGCATACCGCCTATTAGCAAGGGAATGTGGCGCAGATTTATCGATAACCGAATTTACGGCTGCCTCCGGGCTTTCTAGAAATGATGCCAATTCATGGTTAAAGGTAGAATCAGATCCTCGAGAGAAACCATTCATTCCACAAATTTTCGGTGGAGATATTAAAGAGATGGTAACCACTGTTGAATTACTTGAAAATAAAGCAGATATTATCGATATCAATTTTGGATGTCCAGCTCCTAAAGTATGTCGACATGATGCTGGTGCAGCTCTACTTAGAAACCCTGACAAAGTAATTGACATGGTTAGAGCCTGTATTAAGGCTACGAACGTACCTATTACGGTCAAGATGAGGTTAGGGACCGGTTCAGGCCCTAACACCGCTCTAGAGATAACTCAGAGGCTAGAAAAAGAGGGTGTTGAGAGAATCTGCGTGCATGGCCGAACACTTCGTCAGAGATATTCTGGAGAAGCCGATTGGTCACAAATTAAAGAAATTGTAAATTCAGTAGAAATTCCAGTTGTTGCTAACGGGGATATCATTGATGCTTCAACTGCTTCTGCATGCTTAGAAGAAACAGGTGCTGGTGGTTTAATGATTGGTCGCGGAGCAATCGGTCGACCTATGATATTTCATGAAATAAAAAAAGATTTAGGGTGGCCAGTTGAAACACCTCCTTGGGGTGATGGCAATATTGCTGAATCACGTTTATGGTGTTGGGATCGTTATCTTGAATTAAGTTCTGAATTATATGTTGGTTCGAATAATAAAAACCTCAAGCGCCATGCAGTATCGTTTACGAAAGGACTCCCCGGAGCATCTAAGATGAGAGTCGAATTACATTCCATGCCCACACAAGAAAAAATGGGAATGAAAGTTAAACAGTATTTGGAAGAATTAACTGAGTTAGATATATTTCCAATTTGAGTAATAAGTTAAGCGATAGCAACCACAATCTTGAAACCAACGAGCCTGTTAAAGTATAACATGGCAAGCGAAAATATGTACTATCGAATGATGGGTAACACTGGTATCCAAGTGTCTGTTTTATCATATGGATTTTGGGCGACCTATGGAGTCAAAGATAGGCTGCAAGATGATGAGGGCGTAGAAATGGCCAAAGAATGTATGAATATTGCCAGAAATGCTGGTGTAAATTGTTTTGATCATGCCGAAGCATATGGCAACCCTAATGGGGAAGCAGAGAGAATATTTGGAATTGCTCTTTCTGAACTTCAAGAAGAAGATCCTGAGATGTGGAGGAGATCAGAACTTGTCATTACAACAAAGATTTTCTGGGGAGGTAATGGTGTAAATGAATCAGGTCTTTCACGTAAACATATAATGGAAGGTTTAGATTCATGCTTAAAGAGATTACAATTGGATTATGTCGACATGGTATTTTGCCATCGTCCAGATCCCTTTACTCCTACATCTACTGTAGTCCGTGCAATGACAGATGCTGTTCGAAATGGATGGGCAACCTCATGGGGGACTTCAGAATGGTCCGCAGCGCAAATAATGGAAGCAATATGGTTCGCTAAATCAGAGGGTCTAGAGCCTCCAATGTATGAACAACCTCAATATAATATGCTCCATCGTCAAAGGTTTGAACAAGAGTTTTTCCCTCTATATCAGGCTCCATATAATTATGGCACTACAATTTGGTCACCTCTACGTTCAGGTTTCTTAACTGGAAAATATAATGATGGCATACCAGAAGATTCCCGCCCAACACAAGAAGGATATGAATGGTTAATAGAAGATCTAGAAATGAGAAAGAAGAATGGTGAAGTCGAAATTGTTAGAAATCTCACTTCATATGCATCAAAACATTTCAACTGTTCAACAGCACAACTCGCTCTTGCTTGGTGTCTCAAGAATCAGAATGTTAGCACAATACTTCTTGGAGCAACTAAACCCGAGCAAATGATTGAGAATCTTGGTTGCATAGAAGTTGCAGAAAAAATTACGGATAAACATATGTCAGAGATAGATGAGATTCTTGGCAATAAGCCTGAAGATTGGATTGGATATGGCGGAGCAGGAAATCGTCAACTTCGTACTTTATGAGATGGTGGTTTAATGGATACAGGACTCAATGATAGTGTAGTACTAGTTACTGGTGGAGCAGGAGGAATCGGTGAAGCAATTTGCCGCGCTTTTGCCTCAGAAGGTTGTAAGGTAGTGGTACACTATAATGAGTCATCAGAAAACGCAGAAAAAATCGCTAGTGAAATTGATGGATTTCCTATACAAGCAGATCTTAGAGACTCTCAAAAAGCGATTTCATTGGTAAATGAAATTGTCAATAAATTTGGTAAATTAGACATCTGCATTGCTAATGCTGGTTATTACCCCCCTGAACCATTACCTCTCTGGCAGATTAGCTCAGATAGGTGGAATCAAACAGTTTCATCTAATCTTAATGTGGCGGTAAATACTGCTCGCAGTTTCTTACAAGAAGCATCTCGAAAAGGTTCAGGCTCACTCGTATTTATTGGTTCTACAGCAGGGATTTACGGTGAATCAGGGCATTCAGATTACGCAGCAGCTAAAGGAGCAATAACATCTGGTTTACTTATGTCGTTGAAAAATGATGTCTCACGAATAGGTAATGTAAGAGTAAATGCAGTAGCACCTGGATGGACAATCACTCCTAAAAAGATAGAGCAGGGAGTTGATGCTAAACTAATAGAAAAGGCTACTGCTACGATGTCATTAAAGAAATTAGCAACTCCTGAAGATATTGCTACTACTGTAGTGTCAATTTCTTCTGATCTAATCTCAGGTCATATTACTGGACAAGTTATTGAAGTAGCCGGTGGTATGGAAGGACGTCTAATATAGTAAAGAATAATTAGATAGAGGCTCCTGCAATATCTCATGTATCGTTTGATATATTTCCCTACACCTGGGCGTGCAGAAGCGATTAGGATAATATTGGATATTTCAGAACTTCCTTGGGAAAATATAACAGTTGATTTTAGCGGTTACTCTGAGTTACGTGAATCAAAAAAACTTCCTTGGGGACTATTGCCAGTATTAGAGACTCCTTTAGGGAGCTTAAGTGAGTCATCATCTATTCTTCGTTATTTAGGGAAAATGACTGATTATTATCCAAGTGATGCATGGTCAGAAGCTAAGGTAGATGAATGCCTTGACGCTATATCAGACATGTCTAATATATTAGTTGCAACTTTTTCAATCAATGATTTAGAAGAAAAAATAGCAGCTCGTAAAGTATTATCAGCACCTGGCGGTAAATTGAGCAATTGTTATGATTTATTTTGTGAAAAATTACAAAACTCAAAGACCGGATGGATCGCAGAAACTGAAAAACCTTCAATCGCCGATATTAGATTATTTTCTGACTGCTTCGGATTAGTTAGCGGTAATTATGATGGTATTGATCCATCATTAATTGAGGGCAGAGAAATATTACTTGAATTCCATTCAAAAATGTGTGCGATTCCCGGTATTTATTCTCGGTATAAAGATATGAAAGATGATGAAATTCTTTGGGTTTATTCTCCTGGTGCATTTACTACTAATGAATAATTTTCGTGGTGATACAATGAAATCGATTAATTCATTTATTTTACCACGTTCTGGCAAAATTCTGAAGAATAGAACTGTTCTTGCAGCAATGACAAATAAACAGAGTCATGAAAATGGGGTTTTATCTGAAGAAGAAAAGACATGGCTCATTCGCCGTGCGATGGGCGATTTTGCAATAACTACGACTGCTGCCACCAACGTTACTGAACATGGTCGTGGTTGGGTCGGAGAAATGGGTGTTTGGGGTGATCATCAAATCCCTGAGCTCACTAACCTCGCTACTCAGTTAACAAAAGCTGGAACAATCAGTCTTGCTCAGTTATTTCATGGAGGTATGCGGGCCCCTCAAACAATTAATGGTGTTCAGCCAATTTCTGCTAGTGTAAACACAGAACCTGGGATGAATGGAATCTATACTAGAGCTTTAGAAAATCATGAAGTAATTGAAATGATTCAATCATTTACTGATGCAGCAATACGTTGTCAAAAAGCGGGATTTGATGGTATAGAACTACACGGAGCCCATTCTTATCTTATTTGCCAATTCTTGGGTGACATTACCAACCGTCGCAAAGACGAATGGGGTGGAGATTTAGAGGGCCGTAGTAAATTCTTACGCGAGATTATCAAATCAATACGTAAAGCAGTAGGACCTGAATTTTTAATTGCAGTTAGAATTTCTCCAATAATTGAGAAAATAGGAATTTATTTACAAGATAGTCTAAAATTAGCAGATATGCTTTCAAAGATGGATATTGATATGCTTCATATTTCGTGTTGGGATGTATTTCAAAAATTAGATGATGAACCAGATAGTCCAAGTTTGACTAGGCTATTCCGTGAAGTCATGACTATGAGTATGCCTTTGGTATCTACTGGAGCAGTTTGGACCTCTAAAGATGCACAATATGTTCTTGATGAGGGTGCAGATTTAGTAGGTGTTGCTAGGGTTGGGATTGCCCATCCAGATTGGCCAAAATACCTTGGTGATCATACATACTCCCCTCAAAGACCACCATTTTCCGAAGAGGACTTACTTGAAGCGGATTTAAGCCCAGTATTCATCGACTATATGCGAAGTTGGAAAAATTTTGTAATAGGTGGAAATTAAATTAAAATATTTAATTTAATGATTCATCAACTCTTGATGCAACCGTCTTAAGTCTACGAATAGTTCTGTCTAATCGATTAAGTACTCGTTCAGAAACTTCTTCGCCATTCCTTCCTGCAAATCTAAAACCATATGGCATTCTACCCCCCAATGTATTGAGTAATAATTTTTGATTATCAATATTTACTTCGTCTAGAATCGACTCTATTTTTTCAATACTAAGTGACTTTTTCTTAACTCCTGAAATAATTTTTCCCGAGATATCATCATTCAATCTACCCAGACCCCCTTTTGTCATCAACCACTCTTCCCCTCTAGCATCGAACTGCCTCATCAAACCAAGATAAACATCTTGTGCAATTCTTTCAGGCATAGCTACACGCTCAATTATACTCATTTCAAGCATCCTTTCGAGAACTCTTTGTACTCTTGATCTTGTTTCATCCAATCTTTCTGCCAATACTAGTAAAGTAATCGCTCTATGACTTTTAGCTAATTCTAAAGTCACTCTTTTTCCTAAGTCATCTTCCGATTTTACTCTCTCACCATTCAATCCTAAATCATCTATCAATGAATCGATTCTATCCTTCCCTTGTACAGTTGCTCTAGGTTCTGTAATTTTAATTCTGAATTTTTTTTCTTCATCTTCTGCAGGAGTAATCATTCTTTCATCAGATTCAATAATTAAATCAGATAGTTCTGCAAGACGTATTTGAAGAATTTTTTTTGCTTGTACAGCAAGGAGTTCAATTGCTGAATTCATTGACCCCCCTCTTAAGACATGGATATGCCATCTTCCTTTGAGTTCTGATGCAACTAAACCTGATTCTCTCAGTCGCTGCATTTGATTATGCATTGCAGTTTGAGAAAGACCGCAGGAATCACCCAGTTCTTTGGTATTCCATCCTCGTAATGGTTCTGCTAGGAGTGCTCCAATAAACATCCTATGCAATGCACTTGGTTCATCATTTAATCCCCACGTTTCCGATTTTCTTCTTACTAATGATAGAGAATCAATCAACCATTCAAGAAGAGTATCGGTATCTTTACTCCCCGTAGGCATTGGTTGTTCGATCAGCTTTAACCTGAACATACAACCTTATGCCGTAATTCAGAGTGTAAGAGCATTCTGCTAAACTCTCTCTAACAAATAGCGAATCATGCATATTCTGCCCGAAGGTCAAGCCAATTATATTCAATCCTAGATGTTCTTAATCCCATTAAATGATCTGCCAATGTCAGCTTATTGGCAGCAATTATTCCTCTTGTCCTTAAGACGCAAATTGCCGAATGTACTGCTGAACGAGACCTCCCTAAATCTCGTGCTAATTGGGCTTGGCTTTCTGGAGCACATGTTAATGCGAGTCTTGCTACAACTGAGCGTTGTAGTTCTGAAAGTCCTACGGGTAGCATTGCCGCTGCTTTCTTGTAATCTTTTACTCCAGTACCAAGTAAAATTTCTATTTGAGCGGGTGCACCTGCATAGTAGCAAGTTCTTCCATTTACTGGAATAATTGTAACAGTTTTCTCATTTACTAGAACATCTAAATGATGCCTTAGGGTACCATTAGCCGCTTCCATTCTTCTTTGCAATTCACGAAAATGTAATCCTGGTGATCGATCTAATGTTGAAAGAATTTTTGCACGTACCGGATGCTCCCATGGATGTTCATTAGGTGAAGAAATCGCTCCTTCTGCTACTGGTGGTAATAGTGCAGGCAATAGAGCAGTTATTCCTATAGATGCTCCTCCCAAAGCAAGCAATCCATCAATGGCCCAAGAACGCTTACTGCGCCACTGTTCAAGTAAAGCCATATGTTTTTTCTTTCATTCTAGTCTTTGAAAGAACCGGTCTCTTGAGTCGATTATGCTTCGTTTGTCGACTAATCTTCTAAAACGACCAAGTCATTATGAATTTTCATGTATGCAACAAGTGGACCTAATAGTTTGCCACAATTTCTTCCATGTGAAGTCAATCTATACATTACACGTATTGGAGGGCCATCATCAACAATTCTCTCAACCAACCCATTTTTTACACATGCTGTCAACTTATCTGATAGGGTCCTACTTGAGATTCCCCTAAGCAGAGTTCGTAGTTGATTGAATCTTTTATCTCCTGCGATATAAAGCGCTGAAAGAATTTCCGTAGTCCATCTAGAGCTAAACATGCTAAAAGATACTACTGCCGCATCAACTTCCCACGACATGTCTTCTTCACCTTCATCGTAGTATCCTTGAAATATTTGTCGTATTTTTCTACCATTATCTTGTACTTCATCCAAAGCAGTAGTGACTTTTTTAAAATCAGAATTTGTTAACACCATCTTCTCTCGGGCCATAATAATCAGATGTGGCGAATATCATCTAGTGTATAATATACACCTTAGTGAAATCTGTAATACTTCACTATTGATATAGCAATCGATATTAGCACGGTGTGAAATCTACACTAAGGTGCAGGGGGAAACTAATATGGATAAATGGCTAGAAGAATGGTTAGACGAAACAATGAATGAAATAAAAACTACTAAAGGTGATAAATTATGAGTTTTATAGATTTGATGATAAGGGGCATCGCTGAATATCGTGCACCCGCATGGTCACAATCTCCTCGAAGGAAATTACAAAATACTAATGAGAAAAAATGAATTAAATCTTAAATCAAATTTTAAGATAGATTTAATTCACTTAATCATTAATATATTTAGGTCTTCGACCCTCAATTAGGGCTGATAGACCTTCTAAAGCATCCTTTGATTCAAAAATTGTATTTAATTTTGCTAGCTCAAGATCTAATCCTAGATCTAAATCATCACCCGTAGATATTGCACTATCAAGAAGTTCTCTTGCAATTTTTAGAGCAATTGGTGCTGTAAAACTCAAAGATTTCATTTGCCTAATTACTTTTTTATCATCTGAATCAAAATCTTCAGGAATTTCTCCTGACATAATGAGATCCATATTTTCATTTTTATAGAATTTCATTGCAAATAATGATACGGGATGATTTTTATCTTTTGGTTCCCCAGGATATTTATTAGTCGGCTTTCCTTTGTTGGAGAGTTCCTTTGTTGTTTTAGAAATCTCAGACGGTTCAACTAGATGTGTAATAATTCCTAATGCAGATGCTGTTGTAGAATCTAGGAAATTCCCTGCTAGAACAGCATATCTTGCAGCTTCTATCCCGCATATACGTGGTGTTCTTTGCGTGCCTCCAAGACCAGGGAAGATCCCAATACTTGTTTCTGGAAAACGAAATTGTGAGCGCCTTGTCCCGATTCTATAATCACAAGATAATGCCAACTCCAAACCTCCTCCTAAAGCTAGTCCTGTTGTTAGAGCAATAGTGGTTTTATCTGATTTTTCAAGCTTATTTAATACTTCATGGCCATGTGAGGTGAAGTCATAAATGTCTTTTATTGCATCTTCATTTATCTTATCTACAAAGAATTTCACATCTGCTCCAGCAACAAAAGCTTTTCCAGCTCCTTCTAGAACTATCGTATCAATATCATTTCTTGAATTCAATTCATCAATAGCTTTCCCTAATTGTTCAACAACAGATTCATTGAGAGCATTCATCGCCTCCGGTCTATTTAATTTAATTTTAGCAATTTTATTATTTATCTCAATATCTATGTAATTAAATTCAAAATTACCCTTTTTTTCTTTCATCCATTGAGGCAATTTAAATCCAGCGAGTTCAGAATATTTTTCTGCCATCATTCTAGATTCGATAATACCTATTTTATTTGCAATTTCAAATGGTCCCTCAGCCCATCTTAGACCTACTTTTGCACCTCTATCAACATCTTCAATTGAACATATTTCTTCTTCGACAATTTGAGCAGAAACAGCAAAAACTTGACCTAGAAGCCTTTCTCTGATTATTTTAGAAGTTTCATGATTACATTCAGTATCTTCTCCAATTTCCCACATCCCTGAATTCTCGATAGTTTCTCTTAAGCTTTTAGCACCACTATAACGAGGACAGTTTAATTGTTCAGACAAATAATTAGTTGCATGTAATGCTATTGCAGGTCCTGTAAGATTCATCAAAGCAAAAGGCCCCATTCCTATATTGAATGCTTTTTCAGCTACTGCATCTATTTGGGCAATCGATGCAACTCCTTCATCTAATAAGTGACAAGCTTCATTTAACCATGGTACAAAGAATCTGTTAACTACGAACCCAGGCCTATCTTTACACACAATTACAACTTTACCCATTGTTTTACAGTATTGTTCAACTGCAGCTAAAGAATCCGCTGAGGTAGTTTCTGCAGGTATTATCTCAATTAGTCTATTTTTAGCGGGATGAAAAAAGAAGTGTAGCCCTACAAATCGATCTGGCCTTCCTGTAGCCTTTGCTAACTCATTGACTGATAGAGAAGAAGTATTTGATGCTAATATTGTTTCTTTATTGCAAACTTTATCAAGAATCTCAAAGACAGCTGTCTTAATGTCAAAATCTTCGAATACTGCTTCAATAACTAGGTCCGTATCTGGTGATACATTTTCGGTTCCAACAACTCCTGTAATCTTACTTTTAATCGCTTCAACCTGTTCTGGTTTGAAAATTCGTCTATCAATAGCTTCTTCAAGAAAATCAGAGATTATTTGTTGGCCACGATTAACCCATTGTTCTTCACGGTCAACCATTTGGACATCGAATTGTTCTTGTGCAGATTTCTGAGCAATTCCAGAACCCATATTTCCGGCACCTATTATTGCAACTGAATTTACAATGTTCATAGTTGTGCGAAACATAACTTGTGCATCAATGCAACGGAGTCATCGACTCTATCGTTTAGGATAAGTTATTGACCATAGTAGTCAAGTTGATGTACCAACTGATTATAATAAATCCCAATCATGAGGGCATAATGATGCACCGTCGTATCGCAGTAATTCTTGTTGTTTTATTTCTTGTTGCTACTGCTCAAACAGCTCAGTCTAATGCTGCAGGAAAAACAGGAAGTTCATCTTCAGGTTGTACTTGTCATGGTGCCAGTGCATCTATGAGCGTAGACTTGTATGGTTTCCCATCATCTGATTATACTGGAAATACCTCTTACAATCTTTCATGGGATGGTGGACCACATATTCCGGGAACAGGAGGATTTAATTTAATTGCCACAAATCCAACAGGGCAAGCAATAATGGGTTCATGGAGTAATTTAGGCACGAATGTCAAACAAGTTGGTAGTGAGTTAACACATGATGGTACATCTTCACGTTCATGGTCTGCTGTTTGGACAGCACCTCAAGCAGGATTAGGAACTGTGACATTTAATCTCGCGGTACTTTACGGAAACGGTAATGGAAATAATCAGGGTGATTCTTGGGACACTGGTTCTTGGGATATCCAAGAAGCAACTGGGAGTACGAATAATCCACCAACTGCTACAAATGTCCATTATGTCCCCTTAAATCCCACAAAGGAAACAGGTCTAGCTGTTGAATATGATTTCAACGATGCAGATGGTAATTCTGAACAAGGAACTACTATTCGTTGGTATAGGGATGGTCTCCAAATTGCTCAAATTAATGACATGCAAACAGTCCCTAGTGTTTGGATATCAAAGAATCAGCAATGGAGAGTAGAGGTGACTCCTTCTGATGGGAATGATGAAGGAGATATGGTATCCTTAAGTCCAGTAATGATAGAAAATACAATTCCAATTGCCCGTAATCTTGAGATTTCACCCTCATCTCCATTAGATGATGATAATTTAGAATTAGATTATGATTATTTTGATTTAGACAGTGATAACCAACAGGATTCAGAGATACGTTGGTATCTTGATGGCAATAGAATTACCGATCTTGATGATATTCTTACTGTTTCATCGTTAATGATTCGTTCAGGTGATCAATGGGAAGCTCGTGTGACTCCTCATGATGGGACATCTTTTGGTATAACAAAATCTACTGGTTTGATAATCATTGGTTCTTCGAATAATCAACCTACTGCCAATGCTTATATCACTCAAGGATCTAATGCTTATACTGATGATTTATTACAAGTTGTCGTTGGATGGTTTGATTCCGATGGCGATGACCTTGCTGGAACTGAAATACGATGGTATCGTGATGGATTACAGGTTTCAGCATTTAATGATTTGACATTGGTGACTTCCGATGCAACTTCGAAGGGAGATATATGGTATGCCAGTGTTAGAGTATCTGATTCACTAATGTGGTCAGATTGGGCTAATGCTGAGAGTATTACTATACTGAATAGCCCGCCTAGGGTAACATCCATCACAATGCTTCCTGAAGGCAATCTCATAGCTAATCAAGAACTTTCAGTAGCATGGGAGCAATTCGATTTAGATGGCGATTTAGAATCTGGAAGTGAGATTTATTGGTGGGTAAATGGCGAAAGAGTACTAGAATTTGATGGTTTGACATCTATATCTTCAGAGCATGTTTATCGTGATCAACACTGGGCAGTAGAAGTAGTTCCTCGTGATGGAGATATCTTAGGAAGTGGTATGACTACGCAATCACGAGTGATAGAAAATGGAGAACCAAATCAACCAATAATTAAATTGGGAGCTGGTTCATCAGGATATTCTGGAGCACCATCCTCATTTACTGATTTAGGCATAGCGAATTCTCTAGAATCTCTTGTAGTTTTGACCTCCTCTACCGACCCAGATGATGAGCCACTATCTTTTGATATAACTTGGTCTCGTAATGGTTATCATGTTCCAGATTTAGATGGACAACTTTTAGTTCCTCTTGAGAGATTAGAACCTGGACAAATTTGGGAAGTTGTTGTAATTGTTAGAGACCCATGGGGATTAACCAATCAATCTTCAGAATCGGTAATAATTTCTAATTTACCTCCAATTCCTTCTTGGTCTACAATTCCAGAGTTCCCTCTTTCAGGATCAATGATTAATTTTGATGGCGAATCTTCTTTTGATCCAGATGGCTATATCACTACCTGGTTATGGCAAATAAATGGTATATTTTATTCTGGTTCTAATATTGAAGTACTTCTAGGTGAAGGTGCACATTCTGTTAAATTGACAGTTATTGACGACCTAGAATTTTCTATTACAATAAATGATCTATTTATTCTTGGTCAAGTATCCATGGTGAATTCATTGTCCGGAGAAGTTAGTGGTACCGATATTAAATTATCTTGGGACTTAACTGGTGTTGATGAGTATCGAATATATCGTTCATCTTCTCCACCAGAATCATTAGATGATATGAAAATTGTAGGAGTTACCGAAGAAAACAGTTGGAGTGAATTAGCTCCAATCGCTTCAAATTTATATTATGCAGTTACTCAAGTTATAGATGGGAATGAAATTTTATGGATAGAAAATGGAACAAATTCTGTCAATGTTGATGCATCACTAGTTGCTAATTCAATTGATAGCACTCCCACTGGGTCAATCACTATGCTATCAATACCTTTGACACTAATTTTCTTGCTATTAGCTGTATCGAGTATAGGGCTCAATTTACAAATTAGAAGGAGGTCATCATTATGAGGTCTAGATTTTTAGTATTGAGCATTATTCTAGTGTTGCTTCTAGCATCTTCTTCAGGCGTTGCTAATCCTGGAGGAAAGGGAGATAGTAACAGAGACTTCACCTGCGGAGGATCTTGTCATGGTGACCCAAGTTTATCTTCCGTTTCTTCTGCAGATATTCAGATTGATACAGTCTCAACTGCTTTCTCTGGAACAGCTACTGAGATATCAATATCAGTCAGTGGTATGGAGCTCTCAGAAAATAATTTAGTAGGTATTTTCTTACTGAGTTCAAAAAAAGGTAATGATGATCATCCCGAAGACCATGGTTGGCAAATAATTCAAGATCCTAATGGAGGTACATCAAATTATGTAGAAGTAATTTCAGAAAATGATAACTCAATTACTGTAAGTTGGGTGCTTTTAGCACCGATTGATGAGGGCACAAAAGAGATATTTGCTTCAATTCATCATGGTTCTTTCTATAATCACGATAATAAGGCGTATATTGGCGAAACTGATGGTTTGCTTGTAAGTATTGAACCTGTGCCTGAAAATTACCCACGACTCAAGGAAGGATGGGTATCACCAGATGAACGGATATCAGGGGATTCTTCTCCAATAATAGTTAGAACAGTTAATACTGATTCACTATCAGTTTTCTGGAGACTTTCTGGAGAATCTCAATCACATGAAGCACCCGTAGAAATGATTGAAGATCAAGAGTGGGAAGTATCTCTTCCTGCTACTCTTGGAGATACAAGGATTGAATATCAAATAATTGCTTCAAAAGATGAATTTAATAATCAAATTCCATGGTTATCTATGGGTACTTCTGATCCATATTTTGATGGGACCTCATTAGGCGCTAAACTACAATCTTTATCATTTACATTAATCATTTTAGGTTTCATGTTATCATTACAAGCTTGGTTTTCAACCAAAGGTGTTAGAAAGTTAGCTGATAATACCAACGAAGTAGAAGAGATGATTTCTGATGACAATAGTGATTATTGGTCTAGATTAATTCCATCTGATGAAAATCCAGGATGGTTATGGGATCCAATAGAAAAAGAATGGGTTGCTGATCCAAATAATCTACCCGGAGGTAAGCAATAATGTATGCTATAACATTTCACCATATGGTCGTTGGATTGGCTGCAGGAGCAGGTACTCTAATGGGTATCTGTGCTCTTTTAGCCTGGCTATCTAGGTATATTTCAAATCTAGAATCATCTCAATCAACTTTAGATAAGGCTTCGTACGCTGCCTCAATCCTTACATTAGTAGCAATTCCTTTAGCTATGTTTTCTGGTTACTATTCAGTTTCCGAACCAGCAGGTAGTGCAATACTATACAATAAATTTGTATTCTCGGGAATTGCAATGGGTTTTACAGCATCTTATATTGCTGGAAGAGTGAGATTTGGGCCCGATTTATGGGCTAATCATGCTTTGGGGAATTTACAAATGTTATCTGCTTTATTTGGTTTAACTGCGATTATGATTCTCGGCTCTATTGGATCGAAGATAACTCTAGGTGAGTCAACTCTTGACCTCTTACCTTTCTGGCCAGAATTCATGAATTCAATAGTAATCAATCAATGGATAAGTTTGTTTCTTTTGATACTAGGTGTGTCTTCTGTGATATTCTCTTTCAGAATCATGAAGTCAATAAAACCAATTTCTGAATTAGATTAATTTTTATGCTTCTCTAATCATATATTTTTGTATATTTGATAAATTCTTTCTGCATGTTTTTCACAACTCAGATCTAATTGTTGAATTCTTTTTTTACCCGATTCCGACCATTTGATTCTTATGTCTTCATCATTGGCTTTTTGTAAAGCATCGCTCCAATCTTTGAGACTAGATCTAGGAATTAACCTACCATTATCATTATCAATAATAGTATCTCGAAACCCTCCCTCATTTACAAAAATAGCAGGTGTTCCAATTGAAAATGCTTCAATTGGCGTAAGTCCAAATGGCTCTCCATGAGCCATACTAATACTCGCTCTCGAACCCCTTAAGAGTCCAGAAAGATCACTTTCAGATAATCTTGGTGCGAACCATACTTCAACATTACAAGATTTTGCATGTTTACTTAGTTCATTTATATCATCAATACTCCCACCTCCAATATGTGCCATTGATAATCCTGTATTTTTGAGCATAGAGATAGTTTCCCAAGTTCCTTTTACCCAACTTGCTCGACCAATATTCACTACATATGGGCTTGTAATTTCAGTGAAGTTTCTTTTTTCCCCCTCATTAGGTTCAGATGGGAATTCTTCAGATGATACGCTTGGCCATAATAATCCTGCATCTATATCATAAATTTCTTTAATTCTTGAAACCGTGTACTTTGAATTACCACTAATTACTGCATTGCTTCTAGCTGATAATTCTCTGATCTTGATAATATCTCTTTTTCTTGCCCTAGATAAAAGAGATTTTGTTAGTCTAAGATTGCTTTTCGATTTGCCATTTATTTTCTTATGTAAAACATCTTCATGTAAACCTCGATGTGGTTCTAGAAGGTGTAGATGTATTGGTATTGATTCTGGAACTAAATTAATTAATGATGCAGAACCATCTCCACTAATTATATGTATCAAATCTGCTTCTAAAATTGCATTATTTATTCCATTAGATTCTTTCCAAGATTTCAAACTAGATTCCATAGAATTATCTAGGATGATTGAGAGAGGATCTCTAGGTATTTTCCAAGATTTTCTTGGAGTTATTAGAGGTATTTTGAGTTCTTGACATAATAATTCTAATTCAGTTACTGAGTCTAGTGTTGCCACTTTAATTGAGAATAATTTTGCAATAGATGGTATATTTCTTAGAATGTCTCTTTCAGCTCCACCCATTGCTGAAAAACTACCTTTTACTATCAAAAGTTGAGGTTTTGCGTCCATCACCTCTCCCGCATAACTCGACATCTGGTACGCCATCTCCCGTTCTCGTTTAAGGCAGATACGCTGTGACGTGTACTGTGGTAAGACGCGTTTTACTTGCTCGAGGGGCTAATTTGGACTCCAATACTGGACTCGGACGGGCTCATAACTCCGTAGTTTCTTTATTAGACAAAACACTAGTTAAAGATTGGACTAAAGCAGGTATTATTGAGCATGAGATGGGTGGGAATATTATCAATAGACTCTCGAATAGATGGTATAAACATCCTACTTTAGTTGAATCTAAAATAAGTTCTTCTACCGCTGATTTATTACATATTACTGATCAAGAACAAGCCCATCTTGTACCTAAAAACAGCCCAATTCCTGTAGCTGTAACAGTACATGATTTATTTCATATTAATCCTCGAAAAATAAATGTAGGGGATTCCATGATTAAAGTCGGAGATATGAATCCTAATTTCGTTCGTAAAATTGACCTTAAGAAACTAAAAAAAGGTCTACAGCGAGCTGATTTATTGATTTGCATATCCGAGTCAACTCGTCAGGAAGTTAAGCGTCTTTTCCCTGAGAAATTAACTGCCTTAGTTAGGCACCAGATAGATGTTGATTATTGGAATCCTGAAATCAACCCTAAGTCTTCTGATCTCATCTTGGACTTTTATGATCCAAAAAAATGTCTACTAATTACAGTCGGAAGTGATGAACCTAGGAAGAGATTAGACTTAGTTGAAACAATAATTTCCTGCCTTCCTTCTGAAGTTTCTGATGAGATAAATATCGTAAATATTGGTAGTGAATTGAAGCTTAGTGATGAACAATTAGTTGCGGCATTTCAGTATGCTGATGCATTGATATTCCCTAGTGTGTCTGAAGGTTTTGGATATCCTCCAGCCGAAGCGATGGCAGCTGGTTGCCCTGTAATCGCCTCTGACTCAGCAGCACATAACGAAATAATTCCTAAGAATAGCCTTCTTCCTATTGACGAGTTAAGGGCATGGGTTGATGCTTTTGAGAGAATTCATACAGATTGGAAAAAAAATGTTGGTGAACCTCGCCATCATAACCTAAATTTAATTGAGCACGTTAGGAGTATTTTGAGCCCACAAGCTCATGGTATTTCTTTATCTAATGCTTATGATTTACTTTTTGAAGAATTGGACTATTGATTATTATGCTACCCTCATTCAACGTTTTAGGTACTGAATTACAAACTTGTTCAATCGATCCCTTAACTGGTTGGTTCAGGGATGGTTGTTGTAATACTGATAGGAATGATCGCAGTCTTCACACTGTTTGTTGTGTAGTTAACAGAGAGTTTCTTGATTTTGCTCTGTCTCGAGGAAATGATTTGATTACCCCTGCTCCCCAATTTAATTTTCCTGGTCTAAAACCTGGAGATAGGTGGTGCGTTTGCGCTCAAACGTGGCAAGATGCATATCATCTGGGTGTTGCTTGCCCTGTTGTACTGGAGGCAACTCATGAAGAAACATTACAGATAGTTTCTCTTGAATTTTTACAGAATATTGCTTATCAAGTATAGACAGAGATTAAAAAAGGATTTTGTCCGCTACAGAGTTATGTTAGATGTCTATGGACTGAAAAAGGGTTTTGGTTCGGGGCGAAGAAGACTTGAAGTTCTTAAAGGTATAAATCTCAAAGTCGAAAAAGGTGAACTAGTCAGTTTGATGGGACCGAGTGGCTGTGGAAAGAGTACTTTACTGAATATCATAGGTGGATTACTGGAAGGAGATTCAGGGAAAATTAATCTAAATTCCTTTGAATATGGAACTAAATCTCCCAACAAGGTAGTTGACGTTCGTAGAAAAGGTGTAGGCTGGATATTCCAAGATTTCCATCTTATAGAAAGACTAACCGCTCTTGATAATGTAATCTTCAGTTTAGAATTATCTGGTATTTCAACCTCTGAGGCAGAAACTAGAGCGCGCGATGCACTCGAGAGAGTAGGCCTGGGTGATAGGATGAATTTCATACCTGATCAATTATCAGGTGGTCAACAACAGAGAGTTGCAGTTGCAAGGGCAATATCTGGGTCTAGATCATTAATACTTGCAGATGAGCCAACAGGTAACCTCGATGTAAAAAGTGGAAAAGAAGTCATAAATTTATTTCAAGATCTTTGTCGCAATGATGGTATTTCTGTTCTTATGGTAACTCATGATCCTCTATTGGCATCTATGGCAGATAGAATGCTTCTGTTGAAGGATGGAGTCACTGCAGCATCAGATATTCGTTCTGCATGGGGAATCGAGGAGGTGAACTGATGGATATGAGTTCTATGTTCTCACAAGTTATTCCTACGATGATTCTCTCTTGGTTTTCAGTAATGTTGTTTATTGCAGGTATTTTAAGGTCAATCAAAAGTTTCCGTCGCTTCAAATATAGAATAAAGGTTCTATCTAGTCCCAATCTACACTTCGAGAAATTTTCTATGAAGAAATTTTGGAACAAATGGAAGGTTTCATTCACTCAAACCTGGTTAGCAGCTCCTAATAACATACGTTTGGCAATTCAGAGTGCCTGGAGGGGTAGAGAGAGAGGATTAGCAATATTTGCTGGAGTATTCCTTGCCTCTCTTGTAATGACTACTGTTTTGGGATACGCCGTAGGTCTCAATCAAACATTTTTCCAAACCTCACTTGGAAACGATGTATTCGATGCAAAGATAGATTTCCAAGAAGATCCTACAGGGAATTGGGAAGGTCGAACCAATGATTCATCTACATGGGAATCATTTTGTGATGTTCTTACTGATAGAGATGAATTCTCTGATTGTGGTCTTGTTTTCGGACGCCAAGGAATACGGATTTCTGGATTTTTTGATTCTGATTTTGCCAATCCTCAACCGTTGAACGTGGAGTCGATAAATAGCACAACATCTGATTGGTCAAATGTAACTTGGGATTATACTGAAGCATCTGAAAATGGGCCTCCAATTAACGATCAACGTACAATAAGATTCTATGGTGATGGAATTTGGGATGGTGAACTTGGTGAGAGACATGCAAATTCGGTAATTTTTGGAGATTGGCCTTCTACTCCGCTTGATGCTGAAAATAACAGATCAATCGTGTTACCATCTAAAATAGCAAGTGCAGCAGGTATCGAGATAAATGAGAAAATAGATAGTCTTACATTTTCTTATGTAACTGAAACCTATGATCTCAGTAAGGCTGTAGAGGCTTTTGAAGAATGTAATACTATTCTTGATCCTAATTATGAGATTGAAAGAATATTCTGTAAAGATACTATAACAGTAACTAATCTTACTCTTGCAGCAATTTATGAAGAGAGTTTTGGAAACCCCACATTACTCTTTAATCCTGTAATGGTTACAGATTCTGTACTTACTGATGAGCAAAAAACAATACTCATGCAGAATGACCATGGATATCTCGGTGTATCTGTTGACCGAAATCAACTCCCAACCTCCTCAACTCGTGCCGCAACAGGTTGGCTTAGTGACTTACAGAAAAATCTGGAATCAACAGAAGGTTTAGTCCCGGTATATGATGCCAATGGAAATGAAACAGGTACTGAAATGTCTTCAGTACCGCGTTATTATGAGGTTGATAATGAATCTGGTACAATATTCATCTCGGTAGAGTATGTAGATTTAATCTCTGGTTCAATCACTTTCCTCAATATTTTCTTGGGTATAATACAAGTATTCGATTATATTCTAGTAATACCGATAGTTGCACTTTCATTTGTTGTATTACTTTATGGTCTGCAACTTTCTTTAGAGCAGAGAAGAAGAGAAGTAGCTATTCACAGAGTAATTGGGGGTACTCAAGAAACTCTGTCTCGGATGATGATGATTGAAGTATTGGCAATCGGTTCTGTAGCTTGGGCATTCGGTTTCCTCTTTGCCACAGGTGCTGTTGAAATAGTTCTTAGAGCCGTCGGTTTTCTCAGATTTACTGATGAAGGAGATTTCAGTATCAATCCAATTCTCAGTATCGCATCAACAGTATTGGTAGGCATACTCACACTAGCGGTAGCTTACTGGAGAGGTTCTGTAACGACCCAAAAATTCCTCAACATGGAAATAGATGAAGGTGTAAGAAAAGTCAGCAACGAAAGAGAACCTTATTACATTCTACATTGGGTAACTTTCTCTATCGGAATTCTCGCCTTTGTTGAGAGTTGGATTCAATCTAATGGTGGATATGGACCAATAGGAAGCACTGGAATAATAACGAATTTCATCTTAAATGCAGTTCTTCTTCTCTTAGGTCCATTTTTCCTTTGGATAGGAGGTGCACTTGTTCTTTCCCAAATTGGTGCAGCGGGACCTCAAATTTTGAATCGTTTGTTTGGATGGTCGCCATTAATTTCTGATATTCGCAGAGGTCTAAGTGGTTCTGGTTCAAGCTCTTCTGTTAGTCGTTTATCGTTGATTCTTTTACTGACTCTATCGATAGTAACTCTAGCAGCTGTTCAAGGTCATACTGGTACAATGGTCGATGAAAGAACAACTAATGCTCAGAACGGTGCTGATTTGATGGTTCAATTTGATACTTCGCTGACTGAAGAAGAGGCTCGTAATCAAATTATGCTTTCAATAGATTCTATCGGTGATAATGATATCAATGATATCTCTTCAATGACTTCTGTAGCTAGGACATTTACTCAGACGAAAGAGGAAGGAATTATGTTACTTACTTGGGTTGTATTTGATGGTCATCAGGACACATTGATTTGGGATTCACAGGCAATTCCTGGAGATAATATTAACCAAATATCAGAAAAATGGCGTCTTGGTGGTTATACCGCAGGTACTGAAGCTCGTGAGTCTTTAGACTATCCTTCGAATGGTAAATCGCTCACATTACAATATACTACATACGAAATAAATAATCTAGGCCTTCCTGTAGAAACAGGTACTACAGAAGCTTCAGTAAATTATGCTGGAAGACATCAATGGGTACCAGGAATTACATCAATAGAAGCTTCTTCAGTAATAGTAATCGGTGAGGGCACCTATCGAGAACTTGTTGGCGATCAAATCGTTGATTCACATACATCTTCAATATGGATGTTTGAATTATGCGATGAAACTAATTCTGAATGTTCGAAAGCACTAGAACTTTTGAGTGCGGATATAAAGAGTAATTCTGGAGTAGTCTCAGCATCTGATTGGTCTACTGCTCATGAGCAGAACGAGCGTAATGGTGGTTTGATATTTGGTACACCTGGATTACTCAGTATGATGTTCGTAGTTGCTGCCTTGGCATCGATATCCTCAGCATTCGTATTCCTTTCACTAGTTTTGAGCCAGAGGAAAAGAGAATTAGCGATATTACAAGCAATAGGTGCAAGTCCTAATCAGGTTATTCGCCTAGTACTTTTCGAGATAATGTCTATTCTTCTTGTAAGCATGGTATTGGGCGTTACTCTTGGTCTAGCTGTTTCGGAATCATTCAATGGTTTCTTCAGCATATTTGGATTTATTTTCCAATTATTCCTTGGTCAAAGCACTCCTATTGATAGGGATTTAGTATGGCCATGGCTAGAAATTATAGCAGTTAATGGATTAGTTCTTGTTGCAGTAGTTTTGTCACTACTATTTACAACTCGAAGAGCTCTTGATTCGGATTTGGCTACAGTACTAAAAGGTGAGTAAAATGTCTAATAACAACGAAATACTCCGTGCCAACTCTATTTATCACGTATATGAATCGAATGCAGAAGACGGTAATGTAGTCGCGCTCAGAGGTCTGAGTGTTTCCATGCATCAAGGAGAAGCAGTTGCTGTAGTTGGTCCGTCTGGATCGGGTAAGTCAACACTACTCAAATGTCTAGGTGGATTGATGAAACCATCTGCAGGTTCTGTAGAGTTAGCGGGAACTAGGATGACTAGATTGACAGGTAAACAATTAGTTAAGTTACGACAGGAAACAGTTTCTTTCATCTTCCAAGATGCTAACTTACTTCCTCATCTTAATGCACTTGACAATGTTGCCCAGCCTCTAATTCATCAGGGTGTTCTCGCAAGAACTGCTAGACCAAAGGCCCAAGACCTACTCGACAAACTTGGTATGGGAGAAAGATCATATGGGATGCCAGACCAACTTTCTGGAGGTGAGCAACAAAGAGTTGCAATTGCTAGAGCATTAATCACAAATCCCAAATTAATCTTAGCTGATGAGCCTACTGGTGCTTTAGACCCCATAACAAGTAGAGAAGTATTGAAGTTGTTTAAACAACTTCACGAGGAAAGTGAAGTTGCATTTCTCCTAGTCACTCATAATCATGAAGTAGCTTCCTTCTGTGAGCGTTCTTTAGAACTGAGAGAAGGTCGTTTCATAGCTCAGCACGGTACTGATGTTGATATTGGTGATTTATCTGATTCAAGAAAATTAATCATCGATGATACTGGAACTGTAACTCTTCCACCTGATTTATTACTCAATTTAGGCGGTCCAGGTAGATTTGAGATATCTGATATGAATAGAGATATTCTTCACTTAGAAAGAGTTGAGGATGAAAAAATATTAGTATCAACTGGAAAAGAGAGAATGGTCTTGTCCCCGTCTTGTCCTGCATGTAAGTATGATTATTCAGATAGTGAAGTTCAATTATGCCCAGATTGCGGATCTAGCCGGCCAATGGTTAATTCATCAGCATAACTTCATCAATCAGAGTTGAGGTAATTTGAAATTCTGAGGTTTAGCAATACCTAGATCTTTTGGTAGGTCTCTTACTTTGGTTGGTAAAGTAATAGGAATCATTTCTTTACCAATTAATGCAACTCTACTCTCTCTTCTATGAGATAGTACTTCTCTTCCAACTAATGGTGCAAGATTTCTTGAAAATTCCATAACTTCATCGTGTGATGGCATATTCTCGATAGTGTGATTTGATTGTGAATTACCAACATAGATATATCCTTTAGCTTCTATGAAATCAGGATCTGCAATATTATCTAATCTTGCATAATCTTTCCAATGCCCTAGCGATTCTCCCTTAATTAGGGTGTGTCTGCAAACGGTTCTTGTATCTAAGCTTGGAAGAAGTTCTAGAGTTTGCTCTAGTTTTTCAAAGGCAGATTTATCAAATTTTGGTTTACAAATTCTATCAAATATTTCTTTGTTAGGAGCATCTACACTGACATAAAGTTGAGTTGGTAGTGTATCAAGATTCTCGATTACTTTCGGTAGAGAACCATTTGTAACAAGGAATGTAGATACTCCATGTTGATGACAGATATCTAAGAATTCCCCAAGTCTTGAGTAAAGCGTAGGTTCACCATTAAGGGAAATAGCAACATGCTTAGGATCTTGAGCATCTAACCATTTTTCTCTAGGAACAGATGGATGCCCTCCAAATCCTGTCAAAAGTCTTCGATGAGCTTTTACAGATTGAAGGAATAATTCGTAAGGATCATCATCAATTTTTGTTAAAGTATCTGAATGCGGTTCTCTCCAACAGTATGTGCATGCTAGATTACAGGTATCTACATTAGGTGCCATTTGCATACAACCATGGCTCTGAATACCATAGAAAGTACCCTTGTAACAAGATCGGTCAGCAACAAGACTTTGTTTAGTCCAATGACAAACTTTGACTCCTCCATGTTCGCCAACGAGATGATAACTTTGTTTAGCTAAACGTGCCGCTATTTGGGGTTCAATTTTAGTTACAGGGTTCTGCATGGGTATCAACTCCGACATCACAGCCCACAGAGGGGCGGTGTCAGATAAGTTATCCAATAGTGGTTTAGATTTCAATTCTATGTATAATGATGAAATCTCCATGTAGGCGAATAAACTATGACTAATTAGTTCTACGGCATGTTTGATGACTGACCTATTGAATGCAAATACTTACCTCATAAGGAAGAAATTAATGAAAATATTAGGTGAAGAATTTCATATTTATACTGACGATAATCAAGAGGTAATGATAGGTTATTCCAAACAAAAAGCTCTCAAAATAAAGGAAGATATTAGAGTGTTTTCTGATGAATCACAATCAAATGAAATTCTAACTATTAAAGCTAGAAATATTTTTGATTTATCTGGGAATTATGATTTCACAGATTCAAATACAGGTGAAAGTTTGGGGGGTGTACGTCGTAATTTTAGAAAATCAATATTTCAAGACTCTTATTCAATCTTTGGCCCCGATAATCAAGTATATGGCGAGATTAAAGAAGATAGCATGATGAATGCTATCATACGCCGAATTGTACCATTCGCAAAGTACGCCTTACCTCAGGTATTCTCTATGGATGTACAGGGCCAATCACCAATTACTTTTACACAAAAAATGAATCCAATAATTCAGAAACTTACTGTACAGATATCCGATGGAAACCAGTTGGACCGTAGAGTAGTATTAGGTGCTGCGATGATAGTCATTGCAATCGAAGGTAAGCAAAATTAGAATCATTATAAAAATGAATTATTAATTCATCATAAATCTAAGGGATTTTTCTCTAGAATTGATTTTTGTTATGCCATAATGGAACCATTGAAATAGGAATGGTCTAGGCCATCTTTAATGGCACAGGATAGCATACCGGAGGCTCTGACCTTTGATGACGTACTTTTGTTACCTGCCGAATCAGATGTACTTCCAGCTCAAGTGAAGTTGAAAACAAGGCTTACATCTACAATTTCTTTGAACATACCAATATTATCTGCGGCAATGGATACTGTGACCGAATCTCGTATGGCTATCGCTTTGGCTCAAGCAGGCGGAATAGGAGTTATCCATCGTAATATGACTATAGAAGAACAAGCCTCTAAGGTTAATTCAGTCAAGAGATTCGAATCTGGATTAGTCCTTAATCCCATTACAATCAGACCAGATACCACGATTGGAGAAATGCGCCGATTAAAAGATAAGCATGGTTTTTCCGGATTGCCAGTAATTGATGATAATGATATGTTAGTTGGAATTATCACTAATCGTGACATTCGATTCGTAGACGACGATAGCCAGCTTGTGTCTTCAATGATGACTACTGACTTGGTGACAGTTCCTCCGCATGTAGATCCTGAATTCGCTAAGAAATTACTTCATCAACATCGTATTGAAAAACTATTAGTTGTTGATTCAGAGGGTAAATGCACTGGGATGATGACTGTAAGAGACATTCAACGTAGCCGTGATAATCCTAATTCGTGTAAAGATGAACATGGCCGTTTACGAGTTGCTGCAGCAACAGGTACTGGTGAAAAGGGAGTTATGAGAGCCTTAGCATTATTTGATGCGGGTGCTGATGCAGTTGTAGTTGATACTGCGCATGGTCACTCACATGGAGTTTTACACACAGTTGCTCAGATTCGCGAGCAGGCAGGTCCTGATGCTCAGATAATTGCAGGTAATGTGGCTACCGGATCAGCAGCTGAGGCCCTGATTTCAGCTGGTGCTAACGCTGTAAAAGTTGGCATAGGCCCAGGTTCAATATGTACAACTAGGATTGTATCTGGTGTTGGAGTTCCTCAATTAACTGCTGTACAGAACGTTGTTTCAGTATGTAAGAAGGCGAATATTCCAGTTATTGCTGATGGAGGAATTAAATTTAGTGGAGATATTGCTAAAGCAATTGCAGCGGGTGCAGATTGTGTAATGATGGGAAGTGTTCTTGCAGGAACCGATGAGGCTCCCGGAGAAGTCGTTCTTTACCAAGGAAGATCATACAAGGTATATCGCGGAATGGGTTCAGTAGGTGCAATGAGTAAAGGTGCACATGATCGATACTTCCAGTCAGAGCAAGGCGATACAAGTAAATATGTTCCAGAAGGGATTGAGGGAAGAGTTCCTGCCAGAGGCCCAGTTGAGAATGTAATCCATCAATTAACCGGTGGTTTACGTTCAAGTATGGGTTATACTGGGAATCATGATATTACTTCTATGAAAGTTAACTGCGATTTTGTTCGAATCACAAATGCAGGTTTATCCGAATCACATGTTCATGATGTAGAAATTACTCGTGAAGCCCCCAACTATAGAAGGTGAATTGATGCAAACTATAGTTCTAGGTGGTGGATGTTTCTGGTGTGTTGAGGGTGCGTTATTAGGGCTTCATGGAGTAGATAAGGTGATTCCAGGATATAGTGGAGGACACACTAACAATCCAACTTATGAAGAGGTATGTGGTAAGAATACAGGGCATGCAGAAGTTGTTGAGGTTTCTTATGATGAGACCCTTATTCCACGGAGAATATTACTTGAAGTATTTTTCACATGTCACGATCCGACTCAATTAAATCGTCAAGGGAATGATGTCGGCCACCATTATCGTAGCGTTATTTTCTATAAAAATGAAGAAGAAAAACTAGATGTTGATGAAGTAATCGGTTATCTTCAACAAAATTTTGTTGATGATATAGTTACTGAAGTTAGCCCATTAATTAATTTCTTTATTGCTGAAGACTATCATCATAATTATTTTGCTAATAATCCTAATAATCCCTATTGTGCAATGGTTGTGAATCCTAAAATCTCTAAAACTAGAGCAAAGCATGCATCACTGTATGAATAAATATTTTCAAAGACTCGATTGGTCTTCATCTATCTATTTTTCTTGACATTATATGTTCCATCCTGAGTAATATTCAACTATAGTGGAAAGTTCAATGCTTGTTATGGCGTCTAGTGCGACTAGTGAAAACACTCCTTCTTATGACAAAGCATGGACAATTCATGCGTCCATAATTGGTCTAAATACAGGTAATATTTTATTTCAAGGTCTCGAATTAGATAAAAATAATCCTGATATGATTGTAGTTACAGCGCTTACGATATTGACTGCTGCACTTCCATTTCAAGCTATATTTTTCCTAATTAATTCATACATCCGAGAGTTTGATGGTATGAACGAATTAGAATATGCTATGCTCGAGAGACTATTGATTATTTGTCAAGTTATCTCTTTCTCTTCAATCATAGGAATCGCTATTTTGATGACTAATACGCACCATTTCATGGGGATGGCCTTCATAACTTCTGCAATTTTAGCGCTTTTATTCCTTAGAACTGCATCTAACCAGGCAGATATCTTATCTAGAATGAACAAATAGTTAGAGGGTGATGTTCATGGTAGACAATGTTTCAGCCGATATTATGTCAGATGCTATATATTTCCCATCTTTACCTCCAACCTCGCCATGGGATGCATATTTATTACTTCTCATAATTCCATTTTTACTGCGACTAATTCTTGTTGCACCACCATTAATAGATTTAGTAAATACATACGCCCCACCCGGAGATAGAACTCAACATGTCAAATGGTTTTTAGGACGAATGAAGAAATTACCAATTGATGGTTTTTGGAAAATTGTTATGAATGAAGTACTTTCATTTATTTTACCTGCTTTGATTGCATTAACGGCAAGATTAGTTATTAATGGAGATATTGGATGGAAAAGTTGGGATGAGACTCCTGATTTTGGAATATTTTTATTACTATTAGCAGGTACTATTTGGTTATTCGTTGATTTTGGCAAAGTCACTCGTTCAAGAAAAAATATTCAGGCTATTGCAAAGTATAACTTGACTACTGCAAAAGTTCTTGTTGAGGGGGCGGTAATAGGGCGTGAATTTCTTAAAACAGTAGATGAGTTTACCATACCTCGTCCTTGGAGAGAAATCATTGAAATTTCAGAAGATTCCGATGGAATTCATAAACCTGAAAAAACAAATCTATTACAAGATCTAATTTCAAGTCTTCTTGATAAAGGAGCTGATATGCTTGAAGAGGTCTTGATTAAGGCTAAAGATCCTGCCTCTGGGATGATTGACAGGATAGACAATGAGATTAGGGAACGTATAACTAAACAGGTTCAGGCATCTTCTCGCTCTCTTATGAGGGATATAATTTTCTCAATAGCGCCTATTATTGTATTAATTGGATTACAACGATTCATAGGTTAACTATCGGTTCTTTGTCAAACATTGCCTTTTCTTTAGGTGCAGCAAGTAAAATCCAACCAATTCCCATAATAATCTGAATAATCGCTGATAGAGCGATGACTTCTCTTAATTCTAGTAACTCATTTTCAAGCATAAATCCTGCTGTTATTGCAGATGTTCCCATCATGAAAGTCAATGCTAGGAAATCAGCTCCTGCAACTCTTCCTCTCCACTCATCTCCTGCACGCTCTTGCGTCAAAGTTGTTGATTGAACCCAATTGAATCCACTAGCAGCATGAGCTATGAATATCATAACCAGAAGTAAATTACTCCATTCCATGAATGATATAATAATGTAAAAAATTCCTGAAGTTCCCACTGCTAAACCAATCAAATATGGTTGTAATTTCTTATTTGCCATCAGTGGTCTTCCAGCCATAGGGCCAAATCCAGATCCAAAACCTCTGGCCATGAATAGAATACCTATTCCTGCTGCCATATCTCCAAATCCTGCCTCCATTCCTATCATTATCAAAAGAAATATTTGTGCCCCTCCTCCTGATGACCAGAGTGCCTTAGCAATTACTAATCTCCTAATTTCAGGTTTTTGAAAAATATATTTCCAACCATCTGTAATTTCTTTAGTTACAACCCTTGGTGTCGCATTCTTACGCTCACTAATATCAGGTCCACCTTGTGGAAGTGTCATGATACAAATTGCAGCTCCTAGGAAAGTTAGTGCATCTATCCATAATGCTGTAGTTATTCCATAATTTGAGATAGTGAATCCTCCTACAGATGCTCCTATTCCTAATGCTATCGACCAACCTCCAGAACCTAGAGCATTAGCAGTTAGTAATTCTTCATCTGTGCAGATATTTGGTAAATATGCATATTCGGCAGGGTCGAAAACAGACTTAGCAGCGACCATTGTAACTGCTAACAAATACACTGAAGATAAACTATCTAGCAAATTAAATTTCAATACTATAACCAGAACAATAGATGATGCAAGATTAGAACTAATCATCAGTCCTTTACGAGAGTAGCGATCAGCAAACATTCCAGTAAATGGAGTCACTGCTGCTAATGAAAAGCTCCTTGATGCTAAAACACCAGCTATAGCCAAAGGCGAATTATCCGTTGCTTCTCCTGCCAGTATAAATAATGCAATAACAGTGAACCAATCACCAATATAGGATATTTCCTGCGCTACAAATAAGCGTCGAAAAGAGGGATTTTTTCTGAGGATTTCTAAATACCCTACACTACTCATATACTCCCGCATAACTTATGCATTATCATACTGATGCCCAAACATAACTGATAAGACTACAGTGCTCTCGCCAGCATCATGGTTGAAGACCGCCTAGTATGGATTGATCTCGAGATGACAGGACTAGATCCTGAAGAAAATACAATTATTGAAATCGCAACAATAGTTACTGAAGCAGATCTTTCTGTAGTTGCTGAAGGACCAAGTTTTGCAATTTCTGTTCCTGAGGAAGAGTTAGCAAAAATGGATGAATGGAATGTATCCCATCATACTGAAAATGGTTTAATAAAGCGTGTTAGAAACTCCGATACTAGTATGAGTGATGCAGAAATTGCTACTCTTGATTTCCTTCAATTACATTGTTTGGCGGGTGTTCCTCCATTATGTGGTAATACCATTGGACAGGATCGTCGTTTCCTTCGAAAATATATGCCAACTCTTCACTCCTTCTTTCATTATCGTAGCGTTGATGTAACAAGTATCAAGGAATTAACAAAGCGTTGGTATCCTGATCTGCCTAAATGGAAAAATAACTCTGGACATAGGGCACTAGGTGATATACGAGGGAGTATCAATGAGCTTTCTTACTACCGTGAGAATATTTTCATTGAAAAATAATTTAATTCAATTGAGATTTTAATATGTCAAAATCTGTAAATTTTGATATTAATAAATTACGTAATATAGTGATTTCTAAAATGAAATTTTTCATCGATATTTCAGGACATAGAATTTTTAGTGATGACGATTTATCAATATTATCTGAAATTAAAGTATCTTATCTTTCTAGGAATTCTATATCAAGGCATGGACTTACAACCAACTTAGATAAATCCAAGAGAATGAGTAATAGTAATTGTCTTGTACGTCTAAATAGAAATTTATTTCAAGAAAATTACCTTAGTTATGCTGAATTTGTTCTCTTTCATGAATACATCCATTGCCTTGGTAATTTCACCCATAATAAGGAATTTCGTTTGATAGAGAGTCTTTGGCCTAATAAAAAAGAAATGAATATTATTGGTAAGAAGTTAACTAAAGAATTACAAGATAGTAAATCTAAGTGGGCTTGGACCTGTTCTAAGTGCGGCTTTATTGTTAGAAAAAGCACTCGGAAATTTAGAAGTAATTATTTTCATAAAGAATGCAAAGGCAAATTACAAAATATTCCAATCATTCATCCCACCAAATAGGTGAATTAAACCAATTCTCATGATCTATTGGTCTATCTAAAGTTGGTAAATTAAGAACTTGATATCCTGCAAATATTGTCATGCCCAAAGATGCACATGGAGATGGTAAATAGTCTTCTCCAGTCTCAGTAACTACTAACTGAATTGTGTGGCCTTTTGGTACTATTACATCCATTGGATTAAATTCCATTAACATTCTATAACTAGTCATTGGTGATGTGGGCTGCGCTTCATATCCTCCATCTCTATATCTCACATCCATAGTTGCATGTCCCAATCTCAAACCACTAGTTCCATCATACATCGTTACAAATAACTGCCCTCCGTTACACATATTTGTTCTAGCATCAATATGCAATGTAGGTAATCCTGAAATATGCATCTCATTCGTCATAGGTTGACTAGTTATTGTCATCGATTGTTGAGAGTTAACAGTACCAGACATACCACCTTCCCAATCAGTAATTGCATATTGAACGTCCTTGGTATCTTCCGCTGGCCATGTGTTTTCAATATGCCATTTTCCATCATTTCTCTGAACTTGGACATAGGATTCTGGTTCATCGCCGATTCCTTTGAGATAATATTCAAACCATGGGAATAATTCTACAGCCCAATCCATTCTTGTAACATTTGGAAATGCTTCAGCCCCATATCCTGATTCTAGACCCTCATGAACAGTAGGTTGGTCTGGATAATTATGCCCCCATTGTCCCGAAATAGTTCGAACATTTATTCCTGCATCTTTCAAAAGTTGGTGAGTAGGGAATGCATGATATGGATCTACATTCCAATCTTGTAGTCCCCAAACAATGTATACACTTCCATTATAATTATCTATTACATCTTGTAAGTGGTATCTTTCATCCCAATAATCATTCCATTCATCTCCTCCAAAACCTGCACCTAACCATGTAGTAAATGGGCTGATAGGACCTATGGCATCATCTGAGCACAACCTCATATCATCACTGGAAGCATCTGTAGTAGCACCTTCATACAATACATCATATAACATTGCTCTTGCTTCACTAGAACCATTTCTATAGAACATCTGCTGAACTCCTATTGATCCAGAGATAGGTACAATGGTTTTCAGATGTTCTGAAGGATTCTGTGCTGCTTCCCAATTTGTTGTTCCTGCATATGATTTACCCATTAATCCAACATTTCCATTCGACCACTCTTGTTCTCCTAGCCAATGGACTGCAGACTGGATTCCTATCTGTTCACCGAGTCCTTTGACATCTTGGCAATGGGTTGATTTCCCAGTTCCAAAAGTCGAAATCTGCGCTAGAGCATATCCATGTGGCACAAATTCTTCTAATACCCAAAGACCAACTCCGGCATCAGGTATTGTATTAGGGTTCGAATCATCTCCAGCGATTCCTTCTCCACCAAAATCATAGTATGGATGAACAGTTGCAATGACTGGAACTTTTGTACCATTAGGTACCTCTGGCATCCATATAGATACATGCATAAGAGCAGGTCCAGGATATCCAACATCTTGCTCTGAAGGAGGTAAATCAACTTCTACGAAATATTCAGTAGGTCCCGACCAAGAATATAATCCTTCAACAGGTAGTTGACTTCTCCATCCAGTCATATTCAATTCCATATTATATCTTTCATTAACTGGTGTTTCCCACCACTCATCTTCCGAATTACTGAATCCACCGGGACCTGCTGCTGACCATATAGTTGAAATCATAATTAATCCAATGACAATTACAGTAGATACCATAATTCCTAGCTTTTTATTTGTCTCTAAATTTTTTAAAAAAGGCTTATTGATACGAATAGAGATCCCCTCCTCTTCGACAATTTCGGCATCCAATACCTCATCCATTGACTCTGCGATTAAATGATAGCAGATTATCATGATGGTTTATTGAATAGAATTATGCTCTATTAATCTCAATATCTAGAACTAAATGATCCCAATGAGGTGCATATGATTTAATTTTATTAATATTGACTTTTTTAACTTTATAATTTGTATTAATCTCTTCTAGAGTTGCGGTCGTTTCAACTACTAATTTTTCATGATTATCAGCGGGAGCTAACCCATGAAGATGTAGGATTCCACCTGTTTCTTTCAGACAATTTAAAGCGATATGATAAGATTTTTCTGCTGTTGGTAGAAGTCCTAACAATACTCGATCTGCAATATCCAATAAGTCATTACTAGTAATCCTATTATCTCCTTCATATATTGTACATCGATTATCTACCTTATTATTTTCCAAGTTAAATTTAAGTGCATTTATGGCATTAATATTCCATTCACACGAATGAACATGTTTTGCTTTACTTTTCACTAGAATTGGTAAGGTGTAATACCCAATTCCACAAAACAAATCAACAACGATATCATCCTTAGATACAATTTCACCCATTCTTCTACGTTCATTTACATTTCCCGAAGAAAACATACATTGGGTCAAATGATAACCATATTTTATTCCACTTTCTTTCCTAATAACCCAATCATTTTCTCCAACTAACATTTCTACAGTTGATTCTCTTTTTTCTCCAATGACTTCCCCTAGTCTAGCAAGTCTGTTAACTTCTAAGCCTGCGCATACTTGAACCCAAAATTTATTGTCAACAAAACGCTCCCAATGTTTATTCTTAAATGCCGAATTTGGTAGTAAAACTATATCTGCGAATTTTTCCCAACGCTTGGGAATATCATCCAATAATATCTGTATATTATCTAAATCATTATGATTTAATATGAGATGTGAATTTATAAATTCACGGAGTTTAAGATGAGGTTGAGTGGTACTCATTCATACTATCCGAGATGCAGGTTGGATTCAGACTTATGGTAGATGACTTTTTCCAGTATAATATGCAACGTCTTGTAGTACTACTTGTTTTGTTGCTAATTTCTCCGGTTTCTTTGGCATCTCCTTCTCCGGGTGAGCCAGAAGTTACGAATGATATTTGTTCAACATGGAATAGCTCAGATGGTATTTGTGATGATTATCAATCTATTTTAGATGGTTCAATTACTGATGAATGGATTAAATCTTCAATTACAGTTAATGTTGACGATGCTGAAACAGTTTCATTAACCATAGCAACTGCAATCCATGAACTTTCACGCTCTGATTTAAATCTCGAAGATCTAAATCTCGAAGGAGATAGTAATCTTGAAGATGGAATACCTGCTGACTATATACGAAATTATCTTGATTTGGAGAGAGATGGCCTTACTGTTGAGGAAAGAATGTTATCTTCAATTCAAACAAGTATGAGAGAATATATTGAAGATAATTTTGACTATACTG
Source organism: Candidatus Thalassarchaeaceae archaeon (assembly GCA_023700255.1). Classification (GTDB taxonomy): domain Archaea; phylum Thermoplasmatota; class Poseidoniia; order Poseidoniales; family Thalassarchaeaceae; genus MGIIb-O2. The sequence continues at coordinate 65,853 of JAJPRD010000004.1, read as the reverse complement.
ATAGTTCAATTCTAAATACAATATCTGCTATTGATTTTATTTCAGAAAATGATTTACAATGTACATACACCGGTTCCCAAGACTCTATCGATGAAATTAATGGATTTTCTAATGACCCATTTAATCCACCTATTTGTTTTAGAGGTGTATTTGTATTAGTCCTTAATCCCGATAAATTAGGACTTAATGAAGATACAGGAGACCTCGATCGGATGATGAGAGGTTTGTTATTAATGGGAGGTGATATCAATACTGCATTTAATGCTAAGGCTCTAGCAGGACATTATGTAGAATTGACAGTTATCCCTCCTGATTATTCTACCGCTTATCAAGTTGATAATCCTGGCATATTACTCACTCAAAATTATCCTAATCAAGTTTCTCAAGATTTCGGTCATTTATTCTTAAATAATACTAATGCAGATTCTCCTACTGCAAGTATTTCTTTAGATCTTAATATGCGTATCAGGAATCGAGATCAACTTTCTGTCTTGTCAATTGATGATGATCAACCGGCTTTAACAATTAATATTGTAATTGATGCCAGAGACTCTAGTAATACTGAAATTGAAATGAAAATGTCTATTCATCACCTTGATTCAGATACATTGAGCAATTGGGGAGTTAACTTTGATGATGGTGATATGAATATCCCATTTATCACATCAGATGGAATCAGGATGCTAAATAATGAATTAGATGATGATTTAACAGAACTTATTGATGGAATCCCAATTGAGTCGATTTCCTCAGGTTTCTCTACATTGCTTGGAACAGATATTCAATTTCTTGAACCTACTTTCTCAGTTTCAGACCAAGAAGGGGGGTTAGATTTTCATCATCGATACGGCCAAACTTGTGATGAATTATTAGAGGTGAAATACTGCTTAAATGGGGAAGAAGCGATGTCTGGAAAGAATCCTATTTATATCCAATCAAGTTCTCAATCGGTACAGGTTCAAATATCGCAAATAATTGGAAATATGTTAGGTTCGAGCTTAGGTGATATTTCGACACTTGATTTTTCTATAATTAATGATGAAGATTTGGCTGCTGCTATGAGTATCATAGAAGTTGAGTTTTCAACTGATCCAAATTGGTTACAGGATTTAATTCCAGTTAATTTTCCAAATACTGATGTTAATTTAGATCTCCTTCTCCCCGAATGGATTAAATCTACAATGGGAGAAAGTTCTATTCTTGAAATTCATTCTTCTTTTCAAGGCAATGATAAATTTAAGATTGGCTTTGAAGGGAGTAGGAGTTTTGATTGGCATCATCCTATTTGTCTAAATTCAGTGCCTTGTGAAGATACTTCCAATGACTTGTTGTGTTCTTCTAAACAAGGAACATGTATTACTTCAAAAATTGAGATTTTTCTTGGAAATATTGCAATCAATGAATTAAGTGGAGAAATTAATATTGATTTTAGGGCTGAATTAACTTTGTCTATTCATCGTGTTCGAATCGACTTAGGAGAAGATGGAATTGAATTACAGCCTATACCTTCTGATCTGATACGTAGAGCTATTGCAATTGGTGATCGTAACCCTTCTTCATTGACTACTGATGAGAATGGGTTTCCAATATCTCAAGGAAGTTCTGCTGGACTTTTAGGTGGTTCCGAAATAACAGCACCGATAGATTTTGGTAATGGTCATATAATTGATTTAATTATTTCTAATTCAGGCATGGTTCAGTTTGCTAATGACCTTAATGATCTATTTCCATTAATATCTGAGGAGAACAGTTTATCTGGTTTTCCTTTAGACTTAGGTTTTGGTCAATATGAATTAAATACAAACCTGGAATCTACTCCATTCATAGTTGAATCGAGTATTTATGAAATCCCAGCAACAATTACTCCTTCGGATTTGAACCCGATTAATTTTTCTGCGTCAATTAGAAATGCTGTGATGAGTGTATCATCAGATGATAATCAGATTAACTTAGATGTCCACCGTTCTTCTATTGGTTCATTTTTAACAGATTACTTTGAATTTCCATTTGGTGACCCAGTTACTACTGATTTTGGGCTTACATTTGAGAAATCATATATGCAACAAAAAATATTTCCAATAATGGAGCACACTCCATTCGGGACTATACGTTCATCTTCATTAATCATAATTCATATGCCCGATGAATTAAGATTTTCTTCATTTGATAGTTCGAATGATTTAGGTTATATCTCTGAAAATGATGGTCGCCAAACATTGACATATTTGACTCCAATATGCCCTGACTCAACATCATGGATTAGTTGTAAGAAAAATTCTGATACAGTAACTTATAATCTTGAATATAGTTGGTCATTTATATTTGTAGAGATAATCCCATATTTGATAATATTATCTTCTTTATTTGGTATGACATTTATTCGATTTTTAAGGAGAAGAAAAGAAAAATTAATCCGAAAAAATGCTGAAAAAGAACGAGAAGAAAATAAACTTACTGAAGATGCTGCCGTATCTGAGTTTGGACCAATGAGTTCTCCAGTAATAATGGCAGATGAATCTTTTTTTGAGGAGATCGAAGAAGATAAAAATGAAGATTGGTTGGAATCTAATTAGTTAGATTAGTTCTGAATATATTTTTTCAGCCATTTCTTTCCCTATTCCTGGTACTTTTTTTAATTCATCGACTGATGCGAATTTTATTTTTTTATAACTGCCGAAATGTATCAATAATGCTTGAATTTTTTTCGCACCTAAACCCTCAATATCTTCTAATGGGTTTTTCAGTGTTGATTTCCCTCGTCTTTTTCTATGATATTTATTGACAAATCTATGTGCTTCATCTCTTGAATGAATTAAAACTCTGCCCCTCCGATCGAGTATTAATGGCTCTTTTCCTTTACGAAAGATAGTTTCTTCTTTTTTTGCTAATGCTGCGACTGGAAACCTATTATCTAAACCCTGTTTTTCTAATACTCTGAGAATTGTATCTAAGTGTGTTTTGCCACCATCAAGTAGTAGTAAATCTGGCCATTCATCTTGTCTTTTCAACCATCTTTCAATTACTTCTGACATCATTCTCAGATCATCTTTTGCATCTGTTTTGACGATATAGGTTCTATACTCTTTTTTTGAAGGTCTACCTTTTCTAAGAACTACTGAAGCACCCACTCTTTCAGTGCCTTGAAGCTGCGCCATATCAAAACAAACTATGTAATCTAATGATTCTAATTTGAGTAGTTTTGCACAATCCTCGGCAGCTATTTTTTCTAAATTCCCCGACCGTTTGTTCTTATGTCTCATGACTTGTAATTCTGCATTTTGTGTAGCCATTCGTTGTAATTTAGCTAACTCTCCTCTTAATGGTACTCTTACTTCTATTTTTTTCCCTCTTCTTTCTTGAAGCCATTCTTGCATTACTTTGTTTATTGGAGTTGGAAGTAATATTGTTTTTGGAGGCTTTCTTTGAGAATAATGTTCCGAGAGAACCAGTGCAACTGATTCTGAGATGTCTCCTCTGTGAATTAGTGGATAATTTACTTCACCCTGTATTCTTCCATCTTTGGCATGAAGTATAACTACCACTCCAACATCTCCCCTAAATGCGAAACCTATTGCATCACAATCTTGATAAAATCTTGAATTAATGATTTGTTGAGAAATAGTGGTCTGAACAGCTGATATCAAATCTCTAGTTTTACCTGCATTTTCATATTTCTGTTCTTTAGAATAATTTTCCATATCTTTATTTAGACTTTGAATTAATTTCCCTGCATCTCCATCTAAAACTCCTTTAGCCGCAGAAACTAATTCTTCATACCCATCAGGTTCCACACATGGGCCATGGCACAAACCAATGTGCATTGCCAGACACCCTTCGGGTAGTAATTCGGGGCAATCTCTAATCCCAAATTGTCTTCTTATGAGTTGAATCACTCTTTTTGCCGCACCTGCATCGGGAAATGGTCCCCATCTTAGGCTATCTTCATTAGGGAACCTAGTATACATGATTCGAGGAAATTCATGATTAGTCATTGAAATAAACGGATAGGATTTATCATCTTTTAACATTGAATTATATTTTGGTTTATGTTTTCTAATTAGTTCTCGCTCTAAAATAAGTGCTTCAGCAGGATTCTGAGTGACAATAAAATCAATTTTATCTGAATTTTGGATAAGCTTCGGTATCATATCTCTATCAGGGTTTTTAGAAAAATAAGAACGAACTCTTTCTTTAAGATTATTTGCTTTACCTACATACAATACTCGTTCATCTTTTTGCTTAAAAAAATACACTCCAGGTTTGCCTGGAAGGCCATGATTTCCCCTCTCGAGTGCCATAACTATCTGATGCGGCGTAGGTGAATGCCCATGAACCCTAGACCTATTCGAGGGTCATGCTCAGTGACACTGAGAGGCGAATTCTTTCCCGGCTTTCTGAGTTTGGGGAGGATATAGAAGGTAGTTGGGATGTACCTAGAAGCCTTTCATTACCAGGTCTCGCCGATTCTCTGGGACTGGTTCGTTCTAGTCTCCATAAACCATTGGCGAAACTCGAATCTGATGGATATGTATTTACTAGATCTGCTCATGTTATTGCGGGAGGATCTAGAAAACGTACAGTTGTTCATATAACTCTAGATGGTCGTCAGCAAATTAATGAATTATCAACTGAATTTGACTCTGCAATCGGAAAAAAATATGGTACTATACCTAATCTTACAACATTATTTGGTAGAGATGAAGATAAGGCCAAACTGCTTGAGTTAGTAAATAATGGCGAGAATATCTTCCTTAGTGGATTACCTGGAATCGGTAAAACTAGCCTCGCACGAAATATTGTTACATCCGTTCTTAACCAAGGCTGGACTGTTAGATGGGCGACTTGTTATTCTAATACTGATGTTTCCGAAATTTCTAAGCAGTGGAATGGTGGAATTGCTCCTCGTGATAGTTCAGCGCTTGCATCATATTTAGGTAAAAATAAAAATTTACTAATTATTGATGAAATTCAAGAGATTCATCCTCGCCATATCAATAAAATAAGAGATTTATTGGAAAATTTAAAATCAACAAAAGCATCGATTTTAGTAATTGTACGGTCACCAAATCCATTTTCTTTAATTGAAAATTATTCTGATTTTCGCTTGTCAGGGATATCTACTAAAGATGGTCGGTCTCTTCTTCCTGAAGAATTAAACGACAAAAAAGCGATTGAAATAGTTAGGTCATTAGGTGGTCATCCTCTAGCTTTACACCTATGGAGTCCTGAAAGTAAACTACCAGAGGAAGTTGTGGCAGTTCAGCAATTTGTAGAATCAACAATAATTGAAAAGTTGACTAAAGATGGGATGTCCACATTAGATGAATTAAGCTTAAGTCCTACCCCATTAGAAATAGATGAGATAATAGAATCTAATGGAACGATTGAACTTGACGAGTTTGCAATTCTTCGTTGGACTAATGAGAAATATGAACCACATCATTTGATAAGAAATGTGCGTCGTTCGTTATGGTCAGAACATGAGGCGAAAAAACTTCATCAGATTGCAGCTATTAATTGGTCCGAAAGAGATGGAGAAAGAGCTCTATGGTTGGAAGCATACCATCGAATAAAATCTGAAAATTTTGATAAAGCATGGATAATTGATAAAATCTCATCAGTTTCTAAGAATAATACTGCCACAGCGGCTTTATTAATTGAAGATGCTTTAAAAATAAATAAAAATATTGATCTTCAATTTAAAGCAGTTGATTTAGCCTTTGAAAGAGCAGAATATGACGTTGCTGATAATCACCTTTCACAAATGCCAATTAGTCCTCAAAAGAAACTTCTTACAGCACGCTTATGTAGAATTAGAGGAGATAATGAATCAGCGATTGACTTGGAAAATCATGCATTATTGGAGTTGTTACCTTCTGAAAGAGTTAGATTTCAGGTCTCAATGTTGGTTCGGAAATATGATGACCGATTACCAGGTAAATTGAGTAAATTATTAGCGAATGAGATTCTTACGAGTATTAATGATATAAGTTTCAAAAATCTATCTGATAGAGATAGATACACTGCCGAGCTTTCACTAAATCTATTGAAGCACTCTATTGCTCTTAAAATAAATGACCTAAGTATTGCATCTCAGTCTAGATCTGAATTAGAACTAATCCTTGGAGATGATGAAGAAACTCTATTGTTACTAGATTTACGTGCAAAGTTAGCAATATCCAATACACCTAAATTACTAGATTCTTCATTGCAATCTATCCGCTCTTTCATTGAAGAATGTTCGAATCCATTAAAGAAAATTGGAATGATTCATGCTGCGCTTGAAGTCACAAGAGGCGACCATCCTAATTGGCTAGAAAAATCACATGAAGAATTTTTCAATACCCCATTAAGAGATGATTTAGCGGCATATCGGAGAATAAGAGCCCAATGTTGGTATTGGAGAGGAGTCTTAAATCCTAATCAAAAATTATCTTATTGGCAAGAAGCGATTCATAGATTCCGTGCTGCTGAATGCGTCGGTGCAGCAAATGAATTACTTGAAGAATTAACAAAATCAATTTAGTTAAATTTCTGCTCCAATTAGAGTTCTAGTTTCATAAATACCTTTTACTGAACGAATTTCTTGTACGATACATTGTGTTAATTGTGATTCGTTTTCTGCTTCGACTTTTACAAATAAATCATGATTACCAAACACGATCCATTGCCCCTTGACACATTCAATCTTACTGACTTCTTCACGGACTTGAATTTCAAATCCAGGTTCCGTAGTGATTAGAATAAATCCTACTGCCATTACTATGCCTCCACTGCTATCAGAGTTTCTGTTTTTTGAACACCAGGGATTGATCGCATCTTGCCGACCAAAGTATTTGCCATATCTTTCTCATCTTCGAAATCAATTCTTGCTACAAGGTCATATTCTCCATAAGCCACATGCGTTTCTGTCACACTATCAATTTCTAATAGTGCAAGATAAACCTCTAATTCTCTCTGAGGTTGACACTTGAATAAAACAAAAGCAGTACTCATTTTTCTTAATCCCTATCATATTACGCTGCGTGTATTACTTATTACTCCTCGTTTCTAATCCTTTATATTAATGACCATTTATACATCAATAATATATGTTAGCGGGTTGGCGTTATGCTATGCTTGACAGACATCACCGCCAATCAAGGCGCGCTGTGTTTCTCGTTTCTATTCTTCTTATTTCTACAATTGTCTTTGCTCCTGCTAGTTCCAGTGCGTCCTCCTCCAAGTCAACTTCTATATGGAATGGGACTGTAAACCTGGTAGATGGTTATACAGTAGAGAGTGGAGATATATTGATTATAGAATCTGGCACGACAATTAATTTAGGCGATGATAAGGACATACTAGTCGCTGGAAGGATTACTGTTCAAGGCACATCTTCATCACCCGTGATACTAAATTCAATTATAGGGAATCATGATGGTATTATATTTAACTCGTCAAGTAATGGATTAGGTTCTAAAATTGACAACTTAACGATTAAGAATTCAGAGTATGGTGTTTCAATTTACGGTAGTAACCCAATTCTTAACAACTTAAGGGTTGAGAATGCAGATTTGGTTGCAATCGACATTTTTGATTCAGCCTCTCCTCGAATCAACAATCTAGTAATTGAGGGAGGTGGCCAAGATATCCCTTTAGATACAAATTGGAGGAAAGGGATAGGGCTATCTGTTGGTGCTTTTTCTAGTCCAATTGTTAATGGTGCTTTGATCAACAATCTAGTCACTCGTGGTCTTAATTATTGGGGTAACTCAGGAGGAATTATTTCTAATTTACAAGTGAGTAATATTAGCGGTGCCACTACCTCAATAGCTGCGGGTATTTGGATTGAAGATTCGCTCCCTCTAATAATAAATTCTAATGTTACACGTTCAGATAATGGGATTTATGTTAGAGATATCACTCAAGGATGGGTAACAAGACCTACTTTTACAAATGTTGTCGTAGAGGATAGCCAGTACAGAGGTATAATGGTTGAACAATACAACCATAGTCAATTTTCAAATTTACCTATGAATGCAATTTTTACAAATCTAATCATACGTGGTACCGGAGGTGCTGATGCCAAAACCCCGGGTCTTGGAATTGCAGCTTTAGATGTAAACACAAGTGGAGTCAAGATTGAAGGTGCTCTAATAGAAAATAATTCGGTAGTTGGCTTTAGAGCATATATGATTGATTCTTCAATGGTTGTGAATAATTTAACATTATTAAATAATGGTAAGGATGGCTTTTCTATACCCTTCAATGATCAAGCAGGATTATTCTGGAGAGCATCTAATTGGGGAACTTCAGGTCCTCCAACCATCAATGATTTGGTAGTGAGAAACTCATCTGGACCAGGTATTCTAATGTGGAAAGGAGGGGTCAGTGGAACAAATTGGGAGTCTACTGGAAATGGTGCAAATGGCATAGATTTCAGAGAATTCCATCCTGAAGTTAATGCGGTATCAAGTGTGAATAATACTGGTCATGGTATTTCTGTCAAAGATTCTAGTAATGTAGAGTTAGAATATATAGTGACTTCGGGTAATGGGATGGGTTCCTTATCTGCTAATCTCGGTTCCGGATTTTATTTTGAAGAATCTAATGATGTTGTAAGCGGTGGAAAAAATGTTTCTTGCTATATGTGCACATCTATTGGTGATGAATATGGTATAACAATAAAAAATAGCGTAGACTTACAACTCATTTCAACGCAAATAATAGATCCAATTAATTCACCAGCTCTTGATATTGATAATTCTGGGCTTTCACATGATGGAAGTATAATTATTAATAATTTAATAGTTCATCTTAATTCATCAGCTTCTAATAATTATGCTATTAATTTAAATGACGTTGATGCTGAAATCTCTAATTTAGACATTAATGGGAATAATAGTGGATTTTATTGGAATGCGAAGGGATCTATTACATCTTATCTAAATGACAGTCATATTAGTATCGTGGCTCAAAATAGTTGTATTGACTTAATTGATCACTCAGAATTATTAGTTAATAATGTAGGCTTTGACTGTAATTCTCCCCCTAGTATCGATTTTAGTTTCGTAAATCTAACGGACTCTTATTTTATTCCTGGTTCTAATAATTCAGATTATTTCTTAATGCGTACAAGTAGTCATTTGAGATGGATTTCTTCATCTTTAATGAGCAATCCATTATTCGAATCTGACGATAATATTGTCGATGAGATGTGGTTTATAGAAACTCATGTAGTCAATCAATATCTTAATCATATTCCATTTTCTTCAATTAATTTAACTTTTGATCAATATGAGACTGAATATATTTCCATTTTACCTTATGAAGGGGTTGAAACTTTTGGTCCATTCATAGGTAAAAGATGGACACCAATTAATGGTTGGTCAAATGCTAATAATGTGAATACAGGGTGCGACTATGATTCTGTGCATAATGATACTCAATCCATTGAATTGAGTTCAAATATTTTAGTGACCTGTATTCTTGAAATTTCTAATCAGCCACCTCTAATTATCTGGACACAACCCACTCAAGATGAGGTATATGCAAGTGGCTCAGAGATTATTTTTGATGCTAGTTCTTCATGGGATTTAGATAATGAATTACTTACATATTCTTGGTCAAGTAGTATTGACGGTGATATTACATCATCCTGTGAATATAATAATAATAAATCTATAATCATAGCGAATAATTTGATTCAATGCATATCAGATGGTAATCATCAAATATCTCTCGAGGTATGTGACGCTTCCAATAATTGCGCTATTGAACAACGTTCTATTGAATTAACAAATAGGCCACCTTTGATAACAGTCGATACAACTCCTGATATCTCAGCATGGGGAACCCTCTACCTTGGAAAAACAGCATCTGTAAATATTGATTTAACTGGAACGACAGATCCTGAAAATGATGAATTAACTTGTTGGTTCGAATCCTCTTATGATGACGTTGAACATTATTTTTCTATATGTCCTAGTCAAATCAATGAAACCTTTCCTCTTGCTCCAAACCAATTTTCAATAACTGTTTATGTCACTGATGGTATAAATTCTCCAGTTACTTGGACATTTAACGTTGAGTTATTCAATGAATTACCCATTGCAACAATGGAAATAATAAGGACTGGAATGATGTCTCAAGATATTTTGACTATTGATGGAACTAATACTTTAGATCTAGAAGGAGATGAAATCAAGTTTGAATTTTGGAGTGATATTGATGGTTTGGTTCATTCTGGCTTGACGCCTGATGATTCTATTGAGTGGGCGGGGACTCTTTCTAAAGGGACGCACACAATTACTATGTATGCTAGTGATGATCTAGCAAATCATGCTGGACAATGGACAACTTCTGAAATTGTTTTAATGGTAGAAAATTCACCACCAGTTGCTCTTATTTCTTCACCTAGTGATGGTTATTCTACAAACTCAGGTCATTTAATTTCATTTGATTCTACAGGTTCAGGTGATTGGGATATTGCTTGTTCAGATTTAGATAATAGTACCGGATTAATTTGCAATCATTTTTCAGATTCTAGTAAAGACTTAGTCAGTGTATTATGGCAAAGTGATTTACTAACTGAGCCGATTGGGAGTGAATGGAAATTTAATGCTCGTCTTTCTGAAGGAACTCACGTAATCAGTCTTTACATAGATGATGGGGATAGCGGTAATGCAATCTTCTCAACTACAGTTTATGTTGAACAATCCGCTCCAGTTTTGGTTTTGAATTCACCAGGGGAAAATATTGAAGTCTACTCTAATTTACCAGTTCTATTTGATTTCCGAGAATCCTTCGATCCAGATGGCGATGAATTCACAGTATCTTTGTTTTCGAATCTTATATCAGAACCAATACTTGAAAATAAGACTAATGAATATTGGTATAATGACTATGTCTCCGCAGGAATCCATGAGCTTTCATTTATATTAACAGATTCAACTGGAAGAGTTTCTAGTTATACTCAATCTCTGACAGTTTATGAAACCGGTCCAATTGCTGGAATAAGAGATCTTTCCGATGGTCAATATATCCCACCTGGTATGGAAATTCTCCTCAATGCATCTACATCATTTGATTATGATGATGACATAATACTGTATGAATGGAGTCTAGGTGATGGAACAGAAATTGGAGATAAGGAAGAAATTTCACTCCATCTTCCTCCCGGTCCTGTACAAATTAATTTGTTAGTTAAGGATTCTCGGGGTGATTCAGATTCAATCTCTATTAATTTGACAATAGGTTCGAGTTCCCCTATTCTTTCTGAATTATCTGTTAGCCCCAATGAATTAAAATTTGAACAGGTAAATTCTATCCTTATTACGGTCAAATTAGATGATTTAGATGCCACTACTCAATTGATATTTTGTCGCTTTAAAGCAGGCACAATTGAGAAAGAATTTGAGTTAAGAGATGATGGTTTCGGTGGTGATTTATTTGCTGGTGATAATATCTGGTCTCTGCAAACCGCTATTCTGATTGATGATGGTAGTACTGCTAAGGTTGAAGTTTGGGCGATAGATGGGGAAGTAGTAAGCCCTATTCTTTTTGAGCTATTACCAATTAAATCTGAAGATAGTAACTTAGTCTCATGGTTAATTTCAGGAGGTTTGCCATTATTCGCTGTTATGGCATTAGTTTTCTCTTTAATCGGAATATTTTATTCATCTAATCGGCGTAAAGAACTAGCCAAGGACCTAGAGATGATCGAATCATGGTCTACATTTGATCCTAGAGATATGGATGATGAGTTTAATGAGTAATTTACTCAGAATCTGGGCCCCAAGGTGTTTTTTGCTGAGTCAATCCTAGCCTGTGTGTAAACAAAAATCTCAAGTTAAGTAGTCCATCTCCCCATGTATTAATCTCGGCTTCACCAACTCTTGGACGATATGGTACGCTGACTTCAGCGGTTTTTTCCTTACCTAAGAACCTTCGAGCGCGAATTTTAAATTCCTGTGAAAGTGGCATTCCATCATGTTTCGGCCTTACTCTTTCATCTTCAAATATTGATTTTCTAAATACCCACATACCACTTTGAGAATCATGAATTCCATACCAATAAAGAATTGATGCAGTTTTTGATAAAACAAAATTTCCAAATCCATGTAGTCCCGGCATTGCCCCTTCCTCCGCGCGTCTCAATCTATCACAAGAGATCCATTGTAATTCTTCATCGATTAATTTTTTAACTAAAGATGGAACTTCTTCACCAGGGTATGTGCAATCAGCGTCCATTGTTACGATAATGTCCCCGGGTGCCATTGAAAATCCAGTTTTGTAAGCTCTTCCATATCCTTTACGTGATTCCAGATAAACTGTTGCTCCTTCTTCAATTGCCAATTCTCTTGTCTTGTCGGTAGAATTCCCATCTACGATAAGAAAATCAAGCTTTTCGCACCATTTATGTGTTGGTATTGAACGAATAGTATCAACTATTGCAGCTTCTTCATTTCTTGTAGGGATAACTACGGTGACATGTACAGGTAGCGTCTCTTCCATATTTCTCGTTTCGGCGAGTATTGTTTCGCCTTTGAATCAAACTGATAACTGTCCTGTATCCAATCGCTTGAAAACCGGTTAACTAAACGCAGGCATGATATTGTATGCACATCGCCATGTTATCTGCTGAATACCCTCCTCGCTGGGGAGGAATGGGTTCGACAGTATTTCACTTATCATCTGCTTTGGTCTCGAGAGGACATAAGGTCACAGTAATCACTAGAAATGGAGGTGGGACGGATATTCCAACTATAGATGGAATTGAAGTAATATCTGTAGGTTGGATGAAATTACCGATGGAATTCACTAGATCTTATGGTCGTTCAGCTCTTCGTGCTCTTAAAAAACTCAATCAGTCTAAACCAGTCGATGTAGTACACTTACATTGTCCAATGATATCTTGGGATAAAAATCAGTTTGATGATTGTAAGACTAACATCGCTCCAGTAGTGTCCTCTTTACATGGCTCATGGTTAGGTGAGAAAGATGGTTTGATTACTGCGGCGAAACAGAAAGAGGCGGCTGTTTGGGCCAATCCTAATGATTTAGCAATATTGCTTACAGCTAAAAGATATGCTAAATTTGAAAATGCAGCGATAAGGAATTCTAATGTCTGTGTCGCTAATTCTGAAGCGACTAAAGTAGATTTCTTAGAACGCTATTCAGCCCCAGAAAATTGGGACTGTGAGGTTATTCATTGGGGTGTAGATACTGAAATGTTTACTCCTGCAGAATCTTTTGATAAAACTCTAAGAATGCGTTTTGGCTGTTCTGAGGATGGTATATTATTACTTGCAGTAGGTCGTTTAGCTGCTAGGAAAGGATATGGCTCTTTATTGAAAGCATTCGCAATAGTAAATTCTGAATGTCCTGAATCAAGATTAGTAATAGTAGGTAGAGGGCATTTACGGACGCGTCTACTGAAGCAGGCAAAGAAACTTGGTTTGTCATCATCAGTTCATATTGAATCTAGCATGTCATTTTCAGAATTAGCGAAGTTATTTCGAAATGCAGATTTAACAGTTTATCCATCTTATTATGAAGGCCAAGGATTGATACCTCTAGAATCAATGTCTTCCGGGACTCCAGTCGTAACTGTTGATCATGGTCCATTGCCTGAAATGGTCGATTCTACTGTTGGTGCATTATTTGCTATGGGCGACATAGATTCTATGTCTTCGACAATACTTCATGAAATAAAAAATAAAAAAACATTAGAGATCAAAGGTATCGAAGGACGAAAAAGAGTTATTGAGAAATTCACATACGAAATTGATGCAAATTCCTTCCTTCGAATATATAATCGACTTTAGTCCCCTGTCGGCAAACCCTTCATGAGTCAAAACTCCTCGCAGGGTTGGGGACGTACATGACATCTACGAGATCATTCAAAGGTATTCCAGTAAGTACAGTATCAGATGTACTAATAATATTGCTAATATCTATACTTGCAATTATACATCTAAAAGCCGTAATTCAACCTCTTGTAATTGCAACTTTACTTTTCTTATTGATTAGACCATCTGCTAATTGGTTAGAACAAAGATTTGGCCATCCACTTCTTGCATATAGCGTACTCCTAACTCTTGTAGGATTCGTGTTGTTCTTAGCTTCTCAGATACTTTATTCAAACCTTACAGAGTTTACTGAACCTGCTACTCAACAGAGAATTACTGAAGCATTCTCAGAGAAAATGTCTCGTCTTGAAAATACACAGGTGTTTGGATATGAAATTGATACATCTGGATTAGAAGAATTAGTTAGTATTGATGTTATTACTAACTTTGCGACGAATTTCGTCGGTTCTATCGCTGGCTTTACTGCTAGTGCAGTTACAATTTTTATATTCCTTTTATTCATTATACTTGAAGCTGAGACTCTACCTAATCGGATTAAAGCAGCATATCCTGAAGAAGTTGAACGATTCAAGAAGATAGCTTCTAATTCAGGAGATGGAATCAATACTTATGTTATTACAAGAGCTACAGTTGCTTTCGGTCAAGCAATAGTTGCTGCAATAATTCTTCAATATTTAGCTATCCCTGGTTGGTTCCTTTGGGCTTCTATTACCTTTTTCCTTGACTTCATACCCTATATCGGTGCATTAATTTCAATGATTCCTCCGGGGATTCTCGCTTTGATTCTATTAGAGCCTACAACTGCCTTAATCATGATAGGTTTGTTAATCGGAAATCAACAAGCTTGGGGTGCATTTGTCGAACCACAATTATCTGGTCAGAGGCTTGATATGTCTCCAATCGTTTTACTAATTTTAGTTTCTTTCTGGGGCTGGGCTTGGGGGATAATGGGAGCAGTGCTCGGTGTTCCTCTTGCAGTAATTATGAAAATAGCACTAGAAAGCGATCCTCGTACAAGGCCAATAGCGTTACTATTATCTCAGAATCCGAAGCCATATAATGAAGACGAATAGATTTATTTTTCAATTATTAGTGCTATTATTCCATCTCCATTTATGGTTATAATCTCCCCATTACCTCTATTGTGAAGCCCCTCTGTTGACAGATTTAGGGTTTTATTATCTAGTTCCCATTTAGCCCCCTTGATGCTTATTTTATTACATTTTGATAAAGCAAAGATCGAAAATAACTGTTCTTTTTCAATATGGATTTGAAATTCATTATTTTCTGGAGTTATACGATATGATACTGCATTATGATGATGCAATCTTATTTTTAATTCAGGAGAAGATTCAGCTAAAGACCCCCATATACCCAAAATGTGTCCTGGAGAACCTCCATCAATCCCTATAATATCAAAATCAGAGTAACCTCTCTTAGATAATTCTAGAATTGTTTTAGTTAAATCACTAGCAGAGTCATTAGATAGTAATGTCTTTTTGCCATGAAACTCATTGTCTTCAATTGAATCAAAATCTCCAAGTGCTTCCTTCACTGAGAAACCACAAGACATTGCCTTTCTAGTCCCTCCATCTACTCCGAATAATGGTGTTATTTCACCAAGTGAATTTATTGTATCTAAACTTGGTAACTCACCATTACACCAAAGAAATGCTCTCATTCTTATCATTTCCTTCGAGCGATTATTTTTCCTTCTTTTACCAAATCAATATCTTGTAACTCAATATTAGGTTTCAAGACCACTCCTCTCATTTGTAATCCGATATTGTTTTTCCCACCATAGGCTGAATTATCTCCAAATACAAAATGTGCAGCACCACGAACGACTTGATCTTCCAGTAAGTTACCAACTACTTTAGCCCTTGAATTCATTCCAAAACCAAATTCTGCAACGGTCTTCACAATTCCTGCTTTTGATTTGTTAAGTGATTTACCTATTTCATCGAATATCGCACTAATTTCTCCACCTAATTGATTATTGGACATATTCACAATGACGCCATTCTCAATATCCATAGATATTGGTTCTTCTAGTAAATGTCCCTCCCATGAGCCGTCAATTACAATTTTTCCATTCATTGAATCTTCCTTAGGAAATACAAAAACACGCCCTGATGGTAAATTCATAACTTGTCCAGGTCTGTTACAAATCCCATTATCGTCTGTTCTCCATTTCGCACCTATGCTAAACGTAATATCCGTTCCTCCGACTGAAGTAACTCTGACATCTCTTTTTCTTCGAAATATTGAAGTAAAACCTGATATTTCTTTTTGCAGTGCATTGTAATCAGCAGTCATTCCCCCACTAGAGAACATTAATTCACTTATTCCAGGCATAGATATGATCCTAGTTCGACCAGTTCTTGAAGCATTAATCCTAGCTTTTGTATGTGTTAATGAACTCTTTGTAGCTAGTATAACAACATCTTGTTTTCTCATTAATTCTGCCACGTAGTCAGGTGGTTCACTTCCTTTTTTATGAGAAGTTGGCATCATCATCATCAGAGTTCTATCTGTTACCTCAGCCGCTGCTTCATACAATGCTCTTCCTATAGTGGAACTATCGGGGTCAGTCACTATTAAAACAGGTTCAAAAGGTCTAACCTGCAGACAGGTACGTATTACTGAACGAGCAGAAGTTAGCATAGACTCAGCGTATTCTTCAGAGTCTCCAACGTCGCTTCCTAACTCTCCGCTCATCGATTTTCGTCTTCACACAAGAGCCCCTCTTCTTCAACACAACGACTCATATGTCAAAACAAATGTCAAAGCAATTAACCAAGTTTATCATATGTGGCACCATACTGGGATATGTATGAGGGGAGTTTTAGCAGTACGTTTATTTACTCTTTTTGCTATAGTTTGTTTAGTATCTGGGTGTGTGTTGAATTATAATTTCAATGATTCTAACTCTAATGAAGAACCACAGTTAATGAATATGGATTCAGAATCTACTGCAGCAGCAGCTCCTCTTGATGAACAATTCGATGGTCCTGAAGATAGTCCTGACCAAAAAAACTCTAAAGATCGTTCAGATAAATTAATCATTTTAGGTGCAGGAAGTATCTCTTCTCTTTTTTTGGGTTCATTATTCTCTGAAGTTTTTAAAATTACTGTGTTAGTTTCTCTATTAACTCCCTTGATATCTAAGAGTAAAAATCGTAATGATCTTCTGACACGAGGTCGCTTACTAGGGTTCCTTGAGGCTAATGCTGGCATTCATTTTTCAGCATTAAGAGATTCTTTAGGATTGGCTAACGGGGTAACTGCTTATCATCTACAAGTACTCGAAAACAATGGTAAAATAATTTCTTGGAAAGATGGCAAACTTAGGAGATATGCAATTTCAGAGATTTCTAAATCTAAATTAGATACTATACGCAACCCTATCATGGGTACTAGACTAGCAATACTTGAGATTTTATCAAATTCAGGGAAACTAGGCCTTTCTAATTCAGATATTAGCAAAAAACTATCAATTTCTCGTCAATTAATGAGCTATCATATTTCTGAACTTAGAAAATCAGAATATATCGGCACTAATTCGGAAGCAAAAAGACCTAAATGGATACTTACAAATTTAGGTGTTGATGCATTAAATTCTTCAAATTCTTTTCAATATCCCCAGTAATCACATAATTATTGCTTTTCACCTTTTCAGGTAATCATCTGATGCATCAATGACTCAAAAGAGCATTTATATTAAATGTTTAATCAATTAATAGTAATCTGATGGATCAGGAATTAGACATACAGATTGCTGCGCTAATCTTCTTAGCAGGCACACAAAGCCTCGGCTCCGATCATGCAGAAGAAGCCGTTGAAACATTGATTGATACAACAGATGATGAGTCTGATGAGGTTAATCCGGCAACGGTGAATGGAATCATTAGTTTCTCTACAAATAATAGTTATTTCTTGAGTAATTGTCAAGTCAATATACCAACTTCTTCATAATGCCTAGCCAGTTGGGTTATTTTATGTACAAAAAGCCATTGACAACTATTTTCGTATTATTCATCTTACTTTCATCAGGTTGTTTAGGTATTATTGAAGACATCAATGATGATATTAATGATACTGTAGTATTAATTGATGGTGAATACCCTCAACTAGATTTATCTGAACGTATATTTGGAAGTCCTGAATTAGTAAGTTATCAACAATGTAGCGATTTATTAGATGACTTAAAACAATCGGTACATGAAGAGATGTTAGTTCAATTAGATCAGCAATCGTATTATCATTGGTCTCCAAACTTCATGTCTTTACGGACATGGGATGAGGATGGATTAATGATGGCGGAAAGTTCTGCAGAATCTGATTCTACTAGCGCAACAACTTCTAGTGGCGATGATCGAACAGGTGAAGTTTCAGGTACGAATAATCAAGAATCAGGTGTTGATGAAGCAGATTTCATAAAAACCGATGGACACTATATCTATATGATTAATGGAAATAAACTCCTTATCATGGGTGTTCCAGAATTTGGCGAGTTAAATTTATTATCAAACACAACTATGATTGGTACCCCTATGGAAATGATGCTTGAAGGTGACAGACTTGTAATTACATCTAGTATTAATTATTGGAATCTTCCCTCAGATCATCCTTTGTTAGAATTAATGGGGCATGATGAAAGTTATACTTGGGTTAATTCCAATGGCATTGAAAAAACTCATACTTATACCCGTTATGAAAGTCTCGTAATGTATACTATAATTGATATTAGTAATAAGTTAAATCCAGCGATTGAGAAGGAATTGTTGATAGAAGGGAATTATCATACAGCTAGATTAGTTGATGGTACCGTGCGCTCAGTGACACATTTGTATACCTATTTCCAGGGGATTCAAACATGGGTAAACCTTCCTGATGACTATTATCTTACTAAATCCATTAATGAACAAATGAATATCTGGAACTCCTCTTTATCTAATATAATTCGTTCTAATAGTGAAGTTATTCAATCACTAACTCTGGACGATTTCGTTCCTCAAATGTATGAAAGAAATTCTAATGGGACCTATGTTCAATCCTCAATGTTTTCTGATGATTGCAGTGAGTTTTCAGCTAGCCCTGAGACTACAGTTCGTGGTCTAACTACTATAATGACAATGAAAATGTTTGGCGAAAATATAGAATTTGAAGTGGATCATATTACTTCTCGCTGGGCTCATGTTTATTCCTCTGGAAATGTCTTATTATTGGCAGAACCGACTGCTGATTGGTGGTGGTTTTGGAGAAATAATGGTTTCGAAGACACTACAAATATTCATGCATTCGATATATCAGATAGTAATTCAACATCTTATATTGGCTCAGGTAGAGTTTCTGGTACAGTCCAAGATCAATTTTCTATGAGTGAGTTTCAAGGATCAATAAGAATAGCCTCAACCTCTGATGCATGGGGTCGTTGGTGGCTAGATGGGGAATTAGATGAAGATGGAGAACCTATTTTTTCTGGGCCAACAAACCAAGTTACCATTCTACAATATGAAGGTGTTAATTGCATTGTAGATCCATGTAATATTTTAAATCAAGTAGGCATTATCGAAGATATCGCACCTAATGAAACAATTTGGAGCGCACGATTTGTTGGCGAAAGAGGATATCTTGTAACTTTTGAAAATATAGACCCTCTTTGGGTACTTGATTTATCAAATCCATTAGACCCTAAGATTCTTGGTGAATTAGAAATCCCTGGTGTTTCCACCTATATTCATCCTGTTGATCAAGATCATCTTCTTACAATTGGTATTGGACCCGGTGAAGATGGATTGGGTCTCGATTGGTCTACCACTCAAGTATCATTATTTGATGTCAGCGACCCCTCTAATCCTTCACTTTCTGATATTCAAGTATTGTCTCCTGGTTATGTTGATGGAAATTGTGAGGATATGATCTCATGTGGATGGACTTGGTCTTGGTCAGAAGCGAGTTATGAACACAAAGCTTTCACTTATTGGGGGCCTGAAGAAATGTTAGCGGTTCCCCTTTCTACTTACAGATATACTTGGGAAAATAATGATGTTGGAGAATATACGTATAATTATGAGTATGTATCTACTCTTAAAATGATAAATGTAGATGTTGAAAATGAATCATTAAGTCTACATGGTACAGCAAATCATTCTGATTTTTATAATTCAGAAGAAAGCAATTCTTGGTGGGGCGGTGAAACTAGTATCCGTCGTTCAATTTTCATGGGTCAATTTATTTACTCATTTTCAGCATTAGGAGCAGTAGTTCATAAAATTGATGATATGTCAGTTCAAGTTGAATTAAATCTACCTGGTCATCAGTTAAATGACTATTATTTTGAAGTTGAGACATATCCTTGTAACGAAGAAGATGATGTAGATTCAAGTGGTGGAGAAGATGAAGCAACTGGTTGCGAAGATTGATTACTCAAAAATTAAAGGTCTACCTACACTACCTGGTGATGCCACAGCATTGCCTCTTAATTTGCCACCTTTTGTACGTGAATGAACAATTTTTCCATCCACAATCGTGTATATTGGCCACCCAGTTAAGGAACGCCCTGCAAAAGGGGTCCACCCGACTCTAGTCCATGTATCAGAGTCCTGTATTGTTCTATCATTTTCCAAGTCAACTAAGGTTAAATCACCATCAAATCCTTCGATCAACGAGCCTTTGTTCTTCATCCCATATACCTTCGCTGGACCAGCACACATCCAGCGCACAACATCGGATACGGTACATTTCCCGTTCATTGCATGTGTAAGCATTAGAGGCAGTGAAGTTTCGACTCCTGGCATTCCTGCAGGAGCTTTTGGGAAACCGACTGATTTTGACTCCAGAGTATGTGGAGCATGATCGGTGACGATACAATCAATAGTGCCATCCTTAAGTCGACTCCACAGTTTTTCTTTGTCCTCTGAATATCTAATCGGAGGATTCATGAGAGCTCGAACACCTAGATTTTCGACGTCGTCCTGATCAAAAGTTAAGTGCTGAGTGCAGACTTCTGTGGTTATTAGATCCCCTTTATTCGAAGACAACCAATCAGCTTCGGCTCCACTCGTCAAGTGAACAATGTGTAAACGATGATCATGGTCTTTGGCTAAAGCGGAAGCTCTTTTTGTTGCTATCAATGCACATTCAACATCCCGATATTCTGCATGAGCGGCGATATCAGTACGATGTTGAAATTCAGGAATTCGGGATAATAGTCGCTCCTCGTCCTCTGCATGTGTTGCAATGATGCCTCCAGTATTCGCAAAAATATCCTCAAGGTGCTTTTGTTCATGAACCAGTAAATCTCCTGTGCTACTACCCATGAATACCTTGATTCCACAAACGCCATCCATGCCTTCTACGCTTTGTAAATCAGAGACATTGTTCGTTGTGGCTCCAATGAAGAAGCCATGATGAGTCACAGCTTTCTTAGCCGCAGAGGCAATCTTCGCTTCTAGTGCCGTTCGATTTGTCGCATTAGGTAGTGTGTTAGGCATATCGAGAAATGATGTAATTCCACCTGCCGCCGCAGCCCGACTACCGCTCTCTAAGTCTTCCTTTTCTGGATGACCAGGGTCCCTAAAGTGAACATGAGGGTCTATCGCACCAGGTAATAAGTGCAATCCAGTTCCATCGATTACATATTCTCCAATCTCAGGCTGTAACCCCCCTTGTGGTGCGACGGTTTTGATTGAACCGTTAATTACACGGAGATCGCCTTGCACAATTCTGCTAGGGAGGACCATCATCGCATTTTGTATTAGCAATCCGTTTCTCATAGTGTTCTCAGTACTGCGGGTCAACTGACACCACATGACTGTTATCATACGTTAATGTGCAAAAATCTTTCTAGGCGTCTTCAAATAAGTAAGGCTTCACGACCGACTATCGAGTTGGAGTAGTCAGGTTATCTCGTCGGGCTCATAACCCGGAGACCGGTGGTTCAAATCCACCACTCGATACCAAAACTAAATCTAAACTTAAAGTGAAAAAAGAAACGACTAAGAGGCTCTTAGGTATTTTTTCACTTTCAATAATAAACAGGGGTCTTTCATTTATTCATATACTTTCTAATAATCCGCAGTATCATAAATAGGTGATTAGATGGCAAAGAAAACTGCGAGTGAAAATATAGATGACGATGAAATAACAATTGATATTGATGAACCAGAAATGACTATCGAAGATCTTCCCGGCGTTGGTCCAGCAACAGCAGAGAAACTTAGAGAGGCTGGTTTTGATGAACTACTCGGAATAGCAGTTATGAGCCCTATGGAATTAGCTGAACAAGCAGAATTAGGAGAAGCAGTCTCCTCTAAAATTATACAAGCTGCAAAGAAATTAGCTAATATTGGCGGTTTTATTAGTGGTACTGCACTTATCGAAAAGCGTAAAACTGTCCAAAAATTAACTTCTGGTACTGCTTCTATAGATGAATTACTCGGTGGTGGATTTGAGACACAATCTATATGTGAAGTGTATGGTGAATTTGGTAGTGGTAAAACTCAGATCGGTCACCAGTTAGCTGTCAACACAATCCTTCCAATTTCTCAAGGTGGTCTCAATGGAGAGGTATTCTATATTGATACTGAAGATACCTTCAGGCCAGAGAGGATTGCTCAAATGGCTGAAGCAGTAGGTATGGACCCTAGCCATGCTATGGAGCGAATTCATGTTGCTCGAGCATACAATTCCGCGCATCAAATGCTATTAGTAGATGAAATAAAAAGAATGGCAAAATCTATCGATGTAAAACTGGTTATTGTAGATTCTCTTACAAGCCATTTCCGTTCAGAGTATGTTGGTCGTGGTATGTTAGCCCCTAGACAACAAAAATTAAATCGACATTTGAAAGAACTTAAACAACTCTCTGATGTTCAAAATGCTCTAATTTTAGTCACTAATCAAGTAATGTCTAATCCTGCTGCATTATGGGGTGATCCAACTAAAGCAATCGGCGGACATATCGTAGGTCACGCAAGCACATTCCGACTTTACCTCAGGAAATCTAAGGGTGGTAGGCGCATTGCACGCTTAATTGATAGCCCTAATCTTCCTGAAGGAGAAGCGGTCTTTACCGTGACAGCTGAGGGTCTGAAAGATTAATTTCACAGACTCCAGCTCGTCCGACTAATTTTTTATTTCTGACATAGCGGTTTCTACTTCATTGATTAATGAATAGAGATGATCTTCATCAAAACCTAATTTTAGTTCAGCAGCAGCGAATAAATCAGGTAATGTTTTTGTATTCCCCAATTTCATAGCATTAGAGTAGTTTTCAAGTGCCTTTTTTGGGTCTCCCCTATGGGTTTGCCACAATTGCAATGCTCCTAATTGTGCAATACCATACTCTACGTAATAGAAAGGAACACCGAAAAGGTGTCCTTGCTGTTGCCAAGAAAGCTCTCTGAAATTATCATGACCTTCCCAGTCCATTTTTGATCCGAATCTTTCTCGCAAAGATATCCATTGTTTCTTTCTTTCATCTCTTGTATGTTCAGGATTCGCATAAATCCAATGTTGGAAAGCATCTATCGTAGCAATCCAGGGAAGCAAGAACACAACTCCTTCAAGATGGGTGATTCTTGCCCTATCTGCTTCGTCTAATTCATCATAAAAAATATCCCATTCTGGTTGCGTTAATAGTTCCATTGACATTGCTGCAACTTCTGCAAATTCAATTGGATAGTCTCTTTCATCAATTAAATCTAAATGTCCACAATATAGAGAATGGAATGCATGCCCTGATTCATGAACCATTGTTTCAAGGTCGCCTTGTAAACCTGCAGCATTCATGAAAATGAACGGTATTCTGCTTTTTTCTAGATAATATTGGTAACCACCTGGTGCTTTACCTTTTCTTGTTTCTAGATCTAAGGTATCCATTTCCACTAACTTATCGAATTTGTCACCTAAATCATTAGACATATTATGAAATAATTGTGATAATTTAGTAACCATCTCATCCACTGTTTCAAATGGCTTTAATGATTCTTTTCCATCTATATCTGGACCACTACCCGATTTTTCATTTACATCCCAAGGTGATAATTGATCTAAACCAAAAGCATTTTTTCTTTCGATATTTATTTTGTTAAGAATAGGCATACATACTTCTTCAATAGATTTGTGAAATGTCAAACAATCTTCTATTGAATAATCAAATCGATGCATAGCCTTGAACATATAGTTAGTATATGATTCAAATCCTGCATTCTTAGCGATTTGGTGCCTTATTGCAATAAGTTCGTCAAAAATTTCCGATAAGTCCTCTGAATTTTCCATCCATCTTTTAACCATTGATTTCCATGCACTTTCTCTTTTAATTCTATCATTTGATTCTAAAAAAACTCTCATTTCAGGGAAAGTCATCTCTCTACCTTCGAATTCAACAGTCATTCCACCAGTAATCCCTTGAGCCTTTGTAACTAGTTTAGTTTGTTTTACTCCTAAAGGTATATTTTCTACTCTAAATATTTGAATATCTGATTTAATTCCTCTAATCATTAAGTCATATCTTCCAGGTAAATCATTGACAGCTGGATGCTCTACTATTCTTCGATTTAGTTGATCAGAGAATTCTGAAAGTTTTGGACGAATATTTTCTACAAAATCTAGAAAAGCACTTTTATTCTCTTTATTTTCTGTATCACAAGTCATAGCGATGTAAAGTAAAGCCCCAGTTTCTGAGATATGTTCTGCTAGATTTGAAGAATCTGAGATTAGAGTTTCTAAACAACTAGAACAACTTAATTCTCTTTTTAACAAATCATTCACGTAAGGCTCAATATTAGCCCAAATTGACGGTTCGAAATCATCTGGAACATATTTCATCTTACTTCATCCCTTATTGATTGATTTCGGTCCAACAGGAAGATGATATTCTTCACGAGAATATTTAGCAAGTTTCCAAGTAGTAACTGCCTGCTTTACTTTTTCTCTAATTGCATCTAGATCCGGATGATCAGGGTTTTCATGTTGTATCCAGCAAGCAGTACAGTATCTTTTACTATCATAATCTAGATAGTTACCTGGTGTACAAACAATTTCACAATGTGAGCAATTCCTGTAACCGTAGTATTTCGCCATATAATCCCTATCTGCTGCTCATAGTCCTTGCATATCAGTTTGCCCCTCTAAGTTTTTCTTCTAACTTTATATTTTAGAAGAAACAAGGTGTAGAATAAAGCAATCTTCCAACGACCCAATGATTTTTTTTTCAGTATTATATCCAATTCTCTTCAACCCCTTCATGGTAGGAACTGGTCTTTCAGTGATCAACTTTCCATTCATTTTTTCAATTAATTTATTTGCTTCTTCATCATAATTATTATAAGAATCGCGATTAATAAGCACATCTTCTATGTTATTTCCTATTTCTGATTCAGGTATCCTCATAATCCAAACAAAATTATCACCTGTTCTTATTCCTGCATTATTAAATGCAATTTTAACTTGATGTGTACCGGCAATTAATCTGATGAATTCAGCATCCGGACTTTTAGCAATCATTTTATTACTTTTTTGATTTCTTCTCATTGAATACCATGCAGTCCAGAGATGTTTTTCACTCGCCGCAGCATCAAATGCTAAAAGAAACCAATTTTCATCTTGTTTATTTATGTTAAATAATCTCAATATTTCATTTGTTTCAGATATTGCATGATCGAATTTCATACCCCAAGCTGGAAACCAAGGCATCTGGTCGTGAATTCCCACGTGCTCCGATAGGCTCCAATTGAAGAAGGAGGGGGGTCATCTTCGACGTTTGTTAACTTGTGATGCATTATTTACAATATTCTTCACCAGTTTCATACTCCAACCTCTTAAATCTGAAAGTTTGAACTGGTCATTCTCGGTTAAAGATGAGATATCCTTCACATTTGTAACCCCTAGAATATTTACCATCTCTCTCGCTCTCACTCTTCCAACTCCTTTTAGAGTTATTAAAGCAAGTAAATCTGACTTGCAGCCATTTCTTACCCTTCTATGAATTTCATCTATTGCTTCAAATAATACTCGATGAGATTCTTTATCCATACTAATCAAATCATTATCATCCATAAGAATAGTGCGAGTAGAGTATAGTAGCCATTCTGCTAAATCTACCCTACTTCTCAAATCACCTGGTTGAACATTCCATTCATCTTCTAATTCACTAATGCTTAATTCTTCAATCCAAGATTGTAAAACTAAAACTCCTTTCATTCTCCTTTCATCATCTAGATCCACACTATTGGTTAATAATTCACTTTCATGACCAAACAATGCATCTTGAATTTTCCCTAAATCTTTCTTTTGAGGCCATAAAGGTATGAAGTCAGGAGTGCAGGTGACTAAGTGTAACAAGCTAAATGGTGAAATTTGCCTTTGATTATCTAAACCTGTTAGGACATTCATTGCATTTGTCAATCCCTCTTTAATTATTTTACCTGATACTGGATTTAGGTATAGTCTAGATACTCTTAGTCCTAAAGAAGTTGCAGAATAAACCATTGCTTGAGAATCTGGATTTTCTATTTTTTCTACTTCATAATTACTAGCTTTCTTAAATCCAAAGATCGCTGGACCTTTTCTTGGAGTTTTTTCAGACATGTTCTCATCTTTCCTAATGTAGGTATCTACTCCTTCAATCTCTGCCGCAGAGTGTGCCCATGATGGAAGTTCATCATTCCAATTTTCAACATTTGATTCCGTAGTTTTTTCAGATATGATTCTTTGTCGAACTAACTCCGATTCACCCTCTCTAACAACCATTCCATTCTCTACAAGCCATTTTATTACTCGATCGATCTGATTTTCTAGAGCTTCAGATTCCATATGAGTTGATAGAAATGTTTTACTAAAAAACCGACCTAATGAATTTCGGTCATTCATATCGCTAGTAGCAATTAATGAAAGAATATGTGTTAATAGTGCAGGGTCTTCTTCGGCACTTTGTGCATTAGGATTAGCTAATTTCGAGGTAATTTTTTCAGGTTCACCTAACAGAAAATGCTCAACAAATTTAAGTTCCTCATCTTTATTTTTTGATATAATCCAAGCGTCTCCCTTTTTGTCATATTTTGGCCTCCCTGCTCGACCAAGCATCTGTTTTATCTCCATTATAGGCATAGGCATATTCCTTCCTGCCACGGTACTCCATCTTCTTACATCTCTAATTACTACTCTTCTTGCTGGTAAATTAACTCCTTGCGCTAAGGTGGGAGTCGCTACAATACAGTATAAATCTCCATGTTTGAACATTTCTTCAATTTTACTTCTTTGTTCATTAGTTAATCCTGCATGATGGAAAGCAATTCCTCCTTTTATTGCATCAGCTAGTTTTTTCCCCAAGGCCGAAGAGTCATCTCTTTGCTTTAATGATTCAGAAATAGTTTCTAGTTTCTCTATTTTTTTTCTATCTTCAAATTCATTCTCGTTTTTCATTCTTTTTAGAATGTGTTTAGATAATTCCCTTGCTTCTTTTTGTGCCCCTGCTCTAGAATTTACGAATACTAATAATTGCCCACTCTCTTTTATTGTATCATCAAGTGCTGCTTGTAAATTCTTACCCTTAGTCCCTTGGATCGTTCTAGGCTCTGGCCATTTTTCGTCACCTTTCCCATCGATTCTATGCACTTTCACCTCTAAGTTTGTCAGAGTACCTGAATGAAGGGTTACTGGCCTCCATTCTGATTGTATCAATTCAGCATCTAACCATTCGGCTAGTTCTTCACAATTCCCTACAGTTGCAGATAAAGCAATTATTTGAGCCTCTGGTCTTTTGTGTCTTATTCTTGAAATTAAAACTTCTAATGTAGGGCCTCTTCCATGATCATGTAATAAATGGAATTCATCACTTACGACTATACCTATTCGAGAGATTAATTCTGGACGACTTCTTAGTAGAGAATCTAATTTTTCACTTGTACAAACAAGTATATCTGAATCATCTACTGAGTTGCTTTCTCCACTCCTATCTCCAATAGCAATCCCAACTTTCAGACCAACAACATCTGAGATTTCTTTTAATTCGTTATATTTTTCAGTCGCCAGAGCCTTCAGTGGTACAACATAAATGGCTTTTTGCATCTTTAAATCATTTTTTAGTCTGTGAGCGATAGTGAGGTGTGCTACGAGAGATTTCCCACTTGCTGTCGGAATTGTTAACATTATATTTTTTCCCGAAAGAGCTGCTGGTAATGCTTTTTGTTGAGGTGGGTATAGTTCTTTAATCCCCCACTTAACTCTCAATAAATTAGTCAATTCTGTAGATAGGCCTAAGTCATCGAGACTCGTTTTTGAGCCTCCGCTAGAGTGTTCCACAAACATTCTCACAATCGGCCGTTCTAAAGGATGCCGCGTAACTCAATTCCATCTATGATATGCAGGATGGCCTTCATTTACTGCAACAAATAACCCTTCTCCAGTTGCACATACCTTCCCATCAGCTACTAATATCATATTTACATTAGCTCTATCATCTGAAATTTGATTTATATTTGCACTTATTTCCAAGGTGGTATTAATCGGGGTGGGTCTTCTCAATTTCATACTAAAAGATGCTGTTACAGTGCAAGGTGGAATATTACCCTCATTCTTATCCATTAGTGCCATAGTTGCAGCCCAATTCCCATGACAATCAAGTAATGTACTAATTATTCCACCATTAATAATTCCAGGGAAAGCTTGATGCTCAGATTTTGTTTCAAATTTCATTTCAAGTCCATTTTCAGTTCTAAATGACTGAATTCTAAGCCCTTTTTTATTTGCAGGTCCACAGCCAAAACAAATGCTATTTGGTGCATATTTTTCTTGAACAGATATGTCGTTTACTTCGTTCATGATAGTTCACACATGGCTAAAGGAATTGAATGATTCCATAACTCTCTCATCAGACTATCTTAATCTAAGAACCTTCTCCGGAGATTGTTGTCTAAAGCAGAGGATAAAGAAAACTTGTCGGCTGGCGCTGTAAAAGAGTCACCTGCACCACGTGCTAAAAGACGTCGTCATAGACCATTAAAAGTGGCTAATCAATTACCTCAAAAGCGACGTAAAGAGATTGAAAAAGCATTAGGAAGCAAGGTTCCATCTCCTAAAAAATGGTCCAGGGAAATAGGGTCAAAAACTCACTTATTTAACCGCAAGAGGATAAAACCAGGGGCTATAAGAAAAACTGAGTATAATCTATTAGATGTTGAAATTGGTGATGAATGGCCAATTCCAGTAACTATTATTCATGGCTCTAGACCTGGCCCTATAATCACAATTTTAGGTGCTATTCATGGAAATGAACTTGTAGGACCTCTCGCTCTAACTTATCTTTGTGGACCTAATTTCATAGGAGAAGGTAAAGATATCGACCCTTCAACATTGGCCGGGACAATCCGCATAATACCTATTGTCAACCTTCCAGGATATCGTAGGCAAAGTCGTAAATTCCCCGATGGACGTGATTTGAACAGGTGTTTCCCAGGTAATAGTGAAAGTAATACTACATCTCGAGTCGCCAATCGATTATGGAAATCAATAATAGAGACTTCTGATCATATAATCGATTTGCACACTGCTGCTCCAGGCCGAACTAATATGCCTCAAATTCGAGCGAACCTTGCTCATCCTGACAGTAATAAAATCGCTAGATCATTTGGTATAGAAACAATTCTTGACAATGTGGGCCCTAAAGGTTCTCTTAGACGAACTGCTAATAAATCTGGAATTGGTTGTATAACTTACGAAGGCGGAGGATCCAATGAAGCAGACCCTGAGTCTGTTCAAGTTGCAATTTATGGTATCTTGAATGTTCTTCGAAGTTTAAGGATGATTCCGGGTTATCCTAACAGACCTTATTTTAGAATTTTAGCCTCAGGTTCAGTTTGGATTAGATCAGATCAAGGTGGATTATTGGATGTTTTAGCACCAGCTGGTAGTTTTGTAGAAGAAGACGAAGTAGTTGCAACAATTACTGACCCTGAAAGGCCAGGAGTAAGTCATGATGTGCATTCTCCCAATAGAGGATTGTTAATTTGTACTGCTACGCATCCATTTGTAACTGCGGGGACTCCCATCGGTCATCTTTTACCTATGAAAAGAGGAATTAAAACTCTTCAAAATAGGCTTGATGATGAAGGTTGTCTAATTATTAGTGGCTCAGATGGGGAGCCTCCATGGCGCGAAGATGATGAGGTAGAAGATATTTCAATTGAAGGTGAATGGTTAGGCGGTAGTCCTGATGCAGAATGGGGAAACATTGAGCACATATCCCTTGAAGAAGAATCTGAGTGATTATTCTTCAATTATTTTTGATGGGATTTCTACTAATTCAACAAAGTCTTCTTCTCGAACTTTCTTACTTGGAATCTCCATAATTGGTATTGCTGCAGATAGTATTGGCAACTCGGTATCTGATTTGGAGCTATATATCTCAGATTCTAATATTGATAAATCCGGAGCAGATGGTAGTTCTGTTTTAGCGAAATTAGTGCTATAATCAACTCTTGCCGATGGAATACTGTAAGCTGTATATGCTTCTTCTAAACGTTTTTTCTGTGATATTCTAATGCTTATGAACGCTCCAATAGCAACTATTGTTAAAATTATACTTGATAAGAATGCTAAACCAATGCCGCTGCCGATAAACGATAAAAGATTTTCAATAAATGTTGGCGGAGGTATCCAAACTACCATATTAACCTCCCATACAAATTCTGTAGTAATCCCTGAATCAATTATGATTGCTCTTATTTCTTGACTACTGGTCCCGTTATTACATAATAATTTTGTTAAGTTATCATTATTTTTATCGCAATCTAGGTGATTAATGTACAATCTTGTATCCCCATTAGATAGATTTTTTCCTAAGTCAAAGTCCCCTATCTTCCAAGATATATCTGTAGTTACTTGAGATGGTATATTATTTAGTCCAAAAATCAGTGAATCATTTACTGCATCCCAATTATAAATTGCTTGAGTTTGTGGAACAGTTAGTACAAGGTTTTGACGTCGTAGGTTATCATCTACTAAATCATTACAATCATCATCCAAACCATTCCATACTTCCGTTGCTCCAGGATAAATTTCTAAGTTTAGATCATTGCAATCTTCGAAATCATAAAACCCATCCTCATCATTATCATAATTAAAAATTAGAGGGTCAGACATTTTCACTAGTACTTCTGAGCCATCATTTATGCCATCTCCGTCTGTGTCTTCATCATTATGATTTGAATTTATATTGTGGAATTCTTCATAATCCGACAACCCGTCAGAATCAGAATCGATTACAAGGAAGTCTTCATCAATTTCTTCATCGCAATCATTATCTTTTTTATCTAAAGCTTCAGTCAGTGATGGAGAACGTTCATTATCATCATCTGCGCAATCTTGGAACCAATACCAACCATCAGAATCAGCATCCTCATCATAAACTAAAGGATTTGCTCCAAGTTCAGCATAAGTGTTAACTTCTATTCCATCGGATAATCCATCATCATCCGTATCTCCATCATTCGGGTTAGTTGAGGTATAATAATATTCATCATAATCCGATAATCCATCTGTATCCGTATCTAAATCAATAAAATCTTCATCAATATCTTCATCACAGTCATTATCAATACCATCTAATATTTCACTAAGTCCAGGTGATCTATGGATATTTTCATCATCACAATCTTGGAACCAATACCAACCATCTTGATCAGAGTCTTCATCATAAACCAAGGGATTAGCTCCTTGGTCTGCATAAACATTTACTTCTTGCCCATCTTTTAGGCCATCATCATCAGTATCTGGATCTTTATAATCTGTATTATGTATGTGAAATTCTGGCCAATCTTTCAGACCATCGTTATCTCGATCTGTAAAATTAAATCCTTCATCAATAAATTCATCACAATTATCGTCAAAGCCGTTTAATTTTTCTGGTTTACCTGGATTTATATCTGCATTCTGGTCGTTACAGTCATTGAAATGATAGTAAAAGTCAGAGTCCTCATCGGCATCATAAACCAACGGATTACTTCCCCACAAATTAACTTCTGCACCATCACCAAGCAGATCATCATCAGTATCATAATCATTAGGGTTTGTTTGATGTAATGAAATTTCTATTAAGTCTGACAGACCATCGAAATCAGAATCCGCTTGAGTGGCATTTGTCATGTATACAAAGATCTCATCATAATCATTTATACCATCATTATCAGTATCTTCATTATATGGGTCAGTGCCCCAAATTAATGTTTCATTCTCATCTGATAAACCATCATCATCATGATCTAAATCTATATCCATACCATGAGTTATCATCTGCCATGAATTTAGAGTGCCAGATGAACCAGCGGTTGTGTCTCTTATTTTTAAAATCCAAGTTCCTAGGCTGCTTTCATCCCAATGATGAACTGTATTAAATAACCAATTAGAGTAATCATTACCTCCATCGTTATGCTCTTCTGCAAGCCATGACTGAGTCCCATTGGGAGATTCTAGAACAATGTCTAAGTCCCCCCTACTAGAATGATCAATATCTACTATTATGTCTATACTCTCTATACTTATATCATCAGTGACTTGAACATTAAATTCACTCCAAGAATTACTCGATGTTGGGATTGAAAAGGAGGGTGTAAATGGTCCAAATGTTTGATTTACTTCAGTATCTACATTTGTCCAATTTTCTGCTAAAGCGACTGCTGCGCCAGCATCTACTGCTCCGAAACCATATTTGTGAGAAACATCATGGCCCGCATTATTTATTTCCCAACTCGAATCATTAGGGTCATTCATTCTGGCGCTATTTACTAATACATGTTGTAAATCTCTCCAAGTCAGGTTCTCATTAGCATCTAATATCAATGCTATGACTCCAGCTGCTAACGGAGTTGCACTAGAAGTTCCTCCAAAGCTATTAGTCACATTTCCATTGTCATATCCTGCGTCATCTGATGAAATATCAGGATCATCATGAATGTCAGTTGTTGTTATTCCCTCGCCATCTCCATTCGAATGTGCTGTAACTAATATATTGGCTCCAGGCTCAGCATAGTATGATTGTTCACCATAATGTGTAATTGCAGAAACTGCAATAGTGAATCTACTATTTGCCCAGCCATCATAATTGGCATTATCATCACTTGTGAGCCCATTTCCTGCTGCCCATGTGATGATGTTACCTAATCCATTTCTTCCATTATATGCATCATCTTCAAATGCAGCAAGCGTTAATGGCCCCGGTGCAGATAATGTTTGTCCATTGTCTGATGGTCCCCATGAGTTAGTATAAATATCAATTTCATTATTTAGGAAACTTAAAGCATCAGCATCAGTCGAATCTCCAGTCCCACAAGCAATTAATGTAGAACCAGCTAATGTCGCGTCATAAGCGGCGCCTGATACATGAATTGTATTATCACCAGCTGCTGCAGCAACTCCTCCAGCAGCGGTCCCATGACCGTTGTTACTGGTAGGCGTTGGGTCTGAATCACTATTGCACCAGTCATAAGAATGAGTCGGCGAATAATTCGGTGAAATATCAGGATGATCTTTATCTAAACCATCATCAACTACACTAATTATTATACCTGCTCCAGTATATGAATTCCATACTGAAGTCACATTCGCATCTTCTCCCGACAACCCTGAAGTTTGACCCGTATTACGTAGATGCCATTGTTCATCAAAGTCTTCATCGTTAGGTAATGATCTAGTAATTTGTTTCTTAGTAATAAGTGGCGAAAATGATTCTATTTTATCATTCAACATGAGATTATCTAGTTTACTTACTAAATTTTCTGATGAATAGTATGTCCAAATATATGCGCCATGTAATACTGAAGATTCTTCAATTTGATCTGGAGCAGAAGTAAACTTTTTTTGTTTTTCGACGGTATTATCTGTTACTATTAACCATTCTTTTGTATTTTCTAATTCCTCGACGCTATACTGCTCTAAATCAGATACTCTCTCAAAGGCTAGTTGTACAGCTATTGAATAAGTAGGGATAATTAAGTCTCGTTCCTCATTATTTGAATCCATATTAATCTCTGAATCCGCTGAAACTAAGCCAGAAAATGGTGCTAGAAATAAAATCAACACGGCAACTATTGCAGAACGCATGTACTCGTCGTGGTCGATGAGGTTTTAGGTATTCGTTAGTTTTGCATTAACGATACATCACTGTTTTTTCCATTTTTTAATTTCCATATGGATTTCATCATCATCCATTAGCCTTCTCTGTTTTTTAGCAATATCAAAAAGATGTGCTACCAAATCATCAGTTACTTCGTAATTATTTTTACCTAACCACCAGGTAATATTCGACCGACCACTCATGTGCCCAATTCTTATCACCTGTTCTAATCCATAATCCTGTGCTGGTACTCCCGAATAAATTCTATCTGCCAACCAGTCATCTCCTTTTTTCATTGCTTTAACTACTGCACTGGCGTGAACCCCTGTTCCAGTTTCAAAAGCATCTTTTCCAAAAACAGGGTAGTTTCTTGGTAGATCAACTTCAATATACTCGTGAGCCTTTTTCATATAATCATTTAGAGAAGTAAGATCGTTACTGATAACTCCCATCAAACTGAGATTAACTAAAGTCTGATCTAAAGGTGCATTTCCAGCTCTTTCACCTACTCCTAATGCTGTTCCATGTATTACATCGGCACCTGCCTCAACTGCAGCTAGATTATTTGCAACACCAAGTCCTCTATCTTGGTGACCGTGCCAATTTACCTCTATATCTCTACGCTTAACTCCAGAATCTGGTATTACTTCTTCTTGAATAAAACCTAGTAACTTTTTAACTCCATTAGGAGTTACGTGCCCACAAGTGTCACATATACAGATTCTATCAGCTCCTAGTTCTATGGCACGAGTATATACTTGCTTTATTTCCTCAGGTTTACTTCTTGTAGTATCTTCTGTAACAAACATTACCGGGATGTCATTATTAACTGCAAAAGTCACTGCCTTTTCAGCGGTTGAAAGAATCCTTTCCATATCCCAGCCCTCAGTATATTGGCGTATAGGGCTTGTTCCAAGGAAAGCACTTGCCTGAATTTGTCTTTCATATTTTGCTTGAAGATCTACTAATGGTTCGATGTCACTAACTACAGTTCTAACAGCACACCCCGGTCTTAGATCATATGAATTCTCAGTCATATGAGAAAGCATCTCATCAATATGTTTAATGTGAAAAGGACCAGCACCCGGCAATCCTAAATCTACTTTCTGGATACCTAATTTTTCCATGTAATCAATTAATTCTATTTTTTGAGTTATAGTCGGATTTCTTGCGCTAGGGCTTTGTAAACCATCTCTCAGAGTCTCATCATCGAACCACACATCATGTGGATGTTGAGATGAAACTCTTTTTATTTCATAGTCAATGGTATTCCAATCATAGATTAGTTCTGATTCCTTCATCTCTGACCTCTCCGTTCTTATGATTAGTGGACTAACTATTAGGTGTTTGAATCCATCGGGTTATCATTCTAGTTTAGTACAATTTAGCCATATTCTAAATTATTTTTTATTTTTTTTATCCCGCAATATCAATAATATTACCAATACTAAACTTACAATTGCTCCTTCTACTCCCATACTTGATAATACTAAGGCAATAAACATGAATGCTAGATAACTCAGTGATACGAAGAATGAGTAAGAAGCAGTAGGCATCCTATTATTTTCATCATTATCTTCCATTACATCAATTCCCCATACTGTCAATGCATACCAGAAACTTAGAATCCCTGTGTTTAAGATAATTAAAATATTATTTAAATCTAAATTAAGATTAGACCAATATTCGATTTCATGATAACTTAAGGGGGCTGTTAATGATAATAATATTAAAATAATCGAATAAATCTTCATTTCTACTAAAGTTCTATGCTTTCCTTTTACATTTGGCATCATTGGCACGCCTACCTTTTCATATTCCTCAGAACGATATAATGCTAAGGCCCAGAAGTGTGGAGGTGTCCATAAAAATATCAATAAGAACATAAAC
This sequence comes from Candidatus Thalassarchaeaceae archaeon, assembly GCA_023700255.1. Taxonomy (GTDB): domain Archaea; phylum Thermoplasmatota; class Poseidoniia; order Poseidoniales; family Thalassarchaeaceae; genus MGIIb-O2. The sequence continues at coordinate 29,991 of JAJPRD010000004.1, read as the reverse complement.
CACGGCATATATCCTCCAATCTCAAAAATAGAATTAGTAAATTCTTGTAATGAATTCATTGATATTTGTAGGTTACCTTCCGCTGCACACCAACCAATAACTGGGGGGGTTGAACCTGCAATTCCACCTATTACTATATTCTGAGTACTAGTTCTTTTCAGCCAGATTGTGTATATGAATACATAGAATAAGATGCTAAATAAAGCCCAGAAAGCAGCAACTTCATTTGCCATTTGTATTAGCCACAATGTTCCAAGTAAGGAAATTACAATTCCAAAAATTAATGCACCTGCTGGTGAAATATCACCAACTGCAAGGGGTCTTTTCGACGTTCTATTCATAATTGGATCAATGTCTCTATCGTACCACATATTGATACAATTAGCGCCTCCAGCAGTTAGATAGCCACCAATAAAAACAATTAACATATTTTCTAGAGTATTATAATTTATTCTATTTATTTCAATAAAGTCATGGCTAAGTATTGCACACATTGCAGTTATCTGTAGAAGTACTACTACTCTTGGCTTAGTCAAAGAAAATAGGGTTTTTGCCATCCCCCTTGTCTCTGACATGTTAACTCCTATTGCCGCTAGTCTTTGAAACTCATTGGTTACTATTATCCGATAGTAAATAATTTCCATCATACAGTGTGATTATTTTCACTACTAAAAATAGGGTTGTAATTATTACAAATACTGTTGATGCAAGCATTAAATGTAATAATGATAGTAACTCAAAAAATGTAATTTCAAATCCGTCTAATTTTGCTGAAAGAACATATAAACCCCCTAATGCGATATTAAATAAATAGAGGGCTGTAGCCAGCCAAATCCATCTACATAATAATGATCCATATTCTTCATCCCTGTTTTCTTTCCAAATAATATATGATGAAAAAATTAGGACTAATCCAATTAATCCTACTATTTGTCTGTGTAAAATTTGTGATTGCGCTTCAAAGTTAGTAATTTTCCAATCTAATGAACCATTACATAGAGGCCAAGAATTAGGGAAACCCGACACTCCACACCCTTGATTAGCTCCAGGTGTTGTTGAAACAAAAACTCCTACAAATAGTGTGATAAAAGTCCCAATTGATAGCAATGCTATGCGTTTTTTCCACTTATTCGCTAGAATTGGGTCAAATAGTATCCAAGAGGGTAGTTCTTCTTTTTCTCTTAATGTAGATAGCCATATCCAAATTAAACACATTAAGAATAGTAATGCTGAGGCTAAATGAAGTGCAACACTCCAATGTTGATTATCCATTTTAACCGTTACAAATCCTAAGAAACCTTGCCAAATTATCAAAATAACTGATGTAAATGATGCTAACCTGACTTCTTTAGTTAACTCTTGATCTTTCATCACCAACCAAAAATTAAGTAATACCAGAGGTCCCAGGATAGTTCCAGCTAGAAATCTATGAATCCATTCAGTAAATATTTGAAACGAAGTATATGTGTGGCTAGAACCTCTTGAGTCGGTTTCATCAGGATTTTCTTCAAACCATTCTTTTTGTTCTTCTTCAGACACATCGAATCCCCATGTACCAAAACATGTTGGCCAGTCAGGACATGATTCTCCAGCATCATAAATTCTTATGACTCCCCCCGCAGCAATTACAAGTATTGTCAATCCAATTAGGACAGCAGTTAATTTCTCAACCTTGACTCTTTCGAATCCCACTACTTCACGACCTAATTGTCATAAATATAATCTTGTTTTATTCATCAAGATGTGGTTCGACATCAATTGGTATTCTATGTTTGATATATTCTAAAGTAGCAATCTTCATTGGATCTAGAACAACTCTATCTTTTGCATCTTCTACTCCGTAAAGTTGTATCAGTTCTAAAGCGAATTCATCTCTTAATTCATCCTCTGATACGAATAAGGGTGCTCCCATGCTAATTTGAAGTGCGCGTGCGCCAATTATTCGTGCTTTCTCGAAGCGGGTATGTGCTCTTGCAGGCTTGACCATGATGCGGAACGGCCAGCGACCCCCACATAAGGGCATTGACTGATTAAATGACTCTTTAGAGCCATAATAAGACTAATTATAATTTATTTTTTCCTTATTAACATGGCCACAGCATTGCCTCCACCTAGGCAAATAGTGACAATACCTTTTTCTCCACCAGTTCTATTTAAGGCATTAATTGTAGTCATTAAACAGCGTGTTCCAGTTGAACCTAATGGATGGCCCATGGCAACAGCACCTCCATGGACATTAAATCGATCTTCTGGTACTTTAAGAGCTATTTGTACTGCTAAAGATGCAGCAGCAAAGGCTTCATTATGTTCAACAATATCTATATCCATAATATCTAAATCATTTCTTTGAAGAAGAGTTTCCACTGCTGATATGGGTGCCATCATTACTCTTTTAGGCTCCACTCCCGATGTAGTATAATCTAATATTTCTGCTAGTATTGGCCACCCTTGCTCCACAGCTTTTTCCTCTGAACAAACCAGTACCGCAGAGGCTCCATCTGATACCTGACTAGAATTTCCAGCAGTCACCTGACCATTTTCCATGAAAACAGTTCTAAGGTTTCCTAATTTTTGCATATTGGTTCCAGGTCTTATTCCTTGATCAACTTCTAACTCATCTATCTGGATAACCTCTTGGTTTAACCATCCATTTTCCCAAGCAGCATTAGCAAGAGCATGAGATCGTACAGCATATGCATCAGATTGTTCTCGAGAAAGGTTGAATTCAGCAGCTACGATTTCACCCGTCATACCCATTGTAGTCCCATCAAATGCATCAGTTAAACCATCATGAGTCATAACTGATTTCAAAGAATTAAAATCAACATTTTCACCTTTTCTGACATTATTAGCGAAATACGGTGCATTACTCATTGATTCCATTCCACCAGCTATGATGACGTCTGCATGTCCTGAAATTATATCGCTAGCTGCAATCATTACTGCCTTGAGGCTTGACCCACAAACTTTGTTGATGGTCGTACAGGGTGTAGAAAATGGTAATCCTGCATTTATTGCAACCTGTCTTGCTGGTGCTTGACCTGAACCTGCTTGCAAAACTTGACCCATGTAAACCTGTTCGATTATACCGCTTTGAGGGTCCAAATTGATTCTTCCAATAAGCTCTTTCACTACCTTAGTTCCCAACTCGGTAGCAGAATATTTTGAGAGTGCTCCTCTGAATTTCCCCATAGGAGTACGTGCGAAAGCACATATCACAGCTTTGGGCATAACTCCTCGACTGAGGTACTGGTCTTGAACAGTGCGATGAAGAAACTAGTTTTCAAGCCTCATTATTTGAGTTAAAACCATAAAAACTAGGATTAATTAATTTTGGTCTATCTTGTGTTTTTACTAGAATCGTTCGTACAGCCCACAAATCTTTGAATACTCTGTATTGTGAAGTCATATCTAAATAATCTACTCCACTAGTTCCTCCTGTACCGATACGCCTACCCATGATTCGTTCAACCATTCTTGCGTGTGAATGCCTCCACTTCACCATTGATTCCTCAAGTTCAGCAACTGCATCTATTAGTTTTCTTGGCCACGCTAGAAGAGGTAATTCTCGATAAGATTCTATGAACAACAAACTTGCTCTTGCTCTACTAAGTTCACCCTCTGGCATTAGGAATGAAATTGCTCCATCATGTGCTGCCTTGAATCTTGCATTTGCTTTCTCAACATCCGATACACCATATCCTGACATTCTTTCTGCTGCTAATTCTCCCATTGATTTATGCGATGATAAATGTGCATCTACATAATTTTGAACTGAGGATTGGTCATTTTCTGTTTCATAAATTGAGCCCATAATTGGAGTTCTAGATATCCACTTCATTAATGATTCTTCTAGTGATGGTTTAGCTGTAATTTCTTCTAAATCCGCTAAAATAGCAGCATCATTTGGGCTATTCTTAGCTAATTTCCTAAATGTATCTAAAGGGTCCATCCCAAATAATCTGTCTTCATTCTTCAATCCAAGGAGTATTTCGAATTTTCTCATTTGATATGATTCAAAACCTGATGCAGATCCTAAACCATCTCGGAATGATAAGAATCCTTGAGGCGTAAGGGTTTCCATAACTCCCCATTGAGCACCCATCAACTTGAAAATTTCAGTAGTTCTACCTAAATGTTCGACCGCTCTTGGAATATCGATTTCAGGGACTTGTTCTTGACATAATATATTTCTCACTTCAGATAGTTCTCTAATTATTTGCTTAAACCATAATTCAAAGGTTTGATGGACTATAATGAAATGCATTTCATCCGAAGAAATTCCTCTTTCTTCTCCTTGGAGACTGAGTAATCCTTCTAATTGCAAATAGTTCCCATAGGTCCAATTCTCATCACTCGTTGGTTCACTCATGTTCGTCCGATAGCGTTTTACTCTTGAATCATTACTGTTGAGACCGTTCCGATTTTTCGATTTTAAAGGTTGCAATTCATACTCTAATTCAAATAATCACGCCTTATACGGCTTAATATGGGAGATTCTTTCGACCCCTCGAATACTTCTAAAAAATTAGGATTTATATTCTCTCCTGAAATCATAGTCGACGACAATTTATCTATTGTAGCTCCCACATTTGAAGATGCATCTGAATTATTCCAACTTGTTGATGGAAATAGGGAATATCTCAGGGAATGGTTGCCATGGCTTGATTCTAATCTATCGATAGTCGACGAAATTAATTTTATTGAAATATCTATTAAAGATCGATTACAAGGTTCTTCAGGCGTTTGGCTAATTAGAGAAAATGGCAATTTAGTAGGTAATATTAGTATTAATTGGGTCGATTGGGATAATAGGTCATGTGGTCTAGGTTATTGGATATCTCGGGATAAAAGTGGTAATGGAATAGTCACTCGTTGTTGTGAATCATTGATTAACAATTTAATTTTTAATAATAAAATCCATCGTTTTGTTATTGAAGCCGGTATCAATAATATTGCTAGTCGAAAAATCGCAGAGAAATTAGGGATGAGGTTAGAAGGTGTGATAAAAGATCGAGAGTTACTATATGATGTATTCACCGATGGTGCATTATATGCGATAACTGCCCCTGAATGGGCGCTTAGAGTTCAATAGATTTTTTCATTAATCCGTGATCATCTATACTGCATCCACCAGGTGGTAGTGATGCTAATACATCATCTTGAATTAGCCCTGTAGCCTTAGAAATTTTATTTGCAACAGATTCTTTTTTCTCCCTACCAGGAGTTATTTTTATCCACTTTTCGAATAAATTCGCAATACTTTCAACTGTACCGCATATAGGTAATGGCACTCCATTTATTACACCGATTCCCATACCTATTTCTAATGGTAAATCTCTATGCCATGTTCGTTGTCCTCTAACTACGAATCCTCCTCTTCCAAGAGACTCCCCACTTTCAGTTTGTTTTGATACTTGACTTGGTCTAACATGAAATGCGGTTGCAGCAGCTCCTCCACTCCCCCAAGCTCGAGACCAACAAACAGCCATTTGTGCTGCTTGTGAAAATATTTTTTCATCTAAATCTCTCGCATCTTCCTTTCCTTCTGCTAAATTTTGAGCAATTTGTAAGGAAATAACTCCTTCAGGTAGATTTGTAATACCAGTTAGAGGCTTAAATCCATCTTTTAATTTTAATGAACATGATGGTGCACCATGTAGGTCTGCATGAACATAAAGGTCATTTGTATTGAGATGTTTTCTAACAATAGTATCGTTACCTCTAGCATCTCTGCCTCCTACAAGTATATGTCCACCTTCAAGAATGGCCCATCTATATTTTTCAAACCAAAATTTCTTACTTCTTTGAATGCCTTTAACGCGACCAGCTGCAACATCTTTAGCTCTTTTCTTATCCTGTCTTGATTTAGTATTTTCAGTATCTTTCAATGCTTTTTTAGCACCTTTCGATTTTTCTTTCAAAGTTCTAGCATCCTGGAAATATCGTTGAGCATTCTGATGTACTGATTTATTTGCATACATTGTCACACTAGAACCTGGTTCACCATCATCATCAGGAAGGAAAACCACGAAAGTACCTTTTTCGGGATTTAGCCTGTCAATCCAAGGGACCTCTTGGCATTTGACAGAAACTTCTTGCCACGTTGATTTAGAAATTTCACCATTAAATTGAATCATGATATTTTCTAAATGTGTCCAATTTTCTTGCATCGCTTTTCCTAATTCTTGATTGATAGCTGCCTGTGACAAAAATCTACCTATTGCAGTTCTTTGTTGGTCTGCTCTTCTCTCTAACTTCGCTTTCTTCTCACCTATGTCTTGACCTATACTGACAAGCTTTTCTTCCTCTCTCCGAATAAATGCAGACGCATCATGGGACCCAAAAAAAGAATCATAGCCTGAACATAGCGTAGGAATCTCAATTGATAGTTCTCGATCTAAATATCTCAGATCAATAGGTGCAATCTCTTTAATTGCTCCCGAGGAACTATCTTTACTAGATTCATCAATAGCATTATTCCATATATCTAGTGATTCTTTATCTTCAAACCACATCATACTTGATTTACCATTTGCTAATTCTTCTAATAAAATTTGTATTGAGTTATCTAAATTCTCTCTCTGCTCATCGTCAAGTTCTTTCGCCTTCAACTTCTCATCTAATTCCGCAGAAGCACAAATTGCACTGCCATAAACCCTACCCAAGTTGCCCCTTGCAGCCAAGGTTCTGATTAAATCATCTTCACTTTCATCAAGTAATTTATCTAATGTTTTTCTATTCATTTCTCTCGGGTCTACTGCTGCTGGTGGTGGCACATATTCGACACCTCTTTTGAGAGATCTACTAGCATAATTGGCATGAGTAAGTGGTTGAATTATCACTCCCTCATTATCTAGAAGTAATACGTTTCCATCTCTGAAAAGTTCGATTATTAACTTTAATTTACCACTTCCATGTTCAAATGTCATAGAAATTATTCTATCAAAACCTAATTGTTCAACTGCAATAAGTCTTGAATTATTCAGATGCTTCCTGAGTACCATTGCAAATTGTGATGGTTGTGATGGCATAGGTCTATCACGTTGTGAAAGGTATAGCCTTCTTCCACTAACTATTACTAAATCAGAAGATGGTATTCCTTTCGGATTTAATCTTATTACTACTTGTTCATAATGAGGCTGATATGCCTTGCGTGCTCTAGCACCTATCATCTTTGAAAGCTCACGTACAATACGTGCTACGTCAAAAGATGAGGCCTGTTCACGCATGTCTCTCATTATCCCGTAAGTGCCTTCCTTCATCAGGCAATCGCTTAGGCTTGTGTGTTGTAATCATATAGATGCATGAAAATCTTCAATCTCTTTGAGAAAGTCTGATTCATGTGCATATTGATTAGATGGAACCTGTATCATCTTCGCATTAGGGATTCTATTTGCTATACTCTCTACATCTTTTAGACCATGTAATTTATCTGAATCTGCTGTTATTATTGCACATGGAATGATTACCTTTGATAAATTATCAGGTAATGAATATTTCATTAGGTACCTTGCAGATAATCTCATTCTCTCAAAATTTTGTGATAAGAGTGTTCTTCGATAACGAATCTTTTGCCCTTCTTCCTTAACTTTACGTTCCACCCCCCATATCGCAGTTTTATTCAGCCATTTTAATGTAAAGTTAGGGAAAGGCATTTTGATCAATATTCTAGCCCAAAGTGGGAATTTAAATCTTTGATTTGGAGCTAAGAATATTGAACTTTTTCCACTAAATAGTCCTGACTGTAATCCATCAATTAGTATTGTAGATCCTAGGGATGATGAGAAGAAATGAAAGTTATTTTTCAAATCAAGAAATTTTATTATTTCGGCAATATCATTTGTGAAATTGCTCATATGAAAATCCTTTATTTCCATTTTACTTTCAAAAATAGCACTTGATTTTTCCCTTGTTTCAATATATATTATTGGCCTTTTTCCAACCCATTCTGCGATTAAAGGTCTCCATCCTTCGAAAACCGAACCCCACCCTGGAACCATGATTATTGGTGATAATTTTCTAAGAGAATGATCAATTGGTTCCCAAATAAAGACTCTCAAAGAGACATTTTTTGAAACTTTAATCCAATCTTCCCTACCCTCGCAATTTGGAAGTTCAGGAATTCCTTCCCAATGTGTTTCCATTTCTTCACTTCCGTAACATATTTACAAAATCAGCGAGATCTTCTTCCGCCGCCACCTGAGCGACGACCTCCGCCACCTGAGCGACGACCTCCGCCACTTGAGCGACGACCTCCGCCACTTGAGCGACGACCTCCACCAACCGAAATTCGCATTCTCCTTCTACTTCTTCGACGATGGAACCATGGTCTTCTATACCATGGGCTTCCATAATATATTCCGCCCATAATTCCTCCTCCGTGATGGTAATGATGGAGTTCATTACTGCCGTTAGAGGATGAATTGTGATATTCATCATTATTCCCCTCAAAATACATAAAGAATAGTAAACTTAGCAAAATAGGTAGTAAGCAACATAGGCCCAAGAATGCAAGGAATGAGCCAGCGTCACTTGGTGGTTCAAGTTGACTCATCTCATTCTCTTCAATTTTATACCATGCGTCCTGAGTCGAATTAATTGGAATAATATCATACTGAACGTGTTCTAAACAATATTCTCCAAATTCGCCTATAAATAAATAATATTCACCAAAATATTCTGTACCTGTGACTGAATAATTGTAGTAAACATCAGCATAGCATTCATATGAATATACCCAGTACCATTCTCCGTAGCAATAATTATCATAATCATCATAATCTGAACATTCTTCGTAAGAACGGTCATATTCTATCCACTCCGTCCCCTCTAGGACGGTTGCATCAGTAATTTCCCATATTTCATCTACACCTGGTGTCAATATTGAACCAAGGATTGATCCTACAAGGCCTAAAGAAACAATAATTGCTAGGAAAAGATATCCTGGGTCATCTGTCATCCAGCTAAATAGCCCTTCTTTCTCCTTTTGTTTTGTCACAGCATTTTGATTATTCATTTCCGGAGTTTCACTTCCGGCTTCTGTTTCTAGCATTTCTTGATTTATTTCACTCATATTGAATTCATGCTGTGCTTGTGCTATTTCTTCTTCTCTTTTGATTTTCATCATTTCGGTATGATTCATCATTTCTTCTACTTCTTCTTTAGAATTAATAGCCTCTTTTTCGGATTCTGCTTTAACCCACCATTTATCATCAGCCATGGAAAAACTCCTATTTATGTGACCCCTAACAATCATTACCTATTCAACATTAACCCGGATGAAGCGTAGATTAACGCATATTTACCGAATATTTGCCATTTTCATTTCTAATATCATCGGATTTAATATGTCCTTTTAGATGCGATAATGTTTGATCAATTAATAACATTGGGTGCGCTTCAGGAGTATCTTCATATGCTTTCTTAGCAATAGATTCCAATTCGGTATAATTATTTCTTACAGCATCAAAAACTGCCTGATGTCTTTTACTCCTATGTCTAATATATCTGTCCAGTAGTCTTTGAGGATTTGCAGAAAATGGGCCATGTCCAGGGAATAATAAGGGTGGATTGAGATTTTTGATTCTCTCCAAACCATCTAGGTATTGATTCATATCACCATCACTTGAAGGTACAAGGATAGTTCCAATGACTGTTACATTATCTCCACTGATAATTCCTGCATCGCCACTCAAGCAAATATGTCCAGGACAATGTCCATGTGTCTCAATTACTCTCCAAAGTACTGATTCACCTTCTCCTATTAATTCAAAAGAATCTTCTTCTTTTAGTATCATATCAGTGTTACATTTAGGAATTACTTCCAGTGTTTCTTTACTCGCCCATATAGGTGCCTGATATATCTTTGAAATTTCACCTAAATTTCCAATATGATCAGGATGTTTATGGGTAAATATTGTAGCAATTATTTTACTTCCAGTTCGCTCAATTTCATCTACCTTTCTTCTTAAAATTTCTAATGCTTCTTTACTTTTTGCCGCTGGGTCGATAATCACTCTTTCTCCGCCTGCAACTCCTAAAACATAACAATTAGTATGAGTTGCAGGTGGTAGTGTTTGAGTTGGTAAGGGTAAACATTCAACCCCTGGTGCGAATTCTAAGATATGGTATCCTTTTGACGGATTTTCAGCTATTTTTTCAAATGCAGCCTTTAAATTTCCAAATTCATCAATTGCTTGAACTATGCGTCTGGTCAAAGTAACTTGAGGGGGAGGCAATCTTACTTCATGCTTCAGCCAACATTTGAGGAGTTCTTTCGGTTGCCACCACTTGTATTCGTCGAATTCAGATAATCCCTCCGTGAATCTTGGTTCGATTGTTGAGTTCCCTATTGATAAATGGTGAAAAGTATTCGTAAATCTTACAGGTGCGAGAGGTGGCATAGTACGCTCTGCAATTATTTGTGAGTTAAAATTCTCAATTTTCAACAATCCTCTTTTAACGAAATCTCCCCATGCATTCTTATCTTTACATATTTCTTCTTGTATTTCTTTATCTACTAATTCCAAAGAGCCTTTTCCATTTGGTGAAAATCCTACTTCTTCAACTAATTCCCTCAACAATGTTATAGTTGAAACTGCATTATTTGTATGCGCAAACCAATCAGGCTCTTCTTCTGCTAATTTTTTATCTACACGACTTACTCCGCCGCCAGGGAATGCCCAAAAATCCGGAAAAGCCGGTACTTCAGAAACTCTGTGACATAGAAGAATTTCTTCTTTCCCTGAGTTAATCCTACTGACGATTAGAGATGCTGAAGGTCTAGGTGTTGCCACTTTGGCATAGGGTAGTTCTACACCTTCTGGTAACTCGCCCATATACTCTCGAGAAGGTTACTGGTTTCAAACTAGCACGTCGAATGACTCAAGTTTAGTAGGTCAATCGAGTATCATGGTTGACCATGTGATGATAGGTCATAGCGATACTGAAACGGGTTCAAAACTGTTTGAAATAGTAATGCCAAGGTTCGGTCTTGGTGTTTGGCAAATGAATGGTGAAGAATGCAAATCCTCTGTTATTCATGCACTCAATCAAGGGTATAGGTTAATCGACACTGCAACAGCTTATGGTAATGAAGAGGCGGTTGGTGAAGCGATTAGAGAGTCGAAAATCTCTAGAGAAGAAATTTTTGTAGTCACGAAATTACGAAGAGTACATGCCACAAGCTATGATGAAACATTACAAAGATGTCGCGAAAGTTTAGAACGATTAAATCTGGATTATATTGATCTTTATCTTGTTCATGCACCCCCTGAAGATATTTCAGTTAGAGCAGATGTATGGAGAGCCATGGAAGAATGTATGAAAATTGGTTTAACGCGTTCTATTGGCGTTTCGAATTATGGCAAAGCTCACCTTGAGGCGATGAGGGATTATGCAACAATTTTACCTGCTGTTAATCAAATAGAAATACATCCTTGGTTACCAAGACATGAGTTAAGAAAAGCTACAATTGATATTGGTGCAGTACCAATGGGTTATTCGCCATTAGCAAGAGGGCAAAAAGTCAATGATTCAGCCATCTTAAAGATAGCAGAGTCCGTAGGTTGCACTTCAGCCCAGGCAGCTATAAAATGGGTTTATGACACTGGCTCAATAACAATCCCCAAATCTAGTAATTATGGACGAATAACTGAGAATTTAGAGTCTTTAAATTTCGATATATCTTATTTCAATGATGATTTTTCTTCACTTGAAGAATCATATGTCTCTGGATGGGATCCTACTACTGAACCTTGAGTGATAATATGAAGCAGCCAGAAACTATTGAAGACGAATTAGAGATAATAGCTGCTGCGCTCGAGGCAGGTATCGACCCCTTTCCTCCAATCAAAGAATCCAAGCCTTGGGCTAAAATCACTTTAGGTTGGTTTATGATAGTAATAATGTTAAGTTGGGCATCTCAGTTATTGACTCGTTCACTAGATTTGTAATTGGTAGTCCCTCCCGGATTCGAACCAGGGTCATGGGATCCAGAACCCCACATGATGGACCACTACACTAAGGGACTAACGACTCTCCGAGATGGCATCTCTATTTCAAGAAATCCGATGCTAAAAGTAAATCATCAGTTAGTTCTAAAACTTGTATTTAATTGTTCTAAACTATCTTTACTTGGCCTTAATTCAGAATCTGGAAGAGCCATCAAAGGAGTTTCACTTAGGCCTAAAGTCTCGGTAGCAGTTTTTTTATCTGGGTTATAATACAGTAAACCAGTAACATGCCTACCTTCTTTATCAGCCTCATGTATCGCTCTCAGTGCGTCTACTGGCTCCGTAGGGTCATGTTCATTACCAACAGTTTCTAATCTTAACAATGAGCCATCGAAAAGTTTGATCTCTCTGTATTCACCTGCTGGTATTTCTACTGCCTCGATAGGTGAGAAATGAGCGATATAATCGGCAATATGTAGGATTTCCTCGTTTTCTTTGACATAATTATAAGATTTATATGATTCATCATTATTGGCAAACGTAACACATGGAGATATAACATCGATAATTGCCATGCCTTTATGGCTCATAGCAGCTCTTAACAATGTAGTAAGTTGTTTTTTACTTCCTGAAAATGATCGTGCTACGAAACTACATCCCAAATTTACAGCCATTGCGCATAAATCGATAGGTGGTTGTTCATTTGTAGCTCCTTTTTTCTTCTTAGAGCCTTTTTCTACGGTAGCGCTATACTGCCCTTTAGTTAGTCCATAAACACCATTATTTTCAATAATATAGACCATATCTATATTTCTTCGAATTGCATGAATGAATTGTCCTATACCTATGCTCGCAGTGTCTCCATCTCCAGATACTGCCAAGAATGATAGATCTTTGTTAACCATATTTGCTCCAGTTGTAACTGATGGCATTCTCCCATGTACGGTATTAAATCCATGACTTTTACCTAGGAAATAAGCAGGCGTCTTTGATGAGCATCCAATTCCGCTCATTTTAGCAATCCCCTCTGGTTTAATTCCATTTTCCCAAGCAGCCTGAATAATTACATTTGATATTTGGTCATGTCCACATCCGGGACATAGAGATGACTTTCCACCTTTATATTCTGATTTTTCTAAGTTTATCACATTTAATTTTAAAATGCTCATAATCTCACCTCATCTAAAGTTTCAAGAATCATATCAGAGTAAATTCTCGCTCTTGGTGGTAATCCATCGCTGTATGCGACACTTTGTATTTTTGCTAGTAAATGTACTGGCAACTCCTTTCTTAAGATGCCAAATAGTTGACCATCACGATTCATTTCCAAAACAATCACTTTTTCATGTCCTTGAATAAATGATTCAACTTTTGAATGGTAAGGCAAAGCACGAACTCTACATGTGCTTACTGAAAGTCCAGTTTGTTCTAACATGTCATCAATTTCTACAATCATATTTTCCATCGAGCCATAGAATATAATTCCAATACTTTTCTCTTTTTCTTCTCTAATTATAGGGGCTGGTAGGTGATCTCTAGCACCTTCAATTTTTCTCTTTAGTCTTTCCATTGTAGCATGGTATACTTTAGGGTCCTCTGAATAAACCCCCTCTTCATCATGGCCAGTACCACGGTAAAGGATAGGATCTAAACCACTTCCTGGTAGTGTTCTGTAAGCTATGCCATCACCATCTACGTCTCTATAACGGCCATAATTTTCTATTGCATCCATTTGTTCTTGACTTCTAATGACTTTACCTCTATCCATTGGTTTGTCAGGATATTCGAATCCTGCTGTAGTCCATCTATTCATACCTAAATCTAAATCTCCAAATCCAAAAACCATAGTCTGGAATCTATCGGCATAGTCGAAAGCTCTCCAACCAAATTCGAAACATTCGTCAACAGTTCCTGGTATCAGTACTATATGTTGTGTATCTCCATGACTTGCCTCATAAAGCATTGATAAATCTCCTTGTTGAGTTCTTGTAGGTAGTCCTGTTGATGGCCCCACTCTATTGATGTCCCATATTACACCTGGGACTTCTGAGAAGTAAAATAGTCCAATAAATTCAGACATTAAAGAAATACCAGGGCCACTAGTGCAGGTCATGCCACGTCCCCCTGCCCATCCGGCACCTAGTACCATACCTGCGGCAGCTAATTCATCTTCCGCTTGAACTACCGCACATGTCGCGCCACCATCTTCTGCTTCGCGCAATTCTGGAATCCAATTGATTATAGATTCTGCAACTCCAGATGATGGTGTAATTGGGTACCAAGATAGCATATTAATACCTCCATATATTGCTCCTAAAGCAGTCGCTTCATTTCCTTCAATGAGGAATGTATTTGGATCTTTATCTCTTGCTTCTGCAAGGTATTCTGACTCATAATCCCAATTTTCTTCAGCAAATGCTTTACCTTCTGCAATTGCCTGCAAATTCCATTCTATTGCCTTTTCTTTACCTGCGAATTGAAGAGAAACCGCTGCTTTTATTGCCTTTTCATCAATTTTCAAAATATGTGCTAGCGCTCCAACATAGTACATGTTTGCTATTATTTTAGCCATCTTAGGACTTATTGACCGCGCCATTTTAGTCATCGGCATTGGGAGAGCGATGCAATCATCTCTATCAACTGGTAATTTTGCATCTTGATTGTAAATAATTACTGTCCCTGGTTCTAGATTATTCATATCTTTTTCCCAGGTGTCTTTATTCATCATTATCTGAATATGTGTATAGTCACCAGGTGCCTGGTATCCTGCATCACTCGCTCTTATTATGAACCAAGTTGGTAACCCAGAAATATTGCTTGGAAATAAATTCTTACCACTTACTGGGACACCCATTTCATACATTGAATGTAATATTATTAGATTTGCGGATTGAGAACCCGTCCCATTTGCTGTTGCTATATTGATGGTAAAATCATTAACTCGAGTGGTCATTACTTCACATTCTCCATTGGTACAGTCGCCCGTTAGGTGCTTGCGTGAGTCATCTGCCATAGCAGGCCGGTCTTATGCATTGCCGTTGACCAATCCGTAATTTCTCGACTTAATTGATAAAACAACCTCCGTTGTAGTTTTTTATTAGATTACTCTCCGAGGTGCTATGTCAGTCTCCGAAAAACTGCAGAATGCTTGGGATGATGCGAATACTGAACTTGCTTATCATGACAATCCAAATAAGGCATTAGAGATACTTCGTTCTGTTGCTTGGGATTCTTGTGAAAACGATGTACAGAGAGCCAAAACTATGTCCAAAGCAGCTAATGTTTATGTGATTTTAGCAGACCTAGATTCAGGTTCCAGAAAGGCGCATTTGAAACGTGCATATAAGAATTATTCTAATGCTCTAAAACTTGACTCTAAATCAAAAGAAACTCTTCGAGAGAGAGGTAAGCTCACATCTATAATGGACCAAGAAGGAATTTCCATTGGCCAATCTTTCCAAGTCTTAGATAATGGTAGTCCAACTCCATTAGGATTGTTGGTAATTTTGGTCGCATCATTACTACTCTTATCTTCCGTTAAGGTTCTTGCAGATTTTTGGGATGAGCAACCAGTTTCTGGTACTCAGGCTACAATGAAAATATCTTATGTTCCTAATGGAATGGATGAAAATTCTCGAACTACTGCAACTATTGTTATTGATTTGAATTCTGAAGCTGCCCCTGATCATGTAGAAAATTTCATCGGTTTGTCTGACTCTGGCACTTATGATGCCACTATATTCCATAGAGTAATTGATGCTTTTATGGTGCAAGGCGGCGATTTTGAATCTGGTACTGGGAGTGGGGGTTACGCATACAAGTGGTATGGTTACTGTGATGGTACTGCTGCATCCAGTTCCGATGAATGTGATCAGAAATCTTGGACTATAGGTGATGAAGCAGATAATGGATTAACACATCAACCAGGGGTCATATCGATGGCCAAGACCAGTTCCCCTAACACTGGTGGGAGTCAATTCTTCATAGTGCCAGAGGATAGTAACCCTAGTCATCTTGATGGAGTTCATACTGTGTTTGGAAAAGTATCTAGTGGTCTTAGTTCAGTGACTGCAATCAGCGACGTTTCAACTGAAGACAATGATCGACCTACTTTTGAAGTACGCCTTCTTACCGTGACGATTTCCTGATTCCATTATTTATTTGGAAGTATAGATTAGTGCTCATTGATTAGACATATTCTTGTGCTGTATCTTAGCGGCTATTATCATGGTTGCCGAAGATTTGTATTCTGCGAAGTCATTATTTGAGACGTATTCTGGCGATAAAGCCTCATTTATGTCTCTTAAAAAACTCGAAGAGCAAGGACTTTGCAAATTAGATGAACTCCCATTTACAATTAGAATATTATTGGAATCAGCACTTAGAAAATGCGATGGTTTTCTTGTAACAAAAGACGATGTCGAGAGAATAGCCGCTTGGTCTCCTACAATGAAGCCTGAAGAAATTCCATTCAATCCTAGTAGAGTAATTCTTCAAGATTTCACAGGTGTACCGGCTGTGGTCGATATTGCTGCACTCAGAGACGCAATGGTAGAATTAGGTGGAGACCCTGAGAAAGTTAATCCTCAGGTGCCAGTTGATTTAGTAATAGATCATTCAGTACAAGTAGATGTTTCAGGATTATTCGCCGATGCTAGAGAAAAAAATCTTGAGATTGAATACAAGCGTAATATGGAGAGATATAAGTTTCTTAAGTGGGGACAAATGAGTCTTGATAACTTCCGTGCAGTACCTCCAGGTAGAGGGATTGTACATCAAGTGAATCTTGAGTGGATCGCAAGTGTCGCTCGTTTAGAAAATGATTTATGGATACCAGATTCTCTTGTAGGTACAGATTCTCATACTACTATGATTAACGGTCTTGGAGTTTTGGGATGGGGTGTAGGTGGAATAGAAGCCGAAGCAGTAATGCTTGGCCAACCTATCTACATGCTTTTACCTGAAGTGGTAGGCTTTGAGTTAACTGGTTCATTAGGAGCAGGTGTGACTGCTACAGATATGACTTTGAGAATTGTAGAGATACTTAGAGGTCATGGAGTGGTATCTAAATTTGTGGAATTTTATGGATCTGGTATGGCTAATCTTAGCCTTCCAGATAGAGCTACTATTGCCAACATGGCTCCTGAGTATGGGGCGACTTGTGGTTTCTTTCCGGTCGACCAAATAACTCTTGATTATATGCATCTTTCAGGTAGAGATAGTTCTCATATTGAGAATGTTAAGAGGTATCTAAGTGCTCAAGGATTATTTCATACCGATAATACCCCTGTTCCTAATTTCACCTCTTCAATTTCACTAGATTTGAGTACCGTTGAACCCGCCCTAGCAGGTCCGAAAAGACCTCAAGATCGTGTTGATTTATCGAACATGAAAACACATTGGGCTGATTGTCTAAATTCGCCATCCGGTCATAAAGGGCATGGTATTGACCCAATTAATAATGATGATTCATATTATATTGAGTCTAGAGATATAGAACTACAACATGGAGATATTGTTATTGCAGCAATAACAAGTTGTACGAATACCAGTAATCCAAGCGTTATGTTGGCTGCTGGTTTGTTAGCTAGAAATGCTCGAAGAAAAGGACTTGAAATCAAGCCATGGGTTAGACCTAGTTTAGCACCTGGCAGTCGAGTTGTGACTGAATATTTTGATGCAGCAGGGTTAACTGAAGATTTATCAGCTCTAGGATTCAATGTAGTTGGCTATGGTTGTACGACTTGTATTGGCAATTCTGGTCCTCTTGATGAGGATATCGAAAATGCAATTGATGAAGCGGACCTTATCGTCGGTAGTGTGCTCTCAGGTAATCGTAATTTTGAAGGCCGTATTCATCAAAAGATCAAAGCGAACTATCTTGCAAGCCCTCCATTGGTTGTTGCTTACGCATTAGCAGGGACTTTGAATATTAATTTGCAAACTGATCCTATAGGATACGATTCTGAAGATGAACCTATCATGCTTTCAGATATTTGGCCCACTGATGAAGAGATTCGTGAGACGCTAACTAATTCCTTAACTCCAGAAATGTTTAGGAAAAGGTATTCTGATGTTTTAGAAGAACCAAGATGGGATTCAATACCTACTCAATCATCTGCTTTGTACCCTTGGGATATTGACTCGACTTATATCCGCTTACCCTCATTTTTTGAAGGCATTAAAGGTGAACCTTCACCTATTGAACCGATTAAAGATGCTCGAGTGTTACTAAAGTTAGGAGATTCTGTCACTACAGATCATATATCTCCTGCTGGAGCATTTCCACATCACGGTCCCGCTGGCCAATATTTAGTTGAAAATGGTGTGGAACCGAGAGATTTCAATTCATTCGGCAGTCGTAGAGGTAATCATGAAGTCATGATGAGAGGGACTTTTGCTAATATCCGGATTAAAAATCAAGTTGCTGCAAATACGGAAGGGGGCTGGACTACTCATTTCCCAACAGGTGATGTGATTTCAATCTATGAAGCGAGTCAGAGGTATCAATCAGATGGTACTGATTTAGTTGTACTAGCCGGGTCTGAGTATGGGACTGGTAGTAGTAGAGATTGGGCTGCAAAAGGTACACTTTTACTAGGGGTTAAGGCAGTTATTGCAACCTCATTTGAGCGTATACATCGTTCAAATCTTGTAGGTATGGGTGTTCTTCCTTTAACATTCATGGATGGTGTTGATGCCGAGACTCTTGGCTTAGATGGTACTGAAAGTTTCAACATTCCTGCTGATGAAGAATTGATACCTCTATCAACAATAAATGTTGAAGTCAAAAGAACGAATGGAGAATCTATTATTTTCAGTGCAGTAGTGCGTTTAGATACACCAGTAGAGGTTGATTATTACAACAATGGTGGTATATTACAAACGGTTTTACGTAATCTGGCAAAAGAGTGATGTTGAAACATGATTTTTTACCTGTAAGCAATGTAGCGGAGAATTGAGTATGCAGATGAGAAGTACTGTTCGATTCAGATTTCAATCACCTGAAGATGGCATAGATGTAATTATTCAGGGTGATTCTCACGTAGTTGAGTCTTTACGTGAAGAGTTGGGATTACAAGGGAGAGTTGGTTTTATTCAACCACTTAATACTAGAATTATAGGTGGGCAAGAATCTGAATCACAATCAGCCATGGGTTATGACGGCGAATTATCAGAAACTCTTCGGGAAGAAAATAAATTACCAGGGCCTACTCCTGACCCTACTAGTATTCCTGCAGTAGTTCGTCGGATTGGAGATCTTGATTTTAAAAATAAGATTTCAGAACTTGATGGGCCTTCTAGAACTGAACCTCAGTTAGAATATATCAGGGAGTTCCTTGAGTCAATAGATACCCCTGAACCATTATCCAATAATCTATCAGGAGATCCTATGGCGGAAGCTTGGTTACAGATATTGTTGACACTTGTCGTCCGTGAACATGGTCAAACATCCCTTCCTCTGAGTGCTATTGAAGAACTAATAGGTGAGCAAATGAATAGGGAAGGGCCAGAGTTGGAATTATTCCTCAATCGATTATGGATCATGGGCCGATTAGAGTTAATATATGGTGGTGCCGAAGTTGAATACGCGCCAAATCCTAGTTGGTTAATCTCTCAATAATGTAATTAAATTTGATAAATTTGTTTTTGAATGCTAAACTATTGTATATATGTATTAGCGTTGTTTGGTAGGTATGAGCAATACTGAAATAGATAACTTATGGGAAAAATTGAGTAGTCAATTAGAAACCTTAGTAATTAATTAGAGTATTAATTTGAATGTTAATTCTATTCAATAGTAATTACATTTTGTTAGTTTTTCAATACCTTTTTTTTAATCCTTTTTTTTTGATATAAATAGCCATTTTTAGCCTAATGTCGAAAGAATATTATCTTGATAAAGCCAGTATTAGGTCTCAAAAAAGGAATCAAGCGGTGATAAGTGCTAAGAATGGAAAGAAACTCCGAAGGAGTATGCTGTATACTACAAAGAACGCCCCTAATCAAGCCGCGAAGAGTCGGAAAGCCGTACTACTTGTGACATTGATGCTAAGTTCGATATTATTATCGCTAGTTCCTGCAGTCTCTGCTTCTCACATTACGCAGTATGCAGTCCAAAGAGATCCATCCTATATTTCGATAGGTGATCTCAATTGTGATGGGCATAATGACATTGCTTCTGCTAGTACCATGGGGCTATTCATCACTGTACTATACAATGATGATGAAGGCACTGGAACTTTTGCCGATAGGCAAGATGTATTCATATCGAACAATGATTCAAGGAGAGCAGGTTTCGTCGATACAGCCGATGGAACTCGTGTTGAAGTTGCAGATATCGATGGTGACGGTGTGAACGATCTTGTATACTATCAACAAAATATTAGATTTGTTGGAGAGTCATTTGTACGACCCGGAAATCTCACAGTCCTTTGGGGTGATTGTTCTGAAAGAGTAAATACTTGGAGTGATTCTGAAATCACTGTATCGAACCCTTTCCTTTCGGATATGGAGGTAGCTGATATTGATGGAGATGGTAATGCGGACATTGTTATGGTAGTTACAGATAGTACTGCTACAAATCAATATATTCAGGTATACAAAGGGCCAGATCCAACTTTACTAACATCTCAACAAACACTTGCAGTGCCTCTAACTAATGGGCTTTACACAGATATGATGCTTGGCCATTATGGAGAAACCGTAACTGGAGGTGGATTGCCTGGCAGTGGAGGTATTGGCGATTGTGAAGATCTTGATATTTGGTTGCTTAGAACACCTCCATTCAACACAGGTGTAGGAATATCAGTCGGGCATTATGATAATATGACCGTCCTTGAATATGATTGTCTTACAGGACAATTTCCAAATCCAATGACCGGAGGACAAGGAGTTCATGAGTTCAAACTTGATGCGGAGCATAATGAACCATTATACGGAATTGACATTAAAGATACTGATGGTGATGGTGAAATCGATCTAATCGCTGCTATTGATGGACTGACTGGAAATATATCATATGCCTTTGGTTCAGGAACTTCTTGGACTACCCAGAATTATGCCTATTTAGGTGACTTCAAGGGTGCATCAATTACAATTGAAGATGTTAATAACGATGGCGAATATGACTTTTTCGTCCCTACTGAATTGACTCTTACGCGAATTCAAGATTCAACTTCTCAGAATCAAACTTTCCTTTTACTCGATAATCTGAGAGAGATCAACTCAGTAGAAATAATCCTCGCGAATCCGAATGGTCCAGGATATCTTCCTGCATTATCTTTTGATGTGGGTAGAAGGCCTACAATGGCTCAACCCGGTCAATTACAGGGTGGAGATGATAGTGCCTTTGAGATTGTAATCGGTCAGCGTGATTACGCTTACAGGTTCTCTAATAATGCAATGTGGCTTGATACTCAAGGCTGGCCAGGTGCGGGAGATTTCCTTTCAGTATTATCTCTTGATAATCAGGATTTAGGAATCACAGATGTCAGCGTTGCCCCCGCTTCATATAATCCTGCAACTGGAGCCGCTCAACTAGGTGAAGGTAATAGGTACGTTAATGTTACAATTAAGAATACTGGATTAAATCCAATTTCAGGCAGTATTGATGTCGATTTAGAAGTCAAAGAAGTATTAGGTGGTACTGATACAATTGTATATGCTAATGACTTTGATGGTAATGAAGACAAGTCTGCTTGCAATGCTTGTAATTGGGCAAAATACTCCTACACCGGAGAATATGGTGAAGGACTATCCTCTTGGCACGAAGAAACAAATTCCTCAGTGGAGCAAAATGCTTCATGGTATGAAGCAGATTCTAATCCAACAGATTACTATTGGGCAGGTCTTGATTATGAGGGAACTAATGAATCAGATTCTGGATATTACAATCATCAAGATGAGGCAATAATTCTTCAAAATGTAGATTTATCTGGTGCAGATGCTGCGTATCTTGATATGTGGGCAATGTGTAGTTCATCATACTTCCAACTTTATCTAGCGGAACAATTTGATGTAGTTGAACGTTGGTTGTATGAAGATTCATGCAGTATAGAAGTTTGGAGTGATGGTAGTGGATGGGAACAAGTATTCTTTGCAGGTGGATGGGATAACGACAGATATTTCCGTATATTATATCAGGGAGTTGATCCTGAATATAACACCTATAATGACAATGTAGCAACTAATTCGGCTACTGGTTGGATGAATTTCACAGAAGATGGTTCTGCATCTGAAGATGCTGAAAAGATAAATTCTATCGATTTAACACCTTATGCTGGCCAAATTATCGATATTCGGTTTAGGTTCAGAACTGGACTTGTGGGGTCGGTCGGGCCTGCTGGTGCATCTGCAGACAGCGGCTTGGATGGTTTTGCTTTCGACAATATATCTATCAGGAAAGTTGATGTTACTTTCGGAACTGAAGAATTAGTAAGTCAAGAGTTATCCTTTACAAACTTGGGTGCTGGTGCCACACGTGAGGTGTCACTTACATCGGATTTCATTGATAATAAAACCTATTATATCTCAACAGTTCTAGAAAACCCTACTGGTTTCCAAAATTTAGATACTACAAATGATGAAGTAAAATTCCAGTTAACTGTGAATAATCTTTACGACCCTGGAGTCGCTGAAGAACCATGGGTCGATTTAGAAAATGGTGTCAGGTATGCATCAGGTATGAGAGATATTAATGTAAAGGTTCAGAATTACGGCAATACTGTTACTGACTTCCAAATTGAAGCTAAAGTTCGAAATGCACTTCCTGACTTAGTTGCTATTGAGGATTTCTCCTTTGGTAATCCTGCAGACCAAATTTGGGAAGATGATGGTAACGAGAATGGCAGCCGTATTGATGATTCTAGTGGTTCCAATGGTATGTTACCTCAAAATCAAGGAGTATTCAATAATCATGCATATTGGTTGGGTCATCCTGATACTGGTTATGGTGACAATTGGAATGAAACTCTAACAATTTCTGATATCCCTGTTGGTGCGGATGGTGCAGATTTCACATACTTGACATTTGACTATTATGCTGAAGGTGATTACTTGAAAGACAGTAATGGTAATATTCTTGCAATTAGAGATGCTGCTCAATTAGAAGTTTCATGGACAAAGAACGGAGAAAATTTCAATGGTATAATATTTGGTAGTTGGACTGATCTTAATGAAAACGGTCCTCGTCCTTTCGATACCTGTGAAGATTTCGATAATAATGGATATGATGAAGTAGAGTATTTCGGAGATTTCTCTGATAAATATGATTCAGTCGTTTGGTTTGATTCTGAACAGATTGTTAAATCAGTAACTGTCGATATGTCTAATATTTTCTTGCAAAATCAATCAAGTGAGAATACTTTCGAATGGCAAGAAGAGTGTACTTCACTTTCTGGTTCTGATGTTAGTTTAACTTGGAGATTTTTATCCAATGAAGATGGTGTAAATGGTAATGCTGGTTCTGCAGGATTTGCTATAGACAACATAAGGATTGAAGAATTTACTTTTGAGGAAGATGGTATTTACACTGTTGACGTGGATGGTATGGATGCATCAGAAAAGCAAATTATTACAATAGCTAATCATGATTTCCAGAGTGGTATTTACAGAATTGATGTCAGAACTTTATTCGATAATACTGATCCTCTAGATAGATGGTACAATCAGTCTGAAGTAACTTTGGCAAATAACTTCACTACCATAATGTTCAGTATTGCTAGTGCAGATATTACTTTAATGCAACCAGATATTCTTGATTGTACTACTGATATTACTTATGCATGTGTATATACTACAAATAAAAACCAACAAGGTGTTTATGGAGCGTCTTCTCATGACTTTGTTTTACCATTACTAAATGGAGTTATAGAAGCTGAGTACCAACTGGCCATGAGGATTTTAGATGAAGATACTGGACAAATTGTCTATGAAGAATATTCAGATAATGGTCCGTTTGATTTAGTTCCGCACGAACGATCATGGGCTAATTGGTCTGCACCTTATTCATCATGGTATGATGGGCATACTTACAACATCAGTTTCTTTGCTACTTTCACAGATGATGGGAATAGTTCTGGTAATGAAAGGTTCTTCGTAATACAATTCTTTGATCAGGTTGATGTTGCAATATTGTCTAATCCTACTGACCAAAACCGTCTTCAGCAAGTTAAGAAAGATCTTAATGCGATGAATCTGACCTACACTCAACTGAGAGTTAGCGATTGGGATACTTATGCAACTCCTGATTGGATTGAACATTACAATAAGGTATTACTCCCTTGGCAAACTGACTATAACGTAGTTTACGGGAATTATTATGAGATAATGGATTCTACTAGAGAAAGTGATGGTCTAAGCGTTGTAGATGTATTAGAGAACTTCATGCTTTATGGTGGTACAGTTCAAATGCACTTAGGTCCATATCAGAATGAATATGACCCTGGTAAATTAATTTTCGATATGGCTATTAAAGACAGAAATCAATATAATTTCTCTACTGATAATAGGATCAATTATGACGATCTTTCAATTGATGATCCATACCATCCAATATTGTTAGGTATTGACAAGGTGACATTCTCAGGAATTCATGCTGGAGGATATGTTGCAAGTGCTGGAATAGATGTTGCATCTCAAGTTCAGGCTCATCAGATACCTGCTACTTGCGGAGGTAGAATTAGTGTGACTGGAGGTACTTTCCATACTCTTTTGAGAGATACAGACCAAGGTCACTCTCTAATGTCTCTTTGTAACAAAGGGGCTGGAGGTTTGATTGTCACGACCGTTGACGTAGAGAATCCTAGTGTGTCTGAGCCTTATGGAGGAGAAAATATTCCATTGTTATCAAATATGCTTTCTTATCATCTAACTCCTTACCCTATGGAGTTCGGTATCGCAGGTACTGATTTCGAACTAATCATCAATGGTGAGTCAGTAGATCTAAATCCAACAACAGGAGCATATCGTGATAAATATATCAAGAGTAATGCGGATTTAGAATTCAATTATATCTCAGATATCCCTGGCTTGACTGCTGATTGGGATCTTGAATCAGGAAATAATGATTCAGTTACTGGATGGGACGGTGCGATTCTTGATACTGGTGTAGTTAGCCATACGAATCAAATGAATCCATCTATACCTACTATGGGTTCCTTCTGCGCAGCAGGCGTTGAAGATCCTTGTAGAATTGGTGCTGAGTGGTTACTAACTCTCTATCTTCATGATGATGAAGGTCATACTCGGATTACTTATATTCGCTTAATTACTAACGATACTCTTGCTGATGATTTCTATCCGATTTCCGATGCTTCAATCGTCCATGACCCTCTTACTTCTGAGTTCATTACTCCAGCTGGTACAAAACCGATAGCAGGTGTTGAATGGCCTGTTTACAGAGTCAGACTGTCTGAAACGGGTGAAACTACAATCAAATTCACAGGTGAAAACAGTACTGATCCTGATGCACCACCTGGTGATTCAGGAATAGCTCTCTATGAATGGAGAGTTATCAATGATATGCCAGTGGGCGAATTTAATGATGAACAGCATGTTTGGCAAAATCCCGCTGCAGTTACTGATGAATGGAGTTATACATTTAGAAATATTACTGCTAGTTCATCGATTGAGAAAGATGTTCGCGTAGAATTAGTTGTATATGATAAGGCTGGTAAACAGACTCAAAATAAGTATCGTATGTATTTCATAATAGTCGGTGAAGATGATGGTGATGCAGAACCTGTATGGTCATTCCAAGCACCTCGACCTAGCGATTCTCAACAAGGTGATGCAGTGACAATTGTAGGTAATATTTTAGGCGGTGCTGAAAATAGTGATGTGATGATTGAAGTTTCATTAGATCCTCTAATTTTAGATTATACACCTACTCAAAAGATAACTCAAAAATCTATTGGGAAATACAATGTATCGAATAATTTAGGTGATGGTGCAGGCTTTTCAATGACTTTGGATATCTCTGAACTATATTCTACCAGTGGTGTTAGTGCAACGCTTTACTTCAGAATTACTGAAGCGGATGGAAGCAGGTATTTGTTAACTGATGAAATTGTCATTAATCTGCTACCTAAGGATGTTTGTGATCTTGATCCCACTTCCTCAGGATGTGGTAGTACTGTAAATGCAGGCATTAACCCAATTGTCATTGGAGTTGTTGGCTTGATAGCTATATTAGCAATCGTTGGTGTTACTCTCGTGGCTAGAAATCGAGGTGGTAAAGACTCTGGTGCAGATGTAGTCGAACAGTTCGGCGGCGTTGAACAAATGGATCCTGTCGAAGCATATGTCCAACAGATGGTTGCATCCGGGTATGATGAGCAAACTGCAAGGCAATATGCCGAGCAGTACTATGCATCTTATTACGCTCAACAAAAAGAAGGTAATTAGCGCATTGATTTAATTTAGGGTGCCTTAAAACGTACCTTGAATAATGAGTTGCGGACGCCTTGGAATAATGGATACCTCTGGACCCTACACTGTAGCTGATATTTCTCTAGCTGATGCTGGTGAGAAAAGAGTTGCATGGGCAAGGAGCCGAATGCCTGCTCTAGCAGCCCTCAAAGCTCAAGCTGAAATCGATAAACCCCTTGCAGGTCAGAGAGTTGCAGGTTGTCTTCATGTGACAAAAGAAACAGCGATATTAATTGAGATAATAGTTGCTGCAGGTGCTGAGATTTCTTGGTCGGGGTGTAATCCTTTATCGACTCAGGATGATGTTGCTGCATGGTTAGCAAGAGAAGGATATGGGGTTCATGCTTGGTATGGGCAGAATAATGATGGTTTTTATGAGTGTATTGATCGTACATTAGATTTCAAACCAACATTGACTTTAGATGATGGTGCTGATTTAATTTATAGAGTTCATAGTAAATTCCCTGAATTGTCAAGTGGGATTATTGGAGGTACTGAAGAAACAACAACTGGTGTCCATAGACTCAGAGCAATGGCAGACGCTGGTGAATTATTATATCCAGTCATAGCCGTTAATGATGCAGAAACTAAATGGGATTTTGACAATGTTCATGGAACTGGTCAATCAACAATTGATGGAATCATAAGGGCTACCAGTGTTCTTCTAGCAGGCAAAGTTTTTGTTGTTGCGGGATATGGACATTGTGGCCGAGGATTAGCGAATAGAGCACGTGGATTAGGTGCAAATGTCATCATTACTGAGATAGACCCGATATGTGCTCTGAAAGCAATGATGGATGGTTTTAGAGTTATGAAAATGGATGATGCAGCGGCTCTAGGAGATATATTTTGTACTGCTACTGGGATGAAGGACGTAATCGTTGGTAGACATATAGACTCAATGAAGGAAGGAGCAATTATTAGCAATACAGGGCATTATGATTGTGAAATTAATATCCCTGATTTAGAACAAAGATCTACGGAAATATTCACAATACGTGAAAACAATGAAGCTTTCATATTACATGATGGTCGAACTGTATACCTACTTGCACGTGGTCGTCTTGTAAATCTTGCAGCAGCAGAAGGACATCCCAGTGAAGTAATGGATATGTCCTTTGCGAACCAATTTCTTGCATTATGTAGACTCGCGAAAGAAGGCCCATCATATTCTAACACTGTATACGATATTACAACCAAACAAGATCGTGATCTAGCTTCTCTTAAACTTTCCACAACTGGAATAACTATTGATGAACTTACTGAAGAACAAGTTAATTATTCTACAGATTACAGCGCTGGAACCTAGGATAAAGATTGCAACTCGTTTTCATTACCTTCATTTTCAATTATTGAAGATGCTTTTTCCTTATACCATTCTGGTAATCTTAACATAAATTGAGGATTTATCTTTTCATTTCCTTCTACTAATAGATCTAATCTTTCAATTACTGTATTACTCCGATTTTTTAGCATTGAGTTGTAAACAATGCTACCGCGAATTGAATCAGGAATACATAATTTACCAGATGAAGTTTCGTAATCTATTGCTCTATCTACATCTAATGCATGACGATTTCTTTTTTGCAATAATCCCATTGAAGCCCTTGTAAGAATTCCAAATGATCCGAGAATTAATAAGAATACGAGTATGAAACCAAATATTGAACCACCCAAAAAAGTCATTGCTATACTTCCCAATATGAATACGATAGGAGCTATAAATGCAATTAGCCAAAATGTTGATGTTAGTGGTTTTACTTTCTTCATTCTTTCAATGACTTCCCATCTGGGATGTTCAGGGTTTTGAGGTCTAAATATCTCTTCTTTTTCCATTTTAGCCGCTCTCTCGACCATTTTTCTTACTCCATCCATTCTCATCGCCTGTTGGTTAGATGGAGCATCCATATCTTCATCATATAATTCGATTAATCTTTCTGCACATTCTTCATATAACCCTAGTCTAACTAATATGGATATTTGTTCAATGACAGGGGTGACATCAGTTGGATATTCTTTCCTATATTCTTCCCACCATTGCAATGCATCTTCAAGCATACCTAGGTTATCGGCTAATAGCCAACCTCCTATTTTCCATGCTTCAATATTTTTAGGTTCAATAAGTACAACTTTTCTTAATGAGGACATAGATTTAGCCGATTGCTCAAGCGTTGGTTGAATTTGTTTACCTCTAGTTGGGGGGGGTAATGACCATGTAGCAATACCCATCCAAGCATCAGAATGTGTTTCGTCTATGTGTACTACATCTTTAGCCGCTTCTATTGCAGAATCAAAGTCACCTTTATCTCTATGATCGAGGGCATCGAGCCAAATCATTTCCGCACTCTTCGCCATAAGCAGCGGTAACAGTTCTAAGAAATTAAACCTCGGGTACGTAGAGTTCGTTTTAATCCCGAATCATCTTCGAGAATTGAACTTCTTATCGCTTCGTCCTCTACTAGGACCTCTTCCATTTCCTGGCCTACTTGTGCTTTGTCGATTTCCTGACCTACCTGTACTTTGTCGATTTGATGGTGGCCTACTACTTCTAGAACTGTTATTTTGACGTTCCGTAGATCTTCTGTCAGGTCTTCTCGCTCTAGCCGGGGTGTTTCTACTGCCCTTTGCACTGTCAGGTCCACCTGGCTTCCTGACATCACAGCTTGATCGATTACAGAAATTTTTGCTTGCATAGTTATGATTCTTACATTTAGGGCACATCCAATCCCCTGGTTTCATATTTGGTTCATCATCACTATTTCTTCCACGATTATTATCATTTCTTCCACGATTATTGTCGCGATATGAATTATTATTATTATTTCCTTGTGGTTTCTTTTCATCACAACTTGATCGATTACAGAAATTTTTGCTTGCATAGTTATGATTCTTACATTTAGGGCACATCCAATCCCCTGGTTTCATATTTGGTCCATCATTACTATTTCTTCCACGGTTGTTGTCATTTCTTCCGCGATTGTTATCGCTATATGAATTATTATTGTTTCCTTGAGGTTTCTTTTCATTGCAAGTAGATCGATTGCAATATTGTTTGTTTGCATAGTTATGATTCTTACATTTCGAGCAGCGCCAATCTCCTGGTTTCATATGTACGTCTCTGTCAGAGTTACGTCGATCCTGACCTCTTTGTCCATCATTTCCTCTACTTCTATTATTTCGGTCATTACGAGGGCTTCTATCTCTTGGTGCAATTTCTATAGGTGATCCAATCGCATTCGTTGCAATTACTCCTTCAGCTAATGGCTTGATATGAATGAACGCTTTATCTTTTGTTCCAATGACTGAATCTACTCGTCCTAGGAACTTCCCTCCTACGACTCTTATGCCAGTATAGAGTCCTGGTGCTCTACCTTCGAAAGACACTAGTAAGCCGCCTTCATGAGAGGGGCGACTGACATTCCCGGAGAAACTCATATGTTAATCGCGTCGGGTTGAGTATATGAGACCGATAGTTAAAGATAAAATTGTAAGAACTACACCTGACCCCGGTAAAAATCCATTATCCTCATTACTTCCAGGTGGTGGTAAAGTTGGATTTTGTTCTTCAAATAGGTGAGTATTATTGACCATTAAAACTACT